>NZ_JAHAWC010000018.1:0-80849 GCF_018383635.1 Enterobacter sp. 120016 | reverse complement strand
GACTCCATAAACGGGTTCTTATGCCTTAGTTGTAAGTGTCTACCATGTCCCCGAACAAGTGTTCACTATGTCCCCGGACCGTACAGGGAGAGGGCTGGGGTGAGGGGGAACATACGGCTCTGGTGGTCATTCCGTTCACTTTATGTTCCTTGCTACTCTTTAACGACATGGCCTGTGAACGTGCCAGGGTGGCTCAGTCGCCACCACCCTGGCGACCCGGGCTCCCGGCGGTAAATCGCCGCTTCGCGGTGCCCTCGGCTTATTCCTTCCGGCTTATCGGGGACGGGCGGAGGTAACGTCCCTGTAAAGCCCGCCCTCTCGGCGCATCCATGCGCCTCGCCCCGGCCGGAAGGCAAACGCCTCAGCGATTTACAGCCGGACCAGGGCATCGCTGAAAGCCTTTAGTCGTTCTGAAACAAGGTTATTGCTTCTGTTTAAAAAATACTGTGGATCCCTCAGCCCGCAGGGCATCCTGCGGGGGCTTTTCGTTACAGTTCTTCCTCTTCCAGCCGCTCGCTGATCTTCAGATCGATGATGCGGCCAATCTGGTCATGATAAACCGTAAGCAGGTTGTACTGGCTCATCTCGGAGATGATCTGCGGTGAGACGTTAAAGCTGCGGGCCAGCTCCTCCTGGTGAAAATAGCCCGGCTGACGCCGCCTCACGTGGGCGCGGCGGCGGTTGTACTGATACCACAAAATCAGTAGCCAGCCGTTGAGCGCGGCGAACAGCAAATAGATCAACACCGTATTAAAGGACGCGATAATCACGCCCCAGCGGTGGTCGCTCTCATCGGTTAGCTGCATCCAGAGCCTGGCATACAGGAAAAACAGAAATCCTCCCCACGCCACCAGCGTTAACGCGGCATCGAAAAGACGTGGCAATAGCCGATGCTCGGTCAAAATTAAGGTATTTTCGTTCATTGAATGCTTCCTTTTCCCCGGTCCGGACTGATCCAGCGCGCGCGGGCACGCTGGCGTTTAAGCATGACTTTTGGAAATGCGACGAGGGTGGTGAACAGGCCTATCATCCAGTACACCATCGGGAACCAGATCACCCAGAAAAGCGAGCTGGCCACTCTTCGTTCATAGCGTCGCTCGATGAACAAGCTGACCAGGAACTGCAGCAGACACATCACGCCCAGCAGCAGCCCGGTAAACTCCGGTGGAAAAAGGCTCTCCACGGTCAGCCTGGCGGGAACAGGCGCAACCTGGCTGAGGAGGAACAGCAGCACCGTCATCGCGTACGCGAAGGCCCACAGCGTTGACAGCGCGTACTCCATAAACAGCGGCCACATGCGGTGATGCTCCCAGCGCACAATCCTGCGCAGGTTGACCAGAAACACCTCCGCGCCTCCCTGGGCCCAGCGCAGACGCTGTTTCCACAGGCCCTTCAGCGTCTCCGGCATCAGGATCCAGCACAGCGCCCGCGGCTCAAAAAAGATATCCCAGTGGCGCAGCTGGAGCTTCCAACTGATGTCGATGTCTTCGGTGATCATGTCCGGGCTCCAGTACCCTACGTCCGCCAGCGCCTGTCGGCGAAAGGCGGCGATGACGCCGGAGACGGTAAAGACCCGGCCATAGATCCGCTGCGTCCGCTTGATGAGCCCAATGATGGAGGAGAACTCACCCACCTGAATGCGGCCAAGCAGCGTGGAGCGCGTGCGAATACGCGGGTTCCCGGTGACCGCCCCAACGTGGGGGTACTGAATCAGCGGGGCCACCAGATAAGCGGCGGTATCGCGATCGAGCAGGGCGTCGCCGTCAATGCAGACCAGCAGATCGCCCCGGGCCGCCGCCGCCCCGGCCTTGAGCGCCAGCGCTTTCCCCTGGTTCTCCGCGAGGTTAATCACCCGCAGGCGCGGCTGTTCCTGCGCCAGCGCCTGCAATACCTCCGCCGTGTTGTCAGACGAGCCGTCGTTGATGGCGATCACTTCTATATTTTCATACCGCTGATCCAGCGCGGCGCTGATGGTCTCCCGGGCATTTCGTCCCTCGTTGAAGCAGGGGATAAGAATGGAGATGAGCGGCTCACCGGCGAGCGTCGGGGCGGGCGTGTCTTTATCCCACGACCAGTGGCGTTCAAGCTGAAACCAGAAATAGAGGCCGCCGGTTATCCAGAGCACCGACATGAACAGCGGCCAGAAGAACACAAAATCCAGAATCAGTTCGCCGGTAAAGAGGGCGGCCACGCCCAACGGCAACCCGAATACCAGACATAAAATAGAGAATGCGATGATGCGATCAGTCATTGTCAGGGTACCAGTACGAAGAAAATTCAGGCCTGATGCGCGAGATATCAGGTTGGTTGTTGAGGAAGTCGTCGGGGTAGTAACCGTAGTTTTTGACGCCGTTCAGCTGGAGCACGCGCATCCACTGCGCAAGCTGGCTATCGGCAACGGCGCGCTGCGGTTTCTGCTCCCAGTCCCTGGCCTGCAGCTCGAAAATGGTTTTATCGAGCGCGCCGGGGCGCGCGGCGACCGCGTTAACCAGGCGCGTCAGCCAGGCATCGCTCTCGTCTGCCGGGACGGACTCCATCAGCGGCATGGCCATTGGCACCGTCCAGTCATACTCCGCCAGAAAATCATCAAGATTCTGCGCGAACCACGCTTCGCTTTCGGGCTGCAGAATGGGTAAGGCGAACATGTTGCGCGCGGTTTTTATCTGCGGGCCACGGATATGCTTCACCGCCAGGCTCAGGGCGTGGGTAAACCCGATAAGCGTCTGGCTCTTCTGGCGAGTCGTGTCCTGTCCGGCATCGTCCACGTCCGTCAGCACCGCGTCGTCATGGAACAAAATCCCATTGAAGCTGGCATAGCGGGCCAGATCTTCATAGATGTCCGTCACCTGCTGGCGCACCTGCGGGTCCCACGGGGCGAGCCGGATATAGGGCTCGGTGGCTTCGCGCAGCTGGCCGGTTTGACGATCCCGGCGCTGCACGCGCGGCAGGGAAGGATCGAGATCGAACGAGAGCACCGGCATCCACGCGAAGACTTTTACCCCCGCGCGGGTTTGCAGCTGCCAGGCAACAAAATTAAAGAGATCGGCCCGGACCGGCAGCCGACGGTTGGGGAAATAGAGCGCCTTGATCCTGCCGTCGCCCTGCGGGTCGGCAAACGCCTGCAGGAAAACATGGCTGATTTTCATGTCATAGACCCGCTGGATCAGCCTGTTGATGTTTTGGGTCTGCTGGGCCGGATCGGGATCGTAAACGTAGTCGAGATCGACGTGCATGACGCGCACGGGATCGCGTTCCTGAACCTGGCTTACCGTACTGGCAAACGCCTTGAGCGATGGATTTCCGGCGATCAGCAGACGGGGGATGTTGCCCAGATCCTGCACATTCCCCAGCCCGTCCTCAAGGGTAAAGGCCAGCTGGTAACCCTGCTGTCTGGCGATAGCGAGCGACGTACCGTTGGCGGCACCGTAGGGCCAGACCCAGGCGCGCGGCGCTTTGCCCGTCACCTGCGTGATTTTTTCAGTCACTTTGCGAACGTCATCGCCGATCCGCTGGCTGAACTGCTGGTCGGTTTCATAGCGGCCCGTGGCTTTGTCATAAAAGCGGTTGGCGATTGCCGGTTCCCGACTGCCCTGCGGGTTGGCCGGAATGCCGTAATGCGAAGCCCAGGTATGCGATCCGATCTCAATCAGCGGGGACTGGCTGAGCTCGCGCACCATGTCCCACGTCGCGAAGCGATCGCGGGGCGTCATCAGGCCGCCGAAGTTAACTTTTTGATTTGCCGGCGTATCCACCCAGCTGCCCACCGGCGCCCACAGCACAGGAACGTTCCACGCCTGAAGCAGCGGCCAGACGCGGGTGTAAAAGCTGCTGTAGCCGTCGTCAAAGCTGAGCAGAACGGCTTTTGGCGGCAGCGTTTTTTTTCCGTCATGGGCATCGAGAATGTCCTGCACGCTGACGGCGTGATAGCCGTTGTGCAGAAGCCAGCTTATCTGCTCGTTTAACGCGCTGGTGCGAACGGAGAGGTAGCGCTGATCGGCGGCATCGTCTTCGACGTCGTGGTAGGCCAGGACCAGAAACTGGTTCTCCGGCCAGGGTTTACTCGCCTCCAGCTGCGGCCGCGCTTTGGGCGCAATGAACGAGATCGCCTGCGCGCAGACGCTCGCGCTGAGGCAGAGCCAGCCGAGGAGTATCAGGCTCACGGAAAAACGTGTGTTCAGCATATTCATCCTTAAAAGCGTAAAGTCGCGTCAAACGTGACGGAGAGGTTGCTCTCGCGTTTGCCGTCGTAAGGGCGTTTATCCCAGTTCAGCATCACGCCGGTATCAATAACGTTGTTCCACTGAACGCGTTGTCCGTAACCCAGCAGGGCGATGGCGCCAGCGGACTGATTTTTCTGCCAGTAGCTGCCGCCTCCGACCACGAACTGCTGGCTCCAGAGGGTGTCGTAATGGCGGACCATTTCATGGTCAACGGCCAGGGCAGCCGTCACGGACAGATCCCGCGCCGGGTTGTAGTAGAGCGTGTCCCGCAGGCTGTTTTTACTGGCGGCGATCCCCGGCTCGAGATCCAGCGTCAGGGACGGTGTCTGCCAGAGACGCTCCTTGCCCGTGAGGGTGTATTCCTGGCGGCGGTTATGGTCGGAGAAGCGGCTGAGGGCGGCGCTGAACTGGTACTCACACCGCTCGTTTTGGTACCAGCGCACCCCGCCTTCACCCCGGTTGGCGCTAATTCCGTTGCGTAGCGCCCGAAGGGGCGTGGTGCGCGACAGGCGCTCAAGGCTGCCGCTGACCTGCCAGCTATCGGTCACAAAATACGTTGTTGCGAGGCGAGCGCCCGGCTTGTTTTCGCCGTGATAGCGGTTGCTGGAAAGCTCGGCTTCGAGCTGGAGGTCGCGTGGCCGCCATTCGACGCCGCCCAAAAGGTGACGGCTGGTGCCTTTGCCCTCATCGAAATTACTCTGCGCATAGCGGGTGCCTGCAAACAGCCGCCAGCTATCCGCTACGGGTGGGCCATAGAGCGTGGCGTCCCAGCTCAGGTCGTGCGTCCCGCTGACGGGGCTATCGGAGTGCAAACCCTTGCTTGCGTTGAGACGCAGTTCGGACATGTGGTGGACCGTTCTGAGCCTGTCGAGACGCCTGGCGCTGCGGTCGGCGGGCGCGCGAGCCAGCACGTCGTCGGCCAGTAAATCCATCTGTCGCCACTCCTGCAGATCCATCGCGGCGTAGGCCTGCTGCTGCTCAAGTTCCAGATTCGATGGCTCCAGCGCCTCCGCCGTTTTCAGCTTTTGCTCGGCCGCGCGCGGCAGGCCCCGAGCCTGAAGCAGGGTGGCGTAGTCAATCTGTAACCCCTGATTGCCCGGCGCCGTTGTCGCCAGACGGTGCGCCAGCGTTTCGGCTTCCGGCAGGGCGTTCGTCGCCAGCAAATAGTTAAAACGGAGCGACTGCCCGGTAAGCCACCTGTCGTTCGGCTGAGGGGTAGGGGAGCCGAAATCGTAACGGATCCAGGGGACGTCGCGGGTCTGGCGCTCAACGTACTGGCGGGCGGACTGATACTGTCCCGTATCCAGCCAGGCGTAGAAAAGCGCGTGCTCCTCGTCCTGCGGGTCGGATGCGTATTGCGGATACCGTTTCAGAAGCGCGAAGGCGGCGGCCGCGTTTTGCTCCTGCAGATACGCGGAGATGACCCAGCCGATTGCCCAGCCCGGCACCGGATGCTGGGCTGCCGTAAGATCCTGATATTCGCTAATCACCTGTGGGTAATCAGCATGGGCGTACAGCGCGCCAAGCCTGTCGATACGCGCAAGGACGACGTCTTCCGCCGCCTGCGGCTCGTTTTGCCAGCGAGCAAGCAGGGCGTCGTAACGATTCAGCGCAGATTGCGCAAGCTGTAGGCGCTCCTTTTCCGTTCTGCCAGGTACATCGGCAAGGCGAACCCGTTCGGCGGCGGCATTACGCTCAAGACGACGACGCTCCGCGGGAGACAGCGTCACGCTTTGTGAAAGCTGGAGTGCGGGGGTATTCACCCGGTTATCCGTAAGCGCGTCGATCAGCTCGCTGAGGAGCGCTTTATTCTCCGGTGCGATATTCAGCGCGCGGGTGTCTGCCAGCAGCCGATCCCAGCTTTTTCCCTGGCGTAACCAGACATACGAGAGCGTCTGAAGATGCGCCTGAGAGGGATTTTCTGCCACCAGCCGTCGGGCTTCCTGCAGGGCAAGCGTATCCATGCGGGCATCGGCCAGGGTTTTGATATAGCCGATACGATAATCATCGTTATCCGGCGCAAGGCTACGCGCCTCTTTCCAGAGCGCCAGGGCCGGCTGCCACGCCTTTTGATTTCGCCTGGACTGCGCGACGGCAGCAACGCCGCGGGCGGGCAGCGGCATATAAATGCCGTAACGCTGCCAGACCTGAATAACCTCGTCATCATGACCCGCCCAGGCTGCAACCTGTAACCAGTCTGCAACTTGTTCAGGCGTCAGGGCATGCTGCTGCTGATAACGCTGAAGATAATCGAGAAACGGCGTGTAATTACCGTTACGCGCCTGTTGAATCTGTTGCTCATAAACGGATTCAGTCGCCTGAGCCAGAACGGGAAAGAGGAATAACAGAAACAATAATGTTGGGGCGCGATAAAAGAATAACGTATTGAAGCGAAGTGAACTTTCCATATCTATTTGCCATTTGTTTATCATGAATCCATTGCATAACACGGCCGCCTTTAAACTCTGGGTTAAAGGCCATAAATGAGAACATTAAATCTGAATGCAGTGATGTTACGGGGTACTTACCTAAAGGTAATTATGGATCCTCATCTTAGTGGACTGGGTGAAAGCTAATGTACACCTGATATGTTGCCGGATAAATATGTTGAAAAGCGGGCGTGTCGTTTTGAGATAATTCTGGATTGAGCGCTTTGTGGCGTTTTTATTGAATTGATTGTTTATTTGTAAGTTGTTGAAATTAGATTGTTTTATTTTTATTGTGACAGCGTTGTATATATTTTTAATGCGGTTTGTCTGTGTCAATTAAAGTACTTTCTGGTGCATGTTTGGGAAGTTTCATGACAAAAATTCTTAATGTTTAGAGAAGTGACTTTTCTGCGATTGTTTTTTATTTATAATTAACGGCAGCCATTGAATGATAGTCTACAGGAAGTCTTACTCATCAATGTCTGTATTGAGGGATGTCCAAAGCCAGAATACATTTATCGTTAATATAACAGCGCTATAAAACGAAGGCGGCCTTCTTTCCGAGGGATCGTTCTTGCTTTAATCTAAAAGGGATGGTTAGTGGCAACTTCAATAGTGTTAGTGACTCAGGATCGCTACCTTGTCAGGGGGATGCGGATATTTTTTCCGGATATTATCCTGCTCGACTCGATTGACAGAAACATATTTGATAACGGTGCAGATGAATATTCTGTATTGATTGATAGTCGTTCTCCGCTCCGTTTATATGATTACCTGATACGCCATCCGGCCAGAACGAAAAAAACAATCTGCTGCGTTATGCTTGATATGCGACACCGCGAGGAGAATCTGCTCAGTATGAAGTCATTTATGAACACGTCGCTCACCGCGCCGGATATGGCGTCGTTATTTAACCTGGTGCTCAATATGAAGGGCAGACGCCTGACCACGAAGTGGCTGCTTAACTTAAGGCTTAGCACGCACGAAGCGATCATGCTGCGGCTGCTGAGGGCAGGGATGCCGATGGAAGCCATTGCCGATGAGCTGAATACGTCGGTGAAAAGCCTCTATCGCAAACGAACGGCCCTCTCGGAACGCCTGGGGGCGGAGAACTTCAACGAGGCGTGTTTGTTTATCTTTAAAAACAAACTGCTGGACGCAGATGGGAACGATCCCTAGGGTGGGGAGAAACCAAAAGCATAGAACTGACTTGCGGGCGGTATGCTGAGTTTTAAGAAAACTGGACGGTGACGACATCCTTGTTTTAGCTATGGATTTACTCTGGCTCAAAACGAGAGAAAGGACGTTGTAATGGACACGGTTGAAGAGACTGGTTGGAAATTTTTCTGATGCTATATGATGAGCAAGAATTGTTAGATTACCTCACTGAGAATTACAGTGACCGTTAATCTCCGGCAAAGAAAGAATGGACCTTCCAGGAGCATTTTAATCTCATACCTGAGTTCGACGGTTTCCATAGGGTTTTCGTTAGGGTTATCGCCTGTAGTCATCGCAGAGGAAATCGACACTATCCTGACGTCTTCAGGCAACATGTTGAAATACTCTTCTTCAAGGCCAGAGTAATTTATCCGATACCACTTTATCTCAGCTGATGACAGGTTTTGACCTGTCGCAACAGCTTTGTACAGGTATGGGCTTGAACAATCGAATTCCTTAATGACCAACATAGGCGAGTACAGTCGCGTCCATCGCTTTCTACCAGCTGCGGGTGCCCGTTCAGCACGTCGATTCCCTGACAGCTAACCCTCTCTGCGGATAAGGGTGGGGTAGATAGCCCTGCCGCCAGTTCCGGGCAGTGGGTGACCAGACGGCCTTCTTTGCGCCAGTGTTGCAGCAGATCTGAGGAACAGGATTTATCGGTACCGTTGTAGCGGACAAGGTGCCCTGACAGGCAGGCGCTAAGCAGGATTATTTCTTTGACGGGCATGGGAGATACCTTTGATAAGGTGCGTGGTAATGCGCTTATCTCGATACCGGCGGATATAAGGTGGCAGAAAATGAGCGGGTGGCGGTTGGATTTTGGGGGAGAGGAAACGCGTATTATAATGAAAAACGAATAGTATCTTCTGCTCTTCAACCCCGTTTATGAACTGCCAGAGGCTAAGCCATGTGTTTTATCCTGAGCGGGTGATACCAGAAGGAGACTCCTGGAAGTGATTGAAAAATTTAAAAGGACGTTAGAAATGAATAAATATCTGTCTGGTCTGTGTGTTGTTTCTTTTTTTTGTTTTTATTCAATAGGTTATGCACACTCTGCGGGTCTAAATAAAGTTCAGGTTAGTATCGAACCCCACATCTCTAGTAGAGGATATATCCCGGTAATTTCTAATGCAGATGAAATCGAGTCTTCTGATTTCAGGGCATCGGATCTACAGGAGATGCAGGATAGCCTGAGGAAGATGAAGTCCGACAACAGCAAAGTCGATGAGCTAACTCAGAAGGTTTTACAGCTTGAGAGAAAGAATTCTGAGCAGGAGAGTAAGATCGAGCGATTGCAAAGAAGCCTTGATGACATGAAGCGGAGCAACGACAACCTTTCAAATCAGGTCAGCAATTTATCCGGCAAAATTAAGTGATAAAAAAGAGCCACCGCCTGTATTAACTTACCGGGCTATTAGCGTAAGCGTGCCTGCATTAAAGCCACGCTTATCAGCGCCCAGAAATCGGCCGTAGCCATATAGCAAAAACCCAGCCATAGGCTGGGTTTTCTAAATAGTGGTGCCCGGACTCGGAATCATATCCACGATTAACATGCTGTTTGTTATTGTTTTTTACTGATATTTCTCGCAAACAGCGCCCCCACGAAGGCCCCCATAAAAAATCACTTTGTTTTTGTGAGGGTTATCACGAAAAATTGTTATTTGGCGGACGGGGATTCGTTATATGTGGAGTCAGGTCCACATATAACGTGTTCTAAAAACACCGACTTACTTTCCGTTAGTTCTCCACCATCAATCGGGCAAGCTTGGTGAAAATCGAACTCTTACTGCTTTCGCCGCTCCTGAGCATATCTAGCGTGAAGCTATTGAGATAAACGCCAGTTAATGGGTGGTTAAATACATCTACGGCATTACCCTGAGCGTCCCATATCAAAAGGTTTTCCACAAGGTTAGGTCGTGCAATTGAAGGATTTGTAGGTTGAGCGTCGCTAATCAGGACAAACACCCCATGCTCATGTGGTTGCAAGTATGTATGGTGGTGTCTCATTTTTTGCTCTTTGGTTAGCGGGTCGTGTTTCGAACGGCCTGGTGATATTAAATAAGGCAGTATATTTTGCTCCGATTTTGCCGAGCGAGTGATGGTGTACTCATCAAAATTATCTCCTTTAGGTTCCGTTCGCGCCTTTTCACTCTCTTGGTAAGCGTACCAATCGACCGCATCAAATTTAGTCGGGCCAATCAGGCGCGGCACACGTACGCTGTTATAGGTGGTAAGCAGGACATCTGCGGCATGGTCGTAAAGATAAAAGCTTTTGTCGAATATTTTCTTAAGTCTTTCCAACGGGGGATGTTCAACCAACAGCCAGTCCAGTTTACCTTCAGTGATACCTGTACCTACCACTTTAAGGTGACCATGTTCTACTTTCAGTTCAACATGACCAAGTAAGGAGGTATTGCTTTTAGTACTACGTACCGCATAGGCGGTATAGTGGCCGTCTATTAGGTCTGGTAGTGGGATGTGATGCTGGTTGAGTAAGCTCTCTTTGAACCACAACTCGGTTTTTGTTCGACGGATCTTGCTGTTTAGTAAGTTAACTGCTGACTTGAGACGACTACGAGGCTTTGCAAGATCAGTGTTGTATTTTTCGGGATTGTTTACTGATAGCTCATTAATAAGGTCGATCGCATCCAGTAATTTGCAATCAATGTTCATACCTTGCAAGACTACAGGCAGCGGCTTCTGATTTAACCATCCTTGCAAGCGAGCTAGTTTAAGCTGGGTGTAGCTATCCCAACTGAGTTCAGGTTGTTTTCGGGCGTCGGCAAAGGCAGCATAGAAATCATTGTACTCAACAGATTCATTATCTTGCTGGCGGATGCTGTTGCTCCGCTCTTCATCTACCGCATTGAGCACCAGAATAGATGTATTGGCAGGCAGCTCAGAAAATCCGGTTTGTCTGGAATGATTAAGCGATGCCAGAGGCCAAAGTTGATATCCGGGAAACTGGTTGGCTAATGCGTCAAAGAAATAAGCTTCTTGCGTGGCGCTGAATTCGACACCGTTATTAACCACCAACAGCGTATTAGCCAGCTGTTGATCGAGGTCGGTAGCGAACTGATTGACCTCGTGGGTGGCCTGAAATGGAATAGGTTGATGGGGGATCTCTAGTTCACTGAGCCGCTCGCAGGCTGCGTTCATGACCACGTTATAGGTATAGGCCTGGCATTCACCATAACCGCTGCGCTCACGAAAAAAATCCAGTTTGCTATCACGGGCATCAAGTTTGCGCCGAGCTTTAAGCCGACGATTATCGATGTTAAACCACACGCTGGTATCGTCCAGGGATAGGTGCATCTCATCCGCCAGTTCGACCAGGAATTTTCGTTTGTGCAGGGTAAAAACGAGTTCGTTATATTCTGATGCATAAATGTCGAGCTCAAAGGCTTCCATCACCCCGGTGCCTTTTTTTTGTGTGACGGTCTGACTCAGGCGAGCGTTAAGGTAAAGCGTTGAGTTGAAGTAAGTCGGCGATACCGAAAAGCGCTCACTGGCTTTTTCCAGCATTACCATTTTCAAATGCAGGCTGAATAATCCCTGAATCAGACGAGACAGATCATAATTTTCATCGGTGAGTCGCTGACAAAGCGTTTCAATGCGTTCTGCCAAAGTCCGATGCGCTGGGCTGTTCGGTGCAGCAGCAGGTGCCAGGAAGAAAAAGACGTGCTCGTAAGTAGGTAAAAGATGTAGCTCATATTTTACGTCCTGCTTGGCATCCAGTCCCAGTTTCTGCCTCACATAGGATTTTACCTCCTGATGAATACGCGCATAGTAATCAGCGGATTTTTCTTTTCGCTCTTTAGTAAAGCGCTGAACCATAAAGTCTATCGTATAGATATTAGATACAGGGGCCAATAGACGCTGGATGGTCGTCAGTTGATCTTCTTCAAGCTTGATCAAATTGGTACGGGCAATCGGAGTATCCGTCAGCTCATTCAGATTAGGGATCATGATACTTTTCCTTTAGTCGGCAACTTTTCTACACCCAGTAGAGTTAATAACATTGGGTTAATGTCCAATGTCATGCTCAGTTTCGAGTTTTCCTGAGCTCGTCCGCTCTCTCGATTTTTTGGCTGATAGTACTGGTAGTCGGTTTGCAACAAGTTAAGGTAGTGGATCGTGTGATCCACGTTATCTTGCCACATCAGATTATTGGGATTCTGGCTGTAGGCGATGTTCAGATAGACAAATCGAATGCGTTCGTAACGGCCTGCCAGCACCGCCTGAAGCTGTTTCTGCCCCTCTGTATCTGTCTTTTGGCTGGCGATATTGCGGATCTGGCGAATCTTGTTGTCGCTTTTCTCAAGCGTTTCTTCTGCCCGCGTTAAATCGTCCAACTGCGTTGCCCAGCGTTTAACGTCGATGCAGAGCAGGTCGTCACCCACTTCAATAAAGCGGTCAAAAAACTCATAGACCAGCGGTTCAAGGCGTTCAAACACCTGTTGGTCGGAGAGTGGGGTAACGCCATAACTTTTTAGCACTTTATCGAAGAGATATTCACCGACATTGCCTTTGAGCAACGGAACTAGCCTGGGGTTGGGTACCCATTTTTTGAATGCCGTTTCCTGGATGTTGTCACATTCACGAATCAACTCGCCGACCAGGTTGCCGGGGGTAAAATCGACATCGTTTCTATACTGCGGAAAGAGGGTGAGCTCTGGCCGGTACTCTCTTGCGCCGCCAGCGAAATCCGACAGAGCGGAATAATCTCTGTGGACAAGTCCATCCGGGCCGCGTTTGTGGCAAAGTAAAATAGTTTGGTTGCCCTGATGGCGGTCGATAAACAGGGCGTGGTGGATAGATTGCATTTGCCGATTGGCGGCATACAAGGAATTAGCCTGAAGTTTTTCCAGCCAGCGCTGAGGATCGGTAAAGGAGCCAGAATCGCGGAATAAATTACACAATTCGAGATATTCAAGGTTGCCGGCGCGTACCTGATTTATCCAGTCGGTTTTCAGGACTCGCTTATGAACAGCATCAATGCGGCGACCATTTTCTACGATAGCCTGTTCAAACGCATACCGCTGTTCTGCATCACTAAATGACTGGCTCTGACTCAGCTTTTCGCACTCCTTCATGAGGCGGTGGTTAAGCAAGGACATGCTTTCTGATACTACCTCGTTACCGCTATCTTCACTGAGAGCGGCGAACTGGAATGCAACATTACGGAACACGTCGCGGGGTAAAAAGATTTCTGTTTTCAATAGAGTGTCGCGACGCTCGACTCGCCCTACGGCCTGCACGACGACCTTGAATAAGCTCATATCATGTTCGGCCATTAACAGGCGATAGTTTTCGCCGTGGGCGAAATTAACGTTGAAATCGGCCAGCTTGTGGACGGTAATATCGTCATCGGCGTAGTGTTTAAGCACGGTAACGTAGTTAGGTAATGTATTGAGGTTGCCGCTGTTGTCCTTGACTTCGCTGTAAAACGAGGAGTTGATGAGCACTAAGCGCTCAAAATCGACATCCAGACGTGGTGCATTGATATCATTAATATCGCCGTCATGGTATTTAACAAAGTAGTTGAGGCCGGTGCCTGCACTTTTGTAGCTGCTCATAAATACCAGTACGGTATTGCTGTTCTGGAGATAGGTTTCTTGCCTGATATCTTCGACATTAGCCAGTGGTGAATCGAAAAAGACCAAATGGACGGTGTGACGCCCTTTGAATGGGGTAAAGGTCAGGATCTGGTCATGTTTCTTATCGTTATCCGTTTTTTCATCGCACCGGGAGTGCATACCGTACTGCTGACGCCAGGCTGATTGATGAGTGCGCCAGGCGCTGATAAAGGCCCGCTTAAACGCCCCTGAAAGCGACAGAATCAGGCTGTTTTTACCCTCGTAGGCGGCAAGCAATAACGCTTCCAGCTCCCGGCAGTACTGGCGTCGTTTATAGGTACTTTTCAGGGCGTATTCCAGTGGTTTCTTCAGGGCGTCGAAAAAGTCGTCATACGTCCTACGAAAGATCTCACAGTTTTGGTAGGTATCGGTCAATTTTAGTTGGTTATCATCAAAAACTCTGAAGTTGACGTTACGGATACTGGCCCTCAACCCGCGTAATGCTTTAAGCGTATCGATATCTGCTTTTTCGCGTTCAACGACCCGATAGCCAAGATCGCGGCTATAGCGCGCCAGGAAGTGACGATTGAAGTTACCGTTTTTGGTGTGGCTAAAACCGCTGGTGGCACTAAGCCCAATCACTTTATTGTGCGTGCTGGTTAATAAACGCAGAAGCATGGCTTCGGGCAACTCTTGTACCAGATCCATCTCGAACGCCAGAATAATTGTGCGCTCGGCTCCCCTGTTCACATAATTGAGTTCAGCTATCGGCGTCATCGTGAATACGGTTTTGGGTTGCAGGTAAGTGTAGAAATGATCAATCAACAAGTTTTCATCGGTGGTGCGATCGAATATATGGCGCACCACGCCGGCCACGTTATTGGCTGCGTCAACAAACTGGCCCAAAGGCGTATTCTGGCTGCTGGAGTTATCCTGGCCACCATTTTTTACCCAGCGCTTAAAGTGTCGGTTGGTGATATCAGAACAGGCGGCGAGGATGACGGAGACCAACTGGAACAGATCGTGCAGGGTGGGGCTGGTGTCACTGGCATCATTTTCGACTTCGTAATACAGCTCGGTGCGCGTTATGTCGCCTTCGCTGTTACGCATACGAATGCGTTTCAGCCCCTCTTCATTGACGTACATTTTGGGGTTAAAGCTGAACACGTTTCGGGTGATTGAGATGATGCGTTCGGCAGCGTCGCCGTTGACTTCAAATGCCCCTAACTGGTCGCGAAACATCTCCAGGATCGAGCCCAGCGTTGTACCGGAGGATAGTTCGCACTTTTCTGCCAGTAAATTGCGCAGAGTAGTGATGAATTTGACCATCTCTTGCTCAAAGGTCGTTTGTGCTTCTTTGGGCTTGTTCCGGCGCTCCAGGCTGAGTACCGCGTTGTAAATACGTCCTGCTACAGAGATAACATGCGCCAGATTATTTTCCTGTGTGACCAGTTTCACATGGCACGCTTCTTCAAGGCGGGTGTAGGCTTCATGCAGTTCATCGATTATTACCGTGAAGCGGATATTCTTGTGGCGAAAAGGGCAGTCTGGATTACGTTTGAAATGTTCATCGCGAAGGTAAGCGATCTGCCCGGCGTGACCTGCCGCCGCAACGGTGCTGATCTGTGGATCTTTGGGGTTCAGTTTGCCGCCAAGGAGCAGGTCAAAACCTACGGGCTCAAAATTCACACCTTCACCTCGTTTACGAGGTGCCAGGCGATAAGTTGATGTATCGAACTTGTTGGTGGTCATTAATAGCACCGATGGGCGGTACTGACACACTTCGAAAGGCAATACCTGCTTGATAAGCTCGAAGTAGACTTCGTGTACGCTCATTTTTGACGCAGGTTTTCCCTGCATAGCGTTAAGCTCTCGCTTTCTGCGAGCAAGCAGTCCGCGGCGAATATATTCTTGAATTGACGTTTCACCATTACCTCGTTCAAATAATGATTTGCAGGCCGATACAATGGTGTTGCGGAGACTATGACGGTAGTTCTTTAGCTGGTCTTTGATTATTTCTATATCAAGATCCGTATGTTGACTATTGAATGTTGCCAGTTGTTCTTCACAGCGATCAATCTGCGAAACCAGATGATTTAGTGAACGCATAGCAACACTTACAGGGGAGTTGCTATTGGCATTTTTATACCAACGGGTATAGCGTTCACGGTTTTTCAGGCCAGAGGCCCAGTCAATAAAATCGAGGTCGGCAATATCCTTACGAGAGAGAACGCAAATGAACTCGCCACCAGCGGCCAGAATTTTCTCTTTCTGGTTGCTGTCCAGGTCGATTTGTGATTTTTGCGGTGACATGAACAACAGGTTGGTAAAGCCGCCTTCGGGAAACAGGTAATTTGGCTGCTGGGTTTTGGCGAAACGTTCCAGATATTCAACATACCCTTGAATCACGCCATAGCTTTTGCCGAAACCCGTGCCGTCGGAACTGAAAATAACCTCAGCGCCATCACGTTCATGCACTTGGTAAAGTTGAGAGACTTGGGCGCGACAGGCGTTAATCTCTTTAATCAGCGTTATGTCAGGAATTTGTCTGGAGATGAGGTCTTGCAGATTATTATTGATAGTTTTCTCTCCAACACGCTCATATTTGCGGTAACTATTGATGGTTATTTGGCCGCTTTCGAGCAGAATCTTTTCCACCTGCATGGGGGCAAGATGCAAGGCTGTCGCGATTTCATTGATAGTATTGGATAGTGGTTCGTGTGGATTGCTAATCGTGAAGTGGTTTAGTGCTGCCGCAACGGTATCTGGATGCAATGCTTTTCTGAGGGTGGGAAAGGTGAGGCTGTAATCGTATAGCGCCAAATCATTGCTTATCAGGCAGCGAAACGGTTGTTTAGTGGGATCGCCACCAGGACGGCTGGCAAATCCCAGGATTTTTGCCTGTTCGAGGCGATAAAGCAATGCTGCGGCATCGCGGTCAGGTGAGTCAAATGCATCGTGAAGCTGCTGGCTAAATGGCATTGTGGCATTCAGCCGGTTATGGCTGACCAGCGCGGAAAAGTGCTGACGCACCAAGTTTAGCAGCTTACAATCTTCCTCTATAGTCCAGCTTTTTCTCATTCTTCTTCCCCTTAATAAAAATGCCCCTGCAACCACTCCGTCACGCGTTCAACATTAAAAGCACGTAATCCATATTCCTGCGTCAGCAACGTCTCCGGTAAATACTCATCATATTTTTCGAGGCACTTTTCAACGATGCTTTCGGCAAGACGGGATTCGGAAGGTAGCCCTTCCTGAAGTGCGCTGAATAACGCTTGTTTAACCTCCGAGACCGTAGTTTTTTCTACTTCAACCACACCAGCAAATGAGCCCGCCTTGAAACCGCGCTGGATAAGCAATGCCGACAGCGTGTTTACGGTTTGATCGCCCAGCCAGGGAAGAATGTAGACATGCTGTCCCTGCTGAATAAAACATTCTGAAACCAGATTATTGTTGCGAAAACAGTGCAGCCCTTCATCAAACAGGTTTCTGGCCGTGGTATCGGCAAAATCGGCTTTGCGATCGCCAACGGTGATACGGTATTCGCCTTCCCGATAAATGGTGAGCATTTCCTGGCGGACGACATCATGAATGGACATCCCTTGTCCGCCAAATAACGGCGGTTGCCCACCCTTTGTCGCCTCGACATAGATGACTTTTTTATCACTATCGATATCGGTTACCTTCCAGCGTCGACCGCCGAAAATAATGTGTTGGTCAGGCATCAGTGGGGAATCGACAGGGATAGAGCCCAGTGTTTTGCTCCCCGCCACAATGCGAAACTCTTCCGGCGTGCTGAACACGGCATAGAAGGTGTATTGATTTACCTGACGTTCGCCCTCGACGCCCAGTACCAGTTCGCCGCTTGATAGCTGAGTCAGAAACTGGTTCTCCCCCATATGCTTCAATAACGTTTTGATGTCATCGATTCTGACTTTCTGAAATGGCCCTTGCTGGCATAGCTGTGACCAGATCTGATCGGCACGCACCCCTCCCCACTGCGCCACGATCGCCAGAATCTGATGGAACAGGGTGGAATAGTGCATCTGCCGGGTATCGGCGGGCTCAAACCATTTGCTGCCGATAAGTAAGCGGATCATGGCCAGCGACTGAACGAGTTGAAGCCTGAGCTGGTCGACAATGCCTGATGTTGGCGTCAGTTCATGTTCGGCAATCAGCATTCTCAATACGGCAGGCGATCCGCGCCGACCGGAACGCCCCATTCGCTGGCGTAGGCTGGCTACGGAATGGGGTGCGGTAACCTGCACGACGGAGCTGACTTTGCCGATGTCGATGCCAAGTTCCAGCGTCATCGTACAGATGGCAGTGGTAGGTAAGTTGCCTTGTTGAAGCCTCTGTTCCAGCGTTTCACGCAGATCTCTGGACAGCGATCCGTGATGGGGGAAGAACTCATTGGGAACGATGTTCGCTTCACTGAGATCCCCTAGCGTAGCGGCAATGCTTTCGGTCCGTTTGCGGCTATTAGCGAATACCAGATGGGAATCACCGCGACAAAGGCGAAATATATCATGGCAGATTTGCGTCTCTGCCGACGGCGGCGGTTGTTGGCCCGAGGTGGTTAGCGGTTCCAGATAACCTTTCACCTGTACTTTTAGCGTGGCGTGAGTCTGACTGTCGGTAATAATGTCGCAGGGCAGACGTTGATTTGGCCGCAAAGATAACGGTACTCGCTCCAGTTCCCCCAGCGTTGCGCTGAGTGCGACTCGGGGGACTGGATTGTCGATTCTTCCGAGCAGGTGATCGATTCGATTTAACAGAGAGAGAAGCTGCATACCCCGCTCAGAACCGATGACAGCATGGAATTCATCAATGGCGATATATGTCAGTGGCGCGAAAGCCTGCTTTAACCATCCCGCATTGCGGATCAGCATCGCTTCCAGCGACTCCGGGGTGATAAGCAAAATACCGGCAGGGTTTTTCTTCGCTTTCAGTTTTTTGCTCTGCGCAACGTCGCCATGCCAGGGCGTAACCGGCATCTCCAGCGCATCGCCGAGGCTTTCCAGCCGTCGATACTGATCGTTAATCAGGGCCTTAAGTGGGCTAATGTATAGAATGCCAAAACCGCCCTGAATATCCGCAATGGCAGAACAGGCGGGCAGGGAAAACGCTTCTGTTTTACCCGCGGCAGTCGCGGCGCTGATCAGAACATCCCGATCGCCCGCTAATATCGGTGGAACGGCTTTTTTTTGCAGTTCCCGGAGATCGGCCCATCCCTGCTGGTATATCCACTTCTGTATACGTGGATCCAGCCGCTGGTATTCGTTCATCATAATCTGAAGTCGGCCAGCCCGTCCTCGTCAGTATCTTCTGCTGACGTCATTTCATCCATATCGCTGGGTTTTTCTTCCGCGATCGCCACACCGGCAATTAACTGCGACCACTGAATGGACGGGTTTTGTTCCAGAACGGCCAGCATATCCAGGAAAGCTTTAATGGTGTTTCGTGGCGTACGGAAATAGGCATCACCAATAGTATTGCTACAGTGGCGTAAGAATGCCGTCAGCGCATCATCAGGAACCAGATAGTTATCCGCATCTCCGCCGGAATAAACGTGGCGAAGGTTTTTTAACAGAATATAGAGCTCTTCCGGCGTCAGGCTGGCTAAATGCAGGGAAGGGGATGAATAATCGATTACACCAGCGCGCTGAGCGAAGCTGTTTTCAGCCAGTCGTGACTGGAGGGCTTCGTAGCTGTACAAACCCTTGCGTGGATCGAACAGAAACTCTGGCGTACCGCCAAGTAAAAAGCCGATATATTCAGCGGTTCCTTGCAGGCAGTCATTCAGAATACGCAGTATCTGTTCATAGTTGGCAACCCGGGCCTGAGTATTACTGAGCTTATACAGATTGACCATCTCATCCAGATTCACCAGCAGACCCGCGTATCCGGCCTGACGGACAAACAGGCTCATCAGCTTTAACGAGTCGTAGAAAGAGGCATCAGAAATAATGGTGCGCACACCCAGATCGTTACGGGCGTCGGTTTTCGTGGTGTATTCACCTCTTAGCCAGCGGATGGCATTTGATTTCAGTGTCTCATTGTCCTGCTCGTGGCCCTGCCAGTAACATTCAATGACTTTGGCGAAATCGTAACCGCCAACCATATCAGACAAGTCAGTGAGCTTTTGGTGAATAATCGTCGGAACCGGTACATTTGTACTTTCTGCTTCTTTTCTGGCTTCCGTGATAAAGCGCTCAACCACGCTTAATAATGCGTTTCCGTCCGGTTTATTGCGCGTGGACAGATTCTTCATTAGTTCGGAATAAAGGTTACGCGCCTGTCCGCCCGTCGCGTGGATACGCCTGTCCGGAGATAAATCGGCACTGATTGTCACCAGCTTTTTCTCTAGCGCAATTGAGCGCACAACGCTTAAAAAGAATGTCTTACCGGAACCGTATTCCCCGATAATCAGCCGGAATCCAGCACCGCCATCAGCGATACGCTCAATATCCTGATACAGCGCTTTTATCTCGTTGACCCGACCAACCTGAATATGCTGAATGCCAATTTTAGGCGTAACGCCTGACTTCAGTGACTGAATAATGGCGTCTCTTTCTTTGAGACGAATACGAATGCCAGACATAAATTATCCTTTGAGTTCTTGTGCAATTTCCAGGTCAACGTAAATATCATCGTTATCATCAAGCACTGGGGCGTCAACCTGTTCGAAAGACCAGTCATTAATCGCTTCAATTGCGCCACTCAGCATCAAATTAAACTGCTGGCATAGCTCAGCGACTTCGTTTCGCGCCCAGCGCTCTTTTTCCAGCAAACGTTGGTAAAGCTGGTGATGTGCTTCATCAAGACCTGCGCCAGTATGTGACGGGATCTCCGCAGGGGATTCGTCTGCGGGTTCATCTTCGGTGAAGATGGTGTTCAGCAACTGGCGTACGTCTGTGGTATCGGATTCATGACGGGCAAGGATCCGTTCATCAAGAGAAAACGCGCCGCTCGTCTCAGATGGGGTTTGTAACGTAGCTGTCGGAGTTGTTTCTGCGGTTGACAGGCGGTGGATATCACTGGTGACGGTACTGCTGTCCAGGCCGAGGCTGGTGTAGATTTTTTCCAGTTGCTTAATTTCAGCCGGATCGATTTTTCCATCTGCGCAGGCGACGCTGATAATCACGTTGCCAATAGTGGATTTGTCTTTATCGCTGAGTTGCTCAATTTTACCTTTCAGACCGGCCTGATTTGCAGGCGTATTGAGCCGCCAGGTGAGGTAGGCGTGCAGCGAACGTTTTTCTGTTGGCGACAGCGCATCGTTATGATTAATCGTTCTCTCCAGCGTAGCCTGTTCAGCAACGTCCACGCGCTTGTCCATTTGCGCAATCATGGCGCCCAACCGAAGCGCCACGGAGACTGACGTAAATTCCGCCGACGGTACGTAGAATTCCGCATGCCCTTCGGGAAACAAAACAACGTGTCCTTCTGGTTCTGGCCGGACAAGGTGATAGCGCATATCCGGCGCAATGCCGTAGCCTGTTCGCCGGACGAAATTTTGCATCAGCTCGGCTTCTTTCTTATTAATCTTATCCGGTACAGGCATACCCAGTCTGGCCCAGAAATCAGACACTGTCGTCAGCCCTGAATGTTCACGGATTTTCTCATCTGCCCAGTGTTTAAATTCAGCGAACATGCGTTCTGCATCTTCGGTCAGTATTTCATCGGGAAGCAGCATGATGGCGGCGACATCACTTGCTGAGGCATCTTTTTTACCGAGATAGCGACTGTAGGCATCCAGCGCGTTGATACAGGATTCTGCAATCTGTATCAGTTTTTGTACAGGTGCTCTTAATATACTGGGATCGGGGAGCTCAGGATGCTTAATGTTAATCCCCCTGAGCGAGCTACTTGCCGGGGAATAGCTCAGTTTCAACATGGTCTTGTTAGGTTTAACTACCATGCCTTCACCAAACTTATTGACATAGCGTTGTTTAAACAGAGCGGCAAACTCTTCTGCACAACGCCTCGCCGGAGTTCGTAGCGTATATTCGGTATAATATTTTATCCATGCCAGAGCTAGATCTGCGGATACGGGCTCTCCTTGCGCAACCGTCGCGGCCAGGCGAAACTGAAATAGCAATGAACTGCCTGATGCAAAGCATTCGCTTTCATCCTCTATTTGGATGGCATCAGGCCGGAGAAGCGACATGGTTTCTATTAATTGCGTCGAATAACGACGGAAGGATCTGTTTGCCTGAAATACTGTTCTCAGGCGTGATAATTCTTCAAATAATGATTTGAACTCATCGTCAGAAATTGATTCCCTCGTACCATCGATTAATATGCGGCGCTCAAGACCGTAAAAATAGATAAAAACGTAGCCGATGGGGCAGGTCGCATCGCTGCGATCGCTTGCCAGCCAGTCAAGATAGGCGCCACGGCAGCGAGGGGAGAGTGTGGCGAAGCTGGGCCAGTATCCCAGAGACTCATCATAATAATGCCGTGAAATGGGCTCGATGGGGAAAGTGTCGTTAATCAGCGAAGCGTCGGAACCATCGTTATAAAGATAGCCATATTCTCCTGATGAATGTGTTTTTAACCGTCCGCCGAAATAAAAATTACCGCTATTAATGACGACGTTTTGAATGTTGACGCTTTCTCCCGGTTTGACCCATCGCGCCGGCGTGGTATTGCTACGGGCGGCGCTTTCGCGTGATGGTTGGCGGCTGGTGCTGTATTCAACCGTCTGTCCATTAACGAAGGTAAAGGTTGCCAGTTCGTCATCATCGAAGCCCTGAGAATGCATATTTGTCACACTGCTGTCTGACTTATTGAGAGATTTCTGATGGGATGAATGATTTATTTTGGTGATGGTTTTGCTGTTTACTTTGGGGGGAGGCGACTTTTTCTTTTTAGAAAACAGAAGCCAGATAACAGCCAACATAATAACAAATATCCAGAAGCCCATTCCGTGCCCTTAATCACTGATAACGCTTCCCGGCATTGTTCTACGAGCGGCAAAGGCGGTAAGCATAAAACTGGAAGAGAGATCGTAAAATAATACCGCGAATGGGCTGGAGTACAAGCATAAAAACCATGGTATTCATAAGGGTTATGTTATGTGGCTGGGCGATCAATTGGCGGGAATGGGTTATATTTGTGAGCCTCGCATAAAACGATTGATTTCATCTTGCGCATGACGAAGACGATCGGCAATGTCAGCAAATATGTCAGGCTGATGAAAGAACATTCCCCCTTCTACTGCCGTTTGATGATCCCCGGCGATCGCGGCGAACCGTTCAGCATTGTCAAGCAACAGTTGCAGGTTTCCGGCAATCACCTGAGTAAAATCCACGCCCGGCACGGACCAGCGACGTTGCTTCATCTCGACCACATTCTGCATAGCTTCCTGCGTTTTATATGGGCTGGCGAAATGATTACGCAGCAGGCAATCCACATCATACCAGTGGCGTGCCAGTCGGGCCGGATTTGGCGCTTTGGTTTGCGTGCAGAACTGGTGCAGCGCCGTCAGCTTTTCCCAAAGAATATAACCGGTGTCATAAGCGTTTACGGTCGCAGCGGGTAACTGAAGTGCATCCATGCCTGCAATCCCGGACAGATAGCTTATAACAGGCATCAGACCGGTTGGCTTGCCACGATTTCATCCGCCAAATTCCAACAGAATATGATCGCGCTGATAGGCCATACTGTCTTCTTTCACCCGTGGGAAATAGATATCGACTTTTTCGCCACCACTGTCGGGTTCCATTTTTGCTTCAAGGCCCGAAATATCATAAATCTGAAAGCGTCGGTTTAACCGTTCTGCCAGCGCGTTTGTCCATTCGGTTAAGCGCTCTTGCTGCTGCTCTCTGAACCGGCAATTCTGGCTGTTATTTAGCGTGCTTTGCTCCCATGCCTGCTGTTCTTCCTCTTCTGAGTGGCTAGCCAGATCGGCCCAGTGAACAGAAAGATCGATATCTTCAGAAAAACGCTCAATCACGTTCCAGCATTTGCTTAACGCCGTTCCGCCTTTAAACGCGACAGATAATCCTCCCAACAACTCCTCATTAAAAAGCAACCGAAGGGTCTCCGTTACCCAGAGATCCTTTTCCAGAAAGCTGGCTCCCAGCCCGGAGGGATGCTGCTGCGCCGCGTAAGAGAGGATTTCCTGAAGCTCGCGGCGTTGTTATGCGCTCCGGTAGTAATCAAAAATGTTCATCAGAGCGCCTTTTGTAAAGTCATAAGCTGTAAGCGCCATGCGTGAAGCGCAGGCTCATTCATCAACTTTCCGGCAATCTGCCGCGCTTTCGCGGACGGGATGCTCAGCCGATGAAAAGCATTCTTCAGCGTTTCCGGCGAGGTATGTTCCTGCTCCAGACTTAGCAAACCGCGCATCAGCTCTCCTTCAGGCCGGCTCAGCCAACGTAACCGACTTGCTGATTTATGCTGGATCCGTACCAACTCATTGCCGACGCGGAACTCTCGTGTAGGGCCGTTTGACCAATAGATGCGTTTAACAGGTGCTTGTGTTTGCAACCCTAGCCGGTAAGCGGCTTCCAGTCCCTGAAGGGTGATTTTGTAACCGCGTTCTTTTGCCCATGCGGCGGCAACGGCATTAGCACTAGCGACAACATTTACGGATGGAAGGTTTTTCAACGGTTTTGGCCGGGAGTAGAAGCCACGTTAGACCCGGACCAGCAATCCTTCTTTGACCAGACGGCTCATTGCCTGTTGTACCGACGCACGGCTTCCCAGCGAATAAAATCCGCTGATGGAAAAGGGGATGCCACGCTTCATGCGATGAACCCGCTGGCGGGCCAGAGCGGCAACAGACATTGATTCTCCTGTACTGACGTTTTGATTGATATGTACTTTCATTATATCCCTTGTGTAGCAAGGAGTCTAATCTAAAAAATGTCAGTAACATTCACTCTATGACAATTTTTAAAATGGCAGATATCAGTGAGGTAGCTTGCTGTAGGGAATTCCGACGATAAAATACCCACATACAGCAGGCGATGATAAGGATATAGCATGAGCATTCTCTCCATCCGCGGCGTTCGCAGTTATCAGGGCGAAAGGCCAGTGGAGTTCGACTTGAGTAAGTATGTCACTCTTATCTATGGACAAAACGGCTCAGGAAAATCAACCGTTTCTGGTTACTTTTATAAGCATGGTCGACCAGATTACAGTCAGTGCAACCTGCGACCTCCACTGGATATGAACTACCTGGTATTTAATCAGGAGTATGTAGACGATATTTTCAGTCAACCTTCTCAGCCGGGCATTTTCACTTTAAATAGTGAAAATGCAGAAATTAAAACTGAAATAGATGCTCTGGAAGCGGAGAGTAAAGTTTTGTTTGCCCGGCGTGATGCTTTGGACGTGCAAAAACGCGACGTTGAGAGTATGGAAGAAAACATTAAAAATGGTTCTGCGAAACAGATTTATAGTTCTACCGCAGAAATCAGAAAAACAGATTTATGGGATTTGATGGTTGGAACTAAACAGACTGACAAGCTTTATCAAACCATCCTTGAACACACTGAAGTTGAAGATACTTCGACGCAGGAATTAAACGAAGAACTACACCGACTTGAGGCCAGTAAAGGCAACCCTTACGCTTTGCTCGAAGCATTGCCAGTATCCCCTCTGAATGAAAGTGATATTGCGCTATTGATGCAACCTCTTATTCCAGCAGGTGATAGCCGTCTTGCTGCCGCAATTAACCAATTAGGCAACATTGACTGGGTGAGAAATGGGCTGCAGTGGCTGAGTTATGACATTTGCCCATTTTGTCAAACGCCGATAGATGTCTGGCAACTTCAACAGGAAATCACTGCCCTTTTTGATACTTCATGGGAAGCCGCGATGGACCAGTTGCGGGAACTTCAGGCACGATATCAACTCTGGCACGATAAACCCGAACATATGCGGCAGTTAATAAAAGCGTGTCCGTTAGTTGATCAGGAACATCCTGTTTATCTCTGTTTGCTTGAACTGGAGCAGGCCTATCAAAGAAATAAATTGCATATCGATGAGAAATTAACATCACCCTCTGCGTCGATTACTGTTGAGGATCTTTCTGCTCTGGCTGGCAATGTCTCTGTGCAGATAGTCAGTATTAATGCGGTAATAAGCGAACATAACCGAAAGACTGAAAATTATCAGACTGAGCGGGTAAGACTGAAACAGAGGTTACTCGGTCATATCCGAAAGCTGGCTACCGATACGATAATTAACCATGATGAACAACTAGCAGAACTTGCTGAAAAATTAGCAAAATTAACGGTGTCTCGGGATGAAATTACGGCCCAGCTTGATACTCTGAACGCAATCATTCGCGATAAATCCAGCCTGATCGTCAATACGCAGGAAACGATTGAACGTATTAATCACAGTTTGGATAGCCTTGGGATCACTGGATTCCGTATTGCGCCCTATGACGATCGGGATGATTATCGTCTGGTACGGGAAGGTGAAAACAGCGATACGCCTGTTTTTGGTAGTCTGAGTGAAGGTGAAAAAACACTGATTGCTTTTCTTTATTTTTTGGAGACTTGCACAGGGAGAAAAAGTCGTGATGACAGTGACCAACGAAAACGTTTAATTGTCATTGATGATCCTATATCCAGCCTGTCGCAAAACTATGTTTTTGAAATAGCATCGTTGATCCAGCATCAGGTTATACGTGCCAGAATTGCTGAGAAAGTGATTATTCTGACGCACAGCCTGTTTTTCTTTCAGGAGTTACTGCTTTCTGCGGAACGGAAGAAAAGGGCAGCGGGTTCTTGCCCACCAGAATGGACGCTTTATCGGGTATCCAAATCTTTACATAGTTCTGCTTCCTTTGTTTCCGAAAAAGAATTACTGAACGACTATCAGGCACTATGGTATGTCTTACGCCACGCCCAAAAAGATGACATTGCCAGTGTGGTGATCCCAAATACAATGCGGCAAATCCTTGAATATTATTTTGGTTTTTCGGGGAAAAGTGAAACCCTTCATCGGGCGCTTGAAACACTGGCCAGCGGACCTGAAGGCGAACCGGGTTTCCGTATATTTGCTCGTTACCTGAATCGACATTCTCACCAGGATGCCCGTAATATCTCTCTTCATGAGGGGGCTTCGGTTGAACGCTATCTTATCTGGTTTAAGAAAGTATTCGAGGCGGCGAAAGATGAAGAACATTACACATCAATGATGGAAAAGACGACACAAGCGGCCTGATTAACAAATAGAAGAGGACCATCACCCCGGGATTAACCGTTAGCAGTTCGGCAAAGAGCGCATGTGCTGACACACGTGCTCCCAGCGACCAAAACGGAAACGCAGATACTGGTGAACCAGCACAGTTTTCTGTTTCATACCGGGCTCCTTTCTTTCGACGCCGACAAGCTGTCGGCGAGCCCCGCACACCTCGTACGAGCATGACTATCGTGTAGAGGCTAAGGATCCCGGGGGGATGGCTTTCGCTATCGTAGGCGATTTCATCTGATGATTCAATCTTTGCTTTGAATAACAATTGATTGAGATGGTCGTGTTTTTGTATTGGAGAAAATTCAGTCACTGTTTTTCTGCCGGCATTATTGTTCAGAGAAGTGTAATGGGCCCCCCGGAAATTCCTTGTCTGGCAAAACCAAACGCGGTATCTTTTCTTGGCACCTGCAAATTCAGGTGCCGGGATTGGTCTCCTGAAGATATTCCTTACTGGCGACATATGACGCGCTTTGCGTCTTTTTTATGTCGTTCATCCGGCTACATCTCAATGGTGGGCCGGGCGGAGGCGTCGCAAGACGCGCCGGTGTCCAGTAAGGCCGGTAAGACCAACTCCGTCCGGTTCCACCACCCGTAAGATTGGTCTCTTCGGTGGTGGTTCAAACAATCACTTACTGGAGGCTGCCACTATGGCTACGATCCCCACTCAAACACACCCGTTACTTGCTGTTTCCTTCAACGCCGCCACGGATTTCACCGTCCTTGCCAACTATTGCGAAAGCTTCGCCGACACCCTCATTGAAAGCGACAATCCGGCGCTACGGCTGGCGCTTTGCGGACGGCTTGCTGCCTGTCTTGCGCTGCTGCGTCCCACGCTGAACGATCCCATCCCGCCCCACCTGATTGAAAGTCTGACCACCGATACCCTTCCTGCCAGTTCCACCTACTTTGAACCCGGTTCCGAATTACTTTGCGACTACTCGCTTACACTGGCGAGGCTTCTGACAGGGCGGGCGCTACTGCCGAAAATGGAACAGTTACTGACCGGATTAATGTGTGAGCTGGTCTGGTGCTTTGCCGCTGAACTTAAGGCTCCACGATGGATACGCACCGCCGATGGCGTGAAGTTTATCGATAAGGTGACAGTATGATACAGCAGGACTGGCATCCCGCCGACATTATCGCCGGGCTGAGAAAGCGGAGCACCTCGCTGGCGGCGCTGTCTCGTCAGTCGGGGCTGGCGTCCTCCACGCTGGCAAACGCGCTTACCCGCCGCTGGCCCAAAGGTGAAAGGTTGATCGCTGAAGCGTTAGGCGTTGCGCCAGAGCACATCTGGCCTTCCCGTTATCTCAGACCACGTTAAAACAGATTCTCTCGATCTTCTGGCTGCATGTGCAGGCGGAAGATCGGGAGAAGGCAAGCGAAGCGCGGCAGACTGCCATTCATAAAATCGCGAAAAAATCCACAAGCAACTCAATTTCCAGAAAAAAGGTTTCCCCTTTTCATCTGTGCAAACCGGGTGTAATCTCCCTTCTGCTCTATGCTGTCGTTGACAGCGCCCTTTGCTTCGCAACCTGAAAGAAGCACCTGTTATCAGGACGGTTGATCCCTTTACCGGTGCAGACCTCTGCAAACACCGGGTCGCAGAACATCGCGGCGGAGGCTCAGATACACTCTTTAACTGCGCCAGTTCATCGGCTGTAATTCCAATCAACCGGAAATCACCCGATTTCGTGGCTCGCTTACACCAGCTGAATTTCAGCGCCTCTTAACTGCACCAGTTCACTGATCGTTGTTTCACCGCGCCGGAAACTTTCCGATAAATCCTACACCAGAATGTGCCCTCTCAGAGCACAGCACCTGACCGGGCGTCACTTGAGTCCCGTATTACGGGCGCAAGTGACGCCGTTTCACCACGCCCACGCAAGCCACGGTTTATCCGGCCTGCGCCCTCAATCCCCCACACTGGCACGCCGTTTTCAGGTCGCTGTCGGTTCAGAAAAGGAGAAAAAGATCGATACCGAGGGGGGCATGACGCCCCGGAGAATTCCTGCTCACGCAGGCAGCCTGTACCGCGTACAGTCTGAAACTTCCTACACCTCAACAACCTGCCACCCCGGCGTGAAGGTATCGTTCTGGCGCAGCCACAAAGCATACGCCGGGGCCAGATTGTGCTTTTTATCAGGCTGCAAGGGGTCGCTATGGGTAAATTAGGTGGTGAAATGAAGGCGCTGGCAAAAAAAGCGGGCGGCAGTTTTAAAACGGTGGATGATCGCATCCACATTGTGCAGCGGTTCAGCCGCCATTTACGCTCGCTGAATATCCAGATCCAGCGGGTGGAGCAGATCAAGGTTCGCCATATCGAATGCTATATTCAGGCGCGACTGGCGCAGGAGATCGGTAAACGGACGCTGCAAAATGAAATGGCCGCGCTGCGTGGCGTGCTGCAACAGGCCGGACGTAAGCAGGTGGCGGAACATTCGCGCCTGACCAATAAATCATTGGGACTGGCTGGCGCATCCCGTAACGGCACCAACCGGGCCATCACGCCGGAGTATTACGGTAAGGTACTGGAAGCCGTCCGCGACAAAGACGCAGGGCTGGCGGCAACGCTGGAGCTGGCGCGACTGATGGGGCTGCGCTCGCAGGAAGCGGTTCAGTGTTGTCAGTCATTAAAAACGTGGAAACAGGCGCTGGAGCGCGGCGAGACCCGGCTGACGGTGGTGTTTGGCACCAAAGGCCATCGTCCACGTGAAACTATTATTCAGGACACTGGCGCAGTGAAAAAAGCGCTGGAAAACGCCTTATCTGTCGCAGAGCAACGTGACGGCAGACTGATCGATCAGCCTAATCTTCAGAAAGCGATGAATTACTGGCGAGGGGAGATTGCAAAGGCTGGCCTGACGGGCGATTACACTCCTCACTCGTTGCGCTATGCGTGGGCGCAGGATGCGCTCCGTCACTATCTGGCACAGGGATTCAGCGACAAAGAAGCGCTGGCGCTGACCTCAATGGATCTGGGCCACGGCGACGGGCGCGGGCGGTATGTGGTGCAGGTTTACGGACGGCGGGAAGAGGAATAATTTCCTGTTCTGGTGCAATCATGAAAAGCAAAAGGCCGAAGGGTAAAGGAACGTTAAGGGTAACCGCGCCAGACCGGAAAAGGCCAAAGGGCTTAAAGGGCCGGAACTGGCGCAGCTCAATGGATTTGGCGCTGGTGCAAATAAAAAAGCAGATCCGCTGAGATCTGCTTTCCGGTGTGACTCGCTGAATGGCTCAGGCCACCTGAACCTGCCTGTCGTACCGATATGGCGCAACAAACTTTTGCCGACAGGCGTCGAGATAGTCCGACCACCACTGCATCATCTGCGTGCGCTCGTCGAGGTGCTCCGCCTTGTGGATATACGCGGCGCGAACGTTGTTACGCTCCTGATGGCTCATCTGCCGCTCCACAGCGTCCTTCGACCAGCGTCCGGACTCAATTAGCGCACTACAGGCCATGGTGCGGAAGCCGTGACCGCACACGTCCACCTTTGTGTCATAGCCCATCACCCGCAGCGCCTTGTTGATGGTGTTTTCGCTCATTGGCTTGCGCGGATCGTGATCGCCGGGAAACATCAACTCGCTGTTACCGGACAGCAGCTTTAACTGTTTCAGCACCGTGACCGCCTGTTTTGACAGCGGCACCAGATGCGGCGTTTTCATCTTTGCGCCACGCTCTGAATAGCGCACACCCGGAATCGGCTCACGCTCGGCGGGGATGGTCCACATTGCGCCATCCAGATCGATCTCCGCCCAGCGGGCAAAGCGCAGTTCGCTGGAATGAATAAAGATAAGCAGGTTAAGCTGCACCGCCAGACGGGTTAACAGCCTGCCAGAATAGCTCTCGAAGCGCTCCAGTAGTTCCGGCATCTTTTCCAGCGGCAGGGCGGGGTAGTGGTTTTTCGGGGGCGGCGCGATGGCGCCTGTCAGATCGTTAGCCGGATTGCTGGCGATCAGGCTCTCCTGCACCGCATAGCGCATGATCGCCGTGGTGCGCTGCTGGATCCGCGCGGCGGTCTCCAGATTGCCCTTTCTCTCCGCCACCCGCAGCGGGATCAGCAGATCGGCGGTTTTCAGGTCGGCAACGGGGATCCTGCCAATCAGCGGAAATACGTGCAGTTCCAGCGAGCGCAGGGCTTTGGCGGCGTGTGCCTCGGTCCAGCGGATATTCCCTGCCACCCATTTACGGGCGATTTCTTCAAAGGTATTACCACTTTTCTTTGCCTGCTTCTGCTGCTGCTTTTTCACCCCTGGATCGTCGCCCGCGCTGAGTACGGCGCGAGCTTCTTCATGCAGCTTACGCGCATTCGCCAGCGTTACGGTCGGGTAAGCGCCAAACGCCAGCTTTTTCTCCTTGCCGCCAAAGCGGTACTTGAGTTGCCAGAGTTTAGAACCGTTGGGTTTAATCAGCAGGTAAAGACCCTGCGCGTCACTGAGCTTGTAAGGTTTATCGAGCGGCTTTGCATTGCGGATGGCGATATCGGTGAGTGGCATCGCGGGGGGCTCCAGAGTTTATCGAACCAACAGGCCCCCAATTAAGCCCCCCAAAACTCTGGATATCAAAAAAACCTGACGGAACTTTTCAGTACCATCAGGTTTCTTTAACTTACTGATTTTCTAACGTTTCAGGACGTATAGGAACATCATGAAACTAAATTTTGGTGCCCGGACTCGGAATCGAACCAAGGACACGGGGATTTTCAATCCCCTGCTCTACCGACTGAGCTATCCGGGCAACGGGGCGCATTAAACCCGATCTGCCCCCTGCCGTCAACGAAAAATGTTGTTTTCGTTACAGACTGCGCAATCTCTCACCATTTCGCCGCATCCTTAAGCGAAAAAGCGCGTCCAGAGCGCGGAGAGCGGCATGGCGAGCAGCAGTGCGGGCAGCATGTTCACCACGGCAAACATCTTTATCCCACAGATGCGCAGCCCGGTAGCCAGCAGCAGCAGGCCGCCGACGGCGGTAAAGTCTGCCATCATCGCCGGCGTGGTGAGCGGGAGAATCAACGTGGCGCAGGTGGCGAGCGCCAGCTGGATCAGCAGCATCGGGATGCAAATCACCGCCACAGCGACGCCAAGAGTAGTGGCGAAAATGGTGGCGGTGAAGAAATCAAGAAACGCCTTCGCAATCAATATGCTTGGGTCGCCCGTCATCCCCTCCTGCATCGAACCGAAAATCCCGGTGCCGCTGGCGCAAAACAGAATGATGATGGCGACATAGTTTTGAATAAACGACTCGTGCGTGCCGTGTTTCGCCTTGCCGCCCGGTCGGGCAATCAGGTTTTTGGCTTTACTCACCGCGCTGTTAATGCCTTTTTCCAGATAGCAGAACTCGCCAATCAGCGCGCCGAGCAGGGTGGCCAGCACCATCACCGGCAGGTTGGCGCATTTGATGACTAAAAGAATACCGATCCCTAACGATGCCAGGCCGAATATCGAGGGCATGGAGGTGCGAATACGCTCCGGCAGCCGCTGGCTCAGCACGGCGCCGAGTACGCCGCCCAGCAATACGGCGCCTGCGTTAATAAATGGCCCGATAACCAAAGTTAACTCCTGTTATTTAATCATTGATATTGCATTATTATGGCACGCTAGGGCTGCTCGGGCCTTAGCTTTGGGTGGTTTCGTGCATACTGATTCCTTCTTGCACCTCAAAATAAAAGGTGACATTATTGCGCGAATTTTCTCCTCCCTGTCTCACCGCTCGGTGAGGGTAACTGCGCCTATGAAAACCATGAAAATTGCCGTCAGCCGCGAGCTGGCCTCCACCGTGTCTACGCACCGCGAAAAGGTGACGCTGGACAGCACTGATTTTACCGATGTGGCGGCCGTGGTCATCACAACAGCTGAAAGTCGCAGCGGCATTCTTGCACTGCTGAAACGCACGGGCTTTCAGCTACCGGTGTTTATTTTCTCGCAGGAGCCAACGGACGTTCCTGACGGCGCCACCGCGGTTATCTCGGGTAAGGCTCAGGAGTTTCTGGAACTGGAGAGCGCTGCCAGCCGCTACGAAGAGAACCTGCTGCCGCCCTTTTTTGACACCCTGAGCCAGTATGTGGAGATGGGCAACAGCACTTTCGCCTGTCCGGGCCACCAGCACGGGGCGTTTTTCAAAAAACACCCGGCAGGGCGACAGTTCTATGATTTCTTCGGTGAGAACGTGTTTCGCGCCGACATGTGCAATGCCGACGTGAAGCTGGGCGATCTGCTGATCCACGAAGGGTCCGCCAAGCACGCGCAAAAGTTCGCGGCGAAAGTGTTCAACGCGGACAAAACCTACTTCGTGCTGAACGGTACGTCGGCGGCCAACAAGGTGGTGACCAACGCGCTGCTGACCCGCGGCGACCTGGTGCTATTCGACCGCAATAACCATAAATCTAACCACCACGGGGCGCTGATCCAGGCGGGCGCCACGCCGGTTTATCTTGAGGCCGCGCGTAACCCGTTTGGCTTTATTGGCGGGATTGACGACCACTGCTTTGACGATGGATATCTGCGGGAGCTGATCCGCGAGACGGCGCCGGAGAAGGCCGACGAGGCGCGTCCGTTCCGCCTGGCGATCATTCAGCTTGGCACCTACGACGGGACGATCTACAACGCCCGTCAGGTGATCGACAAGATCGGCCATCTCTGCGACTACATCCTCTTTGACTCCGCCTGGGTGGGCTACGAGCAGTTTATTCCAATGATGGCGGCAACGTCCCCGCTGTTGCTGGAGCTGAACGAGAACGATCCTGGGATTTTCGTGACCCAGTCGGTGCACAAACAGCAGGCCGGGTTCTCGCAAACGTCGCAGATCCATAAAAAGGATAACCACATCCGCGGTCAGGCGCGCTTCTGCCCGCACAAGCGGCTGAACAACGCGTTTATGCTGCATGCCTCCACCAGCCCGTTTTATCCGCTGTTCGCCGCGCTGGATGTGAATGCGAAGATCCACGAAGGGGAAAGCGGACGCAGGCTGTGGGCGGAGTGCGTCGAGCTGGGGATTGAGGCGCGCAAGGCGATCGTTGCCAACTGTCATATGATCAAACCGTTTATCCCACCGGTGGTGGCGGGGCGGCCGTGGCAGGATCATCCGACGCACGTCATTGCCAGCGAGCTGCGCTTCTTCAGCTTTGAGCCGGGGGCTAAATGGCACGGGTTTGAGGGCTATGCCAGCGAGCAGTACTTTGTCGACCCGTGCAAGCTCCTGCTGACCACGCCGGGTATCGATGCCGAAACCGGGGAGTACACGGATTTCGGGATCCCGGCGACGATTCTGGCGCACTATCTGCGCGAAAACGGCATCGTGCCGGAGAAATGCGACCTCAATTCGATCCTGTTCCTGCTGACGCCTGCCGAAAGCAGCGAGAAGCTGGCGCAGCTGGTGGCGATGCTGGGCCAGTTTGAACAGCATATAGAAGACGACACGCCGCTGGCGGACGTGCTGCCGACGATCTTTCAGAAATACCCGGTGCGCTACCGGGATTACACCCTTCGCCAGCTGTGCCAGGAGATGCACGATCTCTACGTCAGCTTTGACGTCAAGGATCTGCAGAAGGCGATGTTCCGCAAGGAGAGCCTGCCTGAGGTGGTAATGAACCCGCAGGATGCAAACCGGGCCTATATTCGCGGAGAGGTGGACCTGGTTCGCATTCGGGATGCCGCAGGGCGCATTGCTGCTGAAGGGGCGCTGCCCTATCCGCCGGGCGTGCTGTGCGTGGTGCCGGGTGAAGTCTGGGGCGGGGCGGTACAGCGTTACTTCCTGGCGCTGGAGGAGGGCATCAACCTGCTGCCGGGCTTCTCGCCGGAGCTGCAGGGGGTTTACAGCGAGAAGGATGCCGACGGGATTAAGCGGCTGTATGGGTATGTATTAAGGTAGACCCTCTCTCGAACGTAGGCCGGGTAAGCGTCAGCGCCACCCGGCGACTTGCCCGGTGGCGCAAGCTTACCGGGCCTACAATACCGCATCAGGCTTCTGTGCGGCGGTACATCCTCCTCGGATGCCCAATCTTGCCGTACAGCATCTCCACCGTCAGAAAGCCCGCCTCTACGCAGTGTTCCAGATAGCGCCGGGTGGTGGTTTTGCTTAATCCCGTTTCGCTCACCACCTCATCCACGGTAAAGCAGTGCGTTGCCTTGTCGTTGAACAGCGTCTGCACCCGCGCCAGCGTATTTTCCTCAATGCCTTTGCTGCCGTTGTCCAGGCGGTAGTTTTTCGCCTGTAGCTGATAGAGCGAATCCACGTTCTGCTGGTCGACAATCTTCCACACCCGCTGCTGTTCGGCAAACTGCACAAACCGCTCCAGCGACTGGCTGAGCCGCTTCCAGGAGACGGGTTTGAGGATGTAGTCGAACGCGCCGTTGCGAATCGCCTGGCTGCAGGTGTCCATATCGCTGGCGGCAGTAATAAAAATCACCGAGCAGTTGGCGCGGGCCAGCATGGGGTTATTGATAAGCGAGATACCTTTGCCGTCCGGCAGATAGTTATCCAGCAGCATCAGCTGCGGCTGTTTGCTTTCAAGCTCTGCCTGGGCCGCAGCCAGCGACGAGGCAATGCCCACCAGCCTCAGACGCGGATGTTTGCTTATCAGCTCCGCGTGCAGTTGCGCCAGTTCGTTCTCGTCTTCAACAATCAGTACGTCGATAAGTTCATGTTGCATAGTCGGTGTCTTCCAGTTGCCGGGCGGTTCCCGTAGCCGGGATAAACAAGGAGAAAATGGCGCCGCGCGGGGTATTATCGGCAACTTCTATCGCGCCGCCAGCCTGTGTGACATAGCTTTCGATCAGATACAGACCAATCCCATGATCGCCGCGCGTTTTGGTGGTGATGCCGCGTTCAAAGATCCGGTCACGGATCGCCGGTGTAATGCCAACGCCCTGGTCGGCCACTTCAATAATCAGCTCCTGTTCGCTGAGTTTGATCAGCACTTCTACCGGCGCATGGGGAAGCGGCGATCGCTGCGTCGCTTCGATGGCGTTATCCAGCAGGTTGCCAATAATTGAAATCAGCTCTTGCTCCCCAAGGGGCTGGAACGGTCTGTCCAGCCGACAGGCCGGGTCGAAACTAAGCTCGACGCCTTTCTCCCGCGCGCGGGCGGCTTTCCCGAGCAGCAGGCCGCACAGGGTCGGGGAGCAGAAGCGCGAAGAAATAAAGTCCAGCAGCTCCTGAGCATGCTCCGACTGCGCCTGAATGTAGCCAATGGCTTCCTCATAGCGGCCCATATGCAGCAGGCCGGAGAGGGTCGTCATCCTGTTTAACTGCTCATGACGCATAATGCGCAGGTTATCGACATAGCGTTTGACCTGGCTGAGCTGGGCGCTCAGCGAGTCGATCTCATTGCGATCGCGGAAGGTGATCACCCAGCCCTGCAGCGACCCCTCAAGCATAATGTGCACCCGGCTGGCAATTACCGTGAGATCGTTAAAACGGCAAATCTCGTCATGGGTATCTTTCGCCAGCATCGTCTGCGTGTCGAAGAACGGAACCGGATCGATCACCTGGCTTATCAGCTGTCCGCGCAGCTCGCGGGCCGGCTGGCTCAGACCCAGCAGTTTGCGCGCCGCCTGGTTGATGACTTCAATCCGCCGCCGATCGTCAATGGCAATCACCCCTTCATAAATAGACTCCATCATCGCCTTCTGCTGGCGCACCAGCAGGCCGATCTCTCGCGGCTCAAGGGAGAAGATCTGCTTCTTGATGCTGCGGGTAAAGAACCAGGAGAAGATAAAGAGAGCGATCAGCAGCAGCACGGCGGCAATCAGGATATTGACCACCTTACTGACGGTAATGGTATCAAGGTAGCTGGTGAGATAGCCTACCGAAACAATGCCGACCACCTGGCCGGCAGCGTTAAAGATGGGGGCTTTACTGCGCAGCGAAATGCCCAGCCCGCCTTTGCGGATGGTGGTGGTGCTTTTACCCTGCAATACGGCTTCATTGTCTCCGCCCACCAGGGTAGTGCCCACTCTGTCGGCAAAGACGGAGTGAAAAAGATGCTGCCCTTTATTATCACCAATCACAATAAAGCTGGCGTCGCTGTGCGCAGAAATCTTCTGCATAAAATCATGGATGGCGTAGATATTTTTTTGTTCAACTTCATTACGCAATGTCGGAATAAGCGCAATCTCTTCAGCCTGTATTTTGGCTCGCGTACTCATTTCCTGATAAAGCTGTTTACCGACATCGGCATAATAATATCCGCCCAGTAGCGCAAAAAGCACTGAGAAAAAGGCAACCAGCGAAATAAACAACTTGATCTGGAAAGAGACTTTCATAACTATCACGCGAGGTAGCAGCAAAGATCGCCAATATATCATCTTTTTTCGTGCGGACGCCCGCTTTGCCGAAAACTTGTGATCCCTTGCACAGCGGGCGCTGTAAATGAGTTCTCCTGAAGGCTAACGTGCTTCGGGCTGCGCGAACAAATGTTATTTGTTTGTTCAATTCGGAAAAGAAACCATAAAAACCACGCCAATAAATAAGGTATAAATCACATTAAATAAAAGAAACCATTAAAACCATAGCTGCCATTAAAACTTCGCTTTTAATATGCCATCCCTCACATAAAGTAAGCCTTTGTGACTCTAAGCTGAACGCACAAAATAACCAAGGGGCTTATTATGAGCACAACTGACGATTCTTTCTCTGTTACCCACGACCCGATTGAAATTCAGCGACCTTCGCTCAAAGAGCGCTGGTGGCATATTATGGATACCTGGAAAATTGGGATTATTCCTCTGCCGCTGTTCGTTCTGGCGGGCGCGCTGATTGCGATTGATTGCCTGGGCGGAAAGCTGCCGAGCGATATCGTGGTGATGGTGGCGACTCTGGCCTTCTTCGGCTTTGCCTGCGGCGAGTTTGGCAAACGCCTGCCGATTGTCGGCAAGCTCGGCGCGGCGGCGATTTGCGCCACCTTTATCCCTTCCGCGCTGGTCTACTATGGCCTGCTGCCGGACGTGGTGGTCGAGTCCACCACTAAGTTCTATAAATCCACCAACATTCTCTATCTCTACATCTGCTGCATTATCGTTGGCAGCATCATGAGCATGAACCGCACGGTGCTGATTCAGGGCTTCCTGCGCATCTTCTTCCCGATGCTGTGCGGCGAAATCGTCGGCATGATTGTCGGCATGGGCGTTGGTATGGCGCTGGGCCTTGAGCCGTTCCAGATCTTCTTCTTTATCATTCTGCCGATTATGGCGGGCGGCGTCGGGGAAGGGGCAATCCCGCTTTCCATCGGCTATGCCACCCTGCTACATATGGACCAGGGCGTGGCGCTCGGCCGCGTGCTGCCGATGGTCATGCTCGGCGGCCTGACGGCAATCATCATCTCCGGCTGCCTGAACCAGCTCGGTAAACGCTACCCGCACCTGACCGGCGAAGGCCAGCTGATGCCTAACCGCGCGAATGCCGATGCTACCGTCTCTCAGCCTGCGTTTTCCGGCAAAGCGGACGTCACCACTATCGCCTCCGGCGCGCTGCTGGCGGTACTGCTCTACATGCTGGGCATGCTCGGCCACAAGCTGATTGGCCTGCCTGCCCCGGTCGGCATGCTGTTTATGGCGGTGCTGGTGAAGCTCTGCAACGGCGCCTCTCCGCGCCTGCTGGAAGGCTCGCAGGTGGTGTACAAATTCTTCCAGACCTCCGTGACCTACCCAATTCTCTTCGCCGTCGGCGTGGCCATTACCCCGTGGCATGAACTGGTGGCGGCGTTCACCGTCAGCAACCTGCTGGTGATTGTCAGCACCGTTTCCGCACTGGTGGCGACCGGCTTCTTCGTCGGCAAAAAGATTGGTATGCATCCGATTGACGTCGCCATCGTCTCCTGCTGCCAGAGCGGCCAGGGCGGTACCGGCGACGTGGCGATCCTGACCGCAGGCAACCGCATGAGCCTGATGCCGTTCGCCCAGATTGCTACCCGTATCGGCGGGGCGATTAACGTCTCTATCTCACTGCTGATTCTGGGCAACTTCCTCGTTTAAGTTTTCAGGAAAGAACAATGAAACTCGCAAGCTTTTTATACCAGGGAAAACGCAGCTACGGCATCGTCCAGGCCGACGGCGTGATTGATTTAGGCCGCCGCCTCGGCGACCGCTACAGCGACCTCAAGGCGCTGCTGCAGGGCAACGGGCTGGCGCAGGCCACCCGTTACCTGAACGACGCCGTGGACGTGCCGCTGAGCGCCATCACCTTCTTACCGGTGATTGTGCAGCCGGAAAAGATCCTCTGTGTGGGCATGAACTACGCCGACAAGCGCAAGGAGTTTGACCAGCATAACCCGGCCCCGACGCTGTTTGTCCGCTTCCCGGATTCACAGACCGGCCACAACGAGCCGGTGCTGAAGCCGCGCCACTCCAGCGAATTCGACTATGAAGGCGAGCTGGCGGTGATCATCGGCAAAGGCGGGGAGAACATCAGCCGCGACGACGCCCTGCGCCACGTGGCGGGCTACAGCTGCTACATGGACGGCTCCGCCCGCGACTGGCAGCACACCTGGTTTACCGCCGGTAAAAACTGGCGTCAGACCGGCGCGTTTGGCCCGTGGATGGCGACGGCGGATGAGATCCCGGACCCGCATCAATTGGCGATCCGCACCTGGCTGAACGGCCGCATGGTGCAGGAAGACAACACCAGCAGCATGATCCACAAGGTGGCGGAGCTGATCGAGTACATCAGCACCTTTACCCGCTTAAGCCCGGGCGACGTGATCATCACCGGCTCGCCTGGCGGGGTGGGTAAAAAACGTAACCCACCGCTGTTTATGAAAGAGGGCGATCGCATTGAGGTAGAGATCGAGCATATCGGTCATCTGAGCAACGTGATCGTGGAAGCGCCGGCCGTCGGGCTTGCGGCAGCACATTAAGTAAGGCGGCAGCATGCACTCGCAACCCATCGATTTTCGCCACACGCTGGTGGCGAAGCACCCGGAACGCTTAAGCCAGATCCGTTACCTGCTGGCAGACAGCGGCCTTGGCCTGGACAACGACATCACGCTGTTTGTCGAAGCCTGGTCCGGCTCGCAGCTGGTGGGTTGTGCAGGGCTTGCTGCCAACGTCATCAAATGCGTGGCGGTCAACGAACAGCTTCGCGGCGAGAACCTCAGCGCGCGGCTGCTGGCAGAGGTGGAAAATGCGGCGCTGGAGCGCGGCCATTTTCACCTCTTCCTCTGCACCCGGCCGTGCAACCGGGAGCGCTTTGCCCGCAGCGGCTTCTGGCCGATTGCCCAAAGCGGGAACAACGCGGTGCTGATGGAGAACACCCCGCAGGGGATCGAACGCTACTGCCGTTCCCTGCGCGCGAAGCGCAGGTGCGGGGAGAACATTGGCGCGATAGTGATGAACGCCAATCCGTTCACCCTCGGACATCGCCATCTGGTGGAGCAGGCGGCGACGCGGTGCGACGCCCTGCATCTGTTCGTGGTGCGTGAAGACGCCTCGTTCTTCCCGTTCAGCGCGCGCCTTGAGATGGTGCGCGCGGGCGTGGCGCATCTGCCGAACGTGGTGGTGCATGAAGGTTCGCAGTACATCATCTCCCGCGCCACCTTCCCGGCCTACTTCCTGAAGGAGACCGGCAAAGTGCAGCAGGCGTGGAGCGAGATTGACGTGCTGATCTTCCGGGACTTCATCGCTCCGGCGCTCGGTATCACGCACCGCTTCATCGGCTCCGAGCCGTTTTGCGATATCACCCGCCAGTACAACCAGACGCTGCACGACCTGCTGGCCTCGCATATCGAGGTGGTGGAAATGCCGCGCATCAAGGCCACCGGCAACGCCATATCAGCGTCTGAAGTGCGCCGCTTACTGAAAACACAGCAGTTTTCCCGGATCCGGGAGATTGTCCCGGACTCCACCTTCGCGCATCTCGAAACGCATTACCGTGCGAGTGCGGAAGTCGCTTAACTACCAGGAAATTATCATGAAAATTGTAAGGGAGGCGCTGGCCGGAACGCAGGAGTCCAGCGACCTGATGGTGAAAATCGCTCCCGCTTACGGCGAGCTGGAGATAGTCATCCACAGTGAAGTGATTAAGCAGTTTGGCGAGCAGATTCGCCAGGTGGTCAACGACACGTTGCGCGCCATGAACGTGCACCAGGGATTAATCATTATTGAAGACAAAGGGGCGCTGGACTGTGTTATCCGCGCCCGCCTGCAAAGCGCGCTGATGCGTGCCGCCGATGAACAGGGCATCAACTGGGGGGCGCTGAAATGAGCAAACTCCGCCGCAGCATGCTATTCCTGCCGGGCGCCAACGCCGCCATGCTCTCAACCGCCTTTATCTACCGTCCCGACTCCATCATGTTTGACCTTGAGGACGCCGTCGCCCTGCGCGAGAAGGATACCGCGCGCATGCTGGTGTTCCACGCGCTTCAGCACCCGATGTATCAGGATATCGAAACCGTGGTGCGCATTAACCCGCTCAGCACGCCGTTTGGCCTGCTGGATCTGGAAGCTGCCGTGCGGGCCGGCGTGGACGTGATCCGCCTGCCGAAAACCGACACGCCGGACGATATCTACGAGCTGGAAGGCCACCTTGAGCGTATCGAGCGCGAGTGCGGGCGCGAGGTCGGCTCCACCCGCGTGATGGCGGCGATTGAATCGGCCATTGGCGTTATCAACGCCGTGGCGATTGCCCGCAGCTCTCCGCGCCTCATCGGCATCGCGCTGGCCGCCTTTGACTACGTGATGGACATGCAGACCGAGCGCGGCGACGGCACCGAGCTGTTCTACGCCCGCTGCGCCGTGCTGCACGCCGCCCGCGCGGCGGGCATCGACGCCTTCGACGTGGTGTGGTCAGACGTTAACGACGAGGCCGGGTTCCTTCGCGAGGTCGAACTGATCCGCAAGATGGGCTTCAACGGCAAATCGCTGATTAACCCGCGCCAGATTGACCTGCTGCACAACGCCTACGCCCCGACGCAGGAAGAGGTGGATCACGCCAAAAGGGTGATTGAGGCGGCAGAAGAGGGCGAGCGTAACGGCCTGGGCGTGGTGTCGCTCAACGGCAAAATGGTGGATGCACCGATTATTAACCACGCGCAGGTGGTGCTGGAGCGCGCGGCGGCCTCCGGCGTGCGTCGGTAAGGATGAGATGATGAATCAGACAGAACTTCTTCACGTGAATTTTCCCCATCTGCGGGACTTAAAACCTTTTGATACCGCCCACAGCGCCACGCCGTGGCTGGCGGACAGCGACGCGAAGCACAGCCGCAAGCTCTGCGCCTCTGTTGAAGAGGCGGTTAAGCGCTGCGGCCTGCAGGACGGGATGACCATCTCCTTCCACCATGCGTTTCGCGAAGGCGACCGGGTGATCAACACCGTCGTGGCGCTGCTGGCGCGGATGGGTTTTAAAAACCTGACGCTGGCCTCCAGCTCGCTGATGACCTGCAACGACGCGCTGATCGAGCATATTGAAAGCGGCGTCATCACCCGGATTTACACCTCTGGGATGCGCGGCAGGCTGGCGGACGCCATTTCCCACGGGCTGATGGACGAGCCGGTGCAAATCCACTCCCACGGCGGGCGCGTGAAGCTGCTCCAGGACGGCGAGCTGAATATCGACGTGGCGTTTCTCGGCGTGCCGTGCAGCGATGAGTTTGGCAACGCCAACGGAACGCACGGTAAATCGTGCTGCGGGTCCCTGGGCTACGCGATGGTGGACGCGCACTTTGCCCGCAAGGTGGTGCTGCTGACCGAAGCCCTGGTGCCGTTCCCCAACATGCCCGCCAGCCTGGTGCAGGACCAGGTGGACTACATCGTGCAGGTTGAAAGCGTGGGCGACCCGGCGAAAATCAGCGTGGGCGCGGCGCGCGTCACCAGCAACCCGCGCGAGCTGATGATTGCCCGCTATGCGGCAGACGTCATTGAACACTCCGGCTACTTCAAACCGGGCTTCTCGATGCAGACCGGCTCCGGCGCGGCGGCGACCGCCTGCACGCGCTTTATGGAAGAGAAGATGGAGCGCAGCGGCGTGAAGGCACGCTTTGCGCTCGGCGGCATCACCGGCAGCCTGGTGGATTTGCACGAGAAGGGGCTCATCGAAAAGCTGCTCGATACCCAGTGCTTTGACGGCCAGGCGGCAGCCTCGCTGGCGCGCAACCCGAACCACGTTGAGATCTCCACCAACGTTTACGCCAACCCCGGCAGCAAGGCGGCAAGCTGCGATCAGCTCGACGTGGTGATCCTCAGCGCCCTCGAAATTGACGTCGATTTCAACGTCAACGTTATCACCGGCTCCGATGGGGTGATGCGCGGCGCGTCCGGCGGTCACTGCGACGTGGCCGCCGCGGCGAACCTGACCATTGTGGTCGCGCCGCTGCTGCGCAGCCGTATTCCGACGGTCGTGAAGCGGGTTACCACGCGCCTCACGCCGGGCGAAAGCATCGACGTGCTGGTCACCGACCACGGCATTGCGGTCAATCCGGCGCGCCCGGAGATCCGCGAGCGGCTGCTGGAAGCCGGGCTCAGCGTTGTGGATATCAGCGCGCTTTACGAGCGGGCGATTTCCCTGACGGGCGTACCAAAACCGATTGAATTTACCGACAAAATCGTCGGGGTGATCCGCTACCGCGACGGCAGCGTGATCGACACCGTGCGACAGGTAAAGGAGTAGTTATGACAATAGCGACACCCGTGCGGGCGGGTGTCAGCCTGGATGAACTGCTGGCGGCGAAAGATCGCCGCGCGGCGCGCCAGGCTGACATGCTTGAGCACTATCAACAGCCGGTGATCTCCCTCACGCTGGTCACGCCGGGAGAAATCAAAGACAGCCTGCGCTATCGCAATACCATGGGCGTGGCGCTGCAAATGTGCGACCAGCTGCTGTGGGAAAACCGCTGGCAGGTGCTGGACCGCCAGGTGCTGTGGCTCCCTACCGGGCCAGAAGCCCTGTGGTGCGTGGCCCATCCGGCGGCGGAAATCAAAGCGCACTGTGCGGATCTGGAGCAGACGCACCCGCTCGGCAGGCTGTGGGATCTGGACGTGATCTGCCCTCAGCACGGCCACGTCGGGCGTCAGTCGCTGGGGGCGAATCTCAGACGCTGCCTGATCTGCGACGAGCCCGCTCACGCCTGCTCCCGTTCGCGAAAGCATCCTGTTGAGGCGGTAGTTTCCCGCGTGGAGAAGACGATCGATGACTGGTTTGCTCGCGACTAAACCGCGCCCGGCTGACGTGCCCGCGCTTGCCGAAGCGGCGCTGTGGCAGGAGCTGGAGCTGACGCCCAAGCCGGGGCTGGTGGACAAGCTCAATAACGGTTCCCATCGCGATATGGACCACGCGCTGTTCGTCCGCAGCATTGCGGCGATTACGCCGTGGTTTTCGCGTTTTACCGAGCTGGGTAGTGCGCATGCGGATAAACCCGCTGACGCACAGCTTCGGATTATCCGCCCGATGGGGATGGCCTGCGAGCAGGCGATGTATGACGCGACGAACGGAGTGAACACCCACAAGGGCGGGATTTTTGCCCTGGGTTTACTGTGCTTCGCCGCCGGACGTGTGAAAAATATCTCCGCAGACAGCCTCTGCTGTGAGGTAAGTAACATCTGCAGCGGGCTGGTATCGCGTGAGCTGGCCGCGCGCAGCGGGCAGGCGACGGCGGGCGAGCGGCAGTTTCAGCAGTACGGCTTAACCGGCGCACGCGGTGAGGCAGAAAGCGGTTTTGCGACGGCGCGTAAGGCTTTGGATGCGTGGAACGGACAATCGCTTCACGGCCTGCTGCTGCGCCTGATGGCGGTTAATCAGGACACTAATCTCGTGTCGCGCGGCGGCATTGAAGGGCTGCGCTACGTTCAGGGCTACGCGCGGGAACTGCTGGCTAACGGCTGGGATCGCGAGGCGTTGCTTAAGATGGATAAGGCATTGATTGAACGCAATCTGAGCCCGGGCGGCAGTGCGGATTTGCTGTCGGTGGGGTGGGTGCTGTCTGCAATAAAATAGCCGGGTGGCGCTAACGCTCACCCGGCCTACTCTCCGTGCTTTTGTAGACCCGGTAAGGCGAAGCCGCCACCGGGCAAAAGACATCAAGGATTAATGCGCAATCGGCTGCGCACCGTGCGGCTCGCGCACGTGCTTGTACTTGAACAGCGCGATGAACGCGAAGAACAGCACCAGCGAGTACGCCGCGAAGATCAGCCACACGGGCTGCCAGTTGGTGATGCCGTTGGTGGTGTACATCTCAACCACTTTACCGCTCACCACGCCGCCCAGAATACAGCCGAAGCCGTTGGTCATCATCAGGAACATGCCCTGCGCGCTGGCGCGGATTTCAGGCTTCACCTCTTTTTCCACAAACACCGAACCGGAGATGTTGAAGAAGTCGAAGGCGCAGCCGTAAACGATCATCGACAGAACCAGCAGCACGGTGCCGAACGCGCTCGGGTCACCGTAGGCGAACAGGCCGAAGCGCAGCATCCATGCAGCGATACTGATCAGCATGACGTTCTTGATGCCGTAGCGGCTCAGGAAGAACGGGATGGTCAGGATGAACAGCGTCTCAGAGATCTGAGAGATGGACATCATCACCGACGCGTGCTCGACGATAAAGCTTCCGGCAAACAGCGGGTTGTTATCGAAGCTGTGCAGGAAGGTGTTGCCGAACATGTTGGTGATCTGCAGCTCAGCGCCCAGCAGCATGGAGAAGATAAAGAAGATCGCCATGCGCTTGTTTTTAAACAGCGCGAACGCGTCCAGGCCGAGCATGGCGCTCCAGCTCTGGTTTTTCTGCTGGTTAGAAACCGGAATATGCGGCAGCGTCAGGGTAAACACGGCCAGGACCACGGAGAGCGCCGCACCGATATAGAGCTGCATATGGCTCAGTTCAAAGCCCGCGAAGCTCACGCCCCACATCGCCATGATAAAGCCGATGGTGCCCCAGATACGGATTGGCGGGAAGTCGGTCACGATGTCCATGCCCGCAGACTTGATGCGGTGGTAGGAGATGGTGTTGATCAGGCCAAGCGTTGGCATATAGGCCAGCGAGTTAAGCAGGATCACCATGAACATCGCCCCCGGCGTGGTCACCTGGGCTGCCATAAACAGCGTCCCCGCGCCCACCAGATGGCAAAGCATGTACAGCCACTTCGCACTCAACCATTTATCCGCCACGATACCGAGCAGCGTTGGCATGAAGACAGCCGCAATACCGAGCGAGCTGTATACGGCACCGATTGACGCTCCGTCGAACTTGAGCGTTACAAACATATAGGAGCCGAGTGTGGTCAGCCAGCTACCCCACAGGCAGAACTGCAGAAACGACAATATTTTAAGCTGCAGCTTAAGGTTCATGTTACTTTCCTCACAAGTGAGCGGGAGATATGTTGTTTTGGGAACATTCAGGGTTGTTATTTGATGCAATTCTATCAGTTGGCAACGATATGTTTTGTTACCTCCCGCAAAAAAATGCAATCCACATTAATTTGCAGTTTGGATTGTGATGCAAATAACATTTTCGTATGGGTGGGGTGAGTGAGTGCGGCCTGATGCCCTCACCCTGACCCTCTCCCACGGGGAGAGGGGAAGCAGAACACCTTCTCCTTGTAGGAGAAGGTGTGTTGATTATCGGCGACGATAGTTCTTCTGCGCCGTATTCACCTTATACAGATAGCGGCGTGATTCCGCAGACGGGTGGCGGGTGGTGAGGGTTGAGTAGACATCCCCCGGCGCCATGCTGTTGATGATGTTTGCAGCCTGCACCTTGTCATTTGAGAAGACGCGCAGCACGCTGCCCGCACCGCCGTTATAGGCGGTGATCACCGCATAGCGGCGCGACGTTGGGTTATCAATGCCGCCCAGGTAGACATTGTTCAGCATCGCCAGGTAGGCCGTGCCGGTATCAATGTTGCTCTGCGGATCGAACAGATAGCTGCGGCTCGGCGTGCCGGATTTCCCCTGCGCGCGGAAGACGTCTTTACCGGCGCTGTGCTGCACAACCTGCATCAGCCCCAGGGCGTCGGAACGGCTCACCGCGTACGGGTTGAACGAGGATTCGGTCTGCATAATCGCCAGGATCAGCGACTCATCCACGCCGTACTTGCGCGAGGCCTGACGCACCATCCCAATGTACTTATGCGCACGCTTGTCGAGGTGGTTCGGGACGAGGTTGATGGTGACGCTGTAGATAATCTTCAGACCGTTAGAGCGGCTTTTCAGGCGCGTCTGCAGCAGGTAGTCGGCAAATTTCGTGGCGCGACCTTCCCAGCGGATCGGCTGGCCGGTCTGATCGACAACCTGGCCGTACAGGAACGGCTCTTTCGAGATCGTGATATCGTCGGCATCGGAGTAGAGATCGATAGAGCCCGGATCGTCACCCATCAGCAGGGTTTTGATAATCGCCTGACGGAGTCGTGCCGCAGGGTCGGTGCCTGCAATGGTCTCAATCGTGATCGTACCCTCATCAAAGTTGATGTGGCTACGGGTCTGATAGGCATCGGTGTACTTAACGTAGTCCTTAGGTCCGGCAATAAGAACTTCGTTAAATCCCCATATATTCTCGATGTTGTGGGCAAACTGCCCCATCAAAATGTCAAAACCGTTGGTGTCCTTGATCCAGGCTTCGTTGTAATCTTCGCCTTTTTTTGACGAACACGAGACAAGCAACGGCGCAACAAGGGCTAGCGCTAAAAGTTTTTTCATCATTCCGGGAGTGCGTGTTGTGTTTGCTTAGTCGTTGCTATTGCCCGGCGGCGCTACGCTTGCACGGGCCTACGGTTTTGTAGGCCGGGTAAGCGCAGCGCCACCCGGCAACAGCCGCTCGATATTATTTTTCCGGTGGCGTATAGCCTTCGATGTGCACGTCTTTGCCTTCGAACAGGAAGCTCACCATCTCCTGCTCCAGCAGCTTGCGGTGTTCCGGGTTCATCATGCTGAGTTTTTTCTCGTTGATCAGCATGGTCTGCTTTTTCTGCCACTGTCCCCAGGCTTCTTTGGAGATTTCATTGTAGATGCGTTTACCCAGATCGCCCGGATAAAGCTGGAAATCCTGGCCTTCAGCGTCACGCTGCAGGAAAGTACAAAAAATCGTTCTGGCCATACTCATTCCTCTTTTTCTTGTCGATGCTAAACCATTGCACCGGCACGTAATTGCTGTAACAGGCGCTCCACGGGAGCCGCCAGTCCGACTGATGGCGGTTGCGCTAAGTTATACCAGAGAGCGGTGCCTTCATCCATGCACGAGGCAAATGACGACACGGGAAGCCACATGGGTACAATATCCAGGTGGAAATGGCTGAAGGTATGGCGAAACGCGGTCAGCTGCGTCAGGTTATCGGCAGCAATTCCGCGCTGTTTAAGCCATTCACGCAGCAAGTCTTCATTTTCAAACTGTGGGAAGCAGTATAGACCACCCCACAGGCCGCTCGGCGGACGCTGGGCGAGGAATACCTCGTCGTCGTGCTGCATCAGCAGCATATAGCCGGTGCGCTCCGGCAGCGTCTGTTTGGGTTTCTTACCCGGATATTGCGCCCATGAATGGTTGGCATACGCCACGCAGAGATTATTCACCGGGCAGAGTTCGCATTTTGGTTTTGAGCGCGTGCAGACCATCGCGCCGAGATCCATCATCGCCTGGTTGAAACGCTCGACGCCGTTGGCCGGGGTGACCGCTTCACTAATTTCCCACAGACGTTTTTCAACGTCCTTCTTCCCCGGCCAGCCGTCGACGGCATAGCAGCGTGCCAGCACGCGCTTCACGTTGCCGTCGAGGATCGGGAAATGCTTGCCTAAAGACAGGGAGAGAATAGCGCCTGCGGTTGAACGTCCGACGCCGGGGAGATCGGCCACCTCGTCGAAGGTTTCCGGGAATGTCCCGTTGTGGCGCGTGGCAACCTGCTGTGCGGCCTTGTGAAGGTTACGCGCGCGGGCGTAATAGCCAAGACCGGTCCACAGGTGCAGGACCTCGTCCAGCGGCGCGTTGGCCAGATCGGTCACCGTCGGGAAGCGCGCCATAAAACGCTCGAAGTAAGGGATCACCGTGGCGACCTGCGTTTGTTGCAACATCACCTCGGAGAGCCATACTTTGTAAGGCGTTTTTTCAATTTGCCAGGGCAGGGTTTTACGCCCGTATTTGTCGTACCAGTCCAGCACCTGGGCTGAAAATTGAGAGGCTTGCATGGTCATCGATTCGCATAATCAGGGACGCAGATTGCAGCACAGCGTCAATCTGCTGTAAACCGGATCTTTCCCATGCTTGCATAGAAGCCTTAACTTTGGATAATGCCCGTTTCCCGAACATTCTCACAAGCAGACAACTCTTTTATGAAAAACGACGTCATTTCACCGGAATTTGATGAAAACGGTCGCCCGCTGCGCCGTATTCGCAGCTTTGTCCGCCGTCAGGGCCGCCTGACAAAAGGGCAGCAACATGCGCTGGACAACTACTGGCCGGTGATGGGCGTTGAGTTCAGCGAGCAGCCTCTGGACTTTACTGAACTGTTTGGCCGCGAAGCACCCGTCACGCTGGAGATCGGTTTTGGTATGGGCACCTCGCTGGTGACCATGGCGAAAGCCCGCCCGGAGCAGAACTTCCTCGGTATCGAAGTCCACTCCCCGGGCGTGGGGGCATGCCTGGCAACGGCCCATGAAGAGGGCGTTGATAACCTGCGCGTAATGTGTCACGACGCGGTGGAAGTGCTGCATAAAATGATTCCTGACAATTCTTTAACCATGGTTCAGCTCTTTTTCCCTGACCCGTGGCACAAAGCACGTCATAATAAACGCCGTATCGTTCAGGCACCGTTTGCCGAGCTGGTGAAAAGTAAGCTGAAGCTGGGCGGTGTCTTCCATATGGCGACCGACTGGGAACCGTATGCGGAACATATGCTGGAAGTGATGTCGTCGCTGGATGGGTATAAAAACCAGTCTGCGAGCAACGACTATGTACCGCGTCCGGAATCGCGTCCGGTAACGAAATTTGAACAGCGTGGCCATCGTCTTGGTCACGGTGTATGGGACTTAATGTTCGAGAGGGTGAAATAATGGCAAAGAATCGTAGCCGTCGTCTGCGTAAAAAGATGCACATCGAAGAATTCCAGGAAGTGGGCTTCTCCGTTGCGTGGCGTTTCCCGGAAGGCACCAGTGTAGAACAGATCGATCAGGACGTGGATGCGTTCATTAATGACGTGATTGAGCCAAACAAGCTGGCCTTCGACGGTAGCGGCTACCTGGCATGGGAAGGTCTGATCTGCACCCAGGAAGTGGGTAAATGCACCGAAGAACATCAGGCGCTGGTACGTAAATGGCTTGAGGACCACAAGCTGGAAGATGTCCGCGTCAGCGAACTTTTCGACGTTTGGTGGGACTAATAAAGCAGTAAGGGGCCAGCATTAGCTGGCCCATTTTGTCTGAGGGAGTGTTTAAGATGCGCAAAACGTTGCTGGCTGTTGCTTTGATGGCAACCGGATTCACCGCCCATGCGGATTATCAATGTAGCGTCACCCCGCGTGATGACGTGGTGTTAAGCCCGCAAACCGTGCAGGTCAAAGGCGAGAACGGCAATCTGGTGATTACGCCGCAGGGGAACGTCACCTTTAACGGCAAGCAGTACAACCTGACTGCCGCACAGCGTGAGCAGGCGAAAGACTATCAGGCCGATTTGCGTACCGCGCTGCCATGGATTAACGAAGGCGCGCTGACCCGCGTTGAGAAAAGCCGCGTCGCGCTGGATAAGATCATCACCAAAGAGGTGGGGGAGAGCAGCAACATGCGCACCCGCCTGACGAAGCTCGATAAGCAGCTTAAAGAGCAGATGAACCGCATTATCGAGACGCGCACCGACGGCCTGACGTTCCACTACAAGGCGATTGATCAGGTCCGTGCTGACGGGCAGCAGCTGGTGAATCAGGCGATGGGCGGCATCCTGCAGGACAGCATCAACGAGATGGGCGCCAAAGCCGTGCTGAAAGGCGGCGGTAACCCGCTGCAGGGCGTGCTGGGCAGTCTGGGCGGCTTGCAGACCTCCATTCAGAACGAGTGGAAGAACCAGGAAGATGATTTCCAGCAGTTCGGCAAAGACGTGTGTAAACGCGTGGTGTCGTTGGAAGATAGCCGGAAGGCGCTGGTGGGGACGCTTAAGTAAGATCTCTGCGCGCTGGGCCCCTCACCCCGGCCCTCTCCCCATGGGAGAGGGTGTAATCGTTCCCTCTCCCTGTGGGAGAGGGTTAGGGTGAGGGCATCAGGCATTGCAGTCGTTGCAGAATAGCCATCAACACCACCTCCTCATTAGCCCTGAATTCATTATTCCAGAACCGTACGACTTCCCATCCGTTCGTATTCAAAAACGCGGTACGACGTGAATCATAGTCCTCTTCACCCTGATGCTGTCCCCCATCCAGCTCAACGATCAGTTTCGCCTTAAAGCAGGCAAAATCGACGATATAGGTCCCGATCGGCATCTGACGGCGAAACTTATACCCAAAGAAACGACGACCTCTGAGCAAATACCAGAGGCGTAATTCTTCGGGCGTCATTTGTTTTCGGAGTTGTTTTGATTTTTCCATCCCCACACTCTGCCAGCCTTTCCCTCAACCGGCAGAACGGGATGCAAAATCCTGAATCAGCCTTCAGGATTCTTCGGCGAGGAACAGCTCAAGAAGGGAGTTTAAGAACAGCTTGCCGTGCTCGGTGATCTGCCAGAATACCTCGCTCTCGGTGAGATACCCCTGGGCCAGCGCCTCGTCGATCTGCGGGCGAATCACCGACTCCGACAGCCCGGTATAACACGCAAATTCCGCGCGCGGCGCGGCTTCCAGCAGACGGAAGCGGTTCATGAAGAACTCAAACGGCTTATCCGCCGCCTCAACGTCGTGCTGACGCTCCAGGTAGCGGCCTTCCATATACCCGCGAGGGTGGCGGGTTTTGGCCGTGCGCAGAATGCGCCCGTCCGGGAAGGTCACCTTGCCGTGCGCGCCGCAGCCAATCCCCAGATAGTCGCCAAAGCGCCAGTAGTTCAGGTTGTGCTGGCACTGATAGCCCGGCTTCGCGTAAGCGGACGTTTCATACTGCTGATAGCCCGCAGCGGTTAGCAGCCTGTGGCCCTGCTCGAAGATATCCCACAGCGCGTCGTCGTCCGGCAGCACCGGCGGGCGCGAGCCAAACAGTGTGTTTGGCTCGATGGTGAGCTGATACCACGACAGGTGCGGTGGGTTCAGTTCGATCGCCTGACGCAGGTCGTCCAGCGCCTCTTCCAACGACTGATCCGGCAGGCCGTGCATCAAATCGAGGTTGAAGCTGCGAAGATTAAGCCCGGTCGCCAGGTTGGCCGCGCGCTTCGCCTCTTCCGGGCCGTGAATGCGACCCAGACGTTTTAGCTTCGGTTCGCTAAAGCTCTGCACGCCGATGGAGATGCGGTTCACGCCCGCGCGCTGATAGTCGACAAAACGGTCGGCTTCAACGGTGCCGGGGTTGGCTTCCATCGTAATTTCAGCATCCGCGGCCAGGTTCAGGCGCGCACGCACGCCGTCCAGCAGCGTCTGCATCGCCGGGCCGGACAGCAGGCTCGGTGTACCGCCACCAATGAAAATGGTCTTAACTTCACGTCCCTGTGCGTAAGGTACATCGGTGTCCAGGTCGGCCAGCAGATGCGCAACGTAGTCATCGTGCGGCACTTCGCCCTTCAGCGCGTGCGAGTTGAAATCGCAGTACGGGCATTTCTGCACGCACCACGGGATGTGAATATAAAGACTCAGAGGCGGCAAATTAGCCATTACGCAGTGCTTCCAGTAACAGTTTAAGCGCGCGTCCTCGGTGGGAAATCGCGCTTTTCTCTTCGCGGGTCAGTTCCGCAGCGGTTTTGCCCTCGGTCGGGACAAAGAAAATCGGGTCGTAGCCAAAGCCGCCGTTGCCAGCCGCTTCACGGGTTATCACGCCCGGCCAGCTGCCGTGGCAGACGATCGGCGTAGGGTCTTCCGCGTGACGCATATAAACCAGTACGCAGTGGAACTGCGCGGTGCGCTGCTCGTCCGGGACGTCTTTCAGGGCGACAAGCAGCTTTTCCAGATTCTGCTGGTCGGTGGCGTCAACGCCGGAGTAGCGCGCGGAGTAAATCCCCGGCGCACCGCCGAGAAAATCCACGGCCAGGCCGGAGTCGTCGGCAATTGCTGGCAGGCCGGTAATCTGCGCGGCGTGGCGTGCTTTCAGGATCGCGTTTTCGATAAACGTCAGCCCCGTCTCTTCGGCGGACTCCACGCCAAGATCGGTCTGGGCGACCACGTCCAGCCCAAAATCATTTAATAGCGAGGCCAGCTCGCGCACTTTACCGGCGTTGCCGGTCGCGAGAACAACTTTCTGCATGGTTTAGTCCTGTTCTTTCAGAGCCGCGACTTCCGTCGGGATAGATTGCGGATTAAGGATTTTTACCTGTTTATGTCGCCCAAGTTCACCTTTTTCAATGATGACCTGGCTTTTGGCGACGCGAAACTGTTTTGCCAGATATTTGGTCAGATGCGCGTTCGCCTGGCCGTCAACCGGCGGGGCGGTGATGGCGACTTTTAACTCGTCGCCATGCAGCCCAACAATAGTGTCACGGCTGGCTTTGGGCTGAATATACAGCCGCAAGACCAGCCCGTCAGCGCAGGTGCTTACTGCACTCATAGCGCCATCCACAGCCCCGGCAGCAGCATGTTGCCCGTGGACTGTAACAGCTCAGCGATCCCCATGTTGACCACATAGAGCAGCAGAACCAGGATCATCGGGGAAAAATCGATGCCGCCCATAGACGGAAGCAGGTTGCGGATCGGACGCAGCAGCGGCTCGGCCAGCTGAATCAAAGCATACTCCACCGGGCTACGCCCCTGGCTCACCCAGCTCATAATGGCCATGACCAGCAGCACCCAGAAAATCAGCAGGCCGACGGTTTTGACCAGAATCAGGACCGCAGCAATCCAGATAATCGGCTGGAAGGTGATGACCATAAACAGCACGATCGCTTTGATAACGCTCAGAATAAACGCCACCAGCAGAGACGAACTGTCGATGGGGCCCATGGCCGGGATAATACGGCGCAATGGTCCGACAATAGGTTGCGTGATTTTCACGACGAACTGCGAGAACGGATTGTAAAAATCACAGCGGGCCCACTGCATCCAGACGCGCAGCAAAAGCGCCATCGTATACAGCTCAAGCACAGTTGAGAGCAGGAAAGTCAACGTCTTCATGGCGTTCCTCAGGTTTCCTTATTATTTTGAGTAGTCGCGCGCACCGAAAATTGCCGTGCCGATGCGCACCATAGTGCTGCCTGCCGCGATGGCGGCTTCCATATCATCCGACATGCCCAAAGAAAGCGTGTCTACCGTGTTATAGCGCGCTTTAAGCGCCTCAAATGCTACAGCCATTTGCTGTGCCACGGCAAACTGCCTTTCATAACTTGACTCAGGCGCCGGAATTGCCATCAGCCCGCGCAGGGTTAAGCGCGGCAGTTCGGCCACCTCTGCGGCCAGCGCGTCCAGTTCGCTCAGCGCAATGCCGGACTTGCTGTTTTCGTCGCTGATGTTGACCTGAATAAGCACGTTGAGTGCCGACATTTCTGCCGGACGCTGGTCATTCAGACGGGTAGCAATACGCAGACGGTCGATGGTATGGCACCAGTCGAAGTGCTCTGCCACCAGACGGCTTTTGTTCGACTGCAGCGGGCCAATAAAGTGCCATTGCAGACTCGTCTTTCCCTGTTCCTGGAAGTAGCGAATTTTATCCACGCCTTCCTGCACGTAGTTTTCACCAAACGCCCGCTGGCCTGCATCAATGGCTTCTGCGATGGCGCTCGCAGGCTTGGTTTTGCTAACTGCAAGCAGCGTAATTTCTTCTGAAGCCCGGCCGCAACGCGTTGCGGCGGCTGAGATTTTGTCCCGGACCTGTGCCAGGTTATGCGCAATGTCGTTCATTTTCCGAGGAGTAGTCTATGGATGTGGAAGAAATTGTGGCCCTTAGTGTAAAGCATAACGTCTCCGATCTACACCTGTGCAGTGATTCACCGCCGCGCTGGCGCAGATTAGGCCGGCTTGAGCCTGCTCCCTTTCCGCCTCCCGACGTTGGGGCGTTATTAAAAGCGTGGCTCAACGATGAGCAGCAGGGAACCTGGTGGGCGAACGGGCAGGTGGACTTTGCCGCGACGGTAACGGGAGGCCAGCGTCTGCGCGGCAGTGCCTTTAAGCAGATGAGCGGGATCTCTGTGACGCTGCGGCTGTTGCCGCGTACCTGCCCGCAGCTCGCTTCGCTGGGCGCGCCGCGGGCAATCCCGGAACTGTTGTCCAATGACGCCGGGTTGATTCTGGTGACAGGGGCAACCGGCAGCGGTAAATCCACTACGCTGGCGGCGATGGTCGATTTTCTTAACCGCCATGCTGACGGTCATATCCTCACGCTTGAAGATCCGGTGGAGTTTATCTACCAGAGCGAGCGTTGCCTGATCCAGCAGCGGGAGATAGGCCAGCACAGCCCGTCATTTGCCGACGCGCTGCGCAGTGCCTTACGCCAGGATCCGGACGTTATTCTGCTGGGAGAGCTGCGCGACAGCGAAACGATCCGCCTGGCGCTGACGGCCGCGGAAACCGGACATCTGGTGCTGGCGACGCTGCACACGCGCGGGGCATCGCAGGCGATTGAACGGCTGGTCGATACGTTCCCGGCGCAGGAGAAAGATCCGGTGCGTAACCAGCTGGCCGGCAGCCTGCGGGCGGTGCTGGCGCAAAAGCTGCTTCCCGATCTCCAGGGCGGGCGCGTTGCGCTGTATGAACTGCTGGTGAACACCGCAGCGGCGGCGAATCTTATTCGTGAAGGGAAAACGTGGCAACTGCCCGGCATCATCCAGACCGGTCAGCAGGCAGGAATGCAGAACTTTGACCAGAGCCTGGCGGAGAGACGGGCGCAGGGGCGGCTGTAGGCCCCTGAGTCTAAAAGCCCTGTTCGAAATAGCTTTCGAGGATGATGACTGCTGAAGCGGAGTCCACGCTGCCCTTGTTGAGCGCCCGGAAGCCGCCGTGCTCAAACAGGCCCGCACGCGCTTCGACGGTGCTAAGACGCTCGTCGTGAAGCTTCACGGAGACGCCAAAGCGGCCATGGATTTTATTGGCGAACTTACGCGCCCGGGCGGTAAGCGGCTGTTCTGTACCATCCATGTTCAGCGGCAGCCCAACAATCACGTCATCCGGCTGCCACTCTTTGAGCAGGCGCTCGATAAGATTCCAGTCTGGCGTGCCGTCATTAGCCTTCAGGGCCGTGAGTGGACGCGCGGTACCGGTGATGCGCTGACCCACGGCAACGCCAATGCTTTTAGTACCAAAATCGAAGGCCAGAAGCGTTCCGCTCATCAGGCGTGCCCCGCTACGCCTGGCATGGTCAGGATATCAATGCCAATCAGCTTCGCCGCGTCACGCCAGCGATCGGCGATAGGGGTTTTAAACAGGATGTTCATGTCCGCAGGCGCGGTCAGCCAGGCGTTATCGAGTATCTCTTGCTCAAGCTGGCCTTTCTCCCACGATGAATAGCCCAGCGCAACCAGCACTTCAGAAGGCTGCTCTGCGGTGCCCAGCGTTTCGAGCACGTCACGCGATGTCGTGATAACGGTGTTGTCGGAGATGCGAATGCTGGAAGAGAATACCGGCGGCGTATGCAGGATAAAACCGCGATCTTCTGCAAGAGGTCCACCCAGCATCACGGGTTTATCAAGCCGGATTTCCGGCAGTCGCGCTTCAGCCGGGATTTTCAGCTTGTCCAGAATTCCTTCAACCTGAAGATTTTCCAGCGGTTTATTGATGATAATGCCCATCGCGCCGTCTTCATTGTATTCACAAATATACACCACGGCGCGGCGAAAAATCGGGTCCTGGAGAGCAGGCATGGCAATAAGAAAGTGATGCTGTAAATTCATTGTCAGAGGTACTGTTTCCTGGTTTAAAAAGCGACAGCGCCCAGTATGGGGACAAACACAGGCGCTGTCACTAATAGTATTGTTAGGTTATTTCTGTAAACGTTTTTCGATAGCGTCCATCAGCATTCCGGTGATCGAAATCGGGAATTCCGCTTCAATTTCACGAATGCAGGTCGGGCTGGTGACGTTCACTTCGGTCAGGCGATCGCCGATGATATCCAGGCCAACGAAGATCAGGCCTTTGGCTTTCAGCGTCGGGCCAACGCGGCGGGCAATTTCCCAGTCGCTTTCGGTCAGCGGACGGGGTTCTCCACGGCCACCGGCGGCCAGATTACCGCGGGTTTCGCCACCCTGCGGGATACGCGCCAGGCAGTAAGGAACCGGTTCGCCATCCACCACCAGAACGCGTTTGTCGCCGTCTTTGATCGCCGGAATATAGTTCTGCGCCATGCAGTAACGCGTGCCCAGCTCGGTCAGCGTTTCGGCAATCACGCCAATGTTCGGATCGCTCTCTTTCACGCGGAAAATCGACGCGCCGCCCATGCCGTCCAGCGGCTTCATGATGATATCGCCGTGCTTCTGCCAGAATTCCTTCAGCTGCGCTTTGCTGCGGGTCACCAGGGTTTCCGGCGTCAGGTCAGAGAACCAGGCGGTGTAGAGCTTCTCGTTGCAGTCGCGCAGGCTCTGCGGCTTGTTGACGATCAGCGTGCCTTTCTCTTCAGCACGCTCAAGGATATAGGTGCAGTAGATGTATTCGGTGTCGAACGGCGGATCTTTACGCATCAGGATGACGTTGAGATCGGCCAGGGCAATGTCCTGCTCGGTGCCGAATTCGTACCATTTGTCGTAGTTCTGCTCGACGTTAACGATGCGGGTGCGCGCGCGGGCTTCACCGTTGATCAGGTAAAGATCGTTCATCTCCATATAGTGGAGTTCATAGCCGCGACGCTGCGCTTCCAGCAGCATGGCGAAGCTGGAATCTTTCTTGATGTTAATGTTTGCGATGGGGTCCATCACGATGCCGAGCTTGATCATGTTCTTCTCCGTTAATGCTTCAACCCAGATCGCCAAACCGTACCTGTAGCGCGGTAATGGCCGTGAGTGCCGTTGTCTCAGTGCGCAGAACGCGAGGTCCCAACAGAATATCAGTAAACTGGTAACGTGCCGTCATCGCAATTTCATCCGCCGACAGGCCGCCTTCGGGGCCAATCAGCAGGCGTACGCGCTCAACGGGCAGGGGCAGCGTATTGATGCTGGCGCTGGCGCGCGGATGAAGATTGAGCTTCAGCCCGCTGTCCTCTTCTGCACACCAGTCCTCCAGATCCATCGCCGGGCGGATCTCCGGAATACGGTTGCGGCCACTCTGTTCGCAAGCCGCAATGGCGATTTTCTGCCACTGCTGGATCTTTTTGTTCAGACGTTCCGCATCCAGTTTAACGCCACAGCGCTCAGAAAAAAGTGGCGTAATGAGGCTTACACCCAGTTCAATGGATTTCTGAATGGTGAACTCCATTTTCTCGCCGCGCGACATCACCTGGCCCAGATGGATGTGCAGCGGTGATTCCCGGTCATCTACTTCGCCACGCAGCACGTTAACGTGTACGCTTTTTTTATCCGACCGCGTGATTTCCGCGTCGAAAACCTGGTTCGAGCCGTCGAACAGCTGTATTGCCTGACCTGCGCCCATGCGCAGCACGCGGCCAACGTGGTTGGCGGCGTCATCAGACAGGGCGATTTCTCGGCCTGCGGTAATCAGTTCAGGATGGTAAATGCGGGGAATGCGCATAGTCAGAAATTCCATGTGTCATGCGATATAAGCGAATTGCCGTAGTGTAGGTTAGCTCTTTTGCGCCTGGCAAGCCCGCTGGACGTAAGGGTTGTGATTCCCCTGGACTCTGGCGATACGTTCGTCGCGCTGGCATTCCCACTCCGTCACCGGGTACTGCTTGTCCCAGGCGTTGAACAGCTGCGTCTGCTGACGGGAGAGGTTGAGGTCGTAACGGTCACGCATATAGAAGTAGGTGCGGGCGATACTGCCGCGCGCGCGGGCAGGGGGCTCGGCGACTTTCTCTTTAAAATCAACCTTCATACCGCACTGGCCGTACTGGCCTTCGCCACCGTTCCACTGGCTGTACATGAAATTACCGCGGTCGCCGTTCACTTCACCTACGGCAGGCTGCAGGTTATGCATATCGCTTTCCATCTGGCGATAAACCGGATCTTTGGCGCAGTTTTTACGTCCGCCATCCTGCCAGCACTGGCGCTGGTGACCAAACTGCCAGGCCGGAACGACATGCTCCCATTCGATACGGCTGGCGCGGTTTTCGTTTTTACGCACCTTATAGCCGCAGGACTCAAGGTCAACGACCCCTTTTTTACCCTGCCAGTTAATTTTACAGCCGCAGTAGAAATCGCCCGGCACATCGGCGTTCACCTTCACGCCTGCTGCCTTAGCCTGGGAAAAACTGTTGATACCGTCGGCCAGAGCATGGCCTGAGAGCGCCGTCGTCAGAAAGGCGACCGCGAGAGAAAAATTACGGGACATCTTACACTCCGTGTCAAAACGAGCCCGCAACGTAACGAATGTTGTTCCCGTATGCAATCAGTCAGATCAGGAAAGTTCCTGAAAGTTCAGATGATTATTCCGCAACCAGCGGCTCGCCGCATTTGACGCAGCGGTAAGTCGCCTCGCCGCGCACCACGCGATTATGGCGGCGGACGGTAAGCTGATGCTGCTGACACTGGCAGCGGTAGGGGAAGGTATTGCGGCGCACCGATTCCAGCTCGAACTGATGGGTACGGCGTGCCGGAACGCCGAGCACCGCTTCCATCATCCACTTCCACTCTTTCCCGTGGGGCGCGACGCGTCCGAAGTGTTTCCACACCAGCAGATGCGCCAGCTCGTGCGGTACCACTTCCTCGATAAACGCCTTCTGGTTTTCCATCATCAGCACCGGGTTAAGGCGGATCTCATAAGGCTCGAGCCAGGCGGTGCCGGCCGCGGTTCCGCGCTGCTGATAAACGATCTTAGGTTCAGGGTAATTGCGACCGAGCTTCAGGTTCGCCTGGGCGAGTTTTTCCCGCAGGCAGCGCATAACGGCTTGCTGAAGGGCGATGGGGAGACGGGGTGCTTTCATAGGGGCAGAGCATAAAGCGCGAAGCGGGGAGGCGCAAGAGGCGCCCCCCGCATGAGGATCAGTCGTGGGCGCCGATTTCGCGCAGAGGACGACCTTTCATCAGGTTACGTTCAATATGTTCCAGAGAAACGTGTTTGGTTTCAGGAACCAGCCAGATAGTCAGCACAATAAAGAAGATATTCAGACCGGCGTAGACCCAGAAGGTGTTCGCGTTGCCCAGGGTATTGAGCATGGTCAGGAACGTTGCGCCGACGATCATGTTGGCAATCCAGTTGGTTGCGGTAGAGCAGGTGATACCAAAATCACGCCCTTTCAGCGGCTGGATCTCAGAGCACAGCACCCAAATCAGCGGGCCGGCGCTCATCGCAAACCCGACGATAAACATCAGCAGCATACCTACCGCAAAGTACTGGGCGGTTGGTGAGTGAATGCCCACATGCATCATGGTACCGAGGACACCCATCCCGACCGCCATCACCAGGAAGCCCAGCGTCAGGGTTGGCTTACGTCCCCAGCGGTCCACCAGACCGATGGCGATAAAGGTCGCCAGCACGTTGGTCAGACCCACGATGACGGTCCCCCACATCTGCTCGGTGGTGTTGGTGTAGCCCGCCAGCTCAAAGATTTTTGGCGCGTAATACATGATGACGTTCATCCCGGTGAACTGCTGCATCACCTGAAGCAGTACGCCGAGGAACACCGCGCGGCGGAAGTTGCTGTTCTCTTTAAACAGCGCCCAGCCGGACTGTTTGACCTTCAGGCTTTCGCGGATCTCTTCCAGCTCGTTTTTCGCTTCGGCGCTGGTGTCGCGCAGGCGCATCAGTACGCGTTCGGCATCGTGGAATCGACGTTTTGCGGCAAACCAGCGCGGGCTGTCCGGCAGGAAGAAGACCCCAATCAGCAGCAGAATGGCCGGGATGATGATCACGCCGAGCATCCAGCGCCATGCGCCGCTGTAGCTAAACGCGGTATCGGAAAGGTACGCGCCCAAAATACCGATGGTGATCATGAGCTGATACATCGAAATCATACTGCCGCGGATTTTCTCCGGCGCGATTTCAGACAGGTAAAGCGGGGCGGTATAGGACGCCACGCCCACGGCCAGGCCGAGCAGCACGCGGGAAACCAGCAGAACCTCAACGTTAGGCGCTGCGGCAGAGAAGAGTGAACCGGCAACGAACAGGATCGCGCCAATCATCAGGCTCTTTTTACGCCCGAGCTTGAAGGAGAGCCAGCCGCTGCCGACGGCCCCGACGGCAGCGCCAAACATCATGGAGCTGACCACCCATTCCTGGGTGTGAGCGCTGATCTGGAACTCGTCAGTGATGAAAGGTAATGCACCGGCAATCACGCCGATATCCAGGCCAAAAAGTAATCCTGCCAGGGCAGCGAGGAAACAGACGAAGAATGTCATCGCCTTGTTGGACGTACGCCCCTGTTTTTTATTGTCAGGCATTATGCCCTCCAGTTGGGTTATCAGTTTTATTGATGTAAAGGGTAGGTGAGTGACCCGTAAAAATATGTGAGATTAATCACATAGGTGTAATCGGTTACACTAACGCGAAACCGTAAAAATAATTAAAGCTTTGAAAATATAGAGGTAAACGAGGTGATGTGCATCGCGTTTGTTAGAATTTCGGACTTAACTGAAATGAAATGTAACAGCAGAAGAAAGACGATCAGGCAAAGAGATTATTCTGAAAGCGGGTTATATTCGGCATGGTGTAATCGGTTTCAAGCATAAAAAAAGGCCAGCACAAAGGCTGGCCTTTTTAACGCTGTCAGTCGATTACTTCAGACCGGCAGCTTCACGCAGCAGGGCGGCTTTGTCGGTTTTTTCCCATGGGAAATGTTCACGACCAAAGTGACCGTATGCCGCGGTTTCTTTGTAGATTGGGTGCAGCAGATCCAGCATCTGAATCAGGCCGTATGGACGCAGGTCGAAGAACTCGCGCACCAGCAGCGTCAGCTGTTCTGAAGGCACTTTTTCAGTACCAAAGGTTTCAACCATGATGGAGGTTGGTTCAGCCACGCCGATAGCGTAGGAAACCTGGATCTCGCAGCGGTCAGCCAGGCCGGCAGCAACGATGTTTTTCGCCACATAACGTGCAGCGTACGCCGCAGAACGGTCAACTTTAGACGGATCTTTACCGGAGAATGCACCGCCACCGTGACGCGCCATGCCGCCGTAGGTATCAACGATGATTTTACGACCGGTCAGACCGCAGTCACCCATTGGGCCGCCGATAACGAAGCGTCCGGTTGGGTTGATGAAGAATTTGGTCGCAGAGCTCAGCCATTCGGTCGGCAGAACCGGCTTGATGATCTCTTCCATCACTGCTTCCTGCAGGGATTTCTGATCGATATCTTCGGAGTGCTGGGTAGACAGAACCACCGCGTCAATACCGACGATTTTACCGTCGTCGTACTGGAAGGTTACCTGACTTTTCGCATCCGGGCGCAGCCATGGCAGGGTACCGTTTTTACGCACTTCAGCCTGACGCTGCACCAGACGGTGTGCGTAGGTGACCGGTGCTGGCATCAGCACGTCGGTTTCGTTGGTTGCATAGCCGAACATCAGACCCTGATCGCCCGCGCCCTGTTCCAGCGGATCGGCACGGTCAACGCCCTGGTTGATGTCTGGAGACTGTTTGCCAATCGCGCTCAGTACCGCGCAGGAGTTGGCATCAAAGCCCATATCAGAATGCACATAGCCGATCTCACGCACCGTGTTACGGGTGATCTCTTCGATATCAACCCATGCGCTGGTGGTGATCTCACCGCCAACCAGAACCATGCCGGTTTTGACATAGGTTTCACACGCTACGCGCGCTTTTGGATCCTGCTCCAGGATCGCATCCAGCACCGCATCGGAGATTTGGTCAGCAATTTTATCAGGATGTCCTTCTGATACGGACTCGGACGTAAACAGGTGTTTTGCCATGTTTTATTTCACCTAAGAGGAATTTGGTTAGCTCAAGCTGCTGTGTGGAATAGCCAAAGGAGATAATTCTACCAAGGCCTGCAGGTTTTTGACACTGGCAGTATGAGTGTTAATCAGTATAGATGGATTAACATCTGGATGGCTATTTTAGGTCACTTCTTCGCCCGATTTCCAGTTTTTTTTGACTAACCTCTCACTCAGTTGAAATTGCGGCTGGCAATAATTCCTGACGGCCCCGGCAACACGCACATTTATCTTTTGCTTTTTACCCCTGTTCTCGGTATAAAACGCGGCGCGCGGCTCATATAAAATAAGCGCTCGATGAACTCATCGTGTCGCCACTTCCAGCCGGGTTAAGCAGTGAACTTTTAGCTTTGGCTTGTGGTCCGTTTCAGCAGAGGCGGCCGTGGAGGTGATACGAGATAATGAACCATCGTTTTCCGCACATTCAGCGCAGCCGTTCTGGCGCGCATTTGATTCCCGCAACCCGCATTTCTAGTCTGCAAACCTGCCGATGTTATACCCATCTCGGCGCTTCTCAGGATTCAAGGGCCGGTTACGCTCTGTGAAAACTGAACAAGGGCGCTCTTGTTAATACAAGAGTTTTCTCGTGGTTTCGCCGAACCTTGTCATACAGAGTTCGGATACGTGTTTTACAATGATATGAATAAGAAACCGGTCGCACGGTCTGGTTTTCAGCATACTCTGCTGGGAAACGGAGCCGTTTATGGGTTGTTATCGCCGTATAACGCTGCGATAGTAGTCAACTGTTTTACACTTAATACAAAGAGTTGAGGTTCGCTATGTCTGACGACATGTCTTCTTTTTCGCCTTCGTCAGCGGGCGAACAGGGTGTACTACGTTCTATGCAGGAGGTTGCGATGAGCTCCGAGGAAGCCAGCAAGATGCTGCGCACTTACAATATTGCCTGGTGGGGCAATAACTACTACGACGTTAACGAACTGGGCCACATCAGCGTCTGCCCGGATCCGGACGTCCCTGAAGCGCGCGTGGACCTTGCTAAACTGGTGAAAGCCCGTGAAGCCCAGGGCCAGCGTTTGCCTGCACTGTTCTGCTTCCCGCAGATCCTGCAACATCGCCTGCGTTCTATTAACGCCGCCTTCAAGCGCGCGCGTGAGTCCTACGGCTATAAAGGCGACTATTTCCTGGTTTACCCGATCAAGGTGAACCAGCACCGCCGCGTGATTGAATCCCTGATCCACTCCGGCGAGCCGCTGGGCCTGGAAGCAGGCTCCAAAGCGGAGCTGATGGCGGTTCTGGCGCATGCGGGCATGACCCGGTCGGTGATCGTCTGTAACGGTTATAAAGACCGTGAATACATTCGTCTGGCGCTGATTGGCGAGAAGATGGGCCACAAGGTCTATCTGGTTATCGAAAAGATGTCCGAAATCGCCATCGTGCTGGAAGAGGCTGAGCGTCTGAACGTGGTGCCACGCCTTGGCGTGCGTGCGCGTCTGGCGTCGCAAGGTTCCGGTAAATGGCAGTCCTCCGGCGGTGAAAAGTCCAAGTTTGGCCTCGCGGCGAACCAGGTGCTGCAGCTGGTGGAAATTCTGCGCGAGCGCGGTCGTCTGGACAGCATTCAGCTGCTGCACTTCCACCTCGGCTCGCAGATGGCCAACATTCGCGACATCGCCACCGGCGTGCGTGAATCCGCGCGGTTCTACGTGGAGCTGCACAAGCTTGGCGTGAATATTCAGTGCTTCGACGTGGGCGGCGGCCTCGGCGTGGACTACGAAGGGACCCGCTCGCAGTCTGACTGCTCGGTGAACTACGGCCTGAACGAATACGCGAACAATATCATCTGGGCGATCGGTGATGCCTGTGAAGAGAACGGCCTGCCGCACCCGACGGTGATCACCGAATCCGGTCGCGCGGTGACCGCGCACCATACGGTGCTGGTCTCTAACATCATCGGCGTTGAGCGTAGCGAAATCTCCGAGGCAACGCCTCCGGCAGACGATGCCCCGCGTTCCCTGCAAAGCATGTGGGAAACCTGGCAGGAAATGCACGAGCCGGGCACGCGTCGTTCCCTGCGCGAATGGCTGCACGACAGCCAGATGGACCTGCATGACATTCACGTGGGTTATTCTTCAGGCACCTTCAGCCTGCAGGAGCGCGCGTGGGCGGAGCAGCTTTACCTGAACATGTGCCATGAAGTGCAGAAACAGCTCGACCCGAGCAACCGCGCGCACCGTCCGATTATCGACGAGCTGCAGGAGCGTATGGCGGATAAGATTTACGTCAACTTCTCGCTGTTCCAGTCGATGCCGGATGCCTGGGGTATCGACCAGCTGTTCCCGGTTCTGCCGCTGGAAGGGCTGAACCACGCGCCGGAACGCCGTGCGGTGCTGCTGGATATCACCTGTGATTCCGACGGTGCCATCGACCACTACGTTGACGGCGACGGTATCGCAACGACGATGCCAATGCCGGAGTACGACCCGGAGAACCCGCCGATGCTGGGCTTCTTTATGGTCGGCGCGTATCAGGAGATCCTCGGCAACATGCACAACCTGTTCGGTGATACCGAAGCGGTGGACGTGTTTGTCTTCCCTGACGGCAACGTGGAAATCGAGCTGTCCGATGAAGGGGACACCGTGGCGGACATGCTGGAATACGTTCAGCTGGATCCGAAAAAACTGCTTACCCAGTTCCGCGACCAGGTGAAAAACACCGGTCTGGACGATGCGCTCCAGCAGCAGTTCCTGGAAGAGTTTGAAGCGGGTCTGTACGGGTACACCTACCTGGAAGACGAGTAGCTGCTGATGCCCGGTGGCGCTGCGCTTACCGGGCCTACGAATGTAGGCCGGATAAGGCGAAGCCGTCATCCGGCAGAATGCTATACTCACTTGAACCCGTATGCATTACCGGCGATAATTCGCCCCAATAAGCGATTTACGAATCAATCCCTTCCTCGTCGGGTTTAACGACGCGGAGGGGATTTTTTTTCATCTGTTTTTAATGTATCGACTTTAAAAGAGGTCAGGACATGAGCACTTTAGGTCATCAGTACGATAACTCTCTGGTATCTAACGCGTTTGGTTTTTTACGCCTTCCGATGAACTTCCAGCCGTACGACAGCGACGCTGACTGGGTGATCACCGGCGTACCGTTCGACATGGCAACGTCCGGTCGCGCGGGTGGTCGTCACGGCCCGGCAGCAATCCGTCAGGTTTCCACTAACCTGGCCTGGGAGCATAACCGCTTCCCGTGGAACTTCGACATGCGCGAGCGCCTGAACGTGGTGGACTGCGGTGACCTGGTGTACGCCTTCGGCGACGCGCGTGAGATGAGCGAAAAGCTGCAGGCGCACGCCGAGAAGCTGCTGGCTGCCGGCAAGCGCATGCTCTCCTTCGGCGGCGACCACTTCGTGACCCTGCCTCTGCTGCGCGCCCATGCCAAGCACTTCGGTAAAATGGCGCTGGTGCACTTCGATGCACATACCGACACCTACGCGAACGGCTGTGAGTTTGACCACGGCACCATGTTCTTCACCGCGCCGAACGAAGGTCTGATCGACCCGAACCACTCCGTGCAGATCGGTATTCGTACCGAGTTCGACAAAGACAACGGTTTCACCGTGCTGGATGCGGGCCAGGTTAACGATCGCGGCGTCGATGACATCATCGCTCAGGTGAAGCAGATCGTGGGTGATATGCCCGTGTATCTGACCTTCGACATCGACTGCCTGGATCCGGCATTTGCACCGGGCACCGGTACGCCGGTCATCGGCGGTTTGACCTCAGATCGTGCCATCAAGCTGGTGCGAGGTCTGAAGGATCTGAACATTGTCGGGATGGACGTGGTGGAAGTGGCGCCTGCGTACGATCAGTCCGAGATCACCGCGCTGGCGGCGGCGACTCTGGCGCTGGAGATGCTCTACATCCAGGCTGCTAAGAAAGGCGAGTAAGCCTCGCCTGGCGTAAAAAAAAACCTCTCTCTTGAGAGGTTTTTTATTGCCTTTAGAACACGTTAAACGGGTATTCCACGTAAGCGCGGATCTCGTCCCCGCCCACGTTGTACTCGCTGGCGTTGCTGGAGACGCGCAGGACGGAGTAGCGCAGTTTCAGCTTCAGATCCTTCGCCGGGCCATCCTGCACCTGGTACTGGATCTGGTTAAACCACTCGTGCTCTTTGCCGTTGCTGGTTTCAGAGGTTTTGATGTTATCGCCGCGCACGTAGGCGGTGGTCCAGCTCAGGCCCGGCAGGCCAAGACCGCCAAAGTCCAGACCGTAGGATGCCTGCCAGGAACGTTCATCTTCGCCGTTAAAATCAGACCAGTAGGAGTTCGCCAGCCAGATGGTGTTACCGCCGTCACCCACGCCGCCCTTGTCGCGATAGCCGCCGTAGTTGTAGCCGGTGCTGCCGCTGCTCTGCTGGTACGCCACTTTGAACGTGTGAATGTCCCAGATGTAGCTCGCCGCCAGGCTCCAGATGGTGTTGCTGCGGCCCGTGTCGAGGCTGTCCGCGTAACCCTGGTCCAGACGGGAGTTATAGCCGTTGAAGTCGAGCACCAGCTGCTGCCCGGTGCTGAACGGCTGTTTGAAGTTCATGCCCAGGTACTGCTTGTTCATCACCTCTTCATTATGAGAGGCGTAAAGCGCGCCGCTGAACTGGTCGTTAAACTGATAGCTCGCACCGCCGAAGGAGAGGCTTTTCAGTCCGCTGTCGTGGCGGTCATCGCTTTTACGCTGCTCGTCGGTGAAGTAACCGGCGTTGACTTCCAGACCGTCGATCTCTTTCGAGGTGAGCATGGTGCCAGTGTAGCTTTCAAACAGCAGGCGGGAGCTGTCTGCATTGATGATAGGCAGCTCAGGACGCTGATTTCCGTAGCTCAGCACGGTGTTTGAAATGCGCATTTTGGCGGTAGCGCCAAACTTTGCCAGATCGGATTTTGCCCGGCCATCGTCTTCCTGCTTAAAGAAGTCGATGCCGCCTGCGCCGCTTTTGCCACGGCCGCCGTCCAGGCGCACGCCGTATTGAGCAATACCGTCTACACCAAAGCCCACCAGCCCTTCGGTATAGCCGGATGCAAAGGTGGCGATGATCCCCTGACCCCATTCTGCTTTGTCCTGCTGGCCCTGATGGTAGTCGCGGCTGATATACGCATTGCGTAAAAACAGATCCAGATGGCTGTCGTCAATAAAACCCTGGCTGTCGGATTGCTGGCTTGCGGCGGCAGGTAATGCGGAAAATAAACTTAAAGCAATTAATGATAATTCTTTTTTCACGGAGGGAACGTCTCTGTCTGGATATATTAATTTGAATAACTGCAGGGGTGATAATTACCGGAAAAAATCACCTTTGCAATAATTATGTGACCAGACATTTCAATGTGATGGGGCAGATTTGGCGGGGCTTTCAGGGGGGTTATCGATACGTGCTGTTAAGTTAACAATTCATGCGAAATAAAAGGGAGGCAAAACTGCCTCCCGGTAAAATTATTTAATTCCGTCCGCGGCCATGCGGTCGCGAATATGCTGTGCGCGCTCTTCTGAGGCAGGGTGATCGTCAAACATGGAGCTTTGGCGTCCCGCTTCCAGCTTGGCCAGTTTTTCGAAGCTGGTGGCTAAGCCTGATGGATTAATGCCGCGTTTGCGCAACAGATCGTAGGAGTAGTCATCCGCCTCGGACTCCTGGCGCTGTGAGAACTGAGAGTTAACCAGCTTTTCACCCACGTCACCAAGCTGTGACTGCGACAGGCTGCCAACAATACCGCCCGCTGAAGCCGCCGCCGCGCGGATGGCATTGGTGCCCAGGGCAACCTGCATCCCTTTCTTCACGTGGCCCAGGGCAACGTGGCCCATTTCATGGCCGATGACCGCTTCCACTTCGTTGTCGGTCATCATGTCCATCAGCCCGCTATAGACGCGGATACAGCCGTTCGCCATCGCGAAGGCGTTCACGTCTTTCGCCATGTACACCTTGTAGTTCACCGGCTGGCCGTTGATGTTGTCGCCCAGCGCGGAAGCAATCTTATTCAGACGCTGCGTGTAGGTACTGTTAGCCGGCGCAAGCGTGGCTTTTCCGTCCATATCTTTACAGGCCTGGTCGCTCAGCGCTTTCACCTGCGCATCGCTCAGGGAATAGGCCTGAAAGGCCTCTGCGCCTGACGTCATCAGACCGTTAGAATCCATATTCTGACAGCCGCTCAGCAGGAGCGTTGTACCCAGGGCCAGCACTATTGCACGCATTTTCATGAGGTTGCTTCCGTACTCGTTAATCTGAATAAAATCCGAAAAATGCACCGTCAGCGAAGCCGGTGTCGGGCTAAGTATAAGGAATATCGAAAGAGCCGGGCGAGTAGATTGCGCAACATGCGAGCATGATCCAGAGATTTCTTAACAAGCAAAAGAATGCTCCATGTACATGACTTGCGGCTTGGGTTACATTGTTGGCACTTTTTTCCGGCGTAGCCCAAAACGCGCTGTCGTCAAGGGCATGGCCTTTAACAGTCCGATCTGGAGTTAAAATGTCCTCACGTAAAGAGCTTGCTAATGCTATTCGTGCGCTGAGCATGGACGCAGTACAGAAAGCCAAATCCGGCCACCCAGGGGCTCCTATGGGTATGGCTGATATCGCCGAAGTCCTGTGGCGTGATTTCCTGAACCACAACCCGCAGAACCCGTCATGGGCTGACCGCGACCGCTTCGTGCTGTCCAACGGCCACGGCTCTATGCTGATCTATAGCCTGCTGCACCTCACCGGCTACGATCTGCCAATTGAAGAGCTGAAAAACTTCCGTCAGCTGCACTCTAAAACTCCAGGTCACCCGGAAGTGGGTTACACCGCTGGCGTAGAAACCACCACCGGCCCGCTGGGTCAGGGTATTGCTAACGCTGTGGGTATGGCGATTGCTGAGAAGACGCTGGCGGCGCAGTTCAACCGTCCTGGTCACGACATCGTAGACCACTTCACCTACGCGTTCATGGGCGACGGCTGCATGATGGAAGGCATTTCTCACGAAGTGTGCTCCCTGGCAGGTACCCTGAAGCTGGGCAAACTGGTTGCGTTCTATGACGACAACGGTATCTCCATCGACGGTCACGTTGAAGGCTGGTTCACCGACGACACCGCAGCACGTTTCGAAGCCTACGGCTGGCACGTTGTGCGTGGCGTTGATGGCCACGATGCTGACTCGATTAAACGTGCAGTGGAAGAAGCGCGCGCTGTGACGGACAAACCGTCCCTGCTGATGTGCAAAACCATCATTGGCTTCGGTTCGCCGAACAAAGCGGGTACTCACGACTCCCACGGCGCACCGCTGGGCGATGCGGAAATCGCACTGACCCGTGAAGCGCTGGGCTGGAAACACCCTGCATTCGAAATCCCATCTGAGATCTACGCTCAGTGGGATGCAAAAGAAGTAGGCCAGGCGAAAGAAGCGGCCTGGAACGAGAAGTTCGCTGCCTATGCGAAAGCGTTCCCGCAAGAAGCGGCTGAATTCACCCGTCGTATGAAAGGCGATATGCCGTCCGACTTCGCCGCGAAAGCGAACGAATTCATCGCTAAGCTGCAGGCGAACCCGTCTAAAATCGCGAGCCGTAAAGCGTCTCAGAATGCGATTGAAGCGTTCGGTCCTCTGCTGCCTGAATTCCTCGGCGGCTCCGCAGACCTCGCGCCTTCTAACCTGACTATCTGGTCCGGTTCTAAAGCGATCAACGAAGACACTGCCGGTAACTACATCCATTACGGTGTACGTGAATTCGGTATGACTGCGATTGCCAACGGTATCTCCCTGCACGGTGGTTTCCTGCCGTACACCTCTACCTTCCTGATGTTCGTTGAATATGCACGTAACGCCGTGCGTATGGCCGCGCTGATGAAACAGCGTCAGGTGATGGTCTACACCCACGACTCCATCGGTCTGGGCGAAGATGGCCCAACTCACCAGCCGGTAGAGCAGGTGGCTTCCCTGCGCGTGACCCCGAACATGAGCACATGGCGTCCATGTGACCAGGTTGAATCCGCGGTAGCGTGGAAATACGGCGTTGAGCGTCAGGACGGTCCAACCGCGCTGATCCTCTCCCGTCAGAACCTGGCACAACAGGAGCGTACGCCGGAGCAGCTGGCGAACATCGCTCGCGGTGGTTACGTGCTGAAAGATAGCGCGGGACAGCCAGAGCTGATCTTCATCGCCACCGGTTCTGAAGTTGAACTGGCTGTGGCTGCGTGGGAAAAACTGACTGCCGAAGGCGTGAAAGCGCGCGTGGTTTCCATGCCGTCTACCGACGCGTTCGACAAGCAGGATGCCGCTTACCGTGAATCCGTGTTGCCTAAAGCGGTTTCCGCTCGCGTGGCAGTCGAAGCGGGTATCGCTGACTACTGGTTCAAATACGTGGGCCTGAACGGTGCCATCGTCGGGATGACCACCTTCGGTGAGTCTGCTCCGGCAGAGCTGCTGTTCGAAGAGTTCGGCTTCACCGTTGAGAACGTTGTCGCGAAAGCGAAAGAACTGCTGTAATTGCTTGTACGGTGCGGGCTGATGCCCTCACCCCGGCCCTCTCCCACGGGGAGAGGGTGCAAACACTAAAAACGGTAACCTTTCGGTTACCGTTTTGCTTTTCCCTCGGCGTAAATTATTCCACCTAAAATGTGACGCAAGTCATATAGCTCGCTTATTCATCTGGACAGACATTCCTTTTATTCCCCGATTCGCTTATTCTTGCTGAAGCGTTTCAGTCGATTAAATGTTCGACAATTGACCAATCAATCGCAGTTTGTGACAGCAAGGATTCCCCTTCGGGCGTAGCTGGATTACTCTTTCAGCCACCTCAAACTCAGGGATTGCTTTGCAGGAGATCTATGACCGTACGCGTAGCGATTAATGGCTTCGGTCGCATCGGACGTAATGTGGTTCGTGCTTTGTATGAATCCGGACGTCGGGCGGAAATAACCGTGGTGGCAATCAATGAACTGGCGGATGCTACGGGCATGGCGCATTTGTTGAAATATGACACCAGCCACGGACGCTTTGCCTGGGATGTTCGCCAGGAAAGAGATCAGCTTTTTGTGGGTGATGACGCTATTCGTGTGCTGCATGAGAACAGCATCTCCGGGCTACCCTGGCGTGAACTGGGTGTGGATGTGGTGCTTGACTGTACCGGTGTCTACGGCAACCGCGAACATGGCGAAGCGCATCTGGCTGCCGGCGCGAAAAAAGTCCTGTTTTCTCATCCCGGCAGTAACGACCTCGACGCGACCGTCGTGTTTGGCGTCAACCAGCATGAGCTGCAGGCCGAACACCGCATTGTTTCCAACGCCTCCTGTACCACTAACTGCATTATTCCGGTCATCAAACTGTTAGACGATGCGTATGGCATTGAATCCGGCACCGTGACCACGATTCACTCCGCCATGCACGATCAGCAGGTTATCGACGCCTACCATCCGGATTTACGACGCACTCGTGCGGCGAGCCAGTCAATCATTCCGGTGGATACAAAACTGGCGGCAGGGATCACCCGAATTTTTCCGCAGTTTAACGACCGGTTTGAAGCGATTGCCGTGCGTGTCCCAACGATTAACGTGACCGCGATCGACCTCAGCGTGACGGTGAAAAAACCGGTAAAAGCCTGTGAAGTCAACCTGTTGCTGCAAAAAGCGGCACAGGGGGCATTTCATGGTATAGTTGACTATACGGAATTACCGTTGGTCTCAGTAGATTTTAACCACGACCCGCACAGCGCCATCGTCGATGGCACGCAAACGAGAGTCAGTGGCGCACACCTTATCAAGACGCTGGTCTGGTGTGATAACGAATGGGGCTTTGCTAACCGAATGCTCGACACCACGTTAGCAATGGCCGCTCAAGGTTTCAGGTAAGACGCATTGTGCGTCTGCAAAACTTTAAGAATCAACGAGAGGATTCACCATGTCTGTAATTAAGATGACCGATCTGGATCTGGCTGGTAAACGCGTTTTCATCCGTGCCGATCTGAACGTACCGGTTAAAGATGGCAAAGTGACCAGCGACGCGCGTATCCGTGCATCTCTGCCAACCATCGAACTGGCTCTGAAGCAGGGCGCGAAAGTGATGGTCACCTCCCACCTGGGTCGTCCAACTGAAGGCGAGTACAACGAAGAGTTCTCTCTGCTGCCAGTGGTTAATTACCTGAAAGACAAACTGTCCAGCCCGGTTCGCCTGGTGAAAGATTACCTGGACGGCGTTGAAGTTGCTGCCGGTGAACTGGTTGTTCTGGAAAACGTTCGCTTCAACAAAGGCGAAAAGAAAGACGACGAAACCCTGTCCAAAAAATACGCTGCGCTGTGCGACGTATTCGTGATGGATGCCTTCGGTACGGCTCACCGTGCACAGGCGTCAACCCACGGTATCGGTAAATTCGCAGACGTAGCGTGTGCGGGTCCTCTGCTGGCTGACGAACTGGAAGCGCTGGGTAAAGCACTGAAAGAACCTGCTCGTCCAATGGTGGCTATCGTTGGTGGTTCTAAAGTTTCTACCAAACTGACCGTTCTGGATTCTCTGTCTAAAATCGCTGACCAGCTGATCGTTGGCGGTGGCATCGCGAACACCTTCGTTGCCGCTCAGGGCCACAACGTGGGTAAATCCCTGTACGAAGCAGACCTGGTTGACGAAGCTAAACGCCTGCTGACCACCTGCGATATCCCGGTGCCAACTGACGTTCGCGTAGCGACCGAGTTCTCCGAAACCGCAACCGCGACTCTGAAATCTGTAAACGACATCAAAGATGAAGAACAGATTCTGGACCTGGGCGACGTTTCTGCACAGAAACTGGCTGAAATCCTGAAAAACGCAAAAACTATCCTGTGGAACGGTCCTGTTGGCGTGTTCGAATTCCCGAACTTCCGCAAAGGTACTGAAATCGTTGCTAACGCTATCGCAGACAGCGAAGCGTTCTCTATCGCAGGCGGTGGTGATACCCTGGCAGCAATCGACCTGTTCGGTATCGCTGACAAAATCTCCTACATCTCCACTGGTGGCGGCGCATTCCTCGAATTCGTGGAAGGCAAAGTACTGCCAGCAGTAGCAATGCTCGAAGAGCGCGCTAAGAAGTAAGCCATTCAAGGGCAGGGAAACCTGCCCAATTTTCAGCGCGCTTTTAAGAGCTCGCACCTTTTCTAACGGCCGAAGATACAGGACTAAGCAACATGTCTAAAATTTTTGATTTCGTAAAACCTGGCGTTATCACTGGTGATGACGTACAGAAAGTGTTCCAGGTAGCTAAAGAAAACAACTTCGCTCTGCCAGCAGTTAACTGCGTGGGTACCGACTCCATCAACGCCGTACTGGAAACTGCTGCTAAAGTTAAAGCTCCAGTTATCGTTCAGTTCTCTAACGGCGGCGCTGCGTTCATTGCAGGTAAAGGCGTGAAGACTGACATTCCTCAGGGTGCTGCAATCCTGGGTGCTATCTCTGGTGCGCACCACGTACACCAGATGGCTGAACACTACGGTGTTCCAGTTATCCTGCACACTGACCACTGCGCGAAGAAACTGCTGCCGTGGATCGACGGTCTGCTGGACGCGGGTGAAAAACACTTCGCAGCTACCGGTAAGCCACTGTTCTCTTCTCACATGATCGACCTGTCTGAAGAGTCACTGCACGAAAACATCGAAATCTGCTCCAAATACCTGGCGCGCATGGCCAAAATGGGCATGACCCTGGAAATCGAACTGGGTTGCACCGGCGGTGAAGAAGACGGCGTGGACAACAGCCACATGGACGCTTCTGCACTGTACACCCAGCCAGAAGACGTTGATTACGCTTACACCGAGCTGAGCAAAATCAGCCCACGCTTCACCATTGCGGCGTCCTTCGGTAACGTACACGGCGTTTACAAACCAGGTAACGTGGTTCTGACCCCGACCATCCTGCGTGATTCTCAGGAATACGTTTCTAAGAAACACAACCTGCCGCACAACAGCCTGAACTTCGTCTTCCACGGCGGTTCCGGTTCTTCTGCTCAGGAAATCAAAGACTCCGTAAGCTACGGCGTAGTGAAAATGAACATCGATACCGACACCCAGTGGGCAACATGGGACGGTATCCTGCAGTACTACAAAACTAACGAAGCTTACCTGCAGGGTCAGCTGGGCAACCCGAAAGGAGAAGACCAGCCGAACAAGAAATACTACGATCCACGCGTATGGCTGCGCGCTGCCCAGACTTCTATGATTACTCGTCTGGAGCAGGCATTCAAAGAGCTGAACGCGGTAGACGTTCTGTAATTTGAGCTGCTAACAGCATCAGAAGGCCCGCAAATGCGGGCCTTTTTTTATGCTTTTTCAATACCCTGCCAGGCCGGTTTTTGTGATCTGTTTGGCAATACTTGCGCTTTTTGTTTACCCTTTACGGACCTGCCTGTCTCCATGGGGGATGGATTTTGTGTTTTGGTTTAACAAAAGGAAGAATAAATGGAACAACTCGATGTTGTAGACAGCATCAATAACGCCGGTAACTGGCTGGTGCGCAACCAGGCGCTGCTGCTGAGCTATGCCGTGAACATCGTCGCGGCGATTGCCATCATTATCGTCGGGATGATCGTGGCGCGTATCGTATCGAACGCGGTTAACCGCGTAATGCTGGCCCGTCACATTGACGCCACGGTGGCTGACTTCCTCTCCGCACTGGTGCGCTACGGTATTATCGCCTTTACGCTGATTGCGGCGCTGGGTCGGGTGGGTGTGCAGACCGCCTCCGTCATTGCCGTTCTAGGTGCCGCCGGTCTGGCCATTGGTCTGGCGCTGCAGGGCTCGCTTTCAAACCTGGCGGCAGGCGTTCTGCTGGTCACCTTCCGTCCGTTCCGCTCCGGCGAATACGTTGACCTTGGCGGTATTGCCGGGACCGTGCTGCAGGTGCAGATTTTCTCAACGACCATGCGTACCGTCGATGGCCGCATCGTGGTCGTGCCGAACGGGAAAATCATCGCGGGCAACATCATTAACTTCTCCCGTGAACCGGTGCGTCGTAACGAACTGATTATCAGCGTGGCGTACGACTCCGATATCGATCGGGTGAAGTCGCTGATCAGCAATATCATTGCTTCAGACGATCGCATTCTGAAAGACAAAGAGCAGACGGTTCGCCTGAACGAACTGGGCGCGTCCTCGATTAACTTCGTGGTGCGTATCTGGAGCAAGAGCAGCGATCTGCAAAACGTGTACTGGGACGTGCTGGAACGCATTAAGCGCGACTTCGACGCCAACGGCATCAGCTTCCCGTACCCGCAGATGGACGTAAACGTCAAAAAAGTTAAAGAAGCAGAATAACTTCACCCTTAGGCCCGGTAAGCGCTAGCGACACCGGGCTTTATTTTTATAAGCGCTGCTAATCCCCAATTAATATTATCCATTTCCTCTAATGTGATTCGCGCAGTATAGTCACCTTCCAGAACAATACTGTGAGAATTCCGTCATGTTATCCTATTACTTTCAAGGGCTTGCCTTAGGTGCGGCCATGATCCTTCCCCTCGGCCCGCAAAATGCATTCGTGATGAACCAGGGCATCCGCCGCCAGTATCATCTGATGATTGCCCTGCTGTGCGCGGTTAGCGATTTACTGCTGATCTGTGCCGGGATTTTTGGCGGCAGCGCATTGCTGATGCAGTCTCCCTGGCTACTGGCGCTGGTCACCTGGGGCGGCGTGGCGTTTCTGCTCTGGTATGGTTTTGGTGCCCTGAAAACGGCGATGAGCAGCAACCTCGAACTGGCGAGCGCGGAAGTCATGAAGCAGGGCCGCTGGAAGATTATCGTCACCATGCTGGCAGTCACCTGGCTTAATCCGCATGTTTATCTGGACACCTTCGTGGTGCTGGGCAGCCTGGGCGGACAGCTGGACGTTGAGCCGAAACGCTGGTTTGCGCTTGGCACGGTCAGCGCCTCTTTCCTCTGGTTCTTCGGTCTCGCCATTCTTGCCGCATGGCTGGCACCTCGTCTGCGTACGGCCAAAGCCCAGCGCATCATTAATACGCTGGTGGGGCTGGTGATGTGGTTTATTGCTTTTCAACTGGCAAAAGAGGGGATTCACCACGTACAGGAATTGTTCAACTAATCCTTGTCTTATGGACAACTGAACAAGACCCGCTAAGCTTGCTGGCATGCGCCCTGTTAATGGGCACTCTTCGCAACATGGAGGAATAACAGTGAAGTTTAAGGTGATGGCCCTGGCGGCATTAGTAAGTTTTGGTGCGGTGTCGGTGCAGGCAAGTGAACTGCCGGATGGCCCGCACATCGTCACTTCAGGCACCGCAAGCGTGGACGCGGTACCCGATGTTGCAACACTGGCAATTGAAGTCAATGTCGCTGCGAAAGATGCGGCATCTGCCAAGAAGCAGGCTGACGATCGTGTTGCGCAATACCTCTCTTTCCTCGAGCAGAACGGTGTTGGCAAAAAAGATATCAACTCCGCGAACCTGCGTACTCAACCTGATTACGACTACCAGAATGGCAAAAGCATCCTGAAAGGCTACCGCGCCGTGCGTACCGTTGAAGTGACCGTGCGTCAGCTGGATAAGCTTAACTCGCTGCTGGATGGCGCGCTGAAGGCGGGTCTGAACGAAATTCGTTCCGTGTCGCTGGGCGTTGCGCAACCGGAGAAATACAAAGACGAAGCGCGTAAAGCGGCGATTGATGATGCCATTCACCAGGCGGAACAGCTGGCTTCTGGCTTTAAGAGCAAGCTCGGCCCGGTTTATAGCGTGCGTTACCACGTCTCTAACTACCAGCCAAGCCCGATGGTACGGATGATGAAGGCTGATGCAGCCCCGGTGTCCGCTCAGGAAACCTATGAGCAGCCAACCATTCAGTTCGACGATCAGGTGGATGTGGTCTTCCAGCTGGAACCTGTTGCAGCACAGCCGAAACCGGCTCAGTAATCTGTAGGCCGGGTAAGGCGACGCCGCCACCCGGCTTATTTTTTAATCCTGCCTCAACACCTTGTGCCCAAACGCCAGCAGCGCGTCGGTGACGTTGCGCATCATGCGGCTTTCCGGCGCAAAACGGTGCCAGTAGAGCATCCGACGCTGATACAGCCCCGGCGTTAAGTCAATCAGCTCACCGCTTTTCAACTCTTTCTCAATCTGCAGATGCGGGATCATGCAGCAGGTGGTGCCCTGACGCGCAAGCTGCACAAAGGCTTCAGACGAGTTAACGATATGGCACGGCACGCTGCCCGGCGGCAGATCGAAGTTTTGCTGCAGGAACGCCTGATGCATATCGTCCAGATGGTCGAACGCGACGGCGGGCGCTTTCAGCAGCGCGGCGCGGGTGACGCCGTTCGGGAAGTAGCGCTCGGCGAAGGCTTTTGAACCCACAAACAGGTAGTCCAGGGCGCCCAGCTGATCGACAAGACAGCTTGGCAGCGCCTGAGGCTGGATACTGACTGCCCCAACCACTTCACCGCGACGCAGGCGTTCCTGGGTACGGGTTTCATCTTCAACCTGTAAGTTCAGGCGGATAGGGGAGTCCGCTAATACCGGCGCCAGGGCCGGCAGCAGCCAGGTCGCCAGACTGTCGGCGTTGACCGCCAGAGAGAGCAGCAGCGGCGTAGAGCCCGTTTGTTCGTCACCCAGCCACTCGTCTTCCAGCAGTTCAACCTGGCGCAGCAGGGCGAGGAGCTTTTGCCCCTGCTCGGTTGGACGTGGCGGCACGGTACGCACCAGCAGCGGCTGGCCGAACATGTTTTCAAGCTGTTTGATACGCTGTGATACGGCGGACTGGGTGATGCAAAGCTTTTGCGCCGCGCGCTCAAAACCGCGTTCACGGATAACTGCATCAAGTGCCTGTAGTGTTCTGTAGTCCGGACGTTTCATTGCTCTGGCTGGCTCCTTAATTTTGCTTATTCTGCACTATGACACAATTTTCCCTTCGTGGCAGACGAATTCCATTCGACGTGTTCTATAATGCGCCCTGAGTTTTCACACCACAGGCAAAACGATCATGACGCAGGATGAACTGAAAAAAGCAGTAGGATGGGCCGCTCTCCAGTACGTACAGCCGGGTACCATTGTCGGTGTCGGTACGGGATCAACCGCGGCACACTTTATCGATGCGCTGGGTACGATGAAGGGGCAAATCGAGGGCGCGGTTTCCAGCTCTGATGCTTCCACGGAAAAGCTGAAAAGCCTCGGCATTACCGTTTTCGATCTCAACGAAGTGGATCGTCTGGGGATTTACGTTGATGGCGCGGATGAAATCAACGGCCACATGCAGATGATCAAAGGCGGCGGCGCGGCGCTGACGCGCGAAAAAATCATCGCCTCCGTTGCGGACAAGTTTATCTGCATCGCGGATGCCTCCAAGCAGGTAGACATTCTGGGTAACTTCCCGCTGCCGGTCGAAGTGATCCCAATGGCGCGTAGCGCGGTTGCCCGTCAGCTGGTGAAGCTGGGCGGTCGTCCGGAATATCGCCAGGGCGTCGTCACCGACAACGGTAACGTGATCCTCGACGTTCACGGTCTGGAAATTCTCGACGCGATTGCGCTGGAAAATGCCATCAACGCTATCCCAGGCGTAGTGACCGTAGGGCTATTCGCCAACCGTGGCGCGGATGTGGCGCTGATCGGCACCGCTGACGGCGTGAAAACCATCGTAAAATGATCTGACGGGGGGAGTCCTCCCCCCGCTAAAAAATTTTTGAAAAGCTAAATTCGGTGACTTGTGTCACGTTTTTCAGCCTCTTTTGCCGATCCTGCCGCGTTTGTAAATTTCCATAGCATTTTCCTCTGACATTTTGCCCTGGATGACTTTTCTTCAGAGTGCCGACGCAAACGTTCATATTGCTGCAATAGTTTTTTTTGATATGTTGGCTACAGCGGATTCATATCCAGCACAACATCAGTTCAGACAAAAACAGGGTCGGGGAAATGGCAAAGGTATCACTGGAGAAAGACAAGATTAAATTCCTGCTGGTCGAGGGCGTGCATCAAAAAGCAATCGATAGCCTTCGTGCGGCAGGTTACACCAACATCGAATTTCACAAAGGCGCGCTCGATACCGAAGAGCTGAAAGCGTCCATCCGTGATGCCCACTTCATTGGCCTGCGATCCCGTACTCATCTGACTGAAGACGTTATTGCCGCGGCGGAAAAGCTGGTGGCTATCGGCTGCTTCTGCATCGGTACCAACCAGGTTGACCTGAATGCTGCCGCCAAACGTGGTATTCCCGTCTTCAACGCCCCGTTCTCCAACACCCGTTCCGTGGCGGAGCTGGTGATTGGCGAACTGCTGCTGCTGCTGCGCGGCATTCCAGAAGCGAACGCCAAGGCGCACCGCGGCGTGTGGAACAAGCTGGCGTCTGGCTCTTTCGAAGCGCGTGGTAAAAAGCTGGGGATTATCGGCTACGGCCACATCGGTACGCAGCTCGGTATTCTGGCGGAATCCCTGGGTATGCACGTGTTTTTCTACGATATCGAAAGCAAGCTGCCGCTGGGCAATGCGACCCAGGTTCAACACCTTTCTGACCTGCTGAACATGAGCGACGTGGTGAGCCTGCACGTACCGGAAAATGCCTCCACCAAAAACATGATGGGCGCGGAAGAGCTGGCGCTGATGAAGCCGGGCTCGCTGCTGATTAACGCCGCGCGCGGCACGGTTGTCGATATCCCGGCACTGGCGGATGCGCTGAAGCGTAAGCATCTGGCGGGCGCGGCCATCGACGTGTTCCCGACGGAGCCAGCCACCAACAGCGATCCGTTTACCTCTCCGCTGTGCGAGTTCGACAACGTGATCCTGACGCCACACATCGGCGGTTCGACCCAGGAAGCGCAGGAGAATATCGGTCTGGAAGTGGCGGGCAAGCTGAGCAAATACTCCGACAACGGCTCTACGCTCTCTGCCGTGAACTTCCCGGAAGTGTCTCTGCCGCTGCACGGTGGTCGTCGTCTGCTGCACATCCACGAAAACCGTCCGGGCGTGCTGACCGCGATCAACCAGATCTTTGCCGAGCAGGGCGTCAACATTGCCGCGCAGTATCTGCAAACAAACTCGCAGATGGGCTACGTGGTCATTGATATCGAAGCGGATGACGATGTTGCCGAGAAAGCGCTGCTGAGCATGAAGTCTATTGCGGGGACGATTCGCGCGCGTCTGCTGTACTGATGGTGCGAGGTAAATGCAAAACGGTAACGATAGTTACCGTTTTTTATGTTTTCACCCTCTCCCTGTGGGTGTACGGTCCGGGGACATAGTGAACACTTGTTCGGGGACATGGTAGACACTTACAACTAAGGCATAAGAACCCGTTTATGGAGTCGCTTATGCC
>NZ_JAHAWC010000017.1:0-81172 GCF_018383635.1 Enterobacter sp. 120016 | reverse complement strand
TATGACCGAAAAACCCAGAGTGTGCTCCGGATAGACTAAAAAGTGTTACCTATGTTCCCGGTCTGATCTGTCACCTATGTATCCGGTCATACACTGCGCTTACCGGGCCTACAACACCCACGTGTGCTAACGTGCAATAAACCGCACTACACCCGCAGCATCCCTTTCTCTTCCAGAAACGCAATAATCGTCGCTAAGCCGTCACCCGCTTTCAGGTTGGTAAACGTCCACGGACGCTCGCCGCGCATGCGGTTGGTGTCGCGCTCCATCACCTCAAGCGACGCACCGACGTACGGCGCGAGGTCGGTTTTGTTGATCACCAGAAAATCGGACTTGGTGATCCCCGGCCCGCCCTTGCGCGGGATTTTTTCCCCCTCGGCCACGTCGATCACGTAAATGGTCAGATCCGCCAGCTCCGGGCTGAAGGTGGCGCTCAGGTTATCGCCGCCGCTTTCAACGAAGATCAGATCCAGATTACCGAACTTCTCGCTTAACGCTTCCACCGCCGCCAGGTTCATTGAGGCATCTTCGCGGATGGCAGTATGCGGACAGCCGCCCGTCTCCACGCCCACGATGCGCTCCGGCTCCAGCGCACCCGCCTCGGTCAGGATGCGCTGATCCTCTTTGGTGTAGATATCGTTGGTCACCACCGCAAGATGGTAGGTATCGCGCATCGCCTTGCAGAGCGCTTCCAGCAGCGCGGTTTTGCCCGACCCTACCGGGCCACCCACGCCCACGCGCAGGGGATGTTTGTAATCAGCCATGTTGACTCCTCAGGAACGGAATAGTCGTGAATATTGGGTTTCGTGGCGCGTGGAGGCGATGGCGGACAGCGGCGTTGCTGCCCCCAGCGCGTCGTCGCGACGTAAAAATGCCTGCTCAAAACCAGCGGCGTAGTGGTCGCTCAGTTCGATAATCAGCTGCTGGGCGGCCTGTTGCCCAAACGGCACCAGCTTGACGCCCGCCATCACCGCGCTCTCCATCCAGCTGTAGCCGAGACTCAGCGCCAGCTCGCGCGCGCTAATGCCCCAGCGCACGCCGAGCCAGGCCATGCCGCAAAGCTGGCTTTGCATAAACAGCGGCAGCCATTCGGGCGGACAGTCAGGTTCCCAGCTCTTAATCAGCCGCGTAAAGGCCGCCCCGCGGTTGCGCTCCTCTTCGCGCAGCTCGCGCGTTTCCCGGCAGGCGAGAAGGTATGCCGTCCAGCGTTTTGCTTTTGTAAGATCGCGTTGCTCACAGGCCTGATAAAGACGGATAAACAGCGGCAGATCGACGCAGAAAAAGCTCTGCTCCATCTGCTGGATTTGCCAGCGTTTAAAGGCCCCGGCGTCCGTGACCCAGCCCGCCTCAACGGCCCACTCCAGCCCCTGCGACCAGGTAAACGACCCGACCGGCAGGCTGCTGCTGGAGAGCTGCATCAGGCGAAGCCTCTGGCGGGCGTGCTCCATTAGCTCATCAGCGCCAGCAGGGCGGAGACAATCAGCCCGCCGCCGAAGGTTTTACGCAGGCCGTCGTGACGGCGCAGCAGCAGCCCTGCGGCAAAGCTTGCGCACAGCACCGTGGCGCTGGCCAGCATAAAGCCGCTGGTGAAGAGCCAGAAGCTGTGGCCGGACATCTCCACGCCGTGCGCCCAGCCGTGGAACATCGCCAGGGCAGGCACCGCCAGCAGCAGACGGTTTTCAGTTTTAAACATCATCACGCCGGATACCGCCAGCGAGGCGATAATCAGCATCTCCATGCCGCTGAAGCCGCCGAGCAGGCTACCCGCAATAGCGCCGACAAGCATCATCCCGAGGGTGGCAAACGGCAGCAGGAGCCTGCGACCGCTCAGCGCCGAGAGTACGCCCGCACCGGTGAGCATCAGCAGGTGATCGAGCCCGGTCAGCGGGTGGAGAAAACCGGCCTGAAAGCTGTCGGCACCGTGGCCGGGATGCGCGAGAGCGGGAACGGAAAAAGCCAGCAGTAACAGCGGTAAATACTTGCGCATGATTGATCCTTAATGTGAATGAGCGTGAGAGTGACTGTGGGCATCGCTGGCGTAAGCGCCCGCTTCCGGTTCAAACGGCAGGCTGGCGTAGGCCACCTCCAGCCCGAACTGGCGCAGCATGTCGTCGAGAACGTGGTCGTGGTGATAGCGCAGCTCGCCGGGCATGATCTGCAGCGGCACGTGGCGGTTGCCCAGGTGATAGCAGGCGCGGGCCAGCAGGAACGGATCGGCGCAGCGCACCACGGAGACCGACTCCGGGGCGGCGATTACCTCGACAACCTCGCTGCCGTCGTCGGTAGTCAGCAGGTCGCCCCCGCGCAGCAGCAGGCCGCGCGGCAGCATCAGCCCGGCTTCGCGACCGTCATTCAGCGATACGCGGGCGCGGCTTTTCACCCGCACGTCAATCGGCAGCGTGACGCTGGCGGTAATCGGATGCGCATGGTCCAGGCGTTGGGTTAAATAGATCATCATCACTCCTCAAAACAGGAAATAGCGTTGCGCCATCGGCAGAACGTCAGCCGGTTCGCTGGTTATCAGTTCACCGTCGACGCGCACCTCGTAGGTTTGCGAGTCGACGGTGATATTCGGCTGCAGGCCGTTGTGGATCATGTCCGCCTTTTTCACCGTTCGGCAGCCTTTCACCACCGTGGTGGCGCTTTGCAGGCTGAGCTGCTGCGGGATGCCGTTTGCACTGGCGGCCTGCGAGATAAACGTCAGTCGGGTGGCGTGGCGCGCGGCGCCCAGCGATCCAAACATCGGACGGTAATGCACCGGCTGCGGGGTAGGGATTGAGGCGTTGATATCGCCCATCGGCGCACAGGCGATCATCCCGCCCTTGACGATGGTGGCGGGTTTGACGCCGAAGAACGCAGGGGACCAGACCACGAGATCCGCCAGCTTGCCCGCCTCAATCGAACCGACTTCGTGGGCGATGCCGTGGGTGAGCGCCGGGTTAATGGTGTATTTGGCGACATAGCGCTTTACGCGGAAGTTATCGTTCTCGCCGGTCTCTTCCGGCAGCGCGCCGCGCTGGACCTTCATGCGGTGCGCGACCTGCCAGGTGCGGATAATGACTTCTCCGACGCGGCCCATGGCCTGCGAATCTGACGAGGTGAGCGAGAACGCGCCGATGTCGTGCAGCACGTCTTCAGCGGCGATGGTTTCACGACGAATGCGGGATTCGGCAAACGCCACGTCCTCGGCGATATCCGGATCGAGGTGATGGCAAACCATCAGCATGTCGAGATGCTCGTCGATGGTGTTTACCGTGTAGGGCAATGTCGGATTGGTGGAAGAGGGCAGAATATTCGGGTGAGCGCAGGCGGTGATGATATCCGGCGCGTGGCCGCCGCCCGCGCCTTCGGTGTGGAAGGTGTGGATGGTGCGCCCGGCGATAGCCGCCAGCGTGTCTTCGACAAACCCGGACTCGTTCAGCGTGTCGCTGTGCAGCGCCACCTGAATATCCATTTCTTCCGCGACTTCCAGCGAGCAGTTGATCGCCGCAGGCGTCGCGCCCCAGTCTTCGTGGATCTTCAGCCCGATAGCACCGGCGGCAATCTGCTCGCGCAGGGCATCCGGGTTGGAGCCGTTACCTTTGCCGAGCAGGCCGATATTCACCGGCAGCGTATCGGCAGCCTGCAGCATGCGGGCGATGTACCACGGGCCTGGCGTACAGGTGGTGGCGTTGGTGCCCGCCGCTGGTCCGGTGCCGCCGCCGATCATGGTGGTGACGCCGGAGACCAGCGCCTCTTCCGCCTGCTGCGGGCAGATCCAGTGGATGTGGGTGTCGATCCCGCCAGCGGTGACGATCTTCCCCTCGGCGGCAATCACTTCCGTTGCCGCGCCAATCGGGATCGTCACGCCGGGCTGAATGTCCGGGTTTCCGGCTTTGCCAACGGCGAAGATCCGCCCGTTCTTCACGCCGATATCGGCTTTTACGATCCCCCAGTGATCGACGATCAGCGCATTGGTGAGAACCAGATCCACGCAGCCGTCAGCGGTCATCTGCCCCTGGCCCATGCCGTCGCGGATCACCTTTCCGCCGCCGAATTTGACCTCTTCGCCGTAGACCGTGAAATCGTCTTCCACTTCGATCCACAGCTCGCTGTCGGCCAGCCGCACCTTATCCCCGGTGGTGGGGCCGAACATATCGGCATACGCCCGGCGTGAAATCTCAGCCATGTTTCACCTCTCCCATCACCTCGCCGCGAAAACCGAAAATGCGCTGCGCCCCGGTGACCAGAACCAGCGTCACTTCCCGCTTCTGGCCGGGCTCGAAGCGCACGGCGGTGCCCGCCGGGATGTTCAGCCGGTAGCCTTTGGTGGCTTCCCGATCGAACTTCAGCGCCGGGTTGACCTCGTAAAAGTGGTAGTGCGATCCGACCTGGATCGGCCTGTCGCCGTGGTTTTCGACAACCACGCGTTGGGTTTCACGCCCGACGTTGAGGGCAATGTTTCCGGGCTGGATCCGGTATTCACCTGGGATCATCTCGCGCTCCTTAGACGATCGGGTTGTGGACGGTGACGAGCTTCGATCCGTCCGGGAAGGTGGCTTCGACCTGAATATCCGGGATCATCTCCGGGACGCCCTCCATGACCTGGTCGCGCCTCAGGACGTGGCGGCCCGCCTCCATCAGCGAGGCGACGGTTTCGCCGTCGCGCGCGCCTTCCATGATGAAGGCGCTGATCAGCGCGACCGATTCCGGGTAATTGAGCTTTACCCCGCGCGCAAGGCGGCGTTCGGCAACCAGCGCGGCGGTGAACAGCAACAGCTTGTCTTTTTCTCTGGGGGTCAGTTCCATAACGTTTCTCTTATGTCTGCCAGATACGCGGCGAACAGGCGGGTTTGGTAGTGAGAAGCGGGCGAAGCGACTGCCAGATATCGCGCATCGCCCGCTGGCAAATCAGGTTGTCGTGGGAGAGAAAACGCACCGACAGCAGGTCATCGGTGAGCGTTGCACCCGCATAATTTTCCAGCGGTGCGAGCCGTTCGCGCACCGCGTCGAGATGTTCTTCCCGGGCTGGGTAGAACAGCAGCGTGCCGATCCACGGATGCCCGGCGACGGGCGTGAGATCGCCGTCGCTAAGATGCTGGCGCTCAATCAGGCGCGGCTCATCATCTACCCACACCTCAAGGCGGCTCTCCAGCGTGCCGTGGCTGAAGGCTTCGTTTATCACCGGGCGACCCAGACAGTACAGCTCCCACGCCAGCAGCGTGCTGGAGGCCTTCAGATGAAAAACGGAGCGCAGCGCGGCATTCGCGCCGGGAAATATAATGGTGTCCTGCGGCAGCCACTCGAGGGTGGAATCTTCCTCGAGGTAAAAATGCTGGCTCAGACGCGCCTGCGGGCCGCTGCTGCGATAGAACTTGCTGGCGCCGGGCATGGTGATAAGCACATGGCTTTTGGCGTCCAGCCGAACGGAAATGTCCAGCGTATCGCCGCCAACAATCCCGCCGGGCGGGTGCAGCAGGTAAAGGTGGCAGGTTTCCCCTTCGGGGTAAAACGGACGTTGAACGGTGAGCGGCCCGACGTGGTGGGCGGAGTGCAGGAGGGTTTTCTCAGGGGTGTGACAAAACTGCAGGGCAAGCGATGCCTGCCAGCCTTTATACGTATTATCAGTGACCTGAGCTGCTAACATGCTGCATCCATTTCCACACCATCGGGATACGTTTCAGTATGCCCTGGCGGAAATGAAGCCTGTCATATGAGTCGCTTATGGATGGACTGTAATGTAGGCCGGGTAAGCGCAGCGCCACCCGGCAGGAAAGGCTAGCGGTAATCCTCCGCATCCACATCATACCCGGACGGTTCCCAGCGGATCGCCAGCAGCGACGCCAGACCGATAAACGGCGCCAGCGCAATCACCCAGAACACGGCGGTATCCAGCGAGGCGACCAGCAGCGGGAACAGGAATAGCGACAGCGTCGAGCTGCTGCGCATCAGCGTCTGGTTGAGACCCACGCCCACGCCGCGCAGGGAGGTTGGGTAGCTCAGCGAGGCAAACGTCATGGTATGCGCGCCCGGGCCGAAGCCCTGACCGAACAGGAATAGCGCCAGCATCGCCACGGCGAGTACCCCTTCAGAGGCGCCTTCCGGTCGGCCAATCAGCGCCAGACCCAGCAGCGCCACAAGCTGGCAGGCATAACCCGCAAGCGACATCCGCCAGGCGCCGAAGCGCGGCACGTAGCGTACCGCCAGCAATCCGCCGACGAAGGCAAACAGCAGGTTAAGCACCAGAGAAATGAGTATGGTGGTGAGCATCGACTGGACAAAGAAGCTGGAGATGATCACCGGCAGGCCAAACGCCACGGCGTTATAGGCAAACGACGAGACGACGGAAAGCAGCGTGGCGAGCGTTGTGCGGCGTAAGTAGATGCCGCGGAACAGGTTCAGATAGTTTGACCATTTCGCTTTATTCACGACGGGTCCGGGCTGGCTGAGCGCGTCCTGCGGCACGTGGGCATTGATGTTATACGACTGGCGTAAAATGGACGCCGCCTCTTTCAGATTGCCCTGATTCGCCGCCCAGACCGGAGATTCGCTCATATAGCGGCTGCGGATGGCGATAATCACCAGCGCGGGCACCGCGCCGAAGCCCAGGATCAAACGCCACAACCAGTCGCTGTGGCTTTCCGGCAGCACGGCGTAGAAGAAAAGCACCAGCAGGTAGGAGATGCTGATGGCGGCATACCAGGTGGGGCACCACATCGCGACGCTGGAAGCCTTATTTCCGGGCCCTTTCAGCCTGGCGAACTCGCTTAAAAACGCCATCGCCACGGGAAGGTCGATCCCCACGCCGAGCCCCATCACAAAGCGCGCGCCCGCGAGCACATATTCGTTCGGGGCGAAAGCACAGGCGATAGCGGCGACGACGAAGAAGACCATATCAGCCATAAAGACGCGGTAGCGCCCGATTTTATCCGTAAGATAGCCGCCGAGCAGCGCCCCGACGATGGCACCAAAGGTAATCGCCGAGGCTACCATGCCGGTACCGGCGGGCGTCAGGTTAAATTCGCGGGTGATGTCTTTAATGCCGAACGCCAGCGCGCCGAGATCGTAGGCGTCGAGGAAAATGCCGCCCAGCGCGATACCGACCACGATACGGGCGTTTGTCCGGCCCTGCGAACCGTCATTAACGAGGCGTGATACATCCGATGCGCTGCGCACCCACTTGATGTCGCCATCCGGGGTGCTTCCTGCCGTTGAAAGGGGAGTGGTATCTGTGATTTCAGCCATTTTCTTCTTGTGTGGTTGTGTTGTGTCCCTAACAGTTACCACAGGCAGAAGGTGACCAAAATCACATTTGGCTATAAGGCATAACTAACCCTTTGGAGCGTCTTTTTTCTTCCTCTTGAGCTTCGTCCAGATTTTGGTCTCCTGACGACGCCATAGGCGCTGGATATTGTCGTGATGACGCAGCAGGATAAGACAGGAGAGCATCGACACCGGGAAGGTGAACTGGGGTTTGAACCACCAGACGTAGAACGGCGCGATCAGCGCGCTGACGATAGCGCCCAGCGACGAATAGCCGCTCAGCAGAATGGTCAGAAGCCAGGTCCCGGCCATGACGCCGGTTAAGTCCCAGCCGATGGGCGCAATGGCACCAAAGGCGGTCGCCACACCTTTGCCGCCTTTAAAGCCGAAGAATACGGGCCAGATGTGGCCGACGCAGGCAGCAATAGCAATGAGCCCCAGCCAGAACGGCGTGACGCCCAGCGCATACGCGCCCCAGACGGGTAGCATCCCTTTCAGAACATCAAAAATCAAAACCGCTACGGCTGCTCCCTTGCCGCCAATTCGTAGTACGTTGGTCGCCCCCGGATTCCCGGAACCATTTTCACGCGGGTCAGGTAACCCGGCAATGCGGCAGACCAGAATGGCGCTGGAGATTGAGCCGCAAAGATAGGCGAGGAGGATCATTCCAGGCGCGATTGCACTCATAACGCTGTTCCGTTTTGAAAAGGTATCTGTATTCTCAGCATCTGTGGATAATACGCATAATTCGCCGGAAGTGGTATCCGGTTTAGCCAAAAAGCAGGCAGGTCGTGATGGATATTGTATTTATAGAGCAACTTTCGGTAATCACCACAATTGGTGTTTACGACTGGGAACAGACCATCGAGCAGAAACTGGTGTTCGATATCGAAATGGGATGGGATAACCGCAAATCGGCAAAAAGCGATGACGTGAACGACTGTCTGAGCTATGCCGACATCAGTGAAACGGTCATCGCCCACGTTGAAGGGCAACGTTTTGCGCTCGTCGAACGGGTGGCGGAAGAAGTCGCAGAGTTGCTGCTGAAAAAATTCAACTCACCGTGGGTGCGCATCAAGCTGAGCAAGCCGGGAGCGGTGGCGCGCGCCGCCAATGTTGGCGTCATCATTGAGCGTGGCACAAATCTGAAAGGCAAGAATTAACGTCATAATTGCTAAACCATTTTAGGTTATACCGGTCTCAAGACTGTATCTTATCGGTTGTCCGTATGTGACACCGTTTTTTTATATCTTTTTTAGGGGTTTATAGATGAGCGATATGCACTCGCTGCTGGTGGCGGCAATACTGGGTGTGGTCGAAGGATTGACGGAGTTTTTGCCGGTTTCCAGTACGGGCCATATGATTATCGTTGGCCATCTGCTGGGCTTTGAAGGGGATACCGCGAAAACGTTTGAAGTGGTGATCCAGCTGGGGTCTATTCTGGCAGTAGTCGTGATGTTCTGGCGTCGCCTGTTTGGCCTGATCGGCATCCATTTTGGTCGTCCGCCTCAGCACGAGGGGGCCGGTAAAGGTCGTCTGTCACTGATCCATATTCTGCTCGGGATGATCCCTGCGGTGGTGCTGGGCCTGGTTTTCCACGACGCCATCAAATCTCTGTTTAACCCGATTAACGTGATGTACGCGCTGGTGGTGGGGGGCTTCCTGCTGATCGCCGCGGAAGTACTGAAGCCAAAAACGCCGCGCGCGGAAGGTCTGGACGATATGACGTATCGTCAGGCGTTTATCATTGGCTGCTTCCAGTGTCTGGCGCTGTGGCCGGGCTTCTCGCGTTCAGGCGCTACCATCTCCGGCGGGATGCTGATGGGCGTAAGCCGTTACGCCGCGTCAGAGTTCTCGTTCCTGCTGGCGGTGCCGATGATGATGGGCGCCACCGTACTCGACGTCTATAAGAGCTATCACTTCCTGACGGCTGGCGACATTCCGATGTTCGCCGTCGGCTTCATCACCGCGTTTATCGTGGCGCTGATTGCCATCAAAACCTTCCTGCAGCTGATTAAGCGTATCTCGTTTATTCCGTTCGCGATCTATCGCTTTATCGTGGCGGCTGCGGTGTACGTGGTCTTCTTCTGACCGATGGCCCTCAGTCTTTCGGCTGAGGGCAATGCTTTTCCTTCCAGTCCGACACCGCCTGAATTCGCCGTTTCGTGAGTTCTTCGCGAATTTCCGGTCCTTTGAATCCTGCTTCGACAACGTCCTTCGTGGGCACCGCTTTCGCTACGTCCCAGGCTTTACGCAGTAAACGTCCCTGCGGGTAATCGCACGCTTCAAACCCGGTACGCCCGCGCACGTCAGCTTCGCTGGTGAGCGCAATTTGCTCTACGCGCTGGGGTTTGCGCCAGGCGTCGATATTATCGAAAAGCTTAACGATAGTGGCCGGTTTCAGTATGGGGAAGGTGTGGATCAGATCGTGGAACTCGGCCACCAGTTTCGCCAGATCGCGGATCTCGTTCGGCACGCGCAGACGCTGGCACAGTCCCTCGACCAGCTTCACCCCTGCCGGGCCATGCCCGTGGTGGCGAGGCCAGAATTCTTTTGGCGTTAAGCCTTTGCCGAGATCGTGGCACAGGGTGGAAAAGCGCACGTCCACGTCAGGGCTGAGCATGGCCGCCATGCTGAGCGTCATCAGCGTGTGTACGCCGGTATCAATTTCCGGGTGCCATTTTGCCGGGGCAGGTACGCCAAACAGCGCGTCTATTTCCGGGAACAGCACCTTCAGCGCGCCGCAGTCGCGCAGGACCTGGAAAAAAACCTGTGGGTTGCGCGTGGTGAGCGCATTTTCCGTCTCTTTCCAGACGCGCTCTGGCGTCAGGTGTTCAAGCTCGCCCGCCTCGGTCATGGCGGTCATCAGCGCCATTGTCTCATCGGCAATACGGAAGCTGAGATGGGCATAACGCGCGGCAAAGCGCGCTACGCGCAGCACGCGGAGCGGATCTTCAGAAAACGCCGGGGAAACGTGACGTAAAAGACGGTTGCGCAGATCGTCCTGACCGCCATAGGCGTCAACGATCTGCCCGTGCTCGTCCTGCGCCAGCGCGTTGATGGTGAGATCGCGGCGCAGGAGATCTTGCTCCAGCGTCACGTCCGGCGCGGCATAGCAGGTAAAGCCCGTATAGCCCGAGCCCGATTTCCGCTCGGTACGCGCCAGGGCATACTCTTCACGGCTTTTCGGGTGCAGGAACACGGGAAAATCGCGGCCTACCTGCTGGTAGCCCGCGTCGAGCATCTCTTCAGGGGTGGCACCAACCACCACCCAGTCTTTATCTTTGACCGGCAGACCTAACAACGCATCACGTACCGCACCACCGACCAGATAACTCTTCACGCCCAACTCTCCCGTTTTCTCTTTTCCAGAATAATACGTAAGTCTGGCAGAGAAGACGAATTAGTTCATCCAGCGGTCTTTACGCTTACGGCTTGGGATCAGATGCGGCAGGACCAAACCCAGTACCAGACCCACGCCCAGCACGCCGCCGCCATACATAAACCACTGCATGATAATGGTGCGCTGTTTGTCGTCGAGCTGCAGATTGGCGGCATTCACCTTCTTCTGCGCGACAATCAGCTCGTTTTTCAGCTTCTGGTTCTCTTCTTTCAGACCGTTAATCACACCGTCGCTTTGCGCCACTTTCTGCTGCATTTCAGCGGTGCGCTGGTTCCAGGTGCCGTCGATGTTGTTCAGCTTGTCGGTCAGGGTCTTCACCTGGTTTTCCAGATCAGGCACGCGCGTGCGCAGGCTTGGCACGGTGCTCAGCTCTTTCAGCGGGATCCAGGAAGTACGACCGGTACTGTCGCGAACCTGACCATAGTTGGTGTCCGCATTGGTCTGTAACAGGGTAACTTCCTCGCCGGCATTCACCGTGCCCACGAGGCGATAATTATCTCCGGGGCCACTGCGTACCCAGGTGTTCAGTTCGTCAGAAACGTAACGCTTCTCTTCAGCGTGCACTGCGGTTGCGGCGCTAAAAGCGAGTAAAGTAAGTCCAATCAGGCGTAATTTAAGCATCATTAGTCGTTATTTTCATAAATAGTGGAACGATAGTAGTGGCAACAGTGTCTCTACGCAAAGCATTCGTCAGCAATCAGAATCATCTGTGTCACGACTCTACAGATTTACGCCCGACAAATTGCTCATTGCATGGCAATTTGGCGCAAAATACTATGTACTGACAAACAAATGGCGAGGAAGTTCGCCCTCATTGACGCGTCTGTGACGCACGCAAAAGTACAAGGCTATGGCACAAGAAATCGAATTAAAGTTTATCGTCGAAAAAGACAGCGTTGACGCACTCCGCCAGCATCTGCATACGCTTTCCGGCGAACACCATGCACCGGTACAACTGCTTAATATCTATTACGAAACGCCAGACAACTGGCTTCGCCGCCACGATATGGGGCTGCGCATCCGCGGTGCGAGCGGGCATTACGAGATGACGATGAAAATTGCCGGCCGCGTGGTCGGCGGTTTACACCAGCGCCCGGAATACAATATCGACATCAGCAAGCCAGAACTTGAGCTGGACCGTTTCCCGGCGGAAGTCTGGCCGGAAGGCGAGCTGCCTTCCACGCTGGCGGAGCAGGTACAGCCGCTGTTCAGCACCGATTTCTGGCGCGAAAAATGGCTGGTGACCGAAGGCAAAAGCCGCATCGAAATCGCCCTCGACCTGGGGGAAGTGAAGGCGGGCGAGTTCCAGGAGCCGATTTGCGAACTGGAGCTTGAGCTGCTGGAAGGGGACGCAAATGACGTGCTGAAGCTGGCGCGCAGGCTGGTGAACCAGTCCGGATTACGTCAGGGAAGCCTGAGTAAAGCCGCGCGGGGTTACCATCTGGCCGCCGGAAATGCACCGCGCGTGCTGAAAGAGACGACCATCCTGCACGTTGCGCCGAAAGCCAGCGTTGAGCAGGGTCTGGAAGCCGCGCTGGAGCTGGTGCTTTCTCAGTGGCAGTACCATGAAGAGCTGTGGGTGCGAAATGTGAAAAACGCCAAATCCCACGTGCTGGCGGCGATTGCCCTGGTGCGCCATACCCTGACGCTGTTCGGCGGTATTGTTCCTCGCAAAGCGAGCGCTCACTTACGTGACCTGCTGACGCAAACCGAAACGCTGATGCTCTCCGACGTATCGGCGCAAACGGCGATCTACAGCCCGCAAGCCGCGACGGCAAAACTGGCGCTGACCGAGTTCCTGGTGACGCGCGGCTGGCGCGCCTTCCTGGATGCGAAAGCAGAGGCCAAAATCGCGGAAAACTTTAAGCGTTTCGCGGATATTCATCTTTCCCGTCATGCCGCCGAACTGAAGACTACGTTTGCTTACCCGCTGGGCGATCAGTATGGCGATCAGCTTCCCCGTCTGTCGCGCAACATCGACAGCATGGTGCTGCTGTCCGGTGCCTATGACGGCGTGAAGGCGCAGGCCTGGCTGGAGAACTGGCAGGGTCTGAAGCATGCCATTGAAACCCGCCAGCATATTGAGATTGAGCATTTCCGTAACGAGGCCATTTCGCAGGAGCCGTTCTGGCTGCACAGCGGAAAACGTTAACTCTGGCAAGGAACCCCTATAATGCCGCTTTCTTCAGCGTTACAGCAGCAGTGGCAGACCGTTTGCGAACGTCTGCCTGAGTCATTACCGGCACCATCATTAAGCGAGCAGGCGAAGAGCGTGCTCGCCTTCAGTGATTTTGTGCAGGAAAGTATCGCCGCCAACCCGGACTGGCTGGCAGAGCTTGAGAACGCGCCGCCGCAGGCGGACGAGTGGCGGCATTATGCCGGCTGGCTGCAAACCGCACTCGAAGACGTTGCGGATGAAGCCACGCTGATGCGCGTCCTGCGCCAGTTCCGCCGTCGGGTGATGGTGCGCATTGCCTGGGCGCAGTCGCTGGAGCTGGTGAGCGAAGAGAGCACGCTGCAGCAGCTAAGCGAGCTGGCGCAAACGCTGATTGTCGCCGCGCGCGACTGGCTCTACGCCGCCTGCTGTAAAGAGTGGGGCACGCCGTGCAGTGAGGAAGGGGTTCCTCAGCCGCTGTTGATTCTGGGGATGGGCAAGCTGGGCGGCTGCGAGCTGAACTTCTCCTCCGACATCGACCTGATTTTTGCCTGGCCCGAGAACGGCTCCACGCGCGGCGGCCGTCGCGAGCTGGACAACGCCCAGTTCTTTACCCGCCTCGGTCAGCGTCTGATTAAGGCGCTGGATCAGCCCACGCAGGACGGTTTTGTTTACCGCGTGGACATGCGCCTGCGTCCGTTTGGCGACAGCGGCCCGCTGGTGCTGAGCTTTGCCGCGCTGGAAGATTATTACCAGGAGCAGGGGCGCGACTGGGAGCGCTATGCGATGGTTAAAGCGCGGATAATGGGCGACAGCGACGACGCTTACGCCAACGAGCTGCGCGCCATGCTCCGCCCGTTCGTGTTCCGTCGCTATATCGACTTCAGCGTGATCCAGTCCCTGCGTAACATGAAAGGAATGATCGCCCGTGAGGTGCGCCGTCGTGGTCTGAAGGACAACATCAAGCTCGGCGCGGGCGGCATTCGCGAAATCGAATTTATCGTTCAGGTCTTCCAGCTTATTCGCGGCGGCCGTGAGCCGTCCCTGCAGTCCCGCTCGCTGCTGCCGACGCTGAGCGCCATCGAGCAGCTGCACCTGCTGCCGGACGGCGATGCGCAAACCCTGCGCGAGGCCTATCTGTTCCTGCGCCGTCTGGAAAACCTGCTGCAAAGCATCAACGACGAACAGACCCAGACCCTGCCGGGCGATGACCTTAACCGGGCGCGTCTGGCCTGGGGCATGCGCGTGGACGACTGGTCAGCGTTGACCGAACGGCTGGACGCCCACATGGCGGGCGTGCGCCGCATCTTTAACGACCTGATTGGTGATGACGAAAGCGAATCGCAGGACGATGCGCTTTCCGAGCACTGGCGCGAGCTTTGGCAGGATGCGCTTCAGGAAGATGACACCACGCCGGTGCTGACGCACTTAACTGACGACGCCCGGCATCGCGTGGTGGCGCTGATCGCAGATTTCCGTCTTGAGCTGAACAAACGCGCCATCGGCCCGCGCGGTCGTCAGGTGCTGGATCACCTGATGCCGCACCTGCTGAGCGAGGTCTGCTCGCGGGCGGACGCGCCGGTACCGCTGTCGCGCATGATGCCGCTGCTGAGCGGGATTATCACGCGTACCACCTATCTGGAGCTTCTGAGCGAGTTCCCCGGCGCGCTGAAGCACCTGATTACGCTCTGCGCCGCGTCGCCAATGGTGGCCAACAAGCTGGCGCGTTACCCGCTGCTGCTGGATGAGCTGCTCGATCCGAACACGCTGTATCAGCCAACGGCGACGGATGCCTACCGGGACGAGCTGCGTCAGTATCTGCTGCGCGTGCCGGAAGAAGACGAAGAGCAACAGCTGGAGGCGCTGCGTCAGTTTAAGCAGGCGCAGATGCTGCGCGTGGCGGCGGCGGATATCGCCGGAACGCTGCCGGTGATGAAAGTGAGCGATCACTTAACCTGGCTGGCAGAGGCAATCATCGACGCGGTAGTGCATCAGGCGTGGGTGCAGATGGTGGCGCGCTTCGGCCAGCCGAAACACCTGGCCGATCGTGAAGGACGCGGCTTCGCGGTAGTGGGGTACGGCAAGCTCGGCGGCTGGGAGCTGGGCTATAGCTCCGATCTGGATTTAATCTTCCTGCACGACTGCCCGGTTGACGTGATGACCGACGGCGAGCGTGAGATTGACGGGCGCCAGTTCTATCTGCGCCTGGCGCAGCGCATTATGCACCTGTTCAGTACCCGCACCTCGTCGGGCATTTTGTATGAAGTGGATGCGCGCCTGCGTCCGTCCGGCGCGGCGGGCATGCTGGTGACCTCAACGGACTCCTTCGCCGATTACCAGAAGAACGAAGCCTGGACGTGGGAGCATCAGGCGCTGGTGCGCGCTCGCGTGGTGTATGGCGATCCGCAGCTCAAAACGCAGTTTGACGTCATCCGCAGGGAGGTTATGACCACCGTGCGTGATGGCAGCACGCTGCAAACGGAAGTGCGCGAAATGCGCGAGAAAATGCGCGCGCATCTCGGCAATAAACATCGCGATCGCTTTGATATTAAAGCCGACGAGGGCGGGATTACCGATATTGAATTCATCACCCAGTATCTGGTGCTGCTGCACGCCCACGACAAGCCGAAGCTGACGCGCTGGTCCGATAACGTTCGCATTCTGGAACTGCTGGCGCAAAACGACATCATGGACGAGCAGGAGGCGCAGGCCTTAACCCGCGCCTACACGACGCTTCGCGATGAGCTTCATCACCTGGCGCTGCAGGAGGAACCGGGGCACGTGGCGCTGGACAGTTTTGCTCATGAACGTGCTCAGGTAACGGCCAGCTGGCAGAAGTGGCTGGTGGAACCGTGCGTAACAAATCAAGTGTGATATTATCGCGCGCAAATTGTGAATCTTTCTGGAGTCAGGAATGAAAGTAACACTGCCAGAGTTTGAACGTGCTGGGGTAATGGTTGTTGGGGATGTGATGCTGGATCGCTACTGGTATGGGCCTACCAGCCGCATCTCTCCGGAAGCACCGGTACCGGTGGTTAAGGTCGACACCATTGAAGAGCGTCCCGGCGGCGCGGCAAACGTGGCGATGAACATTGCCTCTCTGGGCGCGCAGTCGCGTCTGGTTGGCCTGACCGGCATCGATGATGCGGCGCGCGCGCTGAGCAAGTCGCTGGCGGACGTGAACGTGAAGTGCGACTTCGTTTCTGTTCCGACCCACCCGACCATCACCAAGCTGCGCGTGCTGTCTCGCAACCAGCAGCTGATCCGCCTCGACTTTGAAGAAGGTTTCGAGGGCGTCGATCCCGAGCCGCTGCACGAGCGTATCAACCAGGCGCTGGGCAATATCGGCGCGCTGGTGCTGTCCGACTACGCCAAAGGCGCGCTGGCCAGTGTGAAGACGATGATTCAGCTGGCGCGTAAAGCCAACGTGCCGGTGCTGATCGACCCGAAAGGGACCGATTTTGAGCGCTATCGCGGCGCAACCCTGCTGACGCCAAACCTCTCCGAGTTTGAAGCGGTGGCGGGCAAGTGCAAAACCGAGGAAGAGCTGGTTGAGCGCGGCATGAAGATTATTGCTGACTTTGAGCTGTCCGCGCTGCTGGTCACCCGCTCCGAGCAGGGGATGACGCTGCTGCAGCCGGGCAAAGCGCCGCTGCATATGCCAACCCAGGCGCAGGAAGTGTACGACGTGACCGGTGCCGGTGATACGGTGATCGGCGTGCTGGCGGCAACGCTGGCAGCAGGAAACTCGCTGGAAGAGGCGTGCTACTTCGCCAACGCCGCGGCGGGCGTGGTCGTCGGTAAGCTCGGGACCTCAACCGTTTCGCCAATTGAGTTGGAAAACGCGGTGCGCGGTCGTGCCGATACCGGTTTTGGCGTCATGACCGAAGACGAGCTTAAAGTGGCCGTCGCCGCCGCGCGCAAGCGTGGTGAAAAAGTGGTGATGACCAACGGCGTGTTTGACATCCTGCACGCGGGCCACGTTTCGTATCTGGCGAACGCGCGCAAGCTGGGCGATCGCCTGATTGTGGCGGTCAACAGCGATGCGTCGACGAAGCGCCTGAAGGGGGAAACGCGTCCGGTGAACCCGCTCGAGCAGCGCATGATTGTGCTCGGCGCGCTGGAAGCGGTGGATTGGGTGGTGTCGTTTGAAGAAGACACGCCGCAGCGCCTGATTGCCGGCATTCTACCGGACCTGCTGGTAAAAGGCGGGGATTACAAACCGGAGCAAATCGCGGGTAGCGAAGAGGTCTGGGCCAACGGCGGCGAGGTGATGGTGCTCAACTTTGAGGACGGGTGCTCAACCACCAACATCATCAAGAAGATCCAGAAAGACAGTCAGTAAAAAACGGGCCAGTTGGCCCGTTTTTTATGTCGGGTGGCGGCTGCGCCTTACCCGACCTACGCGTTCATGTAGGCCCGGTAAGGCGTAGCCGCCACCGGGCACAACAGGCCGCACTTACTCCTGGTCGTCCACCGGTGGAATAGCCGGTGCCGGCTTCACTTCTTCCGGTGCATTACGGTTTTCCAGCTCGGTCAGACGCTGTTCCAGCAGCGCCAGCTTCTCGCGGGTGCGCAGCAGAACCTGGGTCTGAACGTCAAACTCTTCGCGGCTGACTAAATCAAGGCGAACCAACTGCGCCTGCAGCGTCTGGCGGATTTTCTTTTCTACGTCATCACCAAATTCACGAATGCCTTTTGGCATAGATTCATGAACCTGACGCGCGATCTGCTCAATTTTTTTCGGGTCAATCATTGTCGTTTCCCTTGATGGAAAGGTGTTAGTGTCCATTGTAGCGCGTCATGCCCGGGGTAAACAAAATTGTTTGATGCTTATGCATTGCCCAGGATAATCAATAGCGTTATAGTTATCTCGCTTATTCTCAGGGCGGGGCGAAATTCCCCACCGGCGGTAAATCAGCGTGACGCTGAAAGCCCGCGAGCGCTTTGGGTGAAAACTCAAAGGTCAGCAGATCCGGTGTAATTCCGGGGCCGACGGTTAGAGTCCGGATGGGAGAGAGTAACGATCCAGTCGGGCATGGGCCCGCTCACGTTATCTTTTTGCCGCTTATACGGCGCTCCTAAGACTGCCCTGATTCTGGTAACCATAATGTTAATGAGGTTTTTTTACCATGAATCAGACGCTACTTTCCTCTTTTGGCACTTCAACTCAACGTGTTGAACATGCACTGGATGCACTGCGCGAAGGCCGCGGTGTGATGGTGCTTGACGATGAAAACCGTGAAAACGAAGGCGACATGATTTTCGCCGCCGAAAACATGACCGTTGAACAGATGGCGCTGACCATCCGCCACGGCAGCGGCATCGTATGCCTGTGTATTAATGAAGACCGTCGCAAGCAGCTCGACCTGCCGATGATGGTCGAAAACAACACCAGCGCCTTCGGTACCGGTTTTACCGTGACCATTGAAGCGGCGCACGGCGTGACCACCGGTGTGTCTGCGGCTGACCGTCTGACCACCGTACGTGCCGCGATTGCAGACGGTGCGAAGCCATCCGATCTGCACCGTCCAGGCCACGTCTTCCCACTGCGTGCGCAGGCGGGCGGCGTGCTGACCCGCGGCGGCCACACCGAAGCGACCATCGACCTGGTGACGCTGGCAGGCTTCAAACCTGCAGGCGTGCTGTGCGAACTGACCAACGATGATGGCACCATGGCGCGCGCGCCGGAGTGCATCACCTTTGCGCGTCTGCACAACATGCCGGTGGTCACGATTGAAGATCTGGTTGAGTATCGCCAGGCGCACGAGCGCAAAGCTAGCTGAAATGGCTGATATGAAAAAAGCCGGGGAAACCCGGCTTTTTTGTTTTTAGTGATAGTTAATTTTGAACAGCACCACCGTTTCGAACGGGCCGGACTGGATCGCTTTTCCTTCGACCGGCGACAGCTCTGCGGTGTAATCCTGCTGATACTGCAGCGTGCTGCCCGTAAAATCCGCGTATTCGTTGTAGTGGTTAAAGGCATAGGGCTCGGTCCCGTTAAGGATCCTCAGCTTCAGGCCATTGCCTATCAGCAACGCGGTATCGTTGGCGGTCAGCGATTCACTCGTATAGAACGACGAATCCATTTTGAAGCCGTCTGAACACTGGGCATCCTGCACCTTCGTTGTCTTCACCGAAAAGGTCCGTTTACGCGTCTGTTGATTCACAATATCGCGCGCGCTAAAGGTGCCGAAATCAATCTCCTGGTTCTCAGGGAAAATGCTGAACGTCGCCCCGCAGTCCAGCACGGTGATGTTCTGCAGGCCGTTAATGTGATATTTGAGGTTTTTCGCGTCCGCCATCTGGTTCACGCCGCCTTTACCGTCAAACTGGACAACGATGTAATCGCCCAGCGAGCTGACGTAGCCGTGGGGCGGCATAGCTTTGATTTTTACGTAAAGGCGCAGACGAGCGATAAAGGTGCGTGAGGTGTGGATATCATCCGGATTACCGGAGCAGATGAGATTTTCCCAACCCATCTGACGGATTTGGGCCGGGGTATAAATCAGGATACCGTGGTTATCCAGACACTGCCGGGTGTCAACGCCGTTAGGCTGGCCGGTTGCATCGTAATCCATCCCTTCATAGGTCACGCCAAGTTCATAATAGGGGTCCGAAGCGGCAGGGTAAGGGTTGACCCAGGCGTAGATATCTTCTTTTTCAAAACCGCTGACAACGTTGTGGTCGCACGTTACCGGGATTTTGATGTCATCCGACTCCCAAATTTTTTCACCCACCTGTGCATTACTGGGAATGGCAAACGGCGAGATGGTTTTGGTTTCTTCAACGGGACCGCCGGAGCCACCCAGATAGCAGTCGAGCGCCAATGCCTCTTTTAAAGGCAGCACCGAAACCAGCAGAATAAACAGAATGTTAGTGAGCTTTCGCATCTTTATCGATCTTCCGTTCGGTGAGCGTGCATTTAGCCGTTCCGGCGCACTGCGCGTCGACTTTTTTCAACGCACCGTAATCGTCGATGTAACCGATGCTGTAGTAGTTGCCGTGGTAATCACCGGTAGAGGTTGTCTCCGTTGCGAAAGGCGCGATCATCAGGCTGTCAAAGCCCGGCAGCATGGTCTTCGCATTCTTACTGAGCCACGCGAGGGTGATGTAATACGGCGTGGGGTTATGCACGGTTAGCCCTTTGGCATTGGCTGAAATTTCCATGCGCATTTCCGCCAGTTCACCGGGCTTTTTGGTAATCGCTTTTGGACGCCAGAACAGCTTGATTCGGCTCTGCATCGCAACCTGCATGACGCTGCGTTCCTCGCTGGCGCTGCTGCTTTTCGGCGGCACTTCGCGCAGGTTGAAATAAAACAGAGATTCTCTGTCTTTCGGCAGTTGGCTGGTGGCCGCTTGCTTAACGATCCTAACCTGCGACGCGGAGCCCGCTTCAAGGCGTTGAATAGGGGGGAGCGCCATGAAATGCGTGTCTTCTTTGCGCCCCTTTTCATCTTCAATCCAGGAGAGCGCCAGATAAGGCAACGCCTTGCTCTGGTTTTCAACCTTCAGGCTGCTGGCTTTGTCGCTTTCCGGGAAGACAATGCGCGTGCGGTCGAGGTTTACGGCCGCGTGGGTGGTGAATGCTGTGCCGACCAGCATCAGGCACAGGCTTTTGAGTGAGGTTAATTTCATCATGGTTTCTTACTGACATGGCAGTATCAACTGCATACTGTTTTCAAGGTGTGAAGGTAACGTGAAGCGACACTGCTGATTGTCTCCCCACGTCACGCGAAACTGTTGTTCTGGCTCTACGGCACCGAGCCAGACGTGGCCGTCATCGGCGACCATGGCAATCTGCCGGTCGTTCTCAAGCAGGCGAACAACCGCACCCAGCGGTGGTGTGCCAGAGGTTGTACGTAAGATGCCTGCGATATCGTTGCCGGCACGCGTGACAATCTGACGATATCCAATGGCGCCTTCCGTCCAGGTTGAGGTGACGACGCGGGTGTCCACGTCCACGCCATCGGGCAGGTTGTTCATATTGACCTGCACGCTGGAGGGCGAATAGCTGGAGATGGACGGTAAAACGCCAATGCCAAACCGGTTGGTTTCATCCCGCGACATGTTCAGCGGAATGTTTCCTACGCCGTCGGTGCTGACCATCACGCGCGGTTCATTACCGTAGCTGCGGCGGTGCAGGGCGGCGCCTTTGGCCGTTGAGGTGAATGAGCCGTTCCAGCTCGCGCTCAGGGAATTGTATTCATTAGCCTTATAGCTCCCGGAGAGATTCAGATCGCCATAAGGGGAATAATGCTGATAGTTGCCGCTGACCTGTGCGCCTGCATCTGACTTCTCGCTCTCGGTGCCTGCGGAAACGCCCCAGGTATTATTGCGGTCTGATGTGTCATACCACGACACGTTCTGGCTCAGGCTGTCGCTGTTGCGCAGGTCATAATTCAGACGATGATCGGGGTCGAGCGGCACGCTCAACGACAGATAGAACTGCGTATCGTCTGCTTCATCTTCATAATGCGTTTTACTCCACGACAGGGTGACGCCCAGGTTTTTCCAGCGGCCCAGGTCAAAGTTGTAGCCTGCGGTCACGCTGCCCGTTGTGGACGGCGAGTCGTTCCACCAGGTCTGGCGCAGCATGTTCACATAGAGGTTGAGCGATAATGCCGAAATGTACTGGCTTGCGGTCACGCTGAGCGTCTGTTTTTCGGACTGACGATCGTTATTGTCATAATCGAGAAAACGGGCGTAGCTCAGGAACTGTGGGTCGGAGTAGCGATAGCTGGCGAGCGTTAGCTGGCTGCCAGTGGTATCGAAACGTTTACTGTAGTTAAAGCGGTAGCTGTAGCCCGTCTGGCTATTCTGATTGGGCAACTGGCTGGTCGCCTGCGTGACGTCAAAAGAGAGGGCACCCAGGTACTCCATGTTTTGTCCGATCCCGGCGGCGACGGACCGATAATGGTCGCCATCGGCGAGCGTACCGCCATAAAGTGAGGTTTGTGACAGCATCCCCCAGGAGAATTCCCCGCTCAGAAACGCGTTATCTTCAACGTCGTGCGAGGCGTCCTTGCGCGCTTTCCCGGTCGCCAGCTTGTAGCGAACCTGACCTTTGCGGGTTAAAAACGGCACCGATTCTGCAGAGACCTGGAAGGTGCTGACGCGCCCGTCTTCTTCCGTCACTTTGACGTCCAGCGTACCCTGGACAGACTGGTTAAGATCCTGAATCACAAAGGGACCGGGCGGGACTTTGCTCTGGTAAATCACACGATCGGCAAGGCTGACGGTAACCGTGGCGTTGGTCTGAGCGATGCCGGTAATTTGCGGCGCGTAACCGCGTAGCGACCACGGCAGCATGCGCTCATCGCTAATCAGGGATGCGCCGGTATAGGTGAAAGCATCAAAAATAGCGGACTGGAAATCCGTTTCGCCCAGCGTAAGTTTGGCGCCGAGCGAGGGGAGAGGACGGAACATATACACGCGTGAAAAGCGTCCATCATGTTCAGAGCTGGCATCGGTATGCGTTTGCGTGTACTGATAATCGCTGCGCAGCCGCCACGCGCCCATATTTGCACCCGCGGTACCGTAGGTGTTGGCGTTGTCCGTACCTGAGCCGTTATTAGGCTGATAATGACTGGCGAACAGGTTGTAATCCAGCAATACGCCAGGCACGCCGTTGTCCCAGGTGGATGGAGGCATCCAGTCTGCGGCACGGTACTGTAGCCATGCCTGCGGGATGGTTACCTTGAGCGTCTGGCTGGCCTGGTCAAAGGTAAACTTAATATCGGGTCTGGATGAAAAATCAATGCATCCCTCTTTTTCTGGCAGAGCGCTGCGAATGGAGTCCTGTAGAGCAAAGGTATCGGCCAGTTCAGGTGGAATACAGACCTGTACCTGATTATTCATTTCTCGCCAGCGAAGCTGCCAGCCGTTTGCCAGCGGAATATCATTAATGGAAACCGTAACAAAATAGTTACCTGGCGTTACGGCGATTTGATCTTTGAAGAGTGATAAGTCAACGCTACCACGCTGATCTTTATCAATGGCATTTATGTTAAATTCAGTCGCAGAGGTAATTTTCGTCATTAACAGGGACGTAATAATGATTATCCATTGTAATTTGTATGTCATCGTCCTGTTACTCAAGAAAAGATATAGAATGCCGGCTGCACTAAATGCCAGCCGGTTTATACCGTGACGCGAAGTTATTATTTATACGCCAGAACGTAGTTAGCGGTGGCTTCAACCTGACCCGCCGTAGCGGTTTTGCCTGCAAGCACTTCCATTAACGCTTTGAAGTGCAGCGTCTGAGTGGTGGAACCTGCCAGAAGATCAACTTCTTTAGGCGCACCCAGCGTAATGTTGGCTTCGGCGTTATCCAGAAGACGAACACCCACGTTCTGCGCACCGCTTGCGTAGGTGTTGGTCATCAGGCTGGTATCCGTCGCGTCTGTTGCTGAGCTGGTGAAGGTGACATCGACTTTGGTAATTGGCGTGTCCGTTTCGTCCGCCGGATCGTCTAGCTGGCAGTTTTCCAGGTTGATATCAACCGGCACAGCGGTAGACTTTTTGTTGGCGTTGATGACGGCAGTGGTCACTTCACCGAGGTCGACTTCTTTATCAACGCTGTCTGGAGCAATGCTGCAAGGCGCATCAATAACGACACCTTTGAATTTGATTTTGCCTGAACCCTGGTCGTCAGCAAAGGCAGAACCCGATACAATCGCAGCCATAGCAACGGCTAACAGAACTTTTTTACCCATATACATGAAAATATCCTTTTTCAAACGAATTCATACTCTGAATATTAATTTCAGAACGCACGTCAAGTATACGGGAGGGAGGTGGGGGGAAGCGATTACCGTAGCTTAAAGCTATTTTAAGATTTTATTAATATATAATACTTATTGATTGTAAGTATCAGCTTATTCTCATGATTTAAGAAGTGGTAGGGCGATATTCAAACTCAATTTTATAAATTTATTTCTTTGAAACAATATTATTCATTGTAAATAATTTGTTGGCAATAGGATGGATTATTATTTTACCTGTATCTTAATGTTTCGCAAGCCTGCCTCCGTATGGTACGGAGGCAGGTTAATGTTAACCAATACCCGCAGACTGCAATAATACCAGGCTTAGCCCCATTACCGACATTCCACACAGTACGCCATAGCTGGGGTTGTTATTCGGATCGATCTCTTTCGCCAGCGGCATGAGCTCATCGACGGAGAGCGCAACCATGATCCCGGCAACCGCAGCCATAATGGCAGCCATCACAACGGGGGAGACCAGACTTCCGAGGATCAACCACGCCAGCACGCCTCCAAGGATTTCAGCCATCCCGGAAATACCCGCCCAGAACACCGCGGTGCGTTTAGAGCCGGTGGCGGCATACACCGGTCCGGCGACGGCCAGTCCTTCAGGAATATTGTGTAAGGCGACCGCCAGCGCGATGCCAAAGCCCATCTCAAGATTGCTGCTGGCCGTCACGTAGGTCGCGACCCCCTCCGGGAAGTTATGCAGGCTAATGCCAAGCGTTAACAGCACGGCGGTACGCTTGATATTGCGCGGCATCGGCGCCACGTTTTTCTGCATTAAATCCTGCGGATGCGCGTGCGGTAGCATGCGATCGAGGGCAAAGTATCCCAGCAGGCCAAAGACAAACATGCCGTAACCCAGCAGCGGAGACATGCCTTCTGTGCCCAGCGCGGCAGGCAGCATCTCCATCAGCGAGATGAGCAGCATGATCCCGGCAGCAAAGCCCAGTGAGAAGGCCAGTACGCGGTTAGAGGGCTTTTGGCCGAGCACGCCGAGGATCGCACCGATAAAGGTCGCGGCGCCCGCCAGTATGGTCAGGATCAAGGGGACTGACATGCATTGCTCCTTATGATAATGATTCTCATTAATATAAATGATTCATTTCTGGCAAAGCGAGGGGGAAACCCCGGCTTTACACATTCCTTACATTCAAATTTCCTGATGATGATCTTCACGCTTATCTGCGTTCATCTTAGCCAGATTGCGCGTAATGTAGCACCATTAAATTGACACCTTCTGTAAGGATATCACCATGACTTCTTCCCGTATGCCAGCCCTGTTTTTAGGCCACGGTAGCCCAATGAACGTTCTGGAAGACAACGTCTATACCCGAGCCTGGCGTCATCTGGGCGAGACGCTGCCGCGTCCGAAAGCGATCGTGGTGGTGTCTGCACACTGGTTTACCCGTGGTACGGGCGTGACCGCCATGGAAGCGCCAAAAACCATTCATGATTTTGGCGGCTTCCCGCAGGCGCTGTACGACACGCATTACCCGGCCCCAGGCTCGCCTGAGCTGGCCCAAAAGCTGGTCGATTTGCTGGCACCTGTCCCTGTCACGCTGGATAAAGAAGCCTGGGGCTTTGACCATGGCTCATGGGGCGTGCTGATCAAAATGTATCCTGATGCGGATATCCCGATGGTGCAGTTGAGCATCGACAGCACCAAACCGGCCGCCTGGCATCTGGAGATGGGCCGCAAGCTGGCAACCCTGCGTGATGAAGGCATCATGCTGGTGGCAAGCGGTAACGTGGTGCATAACCTGCGCACGGCACGCTGGCACGGTGAGAATACGCCATACCCGTGGGCGACCTCGTTTAACGACTACGTCAAAGCGAACCTGACGTGGCAAGGTCCGGCTGAGGAGCATCCGTTAGTGAACTATCTGGATCACGAAGGCGGTTCGCTCTCTAACCCGACGCCGGAACACTTCCTCCCGCTGCTGTACGTTCTTGGCGCGTGGGATGGTCAGGAACCAATTACCATTCCGGTTGATGGTATTGAGATGGGCAGTTTGAGTATGTTGTCGGTTCAGGTAGGGTGAAAACATGCCCGGTGGCGCTACGCTTACCGGGCCTACAAAACCGTAGGCCGGGTCAGGCGAATCCGCCACCCGGCAGATCTTACTCCACAAAGATGTGCGGATAGAACCGTGACAGATCCTGCGTGATCAGCGCACGATCTTCGCGAATGCCAATCCCGGCCGGCCGATCGTTGATGAGCCAGCTGCCAATCAGCGTATAGCTGTCGCCAAACTTCGGCAGCTGATAGAACTCCTGGACGATCATCCCCTCTTCGCCGTACGGCCCTTCAACCGCTTCCAGCGTCTTACCTTTTTCGATAATCGACACGTTTGCGCCTTCGCGGGAGAAGATCGGCTTCACGACGTACTTATCCAGCTGCGGATGGTCATCTTCCGCAAAGTACGCCGCCAGCAGGTTCGGATGGTTCGGGAACATCTCCCAGAGCATCGGCAGCAGGGCTTTGTTAGAGATAATGCTCTTCCATGCCGGTTCCAGCCAGCGCACGCCAGCATCTTCCAGCTTGGTGGAGAACATCTCGCGCAGCATATATTCCCACGGGTAGAGCTTGAACAGGTTGCTTATCACCTGGTCCTGCATATCCGTAAACTGACCTTTTTCACCCAGGCCGATATCCTCGATATAGAGGAACTCGGTCGCCACTTCCGCTTCGGCGGCGCAGTCCTGCAGATACTGAACCGTGCCACGGTCTTCTTCCGTGTCGCGGCAGCAGGCGAGATGCAGCAGGTTGAAGCCATGCTGTTCGCGCAGCTCGGCAAAACGCTCAATCAGCTTTTCCTGCAGGCTGTTAAACTGGTCGCTGCCTTCCGGCAGGTTTCCGGCATTGGCCTGGTCTTCCAGCCAGATCCACTGGAAAAACGCCGCTTCGTACAGAGAGGTTGGCGTATCAGCGTTGTTTTCCAGAAGCTTCGGTTCACCTTTGCCGTCCCACGCCAGATCCAGGCGAGAGTAAAGCGAAGGTTGATTCGTTTTCCACGACTGGCGCACAAAGCCCCAGGTGTGCTTCGGAATGCGGAACTTTGCCATCAGCTCGTCGCTGTCGATGACCTTTTCCACAACCTTCAGGCACATCTGGTGCAGCTCGGCGGTCACCTCTTCCAGTTTTTCCACCTGGGCCAGCGTAAGCTTGTAATAGGCGTCTTCACACCAGTACGGCTCGCCGTACATGGTGTGGAAGTTAAAACCATACTCGGTGGCTTTTTCACGCCAGTCCGGGCGCTCGGTGATACTGACTCGTTCCATGATCAGCCGCCCATTGAGCGAGTAGAGGAGGTGCCGGTCGCACTGCGCTGCATGCTGGTCTGCTTCGCCACTGATTCACCAAACCCGCCGCGGGTGATGGTGCTGGTCGTCGCTGGCTTCGGCGCCATCGCCGTTTTCGGAACGTTCACGGTGCGGCCTGGGGTCGCTGCGCCGTAGCCTTTGCCGCTGGCATCGGTATATTGACCGTAAGCCGGGCTGGCCGGGTTTTTCGAGCTAAACAGCGGCTGCTGCTGGTAGCCCGCACCGCCGCCCATCAGACGACCCATCATGTAGCCTGCCATCAGCGGCATCCAGAAGCTGCCGCTGGACTGAGCCTGCGCCTGATTTTCAGGTGCGGTGCCTGCCTGAGCCGGTGCCTGCTGGCACTGACCTTCACCAAACTCCGCCACGCAGTCTTCGCGTGAGGCATATTTCGGTGCGGTACGTTCCGCTTCTTTCAGCGCGCTCGTATAAGCGGTTTTACATTCGGCGGTTTTGCCGGTTGCGGCGGAGCAGTCGTCTGCGTTTTGATACAGCGAAACCGTTTCGTCATTTTTCTCACAGCCTGCCAGCATAAAGACAGCCGTGACCGCCAGCGCAACAGGGGTGAGGTGACGCGCGTTCCAGCTCTTGCGGAACGAAGCGTGATTTATAGATTTTGTCCGTTTCATCTTTGTCTTCCTGGACCCAGTGGTAATAACGCTCAGGATAGAGGATGAGTGGTTGAAAATGAAGCGAAGAGGGGCGGAATCAGGGGGATCTTTACGTTGGCTTACGTTCGGATGTGATTCAGATGCTCCCTCTCCCTGTGGGAGAGGGCCGGGGTGAGGGCATCAGGCCGCGGTGGGCCTGATGACACTCTTAGTTACGGAACGGATTATTGCCTTTGCTGGCAGGCGCAGTGGTGCGCGCGGCGGCAGGCTGTGCAGCAGGGGTGTTGCTGTTACCGTTGAAGTTATCTACGGCGGCAACCTGGTCAGGATTCTCAGGTGCAACGCTCTCCGGAGAAGTGGAGACCGGTTTGCCCAGCGCGCTGTTCAGCATCTGCAGGTCTTGCTCGTTCAGCGTACCCAGAGCCTGTTTGATGTTCAGCTGGTTGATCAGGTACTGGTAACGCGCGCTTGAGAGCTGCTGTTTCGCGTTGTACAGCGTGGTGGTCGCGTCGAGCACGTCAACGATAGTACGTGTACCGACCGAGTAGCCCGCTTCCATCGCATCCAGGGAACTCTGTGCAGACACAACGGCCTGTTTATAGGCGTTGATGCTGCTGATCGAGGCGTTCACGTTGTTGAAGGAGGAACGTACGGTCTGCACCACGTTGCGGTGGGCGCTTTCCAGCTGCTCGCTCGCGCCAACAAAGTTGTACTGCGCCTGTTTCACCTGGGAGTTAACCTGGCCGCCCTGGTACAGCGGCAGGGAGAAGCTCAGGCCCACTTTGTTCTGACCCAAGTTGCTGTCGTCATACTGGGACGTATTGGTTTTAGAACCACTGTAAGTGGTATCAGAAACACCGGTAGAGGCGCTCAGGCTCAGGGTTGGCAGATGGCCGTCCTGTGCCTGACGAATTTGCTCGCGGGCCAGGTCCTGGCTCAGACGCGCCTGCAGCAAGCTCAGGTTGCGGTTTTCCGCCTCTTTCAGCAGGGCGTTAACGGCCTGCGGTTTATCCGTTTTAAAGCTGTCCACGTTCAGAGACGCCAGCTCTGGATAGTAATTCCCGGTGACCTGACGCAGGGATTCCAGCGCGTTATCGAGGTTGTTACGCGCGGTCACTTCGTTGGCCAGCACGGTGTCGTACTGTGAACGGGCGTTCTGCACGTCGGTGATCGCGACCAGGCCCACGTTGAAGCGCTGGGTGGTCTGATCTAACTGGCGGTAAATCGCCTGTTTCTGCGCTTCGGTGTAGGAGAGTGCATCAATCGCGCTCAGCACGTTGAAGTACGCCGTGGCGGTGTTCAGGATCAGCGTCTGCTGGTCGGTCTGATAGGTCACATCCTGGATACCCGCGCTCTTTTCCTGCAGGGTCAGGGCGCGCCATTTGGACATATCAAACAGCGTCTGTGTCAATTGCAGTGAGGCGCTGGTAGCATTGGAGTTAACGCCGTTAGCATCGCGGAAACCGTTGCTGTAGGTATAATCTGCACCTAAACCTAACTGTGGCAGCAAGGGGCTACGCGCTTCGTTAATCTTTTCAAACGCAGCATCACGATCGGCCGCTGATTTACGTAAATCAGGGTTGCCCAGACGTGCCTGCTGGTAGACCTGTAACAGGTTTTCCGCCTGGCTCATTGCACTGAAGCCCGTCAGGCTCAGGCCGATAAGGATGGGGAGCAATTTCTTCATTTGCATTCCTTGTTGTGAAGCAGTATTAGCGCTGATCTAATTAAAAAATAATTGCCGATTCTAACAGAATCTTCCATACCAAAAGGTTGGCGTTACGTGCCATCTGGCGGTAATTTGCACCAATCTACCATATAGCCTTACAAACGGCAGCCAAACAGCCTTGAAATTCACAATTTCATCACCATTGCTACCAGGACTCGACTCATGCAGAAACCAGAAAAGTTGCCCGTGACATTCGCCAAAAACGATGTAGAAATTATTGCACGAGAAACGCTTTATAGCGGTTTTTTTTCAATGGATCTTTACCGTTTCAGGCATCGCCTGTTTAACGGGGAAATGAGCGGCGAAATCAGACGCGAAATTTTTGAGCGCGGGCATGCGGCAGTCTTGCTACCCTTTGACCCAGTGCGTGACGAAGTTGTGCTGGTGGAGCAGATCCGCATCGCCGCTTATGACGTGAGCGAGAGCCCGTGGCTGCTGGAGATGGTGGCCGGTATGATCGAAGAAGGTGAGTCGGTTGAAGACGTCGCCCGGCGCGAGGCGCTGGAAGAGGCGGGGCTGGTGGTAGGCCGCACCAAACCGGTGCTGAGCTATCTTGCAAGCCCGGGAGGCACCAGCGAGCGCTTGTCCATTATGGTGGGTGAAGTGGACGCCACGACGGCGGAAGGGATCCACGGTCTGGCAGATGAAAACGAAGATATTCGGGTTCATGTGGTGAGCCGGGAGCAGGCTTATCAGTGGGTAGAAGAGGGGAAAATCGACAACGCAGCGTCTGTCATCGCCCTGCAATGGCTACAGCTGCATTATCAGACATTACGAAACGAGTGGAAAAAATGAAGCGCTATACGCCTGACTTCCCAGAAATGATGCGCCTGTGCGAAACCAATTTCGCACAATTGCGCCGCCTGCTGCCGAAAAACGACGCACCCGGCGAAACGGTAAGCTATCAGGTGAGCAACGCGCAGTATCGGTTAACGATAACAGAATCAACGCGCTACACTACGCTGGTGGAGATTGAGCAAACGGCACCCAGCATTAGCTACTGGAGCCTGCCGTCGATGACGGTTCGCCTCTATCACGATGCGATGGTCGCTGAAGTGTGTTCAAGCCAGCAGATCTTTCGCTTCAAGGCGCGGTATGATTACCCGAATAAAAAGTTGCATCAACGCGACGAAAAGCATCAAATTAACCAGTTTTTAGCCGACTGGCTAAGATATTGTTTAGCACATGGAGCAATGGCGATTCCGGTTTGTTAGCGTCATAAACCTACCTAAGGACACCATTTGGAAAGCCTGTTGAACCTGACTGTTGCTGGTGGGGCGCCAGTCAGGATATTACAAATCACCGATACCCACCTTTTTGCCGAAAAGCATGAGACGCTACTGGGGGTCAACACCTGGGAGAGTTATCAGGCGGTACTGAGCGCCATTCACGCTGAAAATCGTGTATGCGATCTGATTGTCGCAACCGGCGATCTGGCGCAGGATCAATCCTCCGCGGCCTACCAGCATTTTGCTGAAGGCATCGCGAGCTTTAGCGTACCTTGCGTCTGGCTGCCAGGAAATCATGATTTCCAGCCCGCGATGTACAGTTCCCTCCATGATGCGGGGATCTCTCCGGCGAAATGTGTTTTTGCGGGTGAACAGTGGCAGATCCTGCTGCTGGACAGCCAGGTATTTGGCGTCCCGCACGGTGAGTTAAGCGAGTTTCAGCTCGACTGGCTTGAGACCAAACTGGCTGCTGAACCTGAACGCCACACGCTGCTGTTGCTTCATCATCACCCTCTGCCGGCGGGCTGCAGCTGGCTCGATCAGCACAGCCTGCGCAACTCTGCGGCGCTGGACCGCGTGCTGGCGAAGTTCCCGCGGGTGAAAAATCTGCTGTGCGGGCATATTCACCAGGAACAGGATCTCGACTGGAACGGACGCCGCATGCTGGCGACGCCGTCGACCTGCGTTCAGTTTAAGCCGCACTGCGCCAACTTTACGCTGGATACCATCGCGCCGGGCTGGCGCTGGCTGGAACTGCATGCCGACGGCACGCTGACCACGGAAGTCTGCCGTTTGACCGGTGCAAAATTCCGCCCGGATACCGCTTCAGAAGGCTATTGATGTCTACGCTCCTTTATCTGCACGGATTCAACAGCTCGCCGCGCTCCGCAAAAGCGACACAGTTTCGCCAGTGGCTGAGCGAGCATCACCCCGACGTTGAGATGATTATCCCTCAGCTGCCGCCTTACCCGGCTGAGGCCGCGGAGATGCTGGAATCTATCGTGCTTGCGCACGGCGGCGAAACCTTCGGTGTGGTCGGCTCATCCCTGGGCGGGTATTACGCCACCTGGCTTTCACAATGCTTCATGCTGCCCGCCGTTGTGGTTAACCCGGCGGTTCGGCCATTTGAGCTGCTGAGGGACTTTCTTGGCGAAAACGAGAACCCCTACACCGGCCAGCAATATGTGCTAGAGTCACGCCATATTTACGATCTCAAAGTTATGCAGGTCGACCCGCTTGAGGCGCCGGATCTCATCTGGCTGCTGCAACAGACGGGTGATGAAGTGCTGGATTACCGCCAGGCAGTGGCGTATTACGCCTCCTGCCGCCAGACTATAGAAGAGGGCGGAAACCATGCTTTCACGGGCTTTGAGAATCATTTCACCCAGATTGTCGATTTTCTTGGACTGCACAGCCACTGACAATCAATGCGAATTGCTAGTTTAAATCATGACGCAAACCTATAACGCTGATGCCATTGAGGTCCTCACCGGGCTTGAGCCGGTTCGCCGCCGCCCGGGGATGTACACCGATACGACGCGCCCAAACCATCTGGGCCAGGAAGTTATTGATAACAGTGTGGACGAAGCGCTGGCGGGCCATGCCAAACGCGTTGACGTTATCCTGCACGCCGATCAGTCGCTGGAAGTCATCGACGACGGGCGCGGCATGCCGGTGGATATCCACCCGGAAGAGGGCGTGCCTGCCGTTGAGCTGATCCTCTGTCGTCTGCACGCGGGCGGTAAGTTCTCCAACAAGAACTACCAGTTCTCCGGCGGTCTGCACGGCGTCGGTATTTCCGTGGTGAACGCCCTGTCCAAACGCGTGGAAGTGAACGTCCGTCGCGACGGCCAGGTCTATAACATTGCGTTTGAAAATGGCGATAAGGTGCAGGATCTGCAGGTTGTCGGCACGTGCGGCAAACGCAACACCGGCACCAGCGTCCACTTCTGGCCTGACGAAAGCTTCTTCGACAGCCCGCGCTTTTCCGTTTCACGCCTGACGCACCTGCTGAAAGCCAAAGCGGTGCTGTGTCCGGGCGTGGAAATCACCTTTACCGATCACGTTAACAATACCGCACAAACCTGGTGCTACGCCGATGGTCTGAACGACTACCTGTGCGAAGCGGTAAACGGCCTGCCAACGCTGCCGGAAAAACCGTTTGTCGGTAACTTTAGCGGCGATACCGAAGCCGTGGACTGGGCGCTGCTGTGGCTGCCGGAAGGCGGCGAGCTGCTGACGGAAAGCTACGTTAACCTGATCCCAACCATGCTCGGCGGTACCCACGTCAACGGCCTGCGTCAGGGGCTGCTGGACGCGATGCGCGAGTTCTGCGAATACCGCAATATCCTGCCGCGCGGCGTGAAGCTGTCGGCGGAAGATATCTGGGATCGCTGCGCCTACGTGCTCTCCGTGAAGATGCAGGATCCGCAGTTTGCCGGTCAGACCAAAGAGCGCCTGTCGTCACGTCAGTGCGCGGCGTTCGTCTCCGGCGTGGTGAAAGATGCCTTTACCCTGTGGCTGAATCAGAACGTTCAGGCGGCAGAGATGCTGGCTGAAATGGCCATTTCCAGCGCCCAGCGTCGTCTGCGCGCCGCGAAGAAAGTGGTGCGTAAAAAGCTGACCAGCGGCCCTGCGCTGCCGGGCAAGCTGGCAGACTGTACCGCGCAGGATCTCAACCGTACCGAGCTGTTCCTCGTGGAAGGGGACTCGGCGGGTGGATCGGCCAAGCAGGCGCGCGATCGTGAATATCAGGCGATCATGCCGCTCAAGGGTAAGATCCTGAACACCTGGGAGGTCTCTTCAGATGAAGTGCTGGCCTCGCAGGAAGTCCACGATATCTCGGTGGCGATCGGCATCGATCCGGACAGCGACGATCTGAGCCAGCTGCGCTACGGCAAGATCTGTATCCTCGCGGATGCGGATTCCGACGGTCTGCACATCGCCACGCTGCTGTGCGCGCTGTTTGTGAAGCACTTCAAAACGCTGGTGAAAAACGGTCACGTCCACGTGGCGCTGCCGCCGCTGTACCGTATCGACCTCGGCAAAGAGGTTTACTACGCGCTGACGGAAGAAGAGAAAGCGGGCGTGCTGGAACAGCTGAAGCGCAAGAAGGGCAAACCGAACGTGCAGCGCTTTAAAGGGCTGGGCGAGATGAACCCGATGCAGCTTCGCGAAACGACGCTGGATCCGAACACGCGCCGCCTGGTGCAGCTGACGATCAGCGACGAAGACGAACAGCAAACCAACGCCATGATGGATATGCTCCTTGCCAAGAAACGTTCGGAAGACCGACGTAACTGGCTGCAGGAGAAAGGCGATATGGCGGATATTGAAGCCTGATGCTGAAAAAGCCCTGCGATGCAGGGCTTTTTTTTGCCCGGTGGCGCTGCGCTTACCGGGCCTACGATCGAGCCCCTCGCCCCTCTGGGGAGAGGGTTAGGGTGAGGGGAACGTCCCGCACTGACGTCAAAACTCCATCTTCACCGTAAACTGCACTTCGCGCGGATCGCCAATCTGGTTGCCCAGGTTGTTGGTCGCAATGGACGATGTGTAGTAGGTCTTATCAAACAGGTTCTTCACGTTCACCTGCAGCGTCACCGGATACTGCAGCTTCATCTTATACGCCGCAAACGCATCCGCCACGAAATAGCCCGGTAGATAATAATCCGCACCGTTGGTTGCGGAACGACGGCTTACGCCGTGCCCGCCGCCGCCCAGCGTCAGGGTATTCCCGGCAAACGCATTGTGAATATCGTAGGTCAGGAACAGGGAGCCGGTATGGCGCGGCACGTTCGGCAGCGGTTTACCCGCATAGTCCGGGTCTTCCAGCACCTTCGCGTCGGTATAGCCGTAGCTGGCGATAATGTTGGTGTTCTCGGTCAACGATCCGGCAAGATCCACTTCAACGCCCTGCGAGCGCACGCGGCCCGCGGTTTTGGCGAAGGTTTCATCTCCAATGCTCTCGGTGTACAGCACGTTGCGCTTGTGGATGTCAAACAGCGCGATGTTGGCGGTAATGCCGTCGAACAGGTCGAATTTAGCGCCGATTTCATACGCGTTCGACGTTTCCGGCGGCAGGTCGCCGATGTAGCTCGCAATGGACGACTGCGGCATAAACGTCTGGGAATAGTTGGCAAACAGCGAGACCGCCGGGGTGAGCTTGTACACCAGCCCCAGCTTAGGCGTCCACTGGTCGTCGCGGCTGTCGGTGTTCACGTTAAACGGACGTCCTTTCCCCGCGTACTGGGTGTAATACTGGTAGCGCAGTCCGGCGACGGCGATCCACTTATCGGTCAGATATAGCGCGTCCTGCGCGTAGGCGGAGTAGCTCTCCTGCTTAATGGTTTGGTCGCTGTCGGATGCCGAGACGGTAGTGCACTTGCCGAGGCTGCCGTAGCTCGGGTTGTAAATATTGAAATCCTTAACGTTCTTACAGCGGATCATGTCCGTACGCAGCAGATCGTAATTCTCATACGACACGCCGGTCAGGATCTCATTGTAAAAGCCCGCGATGTCCACGTTCCCCTGCAGATCCGCTCGCGTCGTGTGCATACGCTGGGTCGAGCCCTGGGTCGCATCCACGCGGCGGGTCAGGTTGCCGGTTTTTGAATCGTAGGCCATCACGCGGGCCTGGTTATCGCTGTACTTATCCTGGCTGTAGCTGTAGTCGAACTTCGCGGTCCACTGGCTGTTGAGGCGATATTCAGCGTTGAGCTGAGCGAGATCGGACTGGCCGTCGGTCACGTTAAACGGCTCATCGAAGCGGGTTTTGCGATCCACGTCGACGGCTTTCTTAGTGTTGAGATCGAAGATCGTTCCGCGATCGAACGGCGTTTTATAGTCGCGATGCGAATAGAGCACGGTCACGGTGGCATCGTCGCCAAACCAGGTGAGCGACGGAGCGATAAAGGTGCTGCGTTCGGTGCCGAAATTGCGCCAGTAATCCTCGTCCTGATATTCGCCCGTCAGGCGATACGCCAGGCGCGTGCCGTCAATCGGGCCGGTAACATCGATCTGTCCGGTGCCGCCGCCAAAGCTGGAAGAGGTGGCGGAAAGGGAACCGCCGAAGGTTTTCTCCGGGCGTTTGGTGACGACGTTAATCAGGCCGCCCGGATCGAGAATGCCATAGAGCGTGGAGGCCGGGCCTTTCAGCACCTCCACGCGCTCGGTTGCGGCATTAAAGCTGCGCGGCAGGACGGTGCGCAGGCCGTTGGTCATGATCGAGCCGTCGCGGTTCGCGCCAAACCCGCGGCGCACGAAGGCATCCTGCGTACCGCCCAGGGTGTTGGTCTGCACCACGTTGCTGACGTTATAAAGCGCTTCATCCAGCGTGGTGGCGTGCTGATCCGCCAGCACTTTATCGCTGACGGTATTGACCACCTGCGGGATGTCCAGCATCGGCATGTTGGTTAACGTCGCGGTGGAAGTATTCAACGGCTGATAGCCATTGGTGGCCTCCGCCGCAGTAGTTGGATCGGCGGTGACGGTAAGCGTTTCGCCGTCTTTAGCCGCGGTGGTGCCTGCTGCCTGCACCAGCGGTGCCATAAACAGCAGTGAAAAGAGCGCGCGCCCTTTTACCCCAGAGAGTGAAGGTGTGAACGTAGCCATTACATCTGTTATCCCGAAATATCCCGCGAATGACGTTTCGCGGAAAAATGTGTGAGTCATTGCCCTTTTACGGTCTGTCCGTTAGCCACGGCGGGCATCGAACATGTAATTGAGAATCATTCAATCACGTGCGAATGTAGTAGTAAATGGAAAATAGAAAAAATCAACTACAGCGTTTAACCCTACGTATAAGCGCAGCGGGATAATAATTAACTTGTTGAAATTAAACTTTTTGTAAGCTATTCCACGTTCGTCATCCCTCTGGCTTACCCCTGGTTTTTTCAGGGTGTTTCTTCTCTTGACTACTACATGGCGCAGCGTCAAACTCTCAAAAGAGAATGAGTTTTATTTTTATTTGTTGGTTTTTCATTACGTTGGCGTTCACGTGGCTCACAACACAAAACAACCGGGACTGGTTCTGGAGAACCTCTCTGCGGGCTATCAGAAAAAAATCATCGTTGATGATATCTCTCTTGCCATCCCTCCGCAGAAAATGACGGTGCTGGTAGGGGCGAACGGCTGTGGGAAATCCACGCTGTTGAGCACAATTGCGCGTTTGCTCCAGCCGCTTGGCGGCGCGGCAGTTCTCGACGGCAAGGCGATACACGAGCAGCCGACCAAAGCGGTCGCCCGCGAGCTGGGTATCCTGCCGCAGTCTCCGCTGCTGCCGGAAGGGTTAACCGTCTTTGAGCTGGTCTCGCGCGGGCGTTTTCCCTGGCAGAACTTTATGCGTCAGTGGAGCGACGAGGACGAACTGGCGGTGGAAGAGGCCCTGCGCCTGACCGGTACGGCAGAATTTGCCCATATGCCGGTGGAAAGCTTGTCCGGCGGCCAGCGTCAGCGCTGCTGGATCGCCATGGCGCTGGCGCAGCAAACGCCGTATATCCTGCTTGACGAGCCCACGACGTTTCTCGATCTCCGCTATCAGGTGGAGATCCTGGAACTGCTGCACACCCTGACCCGCCAGCACGGGCGTACCGTGGTGGTGGTGCTGCACGATCTCAACTTCGCCGTGAACTACGGCGATTCGCTGGTCTTTTTACGCCAGGGGAAAGTTGAAGGCGTATTGCATGAAGGCGATGCCTGCACGCCGGAGCTGATCAAAGCGGTGTTTGATGTGGACGTGCATATGTCCATAAACCCGTTGACCGGCAAGCCGTTCTTTATGCCGTTTCGCCAGGGCACGGTTCAGCCATGATGCGCTCCTCTCTGGCTTTCCCGATCTTTGCATTGCTGCTGGTACTGGGGGCGATTATGCACCTGGGCATCGGCGCACGCTTTATCGCCCCGCAGACGGTGTTGGAGGCATTCTTTCATTTCGACCCGCGCAATTTCGACCATAGCGTCATTATCAAATTACGACTGCTGCGCCTCTGCGCCGCGATGGTAACGGGCGCCTCGCTCGGCGTGGCGGGCGTGCTGCTGCAGTCCGTGATCCGCAACCCGCTCGGCGAGCCGCATATTCTGGGGCTCAACGCCGGGGCCGCGCTGGCGGTAGTGATTACCAGCGCGCTTGGGCTGTCGCTGCCGTTTGGTCGCCCGCTCGTTGCCGCCGCCGGTGCCGCCGCGCTGTTTTTGCTGGTGCTGATGTTTTCCTCGTCCGGCCGCACCGGGCTTACGCCGATGAAGGTCACGCTGTGCGGCGTGGCGATGTCGGCGTTTGCCTCGTCGATTACCGCCGCGGTGTTAATCCTCGATGAACAGACGCTGCTCGCCATGCGCACCTGGCTGGCAGGGGACCTGGCCGGGGTCAGCGTGCAGACGCTCCAGAGCGCCCTTTGGGCTGCAGCAGCCGGTTTTGTTCTCGCTATCGGACTGTCGCCCTCGCTCAACATGCTGGCGCTGGGAGACCGGATGGCGCAGGGGCTTGGCGTGTCGCTGCTGAAAACTCGCCTGCTCGCCCTGCTGGCCATCGCGCTGCTCTGCGGCGCGGCCGTCTCTGTCGCCGGGCCGATTGGTTTTATCGGCCTGGTCGTGCCGCAGCTCATTCGCCGTCTGGTGTCGGTCGATTTACGGGTGATGGTGCCGCTTTCTGCCCTGTGTGGTGCGCTGGTTCTGCTGCTGGCGGATATCGCCGCCCGCACGCTGTTTACGCCCTGGGAGCTGGCAACCGGCATTATGACGGCCCAGGTTGGCGCGCCCGTGTTCATCTTTATGGCATCGAGGATGTTCAAATGAACCGGGCGGGATTCCGCGCGATCCGAATTGGCCGTTTATCGGCGCTGGTTCACCCGCGGGCGCTGGCGTGCCTGACCCTTATAGCGCTGGTGGCGCTAAGCCTGCTGGGCTTTGGCCTGACGCACGGTTCACTGCCCATTCCCACCTCCGACATCGGGCGCGCGCTGTTTTCTCCTGAGAGTCTGACGGCGGAGACGCGCTACATCCTGATGGATATCCGCCTGCCGCGCCTGCTGATGGCGGTGCTGTGCGGGGCGATGCTCGGTATGGCGGGGGCGGCAATGCAGTCCATCACCCGCAATGGCCTGGCTGACCCCGGGCTTATCGGCGTGAAGGAGGGCTGTAGCGCGGCGGTACTGCTGCTGATTTTTCAGTTCCCGGCGCTGGGCCTGGCCTGGCGTCCGCTGGTCGGCATGGCCGGCGGGCTGCTTACCGCGCTGCTGGTCATCGCCCTGGCGCGCGATATCTCGCGTCCGCGATTTATCCTGATCGGCATCGGCGTGTCATGGGCCTTTGCCGCGGCAATGGGCGTCTTTATGACCACGGCGGACGTGCGGGACGTGCAGACGGCGATGCTGTGGCTGGCGGGAAGCCTGCATGCGGCAAACTGGACGCTGGTGGGGTTAGCCGCGCTCTGGGCTGCCCCTGCGTTTGCGCTGCTGCTGTTTACCGCGCGGGCAGCGGACGTGGCGTTGCTCGGCAATCAGGCCGCCGCGGGCCTTGGCGTACGCACAACCCGGCTGGCGCTGCTGCGGGTTCTTGCCCCGGTGGTGCTGACGGCGGCCTGCGTCTCCTGCGTGGGCAGTATTGGCTTCGTCGGGCTGATTGCTCCGCATATGGCGCGCCTGCTGCTGCGCGGTGGGCAAACCGCGCTCCTGACGGGAAGCGCCGCGCTGGGCGCGCTGCTGGTGCTGCTGGCGGATAACGTCGGACGTCTGGCATTCCTCCCGCTGCAGCTGCCGGCGGGAATTGTGATTTCATTGATTGGCGGACCGTTTTTCCTGCTGCTGCTCTGGCAGCGTCGGGACAGATTTTAGGGGACTATAATGCGCGTAGTGTTTTCGATGCTGTTGCTGGTGGGGTTCGCGGTGAGTGCGGCGGAGCCGACGCAGACGTTTACTGACGATCTGAACCGAAAAGTGGTGGTGCCGGCTCATCCGAAACGGATTGTCTCCTTACACGATCTGGATATTACCATTCCGCTGATTGAGCTAGGCGTGCCGCCGGTGGCAAGCCATGGCCGCACGCGGCCGGACGGCAGCCACTTTCTGCGCTCCAGCGGCATGTTGACCGGCGTCGACTTCGATAATTCCGACATTACGTTTATCGGCACGGCCGATATCGACATTGAAGCCATCGCCGCCGCAAAGCCTGACCTGATTGTTACCGAGCCGACCCGCAACACCCCGGTGGAACAGCTGGAAAAAATTGCCCCTACGGTAAGCATCGATCATCTCGACGGCGGCGCGCCGGAGATCTACCGCAAGCTGGCTCAGCTGACGGGAACGCAGGCGCGGCTCAAGGTTCTGGAGCGGCGCTATCAGGAGCAGATTAAGGCGCTGAAGGCGACTATTGATACCCGCAAGGTGACCGTGTCCGTGATTCAGGCGAATCAGGGAAAGATTAACGCCATGCACAGCTACCACTCGCTGGGCCGCGTGCTGCGTGATGCCGGGTTCACCTTCCCGCCGCTGATTGAGTCTATTCCGGAAGGGGGGCGGATTGACGTCAGCGCCGAGCGTCTGCCGGAGCTGGATGCCGATTTCGTCTTCGCCACCTGGCGCGGAGATACGGGCGGTAAACCGCAGGACGAGCTGGCGGCGATGGATGCGGTCATGCCGGGCTGGTGTCAGTTCCTGAATGCCTGTCGAACCGGGCACTACGTGCTGATCTCGCGTGAAGAGGCCATCTCGAATTCGTTCGCATCTTTAGGGCTGATGGCCGCGCAGGTGCAGTCCCAGATTGCCGGGCGTCCACTGCCGGAGGCGACACGGTGATCCGCAAAGAGAAAGGGCGCGTGGATGTCTACGGCGACCGCTTTCGCGCGCGCGCGCATCAGCTGACGCCGCGTCTGCTGCAGGTTGCACGCTATATCCATGACAACCGCGAAGCGGTGATGGAGCAGACCGCAATGGAGATTGCGGCGGGGTTGAAAACCTCGGACGCCACGGTAGTCCGCGCCATTCAGGCGCTGGGTTTCGCCGGGCTGCGCGATCTCAAGCAGACGCTGGAGCAGTGGTTTGGTCCGGTGGTCACCTCCAGCGAAAAGATGTCCACGACGGTGAATACGCTCGCCAGCGACGTCAACGCGAGCATTGATTTCGTGCTGGAGGGGCATCAACACACCTGCGAGGTATTATCCGAGCCGCACAACCGCTACGCGATGGCCCAGGCGGTCTCTCTGCTGGCGCAGGCGAGGCAGGTCGCCATATTTGGCATTGGCGCCTCCGGTATTCTGGCCGAGTACACCGCCAGGCTGTTCAGCCGCATGGGGTTACCCGCCACGCCGCTTAACCGTACCGGAATAGGGCTTGCCGAGCAGCTGATCGCGCTTCAGCGCGGCGACGTGCTGGTGATGATGGCGCAGAAATCCGCGCACCGGGAGGGGCAAACCACGCTGCGTGAAGCAAAACGTCTGGGCATTCCCACCATCCTGCTGACCAACGCCCTTGACTCACGCTTCAGCAAGGAGGCCAGCGTGGTGATCCACGTTCCGCGCGGCGGTGAAAAGGGCAAAATCCCGCTCCACGGCACGGTGCTGCTGTGTCTGGAGATGATTATTTTATCCGTGGCCTCCACCGAGCCGCAGCGCACCATCAAGTCAATGAAGCGCATCAACGAGTTACATCGTGGGTTAAAACCGGGGAAGAAAAGCAGCTAAAACAAAGCCCGGTGGCGCTAGCGCTTACCGGGCCTACGGTTCAGGTTTTGTAGGCCGGGTAAACGCAGTGCCACCCGGCAAATTCCACGAACTTAAACTCCTTGCTCCAGAATACGGATGTGGGTTTCCAGCACGTCACCCTTCACCGCGTCGCTCCACGCTTTCATGTGCGGGGTCTGCAGGTGCGCTTCAAGATGCGCGACGGTTTCCCACTGCTCAACCATGATGATCGAGTCTGGCGCGGTCGCCTGGAAGCTGGCGTCAGTGGCGGCATCCACCATCGGCGCGTAGCCGTGGCAGCCTTCTTCTTTCAGTACGGTCGGGATAATTTTCGCGAACTGATCCAGCACCGCCTGACGGTGATGTTGACCTGGACGAGTACGGATTTCTGCGATAACGGTAAGCATGTTTACTACTCCTTTAATTCCAGGCTACCAGTTAAGCAAAAATTTCCGCGAGATGCTTGCGATATTCTGCGATATAGCTCGGGACGTCAGGCATTTTAATCACGTCGTTGACGATAAAGGTCGGCAGCGGATCCATGCCCAGGAACTGGTTAGCCTTGTGGAACGGCAGATATGCGCCGTCAACGCCAACGCCTTCGAAGAACTGATCTTTCTCGGTGAAGGCTTCCATTGGCGCGTTCCAGGTCAGGGAGAGCATATATTTTTTGCCCTGAATCAGGCCGCCCGAGCCGTATTTTTTGGAGGCGTCAGAGCGGGTGCGGCCATCGCTGGCATACAGTGAGCCGTGACCTTCGGTGAACACGTCGTCCATGTATTTTTTCACGGTCCACGGCGCGCCCATCCACCAGCCTGGCATTTGCCAGATCACCACGTCAGCCCACAGGAAGTTCTGCACTTCGGTTTTCACGTCGTAGTTGCTGTCTGCACGCACGACCTTAACATCATGCCCGGCGTCGCGCAGGAAACCGTCCGCGACCTCGGTCAGGGTGTCATTCAGCTGGCCTTTAGAGTGCGCAAATTCTTTTGCACCGTTGATAATCAGAATGTTGCTCATGAGTTGTCCTCGATGATGAGAGTATGGTGAGTATTCTACGCGCGAGGACGGTGCGGTAAAATGAGCAAAATGTGCAAAGTCTTTTGCATTAAACGCAATAATCCCTTACCAGCTGACCTTCGCTTCAAAACCGCCTTCAGGGGCATTGCTCAGCGAAACGCGCATCCCGTGCAGGGCGGCGATGCGTTTTACGATGGATAATCCCAGCCCGCTGCCCGTCGCATCCTGACCCGGCGGACGATAAAAGCGCTCGCCGATGCGCGCCAGCGCGTCCGGTGAAATGCCGGGACCGTTGTCGCGCACGGTAAAGCTACGCGCGTCCAGCGTCACGTCCACCACGCTGCCGCGCGGGCTGTAGCGAATCGCGTTATCCAGCAGGTTGCGCACCAGCAGGCTCAGGAGCAGCTGCTGGCCCGTGCGTGTAAGCTCTGGTGCATGGATGTTCAGGCGAACATCAGTGCCCGCCTGCTGCGCCGGATGCCAGATATCCAGCACGGCCGACTGCAGCAAGTCGGCCAGGATAATCGGTTCGACATCGTCAAGGTTATCCAGCGAGTCCAGACGCGACAGCGTGAGGAGCTGATCCACCAGCCGGGAAGCGCGGTCGATGCCCGCATGCAGCTGCGTCAGCGCCTTTTCCCGCGCCTGCGGATCGTCATGAGAGAGCTGCGCCACGTCAGTTTGCACCTTCAGGGCCGCCAGCGGGCTGCGTAACTCGTGGGCGGCATCGGACGTAAAGCGGCGCTCGCGGGTCATCATCTCCTGGGTGCGCGCGAAGAGATGATTCAGCGCGTCGAGCAGGGGGCGCACTTCAGTAGGGACACCCTCCGTCGGCAGGTTATCGGTGGCATCCGGCGAGCGGGAGCGCAGGGTCTGCGCCAGCTTTTTCAGCGGCTTCAGTTCGCGGCTCAACAGCAGGATCAGCAACAGCAGCATTACGGGTAGCGCCACCAGCCACGGCGTAAGCTGCGAGCTGACCACGTCCAGCGCCATCTCCTGACGGTACTCCCACTCCTGGCCGACCACCACGCGGTACTTCCCGTCGGGTGAAGTCAGCCATAAAAAACGCCACTCATCGTTGTCGCCCTGCAGCTGCCCGTTATCGAACCCGTCGCGGCGATAGTGGTACGGGATATCGCGCCCGTTTTCACCGTCGTTGAGGATCATTTTGCCGTCGACGGCGTAAATGGCGAAAGCCAGCGCGTCATCGTCCAGACGACCATGCTTCACTTTTTTCGGGATCTCGCGCATGCGTTCGGGGGCGCGGATCTCGTCCAGATCCATCGTCAGCAGCCGTTTAGCAAACAGCATCTGCTGGGTATCGAACAGCTTGTCGAGCTTGTGGGTCGTCTGCTGCCAGGCGACAACGCTGGCGGCAAACCAGGCCGTCAGAGACAGGAGTAAAAAGAGAAGCGTCAGGCGCAGCTTCAGGCTCAGGCGTTGCGTCAGCTTCATGCGTCACCCAGTGTGTAGCCGATGCCGTGCACGGTGCGGATAAACTCGCTGCCAAGCTTGCGGCGCAAATGATGGACGTGAACCTCGATGGCGTTGCTGGAGACGTCGTCGTCCCAGGTATAAAGCTTTTCCTCGATCAGCTTTCGCGGCAGCACCCGGCCCGCGTTACGCATTAACAGCTCCAGCAGCGCGAACTCTTTCGGCTTGAGCGTCAGCGGCTCACCCTCTAGCGTGGCGACGAGACGGGTCGGATCGAGCGTGACCTTCCCGTGACGTAGCTCGCTACGCGCCTGCCCGTGGCTGCGGCGGACCAGCGCTTCCAGGCGGGCACCCACTTCAATCAGCGCGAACGGCTTACAGAGATAATCATCCGCGCCCAGACGCAGCCCCTCGACGCGCTGGTTCAGCGCATCCCGCGCCGTCAGAATTAATACCGGCTCGCTGCGCCCGCTTTCGCGCCACGCGCGCAGGATCTCCAGACCGTCAATTTCCGGCAGCGTCAGATCCAGCACCACGGCATCATAGGGCGCAGAAGCGAGCGCGGCCTGACCGGTTTTTCCGTCGGTAAACCAGTCCACGCTAAAGCCCATTTTGCTTAACCCCGCCTTGATACCGTCGCCGATTAACCTGTCGTCTTCTACCAGTAAAATGCGCATATTCCCTCCTTGATGCCGTCAGTAAACCCTCTGCAAGCGCCTGCTGTACAGCAATAATAAATAAATTTTTCCCTTAAGAAGTTGTTAAGGATTACCCTGTTAAATGGATTGCGAAACGACATTAAAGGGAGAGATGAAGATGAAAAAATTCGCTGCAATTGCTGCCATCATGATGATGACCACCGCGCCGGTCTTTGCTGCTCAGGGCGGTTTTACTGGCCCATCGGCCACACAGACCCAGACGCAAACTCAGCAGGGCGGTTTTGTCGATAACAACGCCAACCTCACCACCGCGGCAAAAGTGAAAGACCTGAAGGACGATGCCTGGGTGAAGCTGCGCGGGAACATTACCGAGCGCCTGTCCGATGACCGCTACACCTTCCGCGATGAGACCGGCACGGTCAACGTGGAGATTGACCACAAGCGCTGGAACGGTGTGACCGTCACCCCGCAGGATAAAGTTGAACTGCAGGGTAAAGTCGATAAAGAGTGGAACGATTTTGAAATCGACGTGAAGCAGGTTATTAAGCTGAACAAATAACCCGAAAAGGGCCGCCTGTGCGGCCCTTTTTCTTTGTGACTCAACTCGCCAGATAAGGTAGTATCTGCGGCAATATTGCCTGAAACCCTTCGGTTTCTGAGTTGAGGAATCACACGTAATGAGCGATATGGCAGAGCGCCTCGCGCTACATGAATTCACGGAAAACGCCTACCTGAACTACTCCATGTACGTCATCATGGACAGGGCGTTGCCGTTTATCGGAGATGGCCTGAAGCCCGTTCAGCGCCGCATCGTCTATGCGATGTCCGAGCTGGGGTTGAGCGCCAGCGCCAAGTTCAAGAAATCCGCCCGTACCGTCGGTGACGTGCTGGGTAAATACCATCCGCACGGCGACAGCGCCTGTTATGAAGCGATGGTGCTGATGGCGCAGCCGTTCTCTTACCGCTACCCGCTGGTGGATGGTCAGGGGAACTGGGGTGCGCCGGACGATCCAAAATCCTTCGCCGCGATGCGTTATACCGAATCCCGTCTCTCTAAATATGCCGAAGTGCTGCTGGGCGAACTGGGTCAGGGAACCGTTGACTGGGTGCCAAACTTCGACGGTACGATGCAGGAGCCGAAGATGCTGCCTGCGCGTCTGCCGAACATCCTGCTGAACGGCACCACCGGTATCGCGGTCGGTATGGCGACGGACATTCCGCCGCACAACCTGCGTGAAGTGGCGAAAGCCGCCATCACCCTGATCGAGCAGCCGAAAACCTCGCTGGACGAGCTGCTGGATATCGTGCAGGGGCCGGACTACCCGACCGAAGCCGAAATCATCACCTCGCGCGCGGAAATCCGCAAAATCTACCAGAACGGTCGCGGCTCCGTGCGCATGCGCGCGGTGTGGAACAAAGAGGACGGCGCAGTCGTCATCACCGCGCTGCCGCATCAGGTTTCCGGTGCCAAAGTGCTGGAGCAGATCGCCTCCCAGATGCGCAATAAAAAGCTGCCGATGGTGGACGACCTGCGCGACGAATCCGACCACGAGAACCCGACCCGTCTGGTGATCGTACCGCGCTCGAACCGCGTGGACATGGAGCAGGTGATGAACCACCTGTTCGCCACCACCGATCTGGAAAAAAGCTACCGCATCAACCTGAATATGATTGGCCTCGACGGACGCCCGGCGGTGAAAAACCTGCTGGAGATCCTCACCGAATGGCTGACGTTCCGCCGCGATACGGTACGCCGTCGTCTGAATTACCGTCTGGAGAAAGTGCTTAAGCGCCTGCATATCCTCGAAGGTTTGCTGGTGGCGTTCCTCAATATCGATGAAGTGATTGAGATCATCCGTACCGAGGACGAGCCGAAGCCGGCGCTGATGTCGCGCTTTGGCATCAGCGAAACCCAGGCCGAAGCGATCCTCGAACTGAAGCTGCGCCATCTCGCCAAACTGGAAGAGATGAAGATCCGCGGCGAGCAGAACGAGCTGGAAAAAGAGCGCGATCAGCTGCAGGCGATCCTCGCGTCCGAGCGCAAGATGAACACCCTGCTGAAGAAAGAGCTGCAGGCCGATGCAGACGCCTTCGGCGACGACCGTCGTTCTCCGCTGCACGAGCGCGAAGAAGCGAAGGCGATGAACGAACACGACATGCAGCCGTCCGAGCCGGTGACCATTGTTCTGTCGCAGAGCGGCTGGGTGCGTAGCGCCAAAGGCCACGATATCGACGCGCCGGGGCTGAGCTACAAAGCGGGCGACAGCTTCAAAGCGGCGGTGAAAGGTAAGAGCAACCAGCCGGTGGCGTTTATCGACTCCACCGGCCGCAGCTACGCCATCGACCCGATCACGCTGCCTTCCGCGCGCGGGCAGGGCGAACCGCTCACCGGCAAGCTGACGCTGCCGCCGGGTGCGACGGTCGACCATATGCTGATGGAAGCCGATGAGCAGAAGCTGCTGCTGGCGTCCGATGCGGGCTACGGCTTTATCTGTACCTTCAACGACCTGGTCTCCCGTAACCGTGCCGGTAAGGCGCTGATCAGCCTGCCGGACAACGCCCACGTAATGGCGCCGCTGGTGATTGAGAACGAAAGCGACATGCTGCTGGCGATCACCACCGCCGGACGTATGCTGATGTTCCCGGTCAGCGATCTGCCGGAGCTGTCGAAAGGCAAGGGCAACAAGATCATCAACATCCCGTCGGCGGAAGCCGCGAAAGGCGAAGATGGCCTGGCGCACCTCTTCCTCCTGCCGCCGCAGAGCACGCTGACCATTCACGTCGGCAAGCGTAAGATCAAGCTTCGTCCGGAAGAGCTGCAGAAAGTGGTGGGTGAGCGCGGTCGCCGCGGCTCGCTGATGCGCGGCCTGCAGCGCATCGACCGCGTGGAGATTGACTCTCCTGCACGCAGCGCTGCGGGTGACAGCGAAGAGTAATGTCGTGATATCCCCCTCTGCCCGGAGGGGGAATTTCAATAAAATTTCCCGTAAAATCGTTGTTAATTCGTGCGTTGCGATTAACAATACGCGCTCGTAATAAAGTCCTTACCTGGCCACAGGTGAAGTATAATTGTCAGCTGTTGGGGCTTCAGAGGTCGCTATGCTATATATTGTTCGTCTTATTCTTACCGTTATCTACTGCATTCTGGTCTGTATTTTCGGCTGCATCTATTGCCTGTTCAGCCCGCGAAATCCTAAGCATGTTGCCACCTTCGGCCATATGTTCGGTCGCCTTGCGCCGCTGTTTGGTCTGAAGGTTGAAAAACGTCTGCCTGAAGGGGCGGAGAATTTCGGTAACGCCATCTATATCGCTAACCATCAGAACAATTACGATATGGTGACCGCCGCAAATATCGTTTTGCCACCGACCGTGACGGTGGGGAAAAAAAGCCTGCTGTGGATCCCGTTTTTTGGCCTGCTGTACTGGCTGACCGGTAACCTGCTGATCGACCGTAACAACCGTGCAAAAGCGCACAGCACCATTGCGGAAGTGGTGAATCATTTTAAAAAGCGCAGAATCTCAATCTGGATGTTCCCGGAAGGAACGCGCAGCCGCGGCCGCGGCCTGCTGCCGTTTAAAACCGGTGCGTTTCATGCCGCAATTGCGGCAGGTGTTCCAATTATTCCTGTGTGCGTTTCCAATACTTCGAATAAGATTAATCTTAACCGCCTGAATAACGGGCTGGTGATTGTCGAAATGCTGCCCCCTGTCGATACCAGCAAATACGGTAAAGACCAGGTGCGCGAGCTGGCAGCGCACTGCCGTGAGCTGATGGCTCAGCATATTGCGCAGCTCGACAAAGAAGTCGCAGAGAGAGAAGCCGCCGGTAAGATTTAATCCGGCGTTGAAGGGAAAACGAATTCCCGCGTTGTTAGTCGTTTCAGATGGAGCTTATATGTCACTCAGTCGGCGTCAGTTTATTCAGGCTTCAGGGATCGCCCTTTGTGCGGGTGCGATGCCGCTGACAGCCAGCGCCGCCGGGCAGCAACAGCCGCTGCCCATTCCGCCATTAATTGAATCTCGTCGCGGTCAGCCGCTTTTCCTGACGCTGCAGCGCAGCCACTGGTCCTTCACCCAGGGGACGCGTGCGCCGGTCTGGGGCATTAACGGACGTTATCTTGGGCCGACCATACGCGTGTGGAATGGCGATGACGTTAAGCTCATCTACAGTAACCGTACTCCTGAAAATGTCGCCATGACCATCAGCGGCCTACAGGTGCCTGGCCCGTTGATTGGCGGCGCGGCGCGAATGATGTCACCCAGCGCCGACTGGGCGCCCGTTCTGCCGATTCGCCAGAGCGCGGCCACCCTGTGGTATCACGCCAACACGCCTAACCGCACGGCGCAGCAGGTCTATAACGGCCTGGCCGGAATGTGGCTGGTGGAAGATGAGGTCAGCAAATCCCTGCCGATCCCGAACCACTACGGCGTGGACGACTTCCCCATTATCATCCAGGACAAACGTCTGGATAATTTCGGTACGCCGGAATACAGCGAGCCGGGCAGCGGCGGCTTCGTCGGCGATACGCTGTTGGTCAACGGCGCGCAAAGTCCGTATGTCGAAGTATCGCGCGGCTGGGTGCGCCTGCGCCTGCTCAACGCCTCCAACTCGCGCCGCTATCAGCTGCAAATGAGCGATGGTCGTCCGCTGCACGTGATCTCCGGTGACCAGGGCTTTTTACCGGCGCCGGTTTCCGTAAAACAGCTGGCGCTCTCGCCGGGTGAACGTCGCGAAATTCTCGTGGATATGACCAACGGGGATGAAGTGTCGCTGACCTGCGGCGAAGCGGCGAGCATTGTTGACCGTATTCGCGGGTTCTTTGAACCGTCGAGCATTCTTGTCTCGACCCTGGTGCTGACCCTGCGTCCAACCGGTCTGCTGCCGCTGGTGACCGATAGCCTGCCAATGCGTCTGCTGCCGCAGGAGATCATGAGCGGCTCGCCGGTACGCAGCCGTGATATCAGCCTGGGCGACGATCCGGGCATCAACGGCGCGCTGTGGGACGTCAACCGCATCGACATTACCGCGCAGCAGGGCACCTGGGAGCGCTGGACGGTCCGTTCAGATATGCCGCAGTCGTTCCATATTGAAGGGGTGTCATTCCTGATCCGCAACGTCAACGGCGCAATGCCGTTCCCGGAAGATCGCGGCTGGAAAGATACCGTCTGGGTGGACGGTCAGGTTGAACTGCTCGTCTACTATGGTCAGCCTTCGTGGCCGCACTTCCCGTTCTTGTTCCACAGCCAGACGCTGGAGATGATGGACAGGGGCTCCGTGGGGCAGATGCTGGTGAATCCGGCACCGTAAAACGAGTCGGGTGGCGGCTTCGCCTTACCCGACCTACAGGCCCGTAGGCCCGGTAAGCGTAGCGCCACCGGGCAATAAATACCCCTTCATTTCCCACATTGATCCAGCGTATAATCCCGCTCCTTTTGTCTATTTTTTCTTCGGAAGTATTATGAGCGCAATTTCCCTGATCCAGCCGGATCGTGACCTCTTCTCCTGGCCCCAGTACTGGGCGGCCTGCTTTGGACCGGCGCCGTTCCTGCCGATGTCCCGTGAAGAGATGGACCAACTGGGCTGGGACAGCTGCGACATCATTTTGGTCACGGGCGATGCCTACGTTGACCATCCGAGCTTCGGTATGGCCATCTGTGGCCGTATGCTTGAAGCGCAGGGCTTCCGCGTGGGGATCATCTCCCAGCCTGACTGGAACAGCAAAGACGACTTTATGCGTCTGGGTAAACCCAACCTGTTCTTCGGCGTCACCGCAGGCAACATGGACTCGATGATCAACCGCTATACCGCCGACCGTAAGCTGCGCCATGACGACGCCTACACGCCGGATAACGTGGCGGGTAAACGCCCCGACCGCGCGACCCTGGTCTATACCCAGCGCTGTAAAGAAGCCTGGAAAGACGTGCCGGTGATCCTGGGCGGTATCGAGGCGAGCCTGCGCCGTACCGCGCACTACGACTACTGGTCAGATACCGTTCGCCGCTCGGTGCTGGTGGATTCCAAAGCCGACATGCTGATTTACGGTAACGGCGAGCGTCCGCTGGTGGAAGTGGCGCACCGTCTGTCGCAGGGTGAACCGGTGAGCAGCATCCGCGACGTGCGCAATACCGCCATCATGGTGAAAGAGGCGCTGCCGGGCTGGAGCGGGGTGGATTCCCGCATCATTGATATGCCGGGCAAAATCGACCCGATCCCGCACCCGTACGGCGAAGATTTGCCGTGTGCCGATAACAAGCCGGTTGAGCCGAAAAAAGCGGAAGCGAAGGCTATCGTCGTGCAGCCGCCGCGCCCGAAGCCGTGGGAAAAGACCTACGTGCTGCTGCCGACCTACGAGAAGGTGAAAGCCGACAAGGTGCTCTACGCGCACGCGTCCCGTATTCTGCACCATGAAACCAACCCGGGCTGCGCCCGCGCGTTGATGCAGAAGCACGGCGAGCGCTTTATCTGGATCAACCCGCCGGCGATCCCGCTCTCCACCGAAGAGATGGACAGCGTCTTTGCGCTGCCGTACAAGCGCGTGCCGCACCCGGCGTACGGCAACGCCCGTATCCCGGCGTACGAGATGATCCGCTTCTCGATCAACATCATGCGCGGCTGCTTCGGCGGGTGCTCGTTCTGCTCTATTACCGAACACGAAGGCCGTATTATCCAGAGCCGCTCTGAAGATTCGATCATCAATGAGATCGAAGCGATTCGCGACTCGGTGCCGGGCTTTACCGGCGTGATTTCCGACCTCGGCGGTCCAACCGCGAACATGTACATGCTGCGCTGCAAGTCGCCGCGCGCGGAGCGAACCTGCCGTCGCCTCTCCTGCGTCTATCCGAGCATTTGCGAGCACATGGACACCAACCACGAGCCGACGATTAACCTCTATCGCCGCGCGCGTGACCTGAAGGGCATCAAGAAGATCCTCATCGCTTCCGGGGTGCGTTACGACATCGCCGTGGAAGATCCGCGCTACATCAAAGAGCTGGCGACGCACCACGTCGGCGGCTATCTGAAGATTGCGCCGGAGCACACCGAGGAAGGCCCGCTGTCGAAAATGATGAAGCCGGGCATGGGCAGCTACGATCGCTTTAAAGAGCTGTTCGACACCTATTCGAAGCAGGCGGGCAAAGAGCAGTATCTGATCCCGTACTTCATCTCCGCCCACCCGGGCACGCGCGATGAAGACATGGTGAACCTGGCGCTGTGGCTGAAGCAGCGCCGCTTCCGCCTGGATCAGGTGCAGAACTTCTATCCGTCACCGCTCGCCAACTCGACGACCATGTATTACACCGGCAAGAACCCGCTGAGTAAGATTGGCTATAAGAGTGAAGAGGTGGTGGTGCCGAAAGGGGATAAACAGCGCCGTCTGCATAAGGCGCTGCTGCGTTATCACGATCCGAAAAACTGGCCGCTGATCCGTCAGGCGCTGGAAGATATGGGTAAAAAACACCTGATCGGCTCGCGCCGCGACTGCCTGGTACCGGCCCCGACGCTGGATGAGATGCGCGAAGCGCGTCGCCAGAACCGCAATACGCGCCCGGCGCTGACCAAGCACACGCCGATTGTGCATCAGCGTTCGAACGGTGGGGCGGGAACGAAGAAGAACGTAAAACGTAAAACGTAAGATCGGTTAAACCTGTAACAATGCCCGGTGGCGCTGCGCTTACCGGGCCTACAGGTCGGCGCGTAGGCCGGGTAAGGCGAAGCCGCCACCCGGCTTTTTTCTGCATAAGGGTATGAGGCCCAAAATGAAAATAAGGAAGTTAACAGGAGCGATGCTGATTGGCCTGACGCTATGCGGTTGTGTAATGCACCGCCAGACACAGCCAGAAGTGGAAGGACGTCTAATCGACAGCGCAGGTAAGCCAGTCCCGGACGCAAAAATAATATTAGAGAGGAAGCAGACGCTTTCTGACGAAAACGGTCGTTTTGCTTTTCAGAGCCAGCATGAGTGGATCTTTTTTCTGCCAATAGGTCCGATGGACTGGATTTATCACACCCCGCTCCAGATAAGCGTCAACGGAAAGGAATATGAAGCAGAAGCAGGCGGCGGTCTCGGTGGGCCACATCACCTTGAAGGGAAAGCGTATAACGTTATTTGCATATTGCCTGACCTTCCCGGAGAAGCGAGATGTCAGTCCGGTTTATAGATTAAAACGAGCCCGGCGGAAGACCGGGCTCGTTTTAGGTATTAACCGCCAAACTGGTCCGGGTCCGGCCCAAGCCGCTTGCCTTTATCCAGCTTCGCAATCTCACCCAGCTCATCTTTATCCAGTCGGAAATCCCAGACGTCGAAGTTCTCGGCGATGCGCGATGGCGTGACCGATTTCGGAATGACCACCAGGCCGTTGTCCAGATGCCAGCGAATGACGATCTGCGCCGGGGTTTTACCGTATTTATCCGCTAGCTCACGGATAATCTTTTGATCAAACACCCCTTCGCCGCCCTGCGCCAGCGGGCTCCAGGACTCGGTCTGGATTTTATGCGTGGCGTTCCAGGCATGAAGCTGGCGCTGCTGCATCAGCGGGTGCAGCTCGATCTGATTAATCACCGGCGCAACTCCCGTCTCGTCAATCAGCCGCTGCAGGTGATGAACCTGGAAATTACAGACGCCGATGCTTTTCACCAGCCCCTCTTTTTGCAGTTCAATCATCCCTTTCCAGGCATCAACGTAGTGATCGATAGCCGGAACCGGCCAGTGCATCAGCCAGAGATCGACGAAATCGAGCTGGAGCTTTTCCAGACTCTCCTGCAGGGCTTCGCGGGGGCGTTTTTGATCGTCGTTCCACAGTTTCGTGGTGATGAATAACTCATCGCGGGGGACGCCAGCGCTGGCCAGTGCCTTACCCACGCCGTCCTCGTTTTTGTATGCGGCAGCGGTATCAATGGACCGATAGCCGACTTCCAGGGCTTTATGAATGGCGGAGACGACCTCGTCGTTACCGGCTTTCCATACACCTAGCCCCAGCTGGGGCATCACGTTGCCGTCCTGCAGCTTGATTACGGTTTGGTTTGCCATTTTTCCTCCTTCAGGTGCGCATCGCCGGAGGGTTCCTCCGGCGATGGGGTGTGCATTAAGTCTGGACGAAATGTCAAAAAACGAAAGTCGGGAGGGCAAAAACGCTTAACGCGCCGCTTCGTAGATGCGACGGCTCACGTCCAGCGTAATGTCGCCGTGCTCGCCCAGGTGGGTCATGCCGTGCTCTTCAAGTTTTGCCAGCAGGGCAGGGATGGAGCTGCCGTCCAGACCGTAGCCGGACAGACGCGTTGGCACGCCCAGACCTTCAAAGAAGCTGCGGGTTGCTTCGATGGCGGCATCAATACGCGCATCGTCAGAACCCTCGGTGATGTTCCACACGCGTTCAGCGTACTGCAGCAGCTTGGCGCGCTTGGTGTCGCGTTTTTCGTTCCACAGGGCGGGCAGCACAACGGCCAGCGTCTGAGCGTGGTCCAGACCGTGCATTGCCGTCAGCTCGTGGCCCAGCATGTGGGTTGCCCAGTCCTGCGGCACGCCAGCCCCGATCAGGCCGTTCAGCGCCTGCGTTGCGGCCCACATTACGTTGGCGCGAACGTCGTAGTTTTCCGGCTCTTGCAGCGCTTTCGGGCCGTCTTCGACGAGCGTCAGCAGAATGCCTTCCGCGAAGCGATCCTGAATTTTGGCATTCACCGGATATGTTACGTACTGCTCAACGGTATGAACAAAGGCGTCGACCACGCCGTTCGCTACCTGACGCGCAGGCAGGGTGTAGGTGTAAACCGGGTCCAGAATGGCGAATACAGGCTGAACGTGTTCGTTCATGAAGGCCTGTTTGTCGCCGGTGGTTTTACGGGAGATCACCGCTCCCTTGTTGGATTCAGAGCCGGTCGCTGGCAGGGTCAGCACGGAGCCCATCGGGATGGCGCTTTTAATGTCGCTGCCGCGGGTTTCCAGGATGTGCCACGGATCGATGCCGTCAGCGTAGTGCGCTGCCGCCGCGATGAATTTGGTGCCGTCCAGCACGGAGCCGCCGCCGACGGCCAGCAGGAAGGTGATGTTTTCTTCGCGGGCGATTTTCACCGCGTTCATCAGCGTTTCGTAAGACGGGTTTGGCTCGATGCCGCCAAACTCACGTACGTCCAGACCGTCCAGCGCGCTATAAACCCGATCCAGCACGCCGGTTTTTTTCACGCTGCCGCCACCGTAGGTGATCAGCACGCGGGCGTCAGCAGGGATCTGCGCGCGCAGATCGGCGATGGCGTCTTTACCAAACAGGATGCGGGTTGGGGTGTGAAGATTAAAGTTGTTCATTGCTCGTTCCCTTTAGTGGGTGAAAAACCGTGGTGGCGCAGAGGGCTACCTGATGCTGCACATTGTGGCTTTCCGGGGCCAGGCTCTCAATGCACATTCCTGCCGATGTCTTGCCCATTTCTACAGAGCGCTGGAGAAAGCGCGGAAAAGCACGCACACTGTCAACGTCGGAAACCGTACCCGGAGTAACGTAATATGAACCGTGAAGCGATCTGCCATCAGCTCACTACGCAGATTAAAAGACTGATAGATAACGAAAATGGCGTCAGTGGCCTACTTCCTGACATTCGCCTGCTCTACGGCACGCAGCCCGGAACGCGCACGCCGGTCATGTACCAGCCGGGCATCGTTTTTCTCTTCTCGGGCCATAAAATTGGCTATATCAACGAGCGCGTGTTCCGCTACGACACCAATGAATACCTGCTTCTGACGGTACCTTTACCCTTCGAATGTGAAACCTTCGCGACAGAGGCCGTTCCGCTGGCCGGTATTCGCGTCAACGTCGATATTCTTCAGCTGCAGGAGCTGCTGATGGAGATAGGTGAAGACGAGTTCTTCCAGCCTTCGATGGCGTCGAGCGGGATTAACTCGGCGACGCTGTCGGAAGATATCCTCTGCGCCATTGAGCGTCTGCTGGACGTGATGGAGAGGCCGCTGGACGCGCGCATTCTGGGCAAGCAGATTATCCGCGAAATTCTCTACCATGTGCTGCTGGGCCCGGGGGGCGGGGCGTTGCTGGCCCTGGTGAGCCGACAGACCCACTTCAGCCTGATAAGCCGCGTGCTCAAGCGTATCGAAAGCCAGTACACGGAAAACCTCAGCGTCGACCAGCTGGCGGCGGAAGCGAACATGAGCGTCTCGGCGTTTCACCATAATTTTAAATCGGTGACCAGCACCTCGCCGCTGCAGTACCTCAAAACCTACCGTTTGCATAAGGCGCGGATGCTGATGATCCACGACGGCATGAAGGCCAGCGCGGCGGCAATGCGGGTGGGTTACGAAAGCGCGTCGCAGTTCAGTCGGGAGTTTAAGCGCTATTTCGGCGTTACGCCGGGAGAAGATGCATCACGCATCCGAACGATGCAGGGAGCCTGACGGGAAATGTAGGCCGGGTAAGCGATAGCGCCACCCGGCTTTGTTGAATTATGCGCTGCAGTACTTCTTCTTAATCACTACCGCAATAGTCCCCACCAGTCCCGCCACCAGCAGGAACATCGGCAGCACCATCAGGAAGGTCATCACCTGATCTTCGTGGTGTTTCACAAAGGGGATCATATTCAGCGCGTAGCCGAGCGTGGTGACTACACCCACCCACAGCAGGGCGCTCAGCCAGTTGAAGAACTGGAAGCGGCGGTTCGACAGACCGGAAATGCCCGCCATCGTAGGCAGAAGGGTGCGAACAAACGCCAGGAAACGCCCGGCCAGCAGCGCCAGCAGGCCGTGCCGGTCAAACATGCAGGTCGCACGCTGATGATATTTATGCGGTAGCTGCGCCAGCCAGCCCTTCACGACGCGGGTATTCCCCAGCCAGCGGCCCTGCAGATAGCTCAACCAGCAGCCCAGGCTGGCTGCGGAGGTGAGAATAACCATCGTTGACGTGAAGTCCATGACGCCTTTCCCGATTAACGCCCCGGCAAGTAAAAGCAGGCTGTCACCGGGTAAAAAAGAGGCTGGCAGTAATCCATTTTCCAGAAACAGAGTTGCGAACATCACGAGGTAAACGATACCGACGACGTGAGGATCCGCCAGCGCGGCAAAGTCGTGATGCCAGAGCGCCGCGATAATATCTTGAATAACAGCCATGGACTTTCCTGTGGAGCAGCAGATATAGCGCTATTGTACTCCCTTATTCGCCCGTCGGGTTTGATCCCGGGCGCAACTCATGCAGACTTTTCTGCTTGCGGTGTCCACAAATGCGTCCAGGGAGTACATTTTCAGCCAGCACTCTACACGATACGCTCGAACCCTGCTGCTAAATCGGCAATCAGATCGTCAACATTTTCTAAACCGATATGCAGTCGAATCAGGGTACCGCTGAAGTCCACTTCTCCGCCGGGGCGCAGAGCCGCAACCTGTTCCGGCTGGTTAGGCAGGATCAGGGATTCAAAACCGCCCCAGGAGTAGGCCATGCTGAAGAGGGTAAAATTATCCAGATAGCTCGCCAGCTCGTCGTTATTCAGCCGTTTTTTCAGCACGAACGAGAACAGACCGCTGCTGCCCGTAAAGTCACGCTGCCAGAATTCGTGGCCTTTACTGCCCGGCAGCGCGGGGTGATTAACGCGCTCAACCAGCGGATGCTGCGCCAGCCATTCGGCCACCTTCAGGCTGCTTTCATGGTGCTGACGCAGGCGAACGCCCAGCGTGCGGATACCGCGGCTGGTCATGTAGGCCGTGTCTGCGTCCACCATCTGGCCCATCAGGTAGGCATTTTCACGCAGCTGATCCCAGCAGCGCGCGTTGGAGACCGCAGTGCCAATCATGCCGTCAGAGTGGCCTATCAGGTACTTCGTCGCCGCCTGAATCGAGATATCAATGTCGAATTCCAGCGCCTTAAACAGCACGCCTGCCGCCCAGGTGTTGTCGATCATGATAATCGCATCCGGCGCTTTGCTGCGTACGGCTTTCACGATAGCCGGCACGTCGTGAACTTCCATGGTGAGTGACCCCGGAGATTCCAGGAACACAATGCGCGTGTTTGGCTGAATAAGTTCGGCAATGCCTTCACCAATCAGCGGGTCGAACCAGCCGGTCGTTACGCCGAGCTTGTTGAGAATTTTGGTGCAGAAGTCCTGGCTGGGCTCGTAGGCGGTGTTGGTCATCAGGATGTGATCGCCCTGTTCCACAAACGCCAGAATCGTGTTGGCGACCGCAGCCGCCCCGCACGGGAACAGCGCGCAGCCCGCGCCGCCTTCCAGCTCGCACATCGCCTCCTGCAGAGAAAAATGGGTTAGCGTGCCGCGACGGCCATAAAACAGCCCGCCTTTCGCGCGGTTGCGCGTGGCGATTTTTTTCTCCTCAACGGTATCAAACACCAGCGAGGAGGCTCGTTGAATCACGCTGTTGACCGATCCCTGAGTATATTTTTTGCTGCGTCCTGCCTGTACCAGCGTGGTATCAAGATGCTTTTTTGTCATGTTCGCTAACCCTGTTTTTTATACGTCTGGACGTCCAGACTACCACGATTGGAAAAAACTGCACCCGGAGGCTTATCGAATAAGCAGAAAATATTAGCAAAAAACCGCATAAGAAATTTTTACTGCGTAAGCGCAAGGAAAGTGAGCGAAAATTACGGCACCATGCAAATACTAATGAGAACTACTATCAATTCGACGACGTTTTGATATTATTACGCTCAGATTTTGTGATTTGCGTCCTGGAGATACAGAGTGGGTAATAATTTGATGCAGACGGATCTCTCCGTTTGGGGCATGTATCAGCATGCTGACATCGTGGTTAAGATTGTGATGATCGGCCTGATTCTGGCGTCCGTTGTCACCTGGGCTATCTTCTTCAGCAAAAGCGCCGAGCTGCTTTCGCAGAAGCGTCGCCTTAAGCGCGAACAGCAGCAGCTGGCTGAAGCCCGCTCTCTGGATCAGGCTTCTGATATGACCTCATCCTTCCACGCGAAAAGCCTGACCAGCATGTTAGTTAATGAAGCACAGAACGAGCTGGAACTCTCCGCTGGCAGTGAAGATAACGAAGGCATCAAAGAGCGTACCGGTTTCCGCCTGGAGCGTCGCGTTGCGGCCGTGGGCCGACACATGGGCCGCGGCAATGGCTATCTGGCGACCATCGGTGCGATCTCGCCGTTCGTCGGCCTGTTCGGTACCGTCTGGGGCATCATGAACAGCTTCATCGGCATCGCGCAGACCCAAACCACCAACCTGGCGGTGGTTGCACCAGGCATCGCGGAAGCGCTGCTGGCGACGGCGATCGGTCTGGTTGCCGCTATCCCTGCGGTGGTTATCTACAACATCTTCGCGCGTATGATTGGCAGCTACAAAGCCACGCTGGGTGACGTTGCCGCGCAGGTTCTGCTGCTGCAAAGTCGCGATCTCGACCTGAATGCCAGCTCGGTTAAGCCGGTGCACGCGGCGTCTAAACTGCGCGCAGGTTAATAGTATGGCGATGCGTCTAAACGAAAATCTGGACGATAACGGCGAAATGCATGAAATCAACGTGACGCCGTTTATCGACGTTATGCTGGTTCTGCTGATTATCTTCATGGTGGCTGCGCCGCTGGCGACGGTGGATGTGAAGGTCAATCTGCCTGCCTCTTCCAGCCAGCCCCAGCCGCGCCCGGAGAAGCCTATCTACCTGTCGGTGAAGGCGGATAAATCCATGTTCCTTGGGAACGACCCGGTGACGGCCGACTCGGTCATCCCGGCCCTGGAGCAGCTTACCGGCGGTAAGAAGGACACCACGGTCTTCTTCCGTGCGGATAAAACCGTTGATTATGAAACCATGATGAAGGTAATGGACACGCTGCATCAGGCGGGTTACCTGAAGATTGGACTGGTCGGCGAAGAGAAAGCGGCCTCGAAGTGATAAAGAAGCTGGCGAAAGCCGGCTTTTTTGTTTGTTGCTATGTTAAATCGTTATTATTTTCTGCTTTATATCCCCATTCTTCATATTTATTTATCAATAAAGCCATAATTAATAATCCATTGATAGTTAAGTAAATATCAGTATTCGGCTGCATCATTAAAATATATCGTTTGCTGAAATGGCGTCGTGGAATATCCCCACTACGCTTAAAAAAGATAATAAAAACAGACCTTCTTCGAAGGATCTTTTCACCTGCACAGCAAGAGACTCCCTATGGCTACGATGACATGGCTGTATCCGCACGCGCCTCAAAACGATCAGTTTTCGCTTTCCGCAATTCGACGACGCGCCGACAGGCTCATTCTGGTGCTTATCTGGTCGCTGTGGGGGATCTCGCTGGGAGTCGGATATATGAACGAGAATATTGTGCAGGGGGCTGTTGTCGGTACCTCTCTGGCCAGTCTATCGACGCTGCTGACGCTGCTGTTTCCCGGCGCGCTGCTGCTCCGCCTGAGCTCTGCTTTTGTGCTAATGGCCTTTTCCGCGTTGCTCATTCATCTGGGCGAGGGGGAAACCGAATACCATTTCTCAGTTTTCGTCCTGCTTTCCGCGCTGCTTGCCTGGCGAGACTGGCGGCCCCTGGTGATGGGGGCGGCGGTCATCGCGTTACATCATCTGGTGTTTAACTATCTGCAGGAGAATGACCTTTATGGCGTCGTGGTGTTCATGCACACCGGCTTCCATATGGTGGTTTTTCATGGTCTGTTTGTGGTGGTCCAGACCGCGATCCTGGTCCTGCTGGCGATACGAATGGAGCAGGACGCCCGCTCTGCGAGCGAGGTGGCAGGGCTCGCGGGCGTGATCAACCGCGAACCTGGGTACCTCACGCTTGCCGTCGATGCGGTACCTGCAGAGTCTCCTTTTGCCCGCACGTTCAGCCTGACGCTTGGCACCATGCGCGCCACGCTTGAGCAGGTCAGCGCCAATATTGGGCAACTGCTGGAGGCATCCCGCGCGTTAGGACAGCGCAACAGCGCGCTGTCGGAACGTACCGATCACCAGGCAAGTTCGCTGGCAACGGCGGCCAGTGCGATGGAACAGTTAAGGGCCGTCGCTACCCTGACCAGTGAAAAAGCCAGCCAGGTCAGGGAGGTGGCGTTCAGCACCAGTAACGTGGCGGAGCAGGGGGGCCATAACGTACGGCAGGCGATTGCGGCAATGGAGCACATTCGCGAGGAGTCGCAGCGTATTTACGCCATTCTGGAGCTGATCGACGGGATTGCGTTCCAGACAAATATTCTGTCGCTCAACGCCTCGGTCGAGGCTGCAAGAGCGGGCGAACATGGTAAAGGCTTTGCTGTGGTTGCCTCAGAAGTGCGTGTATTGGCCCAGCGCAGCGAGGGGGCGGCAAAAGATATCCGCCAGCTTCTGACCACATCGCAGGCGACCACGCTGCAGGGCGTCGAGCAGGTTGAGCACGCCGGTATGACAATGAAGTCGATCATTGAGAGTATCGAAGGGCTTCGCTCTCTGCTGGAAGAGCTGTCGCAGATGAGCGAGCAGCAGCGGGCAAGCATTGCGCAGATGAACGACAGCATTGCCAGCATCGATGCCAGCGTGCAGGAGAATGTGCGTCACGTTGCGCAAACATTGCAGGTGGCCGACGCGCAGCGGCAGCAGACGGGTCAGTTAAAAGAGGCGATTGCCGTATTCAGATTTAACTAGCTTTTCGGTTCGGCGGGGGCGCTGGTGCCAGACGCCAGCGCGTCCTCATCAAGCGCAACGCAGGTGACGTTTGAGGTACGGTACTCACCGTCTGACAGCTTGCGCGTCAGACGCAGGGTGGCGATTTCTCTGGCAAGCAGATACTGATAATTGGCCTCAAGACGTCCTAGAAGCTTCTCTTTCAGTTCTGGCCGCTGTTCAATGATGGCATTCATCACGGCACCGTAAATTTCTTCTTTGACCTGTAGCGGATAAATATCGCGGCGATTCTGCCATTTCAGACGAACCAGCGTCGCCGGGATCGATACCAGGTCTTGTGTAATACGCGTCATCTCGTCATTTTTTGTGTTTCTTAGTGCGTCGAGATTTTGCTTTAAGATAAATTCATCACTTTTTTTATCATCTAAAGTCAAATAAACGTCGTTATTTTTAACTTCTTTTTTCACGTTAATCTTCCCCCAGGCTATAAAAAATTGGGTTGTTTTTTTCGCGAGTAATTAAATTAAGCCAAATTTCATTGCCCGCTTCATTAATCTCTTCGGTTTTTTCGGCTATTATTTGACTTAGTTTCTGGGCATCTATTTCACCTTCGGCCTGCAGATCATTCAGCAGGTGGACAAAGGCTTCAATTTTTATGGCGCGAAATAAGCGGTCTTTTATATGGCGATCGTGCTCTTCCAGCAACATATTTCGGGATTTGCCAGTTCGGGAAACACCAATTAATATATCGGGCTCGAAATCAGAGAGCTTTCTTTTCCCCTGAGTGAAACTGGCCTCTTTTTCTGCTTCCGTCGGTTGCTGTTCCACAGGCGTGATGTGGTACTTAGCCGGGACGAGATAGTCGGGCAGCATTTTTAATTTCCTTTAATTTCAACAGGGTGGGGTTGGTAAAGGCGTGAGATTCGTTGACAATATCATGAGGCAAATTTAAAATCAAAAAAAATGGAGCCTACCCATGAACAACATCTTTTTTACGGTCATCACATTACTATTACTGACCGCTGGTGTTCTTTTATTGATGCAGGAGTTCAATAAAACGAAAGTGTCGAAAGACACCAGTGAACCCCCGCAACCTGAACTGATGACAAAAGAGGAAGGTGAAGACCATTTCTCTGTATTGATGAACTCCGTTACACCTGTCTGGTACTGGCGGGTGAACCACGAATATATCGACTTTTTACACGCGACAATTAAACGCATGAAAATGTCGGAAATTAATGATACGCCCGGACTGTTTGAGGCGCAGCGTCGCTGTAGCGACCTGAATTCAGCAGTGTATAAATATTATGACAATATCAAAAAGCGCTGCCTTAACGGCGAGAAGGTCTCTTATTCCGATCTGGACGTATTAAATTTGCGGCAGTGTTTTCGCGAGTTCAGCCTGGAAGCCTATCCTGAGCTGGTGGCGCTTGTCTGGCCGGAGTACGCACGTCCCGAGGTTAACCCGGACAACGTCTGAGTGACGTACCGTTGAGTTATTGCAAACAGTCAGCGCCGTTGAGATATACTGGGCGCTGGTTTCTTTTGCAAACAGGACTTTATGGAACGCTTTTTTGAAAATGCCATGTACGCCTCTCGCTGGATACTGGCCCCCGTCTATTTTGGCCTTTCGCTGGCACTTGTCGCGCTGACGATTAAGTTCTTTCAGGAAATCTGGCATGTTCTGCCGAACATTTTTTCCATTGCCGAAGCGGATTTGATTCTGGTTCTGCTGTCGCTGGTGGATATGACCCTGGTGGGCGGGCTGCTGGTGATGGTGATGTTCTCCGGCTACGAGAATTTTGTCTCCCAGCTTGATATCGACGAGCGTAAAGAGAAGCTCAGCTGGCTGGGCAAAATGGATGCTTCGTCGCTGAAGAATAAGGTGGCCGCGTCGATTGTGGCGATCTCCTCTATCCACCTGTTGCGCGTGTTTATGGACGCGAAGAACGTGCCGGATAACAAACTGATGTGGTACGTCATCATCCACCTGACGTTTGTGCTGTCTGCGTTTGTGATGGGGTATCTGGATAAGATCAGTAAGAAGTAATTTCCCCTCACCCTAACCCTCTCCCACAGGGAGAGGGAATAGTTAGCTCCCTCTCCCTGTGGGAGAGGGCCGGGGTGAGGGCATCAGACCGCACTATTTATCCGACGACGCCTGCCACAGATTTAACTCCCCATCCGCAACATGCTGGTCAATCCGCTTGAGTTCGTCTTCCGTAAAGCGCAGGTTTTCCAGCGCCTGAACATTCTCTTCCAGCTGTTCCGGGCGGCTTGCGCCAATCAGCACGGACGTCACGCGCGCATCTTTCAGCAGCCAGCTTAGCGCCATCTGCGCCATGGTTTGACCACGGGCATGTGCCATCTCATTCAGTAAACGCAGACTGCTCAGGTTGGCGTCGGTCAGCATCTTCTGCGTCAGGCCGCGCGCTTTATTCCCCTCGCGCTGCATGCGTGAACCTTCAGGAATACCGTTCAGGTATTTTCCGGTAAGCAGACCCTGCGCCAGCGGGGTAAAGGCAATACACCCCGTACCGTTTGCTTCCAGCGCATCCAGCAAGCCGGTCTTATCGACCCAGCGGTTAAGCAGGTTATAGGACGGCTGGTGGATCAGCAGCGGGATCTTCCACTCGCGCAGCAGCTCGGCCATTTTTTGTGTGCGCTCGGTTGAGTAGGAGGAAATGCCCACATACAGCGCTTTGCCGCTCTGCACGGCGTGGGCCAGCGCAGAGGCCGTCTCTTCCATCGGCGTGTTTTCATCCACGCGGTGGGAGTAGAAAATATCCACGTACTCGACGCCCAGACGCTTCAGGCTCTGGTCGAGGCTGGCGAGCAGATATTTACGTGAACCGCCCGAACCGTACGGCCCTGGCCACATGTCGTAACCCGCCTTGGTGGAGATAATCAGCTCGTCGCGGTACGCGGCAAAGTCCTCACGCAGCAGGCGGCCGAAATTCTCTTCCGCGCTACCCGCCGGCGGGCCATAGTTATTGGCGAGATCGAAATGGGTGATGCCGAGGTCGAAGGCTTTGCGCAGCAGCGCGCGCTGGGCATCCAGAGGCTGGACGTGGCCGAAGCTATGCCACAGACCGAGCGACAGCGCGGGCAGGCGCAGGCCACTTTTCCCGCAATAACGGTATTGCATATTCTCATAGCGGCCGGGGTAAGGGTACCAGGACATGATGTCTCCTTTTCTTATCGATAATTTTTTGAAACGTCGTTTTCATTCTGAACTTATCACATCACAAAGAGCGAAGATAATGGTTAACGGCGGCTGTGCGACCAGTGAAGCCACGCTAATTAAAAATGATCACAAAACGTTATAATTTCCCTCGTTCCTGCCGATAACGAGAGTAGTACTCGCCTCTGGGCGAACTCACCCTCACGGCAAGGAAGACTTATGAATATGCTCCGTAATTTCACGATCCGCTTCGTCATGCTGACGATCCTCGGGATCTTTTGTTTAATGTGGGCGGGTGTTGGCTTGTACAGCACCTGGTCACTTTCTCGCGTAACGGATGGTAATGAAGTCGATCGCCAGCTGGTTAAACAGATGACGGTACTCAGCCAGGGCAACGATCAGTATTTCCGCTTTGTGACCCGTCTGAGCCGCGCAATGGAAGTTAAAGCCGCAGGCGGCACGCCGGATTTGGCTTCTGCCCAACAGGCGCTGGATAACATGGGCAAGAAACTGGCCGAGATGAAAGCGATCTCCCCAGGCCCAATGGATGAGCAGGTCTCTTCCCGGGTGATCGGCACCTGGCAGGCGCTGCTCGAACAGGGCGTCACGCCGCAAATGCAGCAGGCAAAGCTGGAGTCTCTGGAAGGGTATCGTCAGCAGGCCAATAACGTCACGCCACCGCTGAGCCGGGCCTTCGGCGCGGCCGCTGAGGAATTTAACAATGCTGCCGCGAAGTCGCTCGACAGCACCCGCGTGGTGGTGGACGGCCTGACAAGCATGACCCGCACGGTGATAATCGTCGCCACGATTATCGGCCTGCTGATCCTGCTCTTCACCGACCGCTACCTGGTGGCGATGCTGGTTAAACCGCTGGACCGCATTCGCCAGCAGTTCCGCCAGATTGCCCAGGGCGATCTCAGCCAGCCCATTGAGCCGTTTGGCCGCAACTGCGTGGGGCAACTGGTGCCGCTGCTGAGCGCCATGCAGGACAGCCTGCGCGAAGCGGTCAGCACGATTCGCTCCGGCAGTGAAAATATCTGGCGCGGCGCGACGGAAATCTCCAGCGGTAACAACGATCTCTCTTCCCGTACCGAAGAGCAGGCGGCTGCGCTGGAAGAGACGGCAGCCAGCATGGAACAGCTGACCGCCACGGTGAAACTGAACGCGGAAAGCGCGCGTCAGGCCAGCCAGCTGGCCGATGTGGCCTCAACCACCGCCAGCCGCGGCGGCTCGCTGGTGGAAGAGGTGGTAACCACCATGAGCGGGATTTCGGAAAGCTCGAAGAAAATTGCTGAAATCACCAACGTGATCAACAGCATTGCCTTCCAGACCAATATTCTGGCACTCAATGCGGCGGTTGAAGCGGCGCGCGCGGGCGAACAGGGGCGTGGTTTCGCGGTGGTGGCAGGTGAAGTTCGCAACCTGGCAAGCCGCAGCGCCAACGCGGCCAAAGAGATTGAGGGGCTGATTACCGACTCCGTTTCCCGCGTAGAGCAGGGGGCGAAGCTGGTGGGCGACACCGGCACTACCATGGATGCGATTTTGCGTGACGTGACGGAGGTGACGACCATCATGAAGCAAATCGCTTCCGCCTCTGAGGAGCAAAGCAAGGGCATTTCGCAGGTCGGGATTGCTATTACCCAGATGGACGGCGTGACCCAGCAAAACGCCTCGCTGGTGGAAGAGGTTTCCGCGGCGGCGGCGGCGCTGGAGCGCCAGACCGAAGATCTTCAGCGCTCGGTGCAGAAGTTCCGCCTGACGGCATAACGCAACGTTGCAAGGCCGCCTTGTGCGGCCTTGCATTATTAACGCCTTCCCCATTCAGCGCGCGCTGAAGCTGCTATTCTTTTGCTAATCCCCCTGACGTTCTGGGCTCTCTTCTATGAGGTGTTGCTATGAACAGACCGTTATCTGTCATCCCTGTTCTCTCTTTCATTTTTCTGATGCTGTTCTCGGTTTTTGCCAGTGCGACCCAGCAGGCGCAGGAACGGCGCGTGGCGCGAGATGTCAGGCAGGAAACCCGCGACGCGTCACGGCAGGTGAAGCAGGCCTGCGTGGCGAACAATAACCAGAGTAATCACGACTGCCGTCAGGACAAGCGTCAGATGAAACAGTCCGGAAGACAAAAAGCGCGGGACATTAAGTATTAATCAGATTTGCGAGACGGCTTCCGGGAATGCCCCTTGTCGCCTCGCGCTAATCGCAGTATCTTCTTGCCGCGCCTGCAAAATCAGGCGTCGGGATTGGAACCCTGAGTGACTTTATCGGCGACATGAGAAGCTTTATGTCGTACGCTTTGCTGCACCTCAATGGTGGGCTGGCGGGGGCATCGCAAGATGCGCCGGTATCCGATAAAGCCGGTAGTTCCAACCTCGCACAGTCCACCGCCATGAGATTGGAACCTCTGACGGTGGGTTTTAAACCATTTATCGGAGGCTGCCATCATGGCTACAACCCCAACCCAGACACACGCGTTATTTACCACGCCGTTTTCTCATACCACCGATTACACCGAACTGGCGGACAACTGCGAGCACTATGCTTATTCTTTGGTGGAGTGTGACGACATTACTGAGAAGCTGGCGTTATGCGGGCGTCTCTCCACCTGCCTGTCGCTGCTGCAATCCACGCTCCATGAACCGGTTCCGGCGCATTTGATCCCGCATTTTGTCGTGAACGATCTTCCCGCACGGCTGCCCGCTTTCGAACCGGAGAGCGACCAACTCGGTCAATACTGCCAGGTTTTAACCCAGTTGCTGATTAGCGCGCCCTGCCACAGGAGATGGCGCGCGTGATAGAGGATTTGCTGTGTGAGCTGGTGGGATATTACGCCGATACGCTAAAAGCGCCGCGCTGGATAAATACGCCGGAAGGAAATATCGCGATTAATTAAGATTGTTTTCTGTTGCCGGGTGGCGGCTGCGCCTTACCCGGCCTGGGTTATTATTTTCATGTGTTAATGTAACAATATATTTGGCATTTTCTGCACCATAAATACGATGGCTATTAATATAGTCTTAAGCTTATCCCTGCATTATTAATTTTCTTATTTTACCGGAAATAATACAGTCTATGAAAAAACTCTATATTGTATTGGCCGCCATGGCAGGCCTGGCTATGGTCAATTCAGCAATGGCGCAAAGCGTCACCGTGGATGTTCCGAGCGGTTATAAAGTAGTGATTGTCCCGTCATCCACCACGGTTCCGCAGGCGGTGACCGTTGCGCCAGCACCGTCACAAACTGTCTATGCCGCGCCAGCGCCTGCTCCGGTTTATCACCAGCGTGCGCGCCATGTGGCGAGCGTGGCTGAAGGGATGGTGATTGAGCATCAGTACGACGATCATCATTGATGCTTCGCCCGGGTAGTACATCCGGGCCTATTTTGATGCACCTCTCACGCTGTTGCGTTTAATCCTGCTGTTGCAATTCGGGAAATCGGGTTTCCCGTTGCAGATGCCACTTCTGCGATACGCTTAAATGAGGGGTTACCGTTTGGTGAAAGTGATTTGTAGAGTGATTCGCGGGAAATACCTGCACGTTTTGCGATAACGGTCATCCCGCCAGAGGCTTCAATGACATGCCGTAAAGCCAGCATGAACGCCTCATAGCCTCCGGGCTCGTCAATTTCAATGAAAGCCTGATGAAGATATACGGGCGCGAAGTCCGGAGAATCTTTCAGGAGTTGTACCATTGCGTCATCATGTAGTACTGATTTAGCCATTGCGATTTCCTCTTATATTCTGCGCTTGTAGTCGTTGAGGTACTCAACGGCCCTTTCAATATCTGCATTTTGCTTTTTTTTCGTTCCAGTCAATAACACCAGACTCACTGCGCCATCTGCCGGATCGGAGACTTCGCTGAAATAGACACGGTAACCCGGCCCCTGGTTAATTCTGAGCTCTGAAACGCTCTCTCTGCATGGCTTGCAATCACCATAGTTACCCGTTGAGATTCTGGCGACACGCGTAGCAATCATGGCTTTTGCTATGGGATCTTTAACACTTCTCAGATATGCATCAGAAGGATCATACCCGTCAGCTGTGATGTAGTGTTTAACCTTAGCCATTATTGTAGCCTGTAGTTTACGATAAGCAAATGCATTGTAATCTTCAGGCTACGACGGGCAACTGTTCACAGGGTTGTGACAGTGGGGAAGATGTGATTTCTGAAAGCGGATCGCAAATATTCGAGACCGTTGTGTTCGGCCTTTCTCAGCTTCACACTCAGCAATGCGGCAGCAGGCTAAGCGCTTGCTTAACCGCCGCCTGCAAACGAGATTCCGGAACACCGTCCCTGGCCTGCACCGACAAACCATGTAAAAAGACGGCAAAATAGTCTCCCAGACTCTCTGCATCGGTGGTATCCGGCAGTTCACCGTTATGCACTGCCTGATGGAGACGGTCGATGATCTGCTGCGTACGCTGCAGGCGATGCTGTGCCAGCCAGGTTTTGAGCGTTTCATTTTCCGCACTGACGCTGGCTGCAGAGGCCACCACCATACATCCTTGCGGCAAATCCGGATGGCAGTACAGGTGAACCGCATCCATTAACAGCGTCTGGATGGTATCCCGCACGTTGCCCCCTGCGGATAAGGCCCGATCCGCAAAACCGCCTTCCTGTTTTTCGTAATCGGCGATAGCTTCCCGAAAGAGCTGCTCTTTTGAACCGAACGCCTTGTAAATTCGTGCCGATGCAATCCCCAGTTCTGCCACCAGATCCGACATTGAGGTTCCTTCATAACCCTGTCGCCAGAACAGGTTGCGCGCTTTGATAAGCGCCTGGTCACGATCGAACTGGCGCGGTCTGCCTGCCATTTTGTTGCTCCGGTTGGTCCTGAATTCAGTGAAACAGGATCGCTTAAATCATCTGGATTACCAATGAATTTATAATTTTCGCTTGCGGTTATCCGGCTTTACTCCTATTGTTTGTCAATCGACAAACAATAGGAGTATACGATGAAAACCCTCAAAGGTCCCTCTCTCCATCTGGCTCAGTTCAGCGATGATGCGGCCCCATTCAATAATTTGCCTGCGATCGCCCGGTGGGCGGCGGAAACGGGGTTTAGCGCTCTGCAAATCCCGGTATGGGATCGCCGTCTCTTCGACGTGGCGACGGCGGCAGAAAGCCAGACCTACTGCGACGATCTGACCGGTATGCTGGCGGAGCATGGCCTGGTGGTGAGTGAGCTGACCAGCCACATCTTCGGCCAACTCATGGCGGTACATCCTGCTTACGACAGCTTATGCGACAGCTTTGCGCCGCCGGAAGTCCACGGCAACCCACAGGCCCGCGGCGAATGGGCACAGCAACAGCTGCTGATGGCGGTCAAGGCCTCTGCCAGGCTTGGACTCAGCGATCTGGGTACCTTCTCTGGCTCGCTGGCGTGGCCCTATTTGTTCCCGTTCCCGCAGCGGCCGGAAGGGTTAATTGAAACCGCCTTTGACGAGCTGGCCAGGCGCTGGATGCCGGTGCTCAACGCCTGTGACGAGCAAGGTATTAACCTCTGCTATGAGATCCACCCGAGCGAAGATCTGCATGATGGGGTGACGTTTGAAATGTTTTATCAAAGGGTGAAAGAGCATCCCCGCTGCCGGATACTTTTCGACCCCAGCCACATGGTATTACAGCAGCTTAACTATCTTGATTTTATTGATATTTATAAGGACGTGATCAACATGTTCCACGTCAAAGACGCTGAATTTAATCCGACCGGGCGTCAGGGTATTTATGGTGGCTATCAGTCCTGGGTCGATCGTGCAGGACGTTTTCGCTCATTGGGTGACGGCCAGGTTGATTTCAGGGCTATTTTCTCGAAGCTGACCCAATACGATTACGCTGGCTGGGCAACCCTGGAGTGGGAGTGCTGTCTGAAAAACCCGCAGGATGGCGCCAGAGAAGGGGCAGCGTTCATCCGCGACCACATTATTCACATCACCGATAAAGTCTTCGATGATTTCGCCGGTGCGCCAGTTAACCCTCAGCAAATCAACGCATTACTCGGCATTCGCTAAGCCACGACATCACAGGGAGTCCCCATGGAACAACAATACGGTGAGATCGCGCACGCGGATCTCAGGGCAGAACACGTCTATACGAAAGTGAACGGACAGCGCATCCACTGCGTTGTGGCGGGAAAAGGACAACCGGTATTGCTGATACCGGGCTGGCCGCAGACCTGGTATACCTGGCGCTATGTCCTTCAGGCGCTGGCGGCGGCGGGTTTTCAGGCGATAGCGGTCGACCCTCCGGGCATTGGTGAGTCAGATAAACCGCGCGACGGCTATGACACCGGACGTGTCGGTGCCATGCTGCATACCATGATGGCGCAGTTGGGTCATGCGCGTTATAGCATAGTAGGCCACGATATTGGCATGTGGGTTGGATACGCCATGGCGAGCGATTTTCCTCAGGCAATAGAACGACTTGTGCTGACAGAAGCGGTTATCCCTGGACTGGCCCCACCGCCGCCGATTTTTGTCGCACCGGAAGAGAACATCTTTCTCTGGCACTTCATGTTCAATCAACTGGCGGATCTACCCGAAACCCTGACCAGCGGGCGCGAATCACAGTATCTCAGCTATATTTTCGATCGCTGGTCTCATCGACGTGAACGGGTTGCCGCAGAGGTGTATATCGCCGCCTATTCAACACCCGGCGGGCTGCGTGCGGGCTTCGACTATTATCGCGCTATCCCGGAAACCATCCGGCAGAACCAGAGCCGTGCGCAAACGCCTTTAACCATGCCGGTGTTAACGGTGGGGGCCGAACATGCGACGCGCGATGCGCCGTTGATAACCCTACAGGGCAATGCCCTTGATTTGCGTGGCGAGACGGTGGCGGACTGCGGGCATTTTATTACCGAAGAGTGTCATGAGGCGTTTATTGGGCTAATCGTACCCTTTCTCTCAGAGGACACCGATCGTGCCGCTTGATAAACACATTGCTGACTTTCTGGCTGCGTCATCGGGCGCGCCGCAACCGGCGTCGTTAGCCGACCTGCGTGCCGCCACCGAAGTGGATTTGCTGCGGCTTCAGGGTGAGGAGGAAACAGGTGGCGGCATTCAACATTACGTTGTTATCGCTGATGATGGTTACGCTATCGGTCTTCGCGCGTACACGCCTGCTGCCTCAGACGCTGAAATTTCGCAGCCTGCAATGCTGTTTGCTCACGGCGGCGGATGGTGTCTGGGCTCGCTGTCGCTCTACGATCGACCCTGTCAGGCATTGGCTAATGCCACTGGCCGGAAAATACTCTCCGTTGATTACCGTCTGGCACCGGAGTTCCCCTTCCCAAGGCCGTTAGAAGATGTTTATCAGGCACTGTGCTGGGCCAGTGAACAGGCCGCGCTTTTGGGGATAGATGCGACCCGTCTGGCGGTGGGCGGCGACAGTGCAGGCGGCAATCTTGCTGCCGCGACAGCTCTGCTGGCCCGGGATCGCGGCGGACCTCACATTGAGCATCAGTTGCTGCTCTACCCGGCGTTAAGTCGCGAAATGTCGTCCCAAAGCTATTGTGAATTTGCTGAAGGTTATTATTTAACGCGTGATGCGATGGCGTTTTGCTGGGAAAACTATCTGGGAGAATGTCGTCATCCTTATGCCGAGCCGCTGCATATGGCCTCGCTGAGGGGGTTACCGCCAGCAACCATCCTGAGCTGTGAATATGATCCCCTGCGCGATGAGGCTGAAGAGTATGCGCTGCGGCTTGAGGTGGCGGGGGTGCCAGTACGCTGCGAACGGTTGCCGGGAATGGTACATGCCTGCATTCATATGTCAGGGTTAACGCCAGCCGCGCGTCGGTTGTTCGAACGGGCTTGTATCTAATTCAACAACACAAAAAACCCAGCGCGATCGCTGGGTTTATTATTCATGCCTGTTCACAAGGTGGCACACCACCTTAGTGCGTCGCTTCACCAATCAGCGCACCTGAACCGGCACCAACGGCCGCACCTTTCAGCACGCTCTTGCCGGTAACCGCTGCGGCACCTGCGCCCACGGCAGCACCTACCGCGCCACCTTTACGCGCGGCTTTACCTTTGTCGCCGTTTTTGAACATGGCACCGGTGCCTGCGCCCACGACGGCGCCGCCAACGGTTGATTTCAGATCTTTGCCCGTGGCCGCGCCAATGGCAGCGCCTGCTACCGCGCCAGCGGCGGTTTTGTCGATGGCCATTCCCGAGGTGGAAAAAATGAGGGCGCTGATAACCAGCGTTGTTTTAATAAGTTTCATAACAGATCCTTTGTGACTGCTGTCGGTTGAGACGTCATTTCTCACTTTCTGACGCGAGAAAAACGTCCAGATAGTGCCAGCAATACCGACTCAACCTTTAAGCTAATCATGCCCTGGATAAGGATCTTTGCTGCCGGGCGGCGAACCGCCCGGTCAGTCGTCACGCCTGACGTTTGTCTTCGGTATTCGTCTCGAAGTCGCTCGCCGCGTGGCGTTCGTGAAGCTGCTCGTTCAGCTCGCCGCTGGTGCGGTTAACGATACGTCCGCGCTTAACGGCATGGCGGTTCGCCACGTCTTTCGCCCAGCGCTGCACGTTAGCGTACTTCTCTGCATCCAGGAACTCGGCGGCGTTATACACGCTGCCCAGCGCCACGCAGCCGAACCATGGCCAGATGGCGATATCCGCGATGGTGTACTCTTCACCCGCCACGTAGCGACCGCGCGCCAGCTGTTTATCCAGCACGTCGAACAGGCGTTTGGCTTCCATGGTGAAGCGGTCAATCGCGTACTCAATTTTCACCGGGGCATAGTTGTAGAAGTGGCCAAAACCGCCGCCGAGGAACGGCGCCGCGCCCTGCAGCCAGAACAGCCAGTTCAGCGTCTCGGTGCGTCCCGCCGGATCCTTCGGCAGGAAGTGGCCGAATTTCTCTGCCAGGTAAAGCAGGATATTGCCGGATTCAAATACGCGCGTTGGCGGGTTCGTGGAGTGGTCACGCAGCGCCGGTATTTTCGAGTTCGGGTTCACGTCGACGAACCCGCTGGAGAACTGATCGCCTTCGCCGATGCGAATTAACCAGGCGTCATACTCCGCGCCCGTCACGCCCAGCGCCAGCAGCTCTTCGAGCATGATCGTCACTTTCTGGCCGTTCGGTGTGCCCAGAGAGTAGAGCTGCAGCGGATGGGAGCCGACAGGAAGATCTTTCTCATGCGTTGCGCCGGAAATCGGACGGTTGATGTTGGCGAACGCGCCGCCGCCGTTCTTTTTCCATTCCCACACTTTTGGTGGCTGATACGTGTTGTCTGACATGTTGGCCTGCCTTTTGAGTGATGTGTTGAGGCAGTGTAGCAGGAGATTTGTGAAGCGTTTAACGAACTGAGCGTAATCGATCTGCCGCTATTCCTTCCGGCGCTTATATATATCAAATCCGGCATAAGCTTAATCGAAAATCGCATTTTCATAATTAATGCGTAAACCGATAAAGCTGAATATGATGCTTCAACATAAATAAAAGATGCAGTAATAAACACTTTATAAGGCAAGGAGTTAGTGAGATGCGCAAGCTTCTGTTATCGGCAGTGGTGGTTTCGCTCGCGTTAGGCCTGGCTGGCTGTGATGATGCGAAAAATAAAGAGACAAACAGTGCGGCTGCGGCAAAAAGCGACGCGCCAAAAGAGGGCGGTTCGCTGATTATCGGGATTACCTCCGGCGACCCGTTAGCCGTTAATCCGCTCTATGCCAGTGACCGTACAACGTTAACGATCATGCAGGCGCTCTATGCCCCGCTGTACAGCTTTAATAACGGCAACATTGAGTGGGGCCTGGCGGAAAGCCTGACGCCCTCCGCCGACAACCTGAGCTATACCCTGACGCTAAAACCCAATCTGAAATGGCAGGACGGCCAGCCGCTGACGGCGGACGACGTGGTCTTTACGTTCAATAAGCTGCTGGATGCCAAACAGCACAGCTTCTTCCGCAGCATGTTTACCTACGGCGGCAAGCCTGTTGAGGTGAGCAAGGTGGATGAGCGCACCGTTAAGTTCACCTTACCGCAGGTCAGCGCGGCCTTTACCGGCACTCTGGTGCAGATCTACCCGATCCCGCAGCACGTGTTCGCCGGTGAAGGCGACCTGGAAAAGAGCACCAAAAACGATGCGCCGGTCGGCTCCGGGCCGTTCAAATTTAAAGAGTACCGCGCCGGGCAGTATTACGCCCTGACCCGTTTTGACGATTACTGGAACGGCAAAGCGAAGCTTGATTCGGTCACCTACCGTTTCGCCAAAGACAGCAACGCCGCCAACCTTGCGCTGCAAAACGGTGAAATCAACCTCAAGATGGTTGACCCGCAGGATGTGAACCGTCTGAAAAATACCGGTAAGTTTGACTTCGTGGTCTATCCGGAAGGCCGTCTGGCCTATATGACGTTCAACCAGAACGTGCCGGTGATGAAGAGCAAAGCGCTGCGTCAGGCCATCGCGTATGCCATCAACAAAGACGAGCTAACCCAGACCGCGTTTACCTCGCTGGACTACGCTAAACCGGCGACCTCGTTCCTGACGCCAGATACGCTTTACAAGACTGATGACGTTGAACAATACAAATTCGATCTGCAAAAAGCCAAAGACCTGCTGAAGACGTCCGGCGCGCCGGACAACCTCAAGCTGCGCCTGGCGTATGTGAACACCAACAAAACCCAGGAGAGCATGGCGCTCTACATTCAGCAGGCGCTGAAGGGCATTGGGGTGAACGTGGAGCTGATGCCGCTGGACTCCAACGCCATGTCTCAGCGGAGCCTCGATATGAACAATACCGCGTGGGAGCTGAACCTGGGCGGCTACATCATGGGATCAGAGCCGGACGGTTACAAATCGCTGTTCATGAGCAACGAAGCCTATAACTACGCGCACTACAAAAATCCGCAGTTTGATGCCCTGTGGGATAAAGGCGCGGTGGAAACCGACGCCGCGAAACGTGCCGATATCTACAAGCAAATTCAGCAGACCGTGGCGAACGACATGACCTACTACCCGATTGCCTACACCAACGCGACCGTCGCGGTGGACAAGCGCTTCGGCGGCACCCAGGAGGCAGAGCCGAAACCGGTCTATCTGTTCCAGGATCTGTCAAAAATCTATCAGAAATAAGTGATTGCCCCGGCCGTCAGGCCGGGGCTTTTGTAAGGGCACCTCGTGAACACACTCCTCACGCGTCGGCTGCTGCAACTGCTGCCGATGCTGTTCTTTATTTCACTGGTGGCGTTTTTGCTGGTCAAGCTCGCGCCCGGCGATCCGGTGGCGGCGTACATTACGCCGCGCATGGCCCCGGAAGATATCGAGCGTATTCGCCAGAGCCTGGGGCTGGATAAGCCGCTGGTCACGCAGTACGTCCTGTGGCTGAAAAACGTCCTGCAGGGCGATCTCGGCTATTCGCTGATTTACCACCGCCCGGTGCTGGAGATGATCGGCGAACGCATTCCGGCCACGCTGGGGCTGATGGGGGCGTCGCTGCTGATGGCGATCGTGCTGGCTATCCCGCTGGGTCTGCTGGCGGGGGCATTTAAGCACCGCTGGCTGGATCACCTGCTGAACCTGTTCGCCTATATCGGCATTTCTGTTCCGATATTCTGGTTCGGCATTTTGCTCATCACCGTTTTTGCCGTGCAGCTTAACTGGTTCCCCAGCATGGGGATGCGCACCATCGGCATGGAGGACAACGGGTTGGATCTGCTGCGTCACGGCGTGCTGCCGTGTATTGCCCTCACGTTCTACAACCTCTCCAGCTACGTGCGCTACATCCGCTCCAACACCATCTCGCAGCTCTCGGCCGACTACGTGCAAACCCAGCTTGCCTACGGCGCCACGCGTTCCAGCATTCTGTTCCGCCACGTGCTGAAAAACGTGCTGCTGCCGGTGATTACGCTGTTCGGCCTGTCGTTCGGCGAGCTGATTGTGGGGGCTTATGTAACCGAGAGCGTCTTCTCCTGGCCGGGGATGGGGCTGCTCGGGATCCAGTCGATCGCCTCGCTGGACTACCCGCTGATTATGGCGATCATCATGCTCTCGTCGATGATGCTGATCGTCGGTAACCTGATCGCCGACGTGCTTTATCGCTTCGCCGATCCCCGCATTCGTACGCTGAGGTAACCCGGATGAGCAGACGCTGGCAGCAGGTTCGTCACCAGCTGCGCCGCAACCGTCCGGCGCAGTTCTCCCTGTTTGTGCTTTTTATTTTCGTTGTCGCCGCGCTCTGTGCGGGCTTAAGTCCGTACGATCCAGATCGGATGGCGCTCGGCGCGCGCACGTTGCCGCCGAATGCCGCGCACTGGTTTGGTACCGACGAATACGGCCGCGACTACTTCACCCGCGCGCTGTACGGCGGCCAGATCTCCCTGATGGTCGGGTGTCTCGCCATGCTCTTTTCCACGCTTATCGGCACGGTGGTAGGAACGGTGAGCGGCTATTTTGGCGGCTGGCTGGATAACCTGATGATGCGCGCCGTGGATATCCTGATGGCCATTCCGGCCTTCTTCCTGCTGCTGGTAGTAAATGCTTACCTCAAGCCGGGCGTGGATAACATCATTCTGATTATCAGCCTGCTGACGTGGATGAACATGTCGCGTCTGGTGCGTGCTGAAACCCTGTCGGTGAAAGAGCGCGAGTACGTGCTTTATGCCCGCGCGTCGGGCGAGCATCCGCTGCGCATTATCGTGCGCCACATCATTCCCGGCGTGCTGCCGACCATTATCGTGGCGGCCACGCTCAATATCGCCTCGGCCATTCTGATGGAGTCAACGCTCAGCTTCTTAGGGCTGGGCGTGCAGGCGCCTGCGGCGTCGTGGGGAAGCATGCTTAACAACGCGCAGTCTTATATTGGCGAAGCGTCGTGGCTGGCGATGTTCCCCGGCATTCTGATCCTGCTGACGGTGTTCAGCTTTAACGTGCTGGGCGATGTGTTCCGTACCGCCTTTGAGCCAGGAGCGAATCGCGATGAGTAACTTATTAGCGCTTGAGAACCTGCAAACCACGTTCCGCACCCGCGAGGGCGAGGTTCACGCGGTGCGCGGCGTGAGCTTTCAGGTTCAGCCGGGCGAACTCGTCGGTATCGTCGGCGAGTCGGGCTGCGGGAAAAGCGTCACATGTAAGTCGATTATCCAGCTTCTGGGGAGCAACGGACGGATAACCGGCGGCAGCATCCGCTTCCAGAATGAAGATCTGGCGCAGAAAACGCCCGCGCAGATGCGCGCCATTCGCGGCAACGAGATCGCGATGATTTTTCAGGATCCGATGACCGCCCTGAACCCGGTGTTGACCATCGGCAAGCAGATGTCTGAGATCCTGATGCGCAACAAAGGGCTGGCCAAAAAAGCGGCCAAAGCGGCGGCGATCGCCATGCTGGAACAGGTGGGCATTGCCGAGGCGGAACGCCGGTACGACCAGTATCCCCACGAGTTCAGCGGCGGGATGCGCCAGCGGGTAATGATCGCGATTGCGCTCTCCTGCAACCCGAAGCTTCTTATTGCCGATGAGCCGACCACCGCGCTGGACGTGACCATTCAGGCGCAGATCCTGCGCCTGCTGAAAAGTCTGCAACAGCAGACCCGGACCGCGATTTTGCTGATCACCCACGATCTCGGCGTGGTGGCGCAGGTCTGCAGCCGCGTGGTGGTGATGTACGGCGGGCTGGTGATGGAGGAGGGGAGCGTGGAGGACATTTTTTATCGCCCTGCGCATCCTTACACCCAGGGTCTGCTGGCCTCGCTGCCGCGCCCGGATGAGGTGAATCAGCGTTTATCGCCGATTGAAGGTTCGCCGCCCGGCCTGCTTAACCCGCCGCCGGGCTGTCCGTTCGCGGAACGCTGCCCGAAGCGCATGCCCCAGTGTGAACGGCAGCCCGCATTTTACACCGCCGGAGAGGGCCATCGCGTCGCCTGCTGGCTATGGGCCGATAAGGAGATTCAGGCATGAGTGAACAACAGGCGCCATTAGTGAGCGTCCGCGATCTGCGCAAGCACTATCCGCTTAGCGGCGGTTTGCTGCGTAAAGGCGTGGCCGTGAAGGCGGTTGACGGCGTGAGCTTTGATATCCAGCCCGGCGAAACGTTTGGCCTGGTGGGGGAGTCCGGCTGCGGAAAATCCACTCTCGGGCGCGCTATCCTGCGCCTTTTCGATATCACCTCTGGCGAGATCCACTTTGCCGGGCAGGCGATCGCCCACGCCCGCGAAAGAGAGCTCAAGCCGCTGCGTAAACGGATGCAGGCGATCTTTCAGGATCCTTACTCCTCGCTCAACCCCGGTATGACGGTGCGACAGCTGGTGGCCGAACCGATGCAGATCCACGGCTACAGCCGCGAAGAACAGCGGGAACGTACGGAAACGCTGCTCTACAAAGTGGGGCTGAAGCACGAACACCTTGAACGGTTCCCGCATGAGTTCAGCGGCGGGCAGCGTCAGCGCATCAGTATTGCCCGCGCGTTGTCCGTGCATCCTGAATTTGTGCTGTGCGATGAGCCGCTCTCGGCGCTGGACGTATCGGTGCAGGCCCAGGTGGTGAATATTTTGCAGGATCTGCAGCAGGAGCTGGGGCTAACCTACCTGTTCATCGCCCACGATCTCTCCATGGTGCGCCATATCTCCAGCCGCATTGGGGTGATGTATCTCGGTAAGCTGGTGGAGGTGGCCCCGGCGAATGAACTGTATCAGCGTCCGGCGCACCCTTACACCCGCGCGCTGCTGGCGGCGGTTCCCCAGCCCGATCCGCGCATCCGCAATCTCGAAGACGCCACCCTGCGCGGCGACATTCCAGGCCCCACGTCCGCGCTGCCGGGCTGTAAGTTCTGCAGCCGCTGCCCGCACGCCATGCCGGTTTGCCAGACGCAGGAGCCTGCCATGCGGGAGATTGCGCCAGGGCATTTCGCGGCGTGCTGGCTGTTTAAGGTTTGAGCCTTAAACGTGTCGGGTGGCGCTTCGCTTACCCGACCTACAGGGTTTCTTGTTTTGTAGGCCGGGTAAGGCGAATCCGCCACCCGGCATGACCGGCGGCTCAACGCTAGCCCAACACCCGCTTCGCCCACCGATGTTGTGAATTTTAGTCATTGTTGCGACGAATAATATGCCACGCAGGTGTATGATAAATATCCCTCTGTCAGGTTAATCACAACGTGCAGACGACGACAACTCTTAAAAATATTGCCGCCTGCCTGTTTTAGGTTGGATACATGCGTAAAGGAAAGTTAAGCAGTGATGCGCCATTCGGGACGTTGTTAGGCTATGCGCCCGGTGGCGTGGCGATTTACTCTTCAAATTACGGCAGTCTGGACCCGCGCAGCTACCCGGAAGACGCGGATTTCCGCAGCTATATCGGCAACGAATACATGGGCCACAAGTGGCAGTGCGTTGAGTTTGCCCGCCGTTTCCTGTTTCTCAACTATGGCTTCGTGTTTACCGACGTCGGCATGGCGTGGGAAATCTTCTCCCTGCGCTTTTTGCGTCAGGTGGTGAACGATAACATTCTGCCCCTGCAGGCTTTTGCCAACGGTTCGAAACGCGCGCCGCGCGCCGGGGCGCTGCTGATCTGGCAAAAGGGCGGCGAGTTTCACGAGACCGGCCACGTGGCGGTGATCACCCAGCTTCTCGACGATAAGGTGCGTATTGCGGAGCAGAACGTGATTCACTCCCCGCTGCCGCTCGGGCAGCAGTGGACGCGCGAGCTGCGTCTGAGCGTGGAGAACGGATGTTATACAATCCATGACACCTTCAACGACACGGAGATCCTCGGCTGGATGATCCAGACCGACGACGCGGAACACAGCATTCCCCAGCCGGAAATCGAAGGCGAACTGCTGAAAATCAGCGGCGCGCGGCTGAAAAACAGGCGTCAGTTCGACGGTAAATGGCTTAATGAAAATGACGCGCTGCAGCAGGCGTATATCCGCGCCAACGGCCATGTGATCAACAAAGATCCCTGCCAGTACTTCACCATTACCGAAAGCGCCGAGCAGGAGCTGATCAAGGCCACCAACGAACTGCACCTGATGTACCTGCACGCGACGGACAAGGTGCTGAAAGACGACAGCCTGCTGGCGCTTTTCGACATCCCGAAAATCCTCTGGCCGCGCCTGCGCCTCTCCTGGCAGTGGCGTCGCCACCATATGATCACCGGTCGTATGGATTTCTGCATGGATGAGCGCGGCATTAAGGTCTACGAGTACAACGCCGACTCCGCGTCCTGCCATACCGAGGGCGGGCTGATTCTCGAAGAGTGGGTGAAAAACGGCTATCGCGGTAACGGGCATAACCCGGCGGAAGGGCTGCTGGAAGAGCTGACCGGCGCATGGAAGCACAGCCACGCGCGGCCGTTCGTCCACATCATGCAGGACAACGATGTCGAAGAGGACTATCACGCGCTCTTTATTCAGCGTTCGCTGATGCAGGCCGGTTTCGAAACCAAAATCCTGCACGGGCTGGAGGCGCTCAGCTGGGATGCCGCCGGGCAGCTGATTGACGACGAAGGCCGCCACGTCAACTGCGTGTGGAAAACCTGGGCGTGGGAAACGGCGATAGAGCAGATCCGCGAGGTCAGCGAAACCGAATACGCCGCCGTACCGATCCGCACCGGACATCCCGAGGGCGAGGTGCGACTGATTGACGTCCTGCTGCGCCCGGAGGTGCTGGTCTTCGAACCGCTGTGGACCGTGATCCCCGGCAACAAGGCGATTCTTCCGGTCCTGTGGCAGCTGTTCCCGAATCACCGCTACCTGCTCGACACCGATTTTGAGGTTAACGATCTGCTGAAGCAGACCGGATACGCCGTCAAGCCGATTGCCGGACGCTGCGGCAGCAATATCGATCTCATCAGCGCCCAGGACGAACTGCTGGATAAATCCAGCGGCAAGTTTGTCGACCGTAAAAACATCTACCAGCAGCTGTGGTGCCTGCCGAAGGTCGACGGCAAGTACATACAGGTCTGCACCTTTACCGTGGGCGGGAATTACGGGGGAACCTGTCTGCGCGGCGATGACTCGCTGGTGGTGAAGAAAGAGAGCGATATTGAGCCGCTGATTGTGGTGAAAGACTCGCTATAAAAATCCCCCCGCAGGGTTGAGGGTTCCCTACAAAATAATGCCTGCACAGACGACCCCCTCTCCCTTGAGGGTGTACAGTCCGGGGACATGGTAGACAGGTGTTCGGGGACATGGTGAACACTTTTTAACATCCTTTACCCATGGTGATCGACTTTTTCTTCAG
>NZ_JAHAWC010000016.1:0-112163 GCF_018383635.1 Enterobacter sp. 120016 | reverse complement strand
CTGAAGAAAAAGTCGATCACCATGGGTAAAGGATGTTAAAAAGTGTTCACCATGTCCCCGAACACCTGTCTACCATGTCCCCGGACTGTACACCCCTTTGGGGAGAGGACCGGGGTGAGGGGAAATCCCACCAGAACTATTCACTACACAAATCCAACTCCGCCATACAAAACAACAAATCCGACCACATCACCCGATTTGCACCAGCACGGTGCTAGCGTTATGGTTACCCACTTTCAAAATAAGCTCGACAGATCACCTGCTATGACGTTTTCACTTTTCGGCGACAAATTTACCCGCCATTCAGGCATTACTCGCCTGATGGAGGACCTCAACGACGGGCTGCGCACACCGGGCGCAATCATGCTCGGCGGCGGAAACCCGGCTCAAATCCCGGAGATGACGACCTATTTCCAGACGCTGCTCGCTCAGATGCTGGAAAGCGGCAAAGCAACCGATGCGCTTTGCAATTACGACGGCCCGCAGGGTAAAACCGAGCTGCTGGCACTCCTCGCCGAAATGCTGCGTGACGAGCTGGGTTGGGATATCGAACCACAGAATATTGCACTGACAAACGGCAGCCAGAGCGCGTTTTTCTACTTGTTTAACCTGTTCGCAGGGCGTCGCGCCGACGGCACCACCAAAAAAGTGCTGTTCCCGCTGGCACCGGAGTATATCGGCTACGCTGATTCCGGCCTGGAAGAAGATCTGTTCGTCTCCGCGCGCCCGAATATTGAGCTGCTGCCGGAAGGCCAGTTCAAATATCACGTCGATTTTGAACACCTGCATATTGGTGAAGAGACGGGCATGATCTGCGTATCGCGTCCGACTAACCCAACGGGCAACGTGATCACCGACGACGAACTGATGAAGCTGGATGCGCTCGCGAACCAGCACGGCATTCCGCTGGTGATCGATAACGCCTACGGCGTGCCGTTCCCGGGCATTATCTTCAGCGAAGCACGTCCGCTGTGGAACCCGAACATTGTCCTGTGCATGAGCCTCTCTAAGCTGGGTCTGCCGGGCAGCCGCTGCGGCATCATCATCGCTAACGAGAAAATCATCACCGCTATTACCAATATGAACGGCATTATCAGCCTCTCACCCGGCGGCATCGGCCCGGCGATGATGTGCGAAATGATTAAGCGCAACGACCTGCTGCGTCTGTCCAATGACGTGATCAAACCGTTCTACTACCAGCGCGTTCAGGAGACGATCGCGACAATTCGCCGCTATTTGCCGGAAGAACGCTGCCTGATCCACAAGCCTGAAGGGGCGATTTTCCTGTGGCTGTGGTTTAAGGATTTGCCTATCACCACCGAGCTGCTCTACCAGCGCCTGAAAAAGCGCGGCGTGCTGATGGTACCAGGCGATTATTTCTTCCCGGGGCTCGATAAGCCGTGGCCGCATACGCACCAGTGCATGCGCATGAACTATGTGCCCGACCCGGAAAAAATCGAAGCGGGGGTTAAGATCCTCGCCGAAGAAATCGAAAAAGCCTGGCGCGAAGGCAATTGTTAAATAATAAGGCTCTTCAAATGAAGAGCCTTAATTTTTCCGTGATCTCTATCTTATATAAAGGATATATCCTTCAGTATTTATTCCCTATTATTTAAAGGGATAATTTAGGATAATTCCTGTTGTTTTAATGGCGCTATAGTAATTAGAAAATAATTAAGTGCACGTTAAATAATAATTCAATTAACTCCTTGTTATATAAAACTTAAAACCAACGGCACTGGCAGAAAAATATCCTCGAAGCGAGTCTATGTGCATTTTTAAAATACTGCATATACTCACTAATACGCCGCTCGGCGTTCTATTGCGTGGAGTATTTTTATGCTACCTAATAATGCTAGTCGCATCAGCGTAATTGCTGCTGCGGTACTGCTCGCGTTCTCTCTTTCTGCCTGCAGTGGAAGCGGTGGCGGATCTCACTCAACAGCCAAAAATAACCCTGCAACCGGAAGTAATACCGGCTCGGGTGATGGAAGTGGCACAACGGCTAACAATGGTGGTTCAGGTAGTAACGGATCTGGCTCAGGTTCAGGGACTGGCTCGGGCTCCGGAACAGGCTCAGGAACGGGGACCGGAACAGGCTCAGGCTCAGGAACGGGGACCGGAGGTAACGGCAGCGGAGGAACCGGAACAGGCAACACGGGCAGTGGCGGCACAACCACTGCAGGTGTGAATACTGTGCTGGGCGATGCCGGTAAAACAGTAACCAGCGTTGGCTCTACGGTGGATGGCCTTGGAAGCCAGCTTCCAACGAATAATCCCGTAACGTCAACCGTTTCAACCACCGTCAGCGGTGTTGGCAGCGCTGTTTCTACCGTGGGGACAGGCGTCACAACCGGCGTTGGCGATCCGGGCAACGCGAACGGTGTGGGGACAACGGTTAAAGGCGTAACCACGTCGGTAACCTCCCTGGGCAATACCGTTTCAACGGTAGGCACGGGCCTGGCGAGTTCTACTTCAGGCACACCGGTCAGCGGCGTTACCGGCCTGACGGGCAGCGTGGTAAACAGTACCGGGCAACTGGTCAGTAACACCGGCACAGGTTTAACCAACACGGTAAGTAGCCCTGCGATAACGCAGGTAACAACCGATACCACAACCGTTGCCAACAAGACGCTGGGCGGAGTACAGGGCGTCACGCAAAGCGTGGGCACCACGACGGGTCTCGGCACACCGGTCAACGGTCTGCTGACCCAGGTGGGTAACACCGTGAGCGGCGTGGGAACCAACGTCAGCAACAGTAATAGCGGGCTTAACGGTGTCGGTCAGGTCGTCCAGAACGTCGGCCAGACGGTGACGGATAGCGGCACGCTGGTGAAACCCGCCTCTTCGACAACCGGAGGAGGATCGGGCTCTCTCACGGCCAATGCAAATGTGGCGGCCACGAACAACAGCCTGGGTGCAACGGTCAATACGACCCTTAATACCCTGACTGCTGGCGTTACGGCCAACGCAGCAACAACATCAGGTCAAAACACGTCGACAACTAACCCGGTCAACGGTCTCAATACGTTAACCTCCGGTCTGCTGACGCCAAAACAGTAAAACGGTTATTGCCTTTCTGCGCCCCTGCTTCAGGGGCGCGTTGTACAGCGACACTCCCCCTAACCGGGAATGATGAACAGGGATAGCGCGATGAAAAACCATTTCCTTTTTTCGCTGACGGGGCTGGTTGTGCTGAGCATGGCCCGCGCCGATACACTGCCCTCTATTATTAACCCTGATAACCCGGCGCAAGTTTCTCGTAACGTTGCCCCAGAACAGCCTGAGACCGTCCCACAGCCGAAAGTCAAAATAGAAAAACCGCAGTCAACGCTGACGCCTGAAACGCCCATTACCATTCATCACATTCAGTTTATTGGCGGCACGCGTTATCCTTTGCAGGAATTACTTAAACCCTTCAGGCCTTATGCCGGAAAAACCGTGCCGCTAAAAACGCTCACGGGGCTGGTAAATGATATTACGGCGCGCTATAAGGCCGACGGTTTTCCGCTCTCCTATGCCTGGCTGCCGGATGATAATTTCCAGCAGGGAAATATTAAAATTGTTCTGGTTGAAGGGTATGTCGCTCACAGTGACATCACCAGTAATAACCCTCACATCGCCGAGCGTCTTAAACGATTGTCAGAAAAAATCATGGCGGAAAAACCGCTGTCTCAGGATACGTTCGATCGCTATAGCCAGCTGATGACCCGTACCCCTAACGTTCCGGTCACGGCCAACGCGAAGCTGCCAACCAATATCTATGGCGCGGCGGCGATGCAGATAACCGGTAATCAGGAGCGGAGCTGGAATATCGCCTCCACGATCGACACCCGTAAAGGGCAAGATTTAATGATGCTGAACGGAACGCTCAGCAACCTGACAAGCTATGGCGATCAGCTGGGCGTGGCGACGCTTGTGCCGTTAGATAGCAACACGCGAAAAAACTATGTGGGTCTGAACTGGCAGCAGTTTTTAAACGATGAAGGGCTGACGATGCAGCTCAAAGGCAGCTATTACCGTGAAGATCCGCGAGATTTTTCCCCCCTGCTCTCTTTGCCCAATAATATTCAGGTCGATTCGAAGCAAAAAACAACGCAGTACAACGGCGGCGTGACGTTTGGCTATCCATTGCTGCTAACGCAAAAATCCCAAATTAATCTGACCGGCGGTTTTGATTATACCGACCGCCAGGATGATTATGCCCTGCAGGCCAGAGTGCAGGGCAAAACCTATAGCCTGGACTCCGTCAACCAACACGCGCGTTATCCTGCGCTGGAAGTGGGTATCAACGGTGCGCATCAATTCACAGCCGCCAGCATCAGCGGCCGGCTCAACGTCCGTCAGGGTATTGATGCGATGGGGGCCGATATCGTCTCAGCCCCTAAGCCCGATATGAATTTTACGCTCACAAAAAGCTATCTGGACGCTGCCTGGCTGTTTGCCGAAAAGTGGCGGCTATCAACATCCTGGGAGGGAGACTGGTCAAATAACACGTTGCCAGAGCCCGAACGCGTTAGCTTCGGTGCCCAGCGCTTTGGCCGTGGGTACCAGGACAGTGAAGCAAGCGGTGATTACGGCTATGGCGGGCAGGTAGAACTGCGCTATATCAAGATGCGGAAAGAGAGCGCCTGGCTTGCCACCATCCAACCCTATATCCTGGCCGATACCGCGCAAACCTGGTTTAACACGTCCGGTTTACCTCATCAGCGGCTCGGGTCAGTGGCTACCGGGGTGATGATAGGCGATACGCGCCACTATAGCGTCACGGTGGAGGCGGCAAGACCCGTCGGGGATGTTCCGACAGACAGTCGCAACAGGGACTGGCGCTACAGTCTGACGTTCACGTGGAATTTCAATAAAATGCAGTAAGCTTTTCAGCCCGATTACTGACAGGGTCAACACAGCGCAGCGCGTGGGTTGGACAGGCCTCCACGCAGGCCGGTCCGCCTTCGCGATGCACACATAAATCACATTTCAGCGCCTGCGGCTTATTTCCCTCCAGACGAACCTGCATCGCCCCAAACGGACACGCCACCACACAGCTTTTGCACCCAATGCAGCGCGTCTGCTCAACGAGCCAGGCTCCCGCCGTGCGGCTGATGGCATGGGTTGGACAGACGTTAGCACAGGGCGCGTCCTCGCACTGATGGCAACCCACGGCCGTAGTGTAGGCGCCCCCCTTAACCACCCGAAGGCGGGGCGTAAAGGCATGAGCGGAGACAGCGCTCTGATGCGACACCGCGCAGGCCACTTCGCAGGTGCGACACCCAATGCATTTTTCCGCATCCGCCATGATAAATCGGTTCATCTGTTACGCCTCGCGCACGTTAAAACCCAGCTCTTTTGAGATAGCCTCTGCCGTTTCGCGCAGCGGCTTGAGCAAGTTCTTCTCACCCACCTGCTTCATTCGCGACGTTGATAGCGAGATAGAGATCGCATACGGGACGCGGCCGTGGATATCAAATACCGGCACGGCAATGCAGGAAACGCCCAGCTCGTTCTCTTCTTTGTCCATCGCCATGCTGCGATCGCGAATTTCCGCCAGCTCATCATACATCGCACTCAGCTCAGTGATGGTGTTGCGCGTCAAAGGTTGGATCTGTTCCTGATGGCTTTCCCAGTAGCTCGCCACGTAATCCTGATGACCAAACGCCATGTAGATCTTGCCCATTGCGGAGCAGTAGAGCGGCATATGCTGTCCGATATAGGCGCGCGTGCGCAGCATACCGGTTGTCGGTTCGAGCTTGTAAATCAGGATCGCGTGGTCGTCTTCCCGGCTGGAGAAGTTCACCGTCTCGCCGGTCGCAATGTTCAGCGCTTCGAGGTGCGGAGCGGCCACGTGAATGATATTCAGCGACGACAGCGCCTTTTGCCCGACGGCGATAAATTTGGTGGTCAGGCGATAGCTGCCCGCCGCGGGTGCCGGGGTCACGTACCCGCACGACTGTAGCCCCTGCAGCAAGCGGTGCACGGTGCTCTTATTCAGCCCCGCCAGTTCCGATAAATGCGCAAGCGGACACCCGTTCGGATAGTTGCTGAGGATCTCAATCAGCATCAGGCCGCGAAACAAGCTCTGGCTGCCTGCTGGCCTCTCTTTTTCTTGCGTCATTTCGCTCTCTTTCATGCTCATTAAATGGCTCCTTTTTATCGCGCCCTGATGGTAGCGCAAAGTGTGGTTCAGTTCACGATCTCAACAGAAAAAACACAACCGTTTGATTTTAATCGATTTTGAAAAACATGAATGTCGTTGATCTGACAAAATTTGATCGCTATATTTGAAATCAGATTTCGCATAGTGAAATTTAGCGATAAAAAAGCACTCACACTTGCCCCTTAAAAGAACAGGAGAACAGGGATGAAAGTGACCTTTGAAGAGTTGAAAGCGGCGTTCAATCGGGTCCTGCTCGATCGCGGCGTGAAAGCTGAAACCGCAGACGCCTGCGCCGAGATGTTCGCCCGCACCACGGAGTCCGGCGTCTATTCGCACGGCGTTAACCGCTTCCCGCGCTTTATTCAGCAGCTTGATGCAGGCGATATCATTCCCGACGCTCAGCCAAAACGGGTGATGACATTAGGGGCTATCGAACAGTGGGACGCCCAGCGCGCCATCGGCAACCTCACGGCGAAAAAGATGATGGATCGCGCCACCGAGCTGGCGTCCGACCACGGTATTGGTCTGGTGGCACTGCGTAACGCGAACCACTGGATGCGCGGCGGCAGCTACGGCTGGCAGGCGGCGGAGAAAGGCTATATCGGCATTTGCTGGACCAACTCTATCGCCGTGATGCCCGCATGGGGATCAAAAGAATGCTGCATCGGCACCAACCCGCTGATCGTGGCTATTCCCTCTAACCCGATCACCATGGTCGATATGTCGATGTCGATGTTCTCCTACGGCATGCTGGAAGTGAATCGCCTGGCCGGGCGCGAGCTGCCGGTCGATGGCGGCTTCGACGACGAGGGCAATCTCACCCGAGAGCCGGGCGTGATTGAGAAAAACCGCCGTATTCTGCCGATGGGCTACTGGAAAGGGTCCGGCTTATCCATCGTGCTCGACATGATCGCCACCCTGCTCTCCAACGGATCCTCCGTCGCGGAAGTGACCCAGGACAACAGCGACGAGTATGGCGTGTCGCAGATCTTTATCGCCATCGAGGTTGATCGCCTGATCGACGGCCCAACCCGCGATGCCAAACTGCAGCGCATCATGGACTTCGTCACCACCGCCGAACGCGCTGATGAAAACGTCGCCGTCCGTCTTCCGGGGCATGAATTCACGCGCCTGCTGGAAGAGAACCGCCGCGACGGCATCACCATCGATGACAGCGTGTGGGCGAAAATCCAGTCTCTGTAAGGAGTGGACCATGATATTCGGACATATTTCACAGCCAAATCCGTGCCGCCTGCCGCGGGCGATAGAAAAAGCACTTCATTTTCTGCGCACTACGGATTTCACCACCCTGGCGCCAGGCGTGGTGGAAATTGAAGGCCGCACTATTTTTGCCCAGGTTCTCGACCTGACGACAAAGGAACCGCACGAGAACCGTCCTGAAGTGCACCGCCGCTATCTGGATATTCAGTTTTTGGCATGGGGTGAAGAGAAAATTGGTATCGCTATTGATACCGGCAATAACGAAATAAGCGAATCATTACTGGAACAGCGGGATATTATTTTTTATCGCGACAGTGAAAATGAATCGTTTATCGAAATGATACCCGGCAGCTATGCCCTATTTTTCCCGCAGGATGTGCATCGTCCTGCCTGTATTAAAAACAAGGGATCCGCAATTCGTAAAATTGTGGTGAAAGTGGCAATCAGCGAATTAGATTAATTTTCTGATACACCCTAAATAATTCGAGTTGCAGGACAAAACGGCTTGCCGTTTTGAACAGCGCTTGCGCTGGCCCCGAAGGGGCGAGGCCACAGGCCGAGTCACGCGGCAAGAGAGTGAATCTCCAGGAGCTTCATAAGTAAGTGACTGGGGTGAACGAGCGCAGCCAACGCACATGCAACTTGAAGTATGACGGGTATAAATACAGGAACGCGAAATGACCAACACCGGTTTTATTATTGGTGCGTACCCCTGCGCACCCTCGTTTCACCAGAAAGGGGAACAAGAAGAACAAACCTTCTGGCGGGAACTTTCCGACACGCCGAACATTCGCGGGCTGGAACAGCCGTGCCTTGAAAATCTCCATCCGTTTGGCGACGAATGGCTGTTCCGCCATACGCCGGGTGACTGGCAAATCGTCGTCACGGCAGTGATGGAAACCATGCGTCGTCGCGGCAGCAACGGCGCGTTTGGCCTGGCCTCAGCCGACGAAGCGCAGCGTAAAGCCTGCGTAGACTTTTACCGGCATTTGCACCAGAAAGTTAACGCCGTGAACGCCCGTTATCCGGGCAAAGTAATCGCCCTGGAAATGCAGGCCGCCCCGCAGGCGGGCAATGCTTCCGTCGAACAGGCTACCGAGGCGTTTTCACGCTCGATCCGGGAAATCGCGGGCTGGGACTGGGACTGCGATCTGGTGCTGGAACACTGCGATGCCATGAACGGTCCGGCACCGCGCAAGGGCTTCCTGCCCTTAGAGCAGGTGCTGGAGGTGGTGAAAGAGACGGATATCAGCGTTTGCATCAACTGGGCGCGTTCGGCCATCGAAGGCCGTAATACGACGCTCCCGCTGGAACATGTTCAGGCCGCGCTCAAAGCCGGAAAGCTGGGGGCACTGATGTTTTCAGGCACGACTACCAGCGGTGAATACGGTGAATGGCAGGATCTTCACGCGCCGTTTTCTTCATTCTGCGCCGACAGTTTGATGTCAACTGAACTCGCAAAATCACTCTTTACTGCGGCGAGCGCCGCAACGTTGAAATTCTCCGGTATTAAATTACTGGAAATAAATGCTAATGCTGACGTCAGCCATCGCATCGCTATTTTGCGTGACGGTATTAGCGAAATGAATAAAGCAACGCAATAACAATAAAAATATCCCTATTCCGGTTACATTGACTGAGACAGTAAATATGAACACTTACTCGAATACTCAACAAGCGGACATTCCGCGCCAGCGCTGGCTAAGAATCATTCCTCCCATTCTTATCGCCTGCATTATTTCATATATGGACCGCGTGAATATCGCGTTTGCGATGCCGGGTGGTATGGATGAAGAATTAGGTATTACCGCAACGATGGCAGGCCTGGCGGGCGGGATCTTCTTTATCGGCTATCTGTTCCTGCAGGTTCCCGGCGGCAAGATTGCCGTGCACGGCAGCGGCAAGAAGTTTATCGGCTGGTCGCTGGTTGCCTGGGCGGTGATCTCGGTGCTCACGGGTCTGGTGACGAATCAGTATCAGCTTCTGGTGCTGCGCTTCTTACTCGGCGTGGCGGAAGGCGGGATGCTGCCCGTTGTGCTCACCATGATCAGCAACTGGTTCCCGGACGCCGAGCGCGGTCGCGCCAATGCCATTGTGATCATGTTCGTGCCCATCGCCGGGATCGTCACCGCCCCGCTGTCAGGCTGGATTATTACCGCACTCGACTGGCGCTGGCTGTTCATCATTGAAGGTCTGATGTCCGTCGTTGTGCTGGTGCTGTGGGCGTTCACCGTGTACGACCGACCGCAGGAAGCCCGCTGGATTTCAGAGGCGGAGAAAAACTATCTGGTGCAAACGCTGGCGGCGGAGCAGCAGGCCATCGCCGGAAAAGAGGTAAAAAATGCCTCGCTCAGCGCCGTGCTGTCCGACAAAACCATGTGGCAGCTGATCGCCCTGAACTTCTTCTACCAGACCGGGATTTACGGTTACACGCTCTGGCTGCCGACCATCCTGAAAGAGCTGACGCACACCAGCATTGGTCAGGTGGGCATGCTCGCCATCCTGCCTTACATCGGCGCCATTGCGGGCATGTTCCTGTTCTCTACGCTTTCTGACCGCACCGGCAAGCGCAAGCTGTTTGTCTCCCTGCCGTTGATTGGCTTTGCGCTCTGCATGTTCCTCTCCGTGGCGCTGAAAGCAAACACCTGGCTGGCATATTCCGCACTGGTGGGCTGCGGGTTCTTCCTGCAATCCGCCGCGGGCGTGTTCTGGACCATCCCGGCGCGACTGTTCAGCGCAGAGATGGCGGGCGGCGCGCGCGGCGTGATCAACGCCCTGGGCAACCTTGGTGGCTTCTGTGGCCCGTATGCGGTTGGCGTGCTGATCACCCTGTACAGCAAAGATGCGGGCGTTTACTGCCTGGCGGTGTCTCTGGCGCTGGCGTCACTGCTGGCCCTGCTGTTACCGGCGAAATGCGATGCCGGCGCAGAGCCTAATCCCACGGTGACTCCGCATAAACGTGCGGCCTGATGCCCTCACCCCAGCCCTCTCCCACGGGGAGAGGGAGAAAACCGAACCGTAGGCCGAGTAAGCAACGCGCCACCCGGCAAGTAAGCGCACCGAACCGTAGGCCGGGTAAGCGAAGCGCCACCCGGCGAATAAGTGAGATGAAGATGAGTGAAAAAGAACCCTTCTGGCTGGGTATCGATTGTGGCGGTACTTATCTGAAAGCCGGTTTATACAACAGCCAGGGCAAGGAAGTCTGTATCGAACGTCGCTCGGTTGCCACGCGTAGCCCGCGCGCTGGCTACGCGGAGCGGGATATGCCCTCACTGTGGCAGCACTGCCACGCAACCGTCGCCACGCTGCTCAAACATTCAGGTGTAAACGGCAACCTGATTAAAGGTATCGGCATTTCTGCACAGGGTAAGGGACTGTTTCTGCTCGATAAACAGGACCAACCGCTGGGCAACGCCATACTCTCCTCTGACCGCCGTGCGCTGGACATTGTGCAGCGCTGGCAGCAGGACGGCATTCCCGAAAAGCTTTATCCGCATACGCGCCAGACGCTGTGGACCGGGCACCCGGCCTCGCTCCTGTGCTGGGTGAAAGAGAACGAGCCGCAGCGGTACCAGCAGATTGGCAGCGTATTGATGGCGCACGACTATCTGCGCTGGTGTCTGACCGGCGTGAAGGGCTGCGAGGAGAGTAATATCTCTGAGTCCAATCTCTACAACATGAATACCGGAAAATACGACCCACAGCTTACGCGCTGGCTCGGTATCAGCGAAATTGACGGCGCCCTGCCGCCGATTGTCGGTTCAGCAGAAATTTGCGGGGAAATCACCGCTCAGGCAGCCGCACTTACCGGTCTCGCGGCGGGCACGCCCGTCGTTGGTGGACTGTTTGACGTGGTTTCCACCGCAGTCTGCGCCGGGCTGCAAGACCAGCACACGCTAAATGCCGTGATGGGCACCTGGGCCGTCACCAGCGGGATCGCCAGTGCGCTTCGCGACAACGAACCCTTCCCGTACGTCTATGGCCGCTACGTTCACCCGCAGCAGTACATCGTTCACGAAGCCAGCCCCACCTCGTCCGGCAACCTTGAGTGGCTCACCGCACAGTGGGGCGACATCTCATTCGATGAGATCAACCAGGCTGTTTCCAGCCTGCCGAAAGCGGAAGGCGATCTGTTCTTCCTGCCGTTCCTCTACGGCAGCAACGCCGGGCTGGAGATGACCAGTGGTTTTTACGGCATGCAGGCGCTACACACCCGCGCGCACCTGCTGCAGGCGGTTTACGAAGGCGTGGTGTTCAGCCACATGACCCACCTCAACCGCATGCTCGAACGCTTTACCCAGGTACAGGCGCTGCGCGTCACGGGTGGCCCTACCCATTCGGACGTGTGGATGCAAATGCTCGCTGACGTCAGCGGCCTGGCGATTGAACTGCCGCAGGTGGAAGAGACCGGCTGTTCCGGCGCGGCGCTGGCGGCGATGGTGGGTACCGGTGTGTTCACCGACTTCCACTCAGCGCAGCGCGCGCTCAAACATGACATCCGGGTGATTGAGCCGGACATGCGCGCCCATGCGGCCTACCAGCGCAAATATCACCGTTACCAGCTACTGATTTCAGCACTACAGGGCTATCACGCCCGTGTTAAGGAGTACGACCTATGAGCCGACCATTACTGCAGCTGGCGCTCGACCACACTTCACTGCAGGCCGCACAGCGCGACGTCGCGACGCTTTCAGATCACGTCGATATCGTCGAAGCGGGCACCATTTTGTGCCTGACCGAAGGGCTGAACGCCGTGCGCGCCCTGCGCGCGCAGTGCCCGGATAAGATCGTCGTTGCGGACTGGAAAGTGGCCGACGCCGGAGAAACGCTGGCAGAACAGGCGTTTGGCGCGGGCGCGAACTGGATGACCATCATCTGCGCCGCGCCGCTGGCAACCGTTGAGCGAGGCCACGAGGTGGCACTGCGCTGCGGAGGTGAAATCCAGATGGAGCTCTTTGGCAACTGGACGCTGGACGACGCGCGCGCATGGCATCGCGTCGGCGTGAAGCAGGTAATCTATCACCGCGGGCGCGACGCACAGGCGAGCGGCCAGCAGTGGGGCGAAGCGGATCTCGAGAAAATGAAGGCGCTCTCCGACATCGGTTTACAGCTTTCAATTACCGGCGGCATCACCCCCGCCGATCTGCCGCTGTTTAAGCAGATCAACGTTAAAGCCTTTATTGCCGGGCGCGCGCTGGCAGGCGCCGTCAATCCGCCGCAGGTGGCGCAGGCATTCCACTCGCAAATTCGCGACATCTGGGGAGCGTAACTATGCGTCAGCATCCGTTAGGGATTTACGAAAAAGCACTGCCAAAAGATCTCTCCTGGCCGGAACGTCTGGTACTGGCGAAAAGCTGCGGGTTCGATTTTGTTGAGATGTCAGTCGACGAGACCGACGAGCGTTTGTCACGCCTCGACTGGAGCACCACGCAGCGCGCCTCTCTGGTTGAAGCGATGTTGGAAACCGGGGTGTCTATCCCGTCCATGTGCTTGTCTGCCCACCGTCGCTTCCCGTTTGGCAGCCGCGATGAAACCGTGCGCGAACGCGCCCGCGAGATCATGACCAAAGCCATCAGGCTGGCGCGCGATCTGGGCATTCGCACCATCCAGCTTGCCGGGTATGACGTCTATTACGAAGAGCACGATGAGGGGACGCAGCAGCGCTTTGCCGAAGGGCTGGCGTGGGCGGTAGAGCAGGCCGCCGCCGCGCAGGTGATGCTGGCGGTGGAGATCATGGATACCGCGTTTATGAACTCCATCAGCAAATGGAAAAAGTGGGACGATATGCTCGCCTCGCCGTGGTTCAGCGTTTACCCGGACGTTGGCAACCTGAGCGCGTGGGGCAACGACGTCACCGCCGAGCTGACGCTGGGCATTGACCGCATTGCGGCTATTCACCTGAAAGATACCCAACCCGTCACCGCGCAAAGTCCCGGGCAGTTCCGCGACGTGCCGTTTGGCGAAGGCTGCGTGGATTTTGTCGGCGTGTTTAACACGCTGAATAAGCTGAACTATCGCGGCGCGTTTCTGATTGAAATGTGGACTGAAAAAGCAAAAGAGCCGGTGCTGGAAATCATCCAGGCGCGCCGCTGGATTGAAGCCCGTATGCAGGAAGGAGGCATGACATGTTAGAACAACTCAAAGCCGAGGTGCTGGCAGCAAACCTGGCGCTGCCCGCCCACCAGCTGGTGACCTTCACCTGGGGCAACGTCAGCGCGGTGGATCGCGAAAGCGGCGTGATGGTGATCAAGCCCTCCGGCGTGGAGTACGACGTGATGACGGCGGAAGATATGGTGGTGGTGAATATCGCCACGGGCCAGGTTGTCGAGGGTAATAAAAAACCCTCTTCAGACACGCCCACCCATCTTGCGCTGTACCGTCGTTACCCGGAGATTGGCGGCATCGTGCATACGCATTCTCGCCACGCTACCATCTGGTCACAGGCGGGGCAGGATTTACCCGCCTGGGGCACAACGCACGCGGACTATTTCTACGGAACCATTCCCTGCACGCGCCTGATGACCACGGCAGAGATTGCCGGGGAATACGAATACCAGACGGGTGAAGTGATCATCAAAACCTTCGAGGAGCGCGATCTCAGCCCGATGCAGATCCCGGCTGTGCTGGTCCACTCCCACGGCCCGTTCGCCTGGGGTAAAGACGCTGCCGATGCGGTCCACAATGCCGTCGTGCTTGAAGAGTGCGCGTACATGGGTCTGTTCTCACTCCAGCTCGCACCGCAGCTACCGGTTATGCAGCAGGAGCTGCTCGACAAGCATTATCTGCGCAAGCACGGGGTGAATGCCTATTACGGCCAGTGATCAGCCGGAATTGATATGCTCTTTACAGTACCGCCGTTTCCAGACGGCGGGGGTTAGCCCGGTATGCTTTGAAAAGATCTGCCGAAAATACCCCACGTCATTAAAGCCGCAGCGGGTTGCCACTTCGGTGAGCGAGGCAGAGCCATCCAGCAACAGCTTTTCTGCCGCCCTGACGCGCTGGCGATGTATCGCCTCCGTCAGGGTTAAATGGAAAGTCCGGCGAAATACGCGCCCGAGATAATCGGCATTGCAGTGCAACGCTTTTGCCAGCTGCGAGGTTGAAAGCGGTAAATGAAACTGCGTGCGAATGAGCTGCTTCGCCTTCCACGCCATCGCCGCACCGGCTTCATCAGCATTATCTTCATATCCTGATGAAATGGAAATTTGCTGTAAAATCAGTAATAAAATGATTTCCAGCGCCACGCTTCGCTGTAATTTTTCCTGCTCACTCAGGAACTGGCGAAAAAGAGAAATCACATACTGTGCATCCCTCACTCGGCAATGTTGTTCTATTGCCAAATTTGGCAACCGGGGCGGGTGATGCTCAACCTCAAAATGCAGCCAGTAAAATTTAAGATCGGCCGGAAAGTCGCCCACGCCCACATGGCGTCGGTCTGGCCAAAGCAGCAAACTCTCTCCTGCTTTTACCTCAAATAACGTGCTTTCTTCCTGGATCGTTAATGTCCCTTTTTCGACAAAAATAATCTCCCACGACGTTAATTTTCGCGCAGGATGGCGGCCCACTCCCCGGGAGATAAATAACCCGCCATTTTGGACCTTAATCGGAAGCGCTATGGATAATTCAAGCATGGATATTCACCATTCCGCTTTTATTGCCATTAGTATTCAACTTACGCTTTGATTATTAATCAATATTCGAATAACTGTCCGATCGGAATCACATTTTTATCATCAGGTCGGAATCGTCATCTTTTTATACTTTTCCCTTCCCTTGTTGGCCTTTCCGTTCGGTGCAGAATAAATGAGTACCTTGCACAAATACGATAATAAATTCGATTACTGAGGAGTTACTTCATGACTTCCACACCGATTACAGAATCAGACGTGACACAAGGGGCAACAGAAAGCCACTTGTCCGTCCGCGAAAAAATTGGCTACGGCCTGGGTGATGCGGGCGGGACGGTGATTACCTGCTTGATCATGAACTTTCTGACCTTTTTCTATACCGATATTTTTGGTCTGACGCCTGCGCTCGTTGGCACGCTCTTTATTGCCTTGCGCGTATTTGACGCCATTTCCGATCCGGTAATGGGTATTATTGCCGACCGCACGCAAAGCCGCTGGGGGCGCTTTCGCCCGTGGCAGCTGTGGGTCGCCTTCCCGATCGGAATTATCGGCGTGCTGACTTTCACCGTTCCGGAAGCCAGCATGGGCGTGAAAATCGCCTGGGCGTTCGGTACCTATTTGCTGTTGTCTGTGGGCTATACGGCCATCAACGTTCCCTACTGCGCGCTGATCAACACCATGACCACCCGTCACAATGAGGTGATCTCCTGCCAGTCATGGCGCTTTGTACTCTGCGGCGTTGCGGGTTTCCTGGTCTCAGTGGGTCTGCCGTGGCTCGTCGAGGCGCTGGGCCAGGGCAATGCCGCAAAAGGTTACCAGCTTGGCGTTGGGGTGCTGTGCGCTGTCGCCGTGGTGATGTTCCTGTGCTGCTTCTTCTGGGTGCGGGAGCGCGTCCCGCTGGCGCTGATGGGCAAATTCACCCTGCGCGAGCATCTGGCCGGGTTGCGTAAAAACGATCAGCTGCTGCTGATGCTGGTGATGTCGTTCCTGCTGATCAATGTCTTCAACATTCGAGGCGGCGGGTATATGTACTTCATCACCTACGTGCTGCAGGGCAGTACCGCGTATACCTCGCTGTTTTTCACCATGGTGACCTTTGCCGCCATTCTGGGCGCGGTGATCGTTAGCCCGCTGTCGCGCCGTATTGATACCGTCAAACTCTACTATTACACCAACCTGGTGCTCGCCGCGCTCGCAGTGGGAATGTGGTTCCTGCCAGGCGGCCCGGCACACCAGACGCTCTGGCTGATCGTTATTTTGAGCAACGGCGTCATTCTCGGGTTTACCCTGCCGCTGCACTTCTCGCTGATGGCGTTTGCCGACGACTACGGCGAGTGGAGAACCGGCGTGCGTTCGTCGGGGATGAACTTCGCCTTCAACCTGTTTTTCATCAAGCTCGCGTGGGCGTCTAGCGCCGGGATCATTAGCCTGGTGTTTATTGCCGTGGCCTATCAGCCAGGCGCGGGCAATCAGACGCCAGCTTCGCTGCAGGGCATCACCGCCATGGAGACGCTGCTCCCCGCCCTTTTCCATCTGCTGCTGGCCGTCTCTATCCGCTGGTGCAGACTCAACAACCCTATGATGTCGCGCATTGCCACCGACCTGCGCCAGCGTCACGTACCGTCCTGAGGAGAACGCTATGTCAATAATGGAAGCCGATCTGCATAATCTAAAAATTAACGACCCGTTTCTCGGGCAGTATCAACGGCTGGTACGAGAAGTGGTGATCCCCTACCAGTGGGATGCACTAAACGATCGCGTAACGGAAGCCGAACCCAGCCACGCCATCACCAACTTCCGCATTGCGGCGGGCCTGGAGCAAGGTGAATTCTACGGCATGGTGTTCCAGGACAGTGACGTGGCGAAATGGCTCGAAGCCGTGGCGTGGTCGCTGTGCCAGAAACAGGATGCTGAACTGGAAAAAACCGCCGACGAGGTCATTGAACTGATTGCCGCAGCGCAGTGTGAAGATGGCTATCTCAACACGTACTTTACGGTGAAAGCCCCCGAGGAGCGCTGGACGAATCTGGCCGAATGCCACGAGCTGTACTGCGCCGGACATATGATTGAAGCGGGCGTGGCGTATTTCCAGGGAACAGGGAAACGCCGTCTGCTGGATGTGGTCCGCAGGCTGGCGGACCATATCGACAGCGTGTTTGGCCCTGGTGAGAACCAGCTACATGGTTATCCGGGCCACCCGGAAATCGAGCTGGCGCTGATGCGGCTTTACGACGTCACGCAGGAGCCCCGCTACCTCACGCTGGTGAAATATTTCGTTGAACAACGCGGCGTGCAGCCTCACTTCTACGATATCGAATATGAGAAGCGCGGCAGAACATCATACTGGAACACCTATGGTCCGGCCTGGATGGTCAAGGACAAAGCCTACAGCCAGGCGCATGAGCCACTTGCTGAACAACAAACGGCCATTGGACACGCGGTGCGTTTTGTCTACCTGATGGCGGGCATGGCGCATCTGGCGCGCCTGAGTCATGACGAGGGTAAACGGCAGGACTGTCTGCGGCTGTGGACAAATATGGCGCAGCGCCAGCTGTATATTACCGGTGGAATCGGGTCGCAAAGCAGCGGCGAGGCGTTCAGCAGTGATTACGATCTGCCCAACGATACGGTCTATGCTGAAAGTTGTGCCTCCATCGGTCTGATGATGTTTGCCCGCAGGATGCTGGAAATGGAGGCCGACGGCCACTACGCCGACGTGATGGAGCGCGCATTATACAACACGGTACTGGGCGGGATGGCGCTGGACGGTAAGCATTTCTTTTATGTGAATCCGCTGGAAGTGCACCCGAAAACGCTGGCGTTCAACCATATCTACGATCACGTGAAACCCGTCCGCCAGCGCTGGTTTGGCTGCGCCTGTTGCCCACCGAATATCGCCCGCGTGCTGACGTCGCTGGGGCATTATATTTATACCGTCCGCCAGGATGCGCTTTTTATTAACCTTTACGTGGGCAACGATGTCGCCATACCGGTTGGCGACGAAACCCTGGCGCTGCGAATTAGCGGTAACTATCCGTGGCAGGAACAGGTAAAAATCGACATTACCTCGCCTGTTCCCGTCACGCATACGCTCGCCCTACGGCTGCCGGACTGGTGTGCCGCGCCTGACGTTTTATTAAATGGTGAAGCGGTAACGGGCGAGATCTCACGTGGATACCTTTATCTGACCCGCAGCTGGCAGGAGGGTGACGTCATTACGCTAACGTTACCTATGCCGGTTCGTCGGGTGTATGGCAACCCACTGGTCCGCCAGCAGGCGGGGAAAGTCGCCCTGCAGCGCGGACCGCTGGTCTACTGCCTGGAAGAGGCCGATAACGGTGCCAATCTTCATCACCTCTCTCTGCCTGAAAATAGCGAGTTCAGGATCTTTGAAGGGAAAGGGATTTTCGCACACAAGATGCTGATACAGGCAGAGGGGATTGGGTGTCACGTGAAGGACACGGATGCGCTGTGGCAATACGACCGCTCGCCGGTACAACGTCAGCCCCGGACGCTGACCTTTATACCTTGGTTTAGCTGGGCCAACCGGGGAGAAGGGGAAATGCGGATATGGGTGGATGAAGGCTGAATATCTGCGGTCTGTTGCCCTCACCCCAACCCTCTCCCACGGGAGAGGGAGTAAAGAGGCTTTACCGCATCAGAAACGCCAGGTCAGGCCGGTCATCAGCGCGAAGCTGTCGTCGCGGTCGATCATCGGGCTGTTCTTCACGTCGTCAGGCAACACGGTGTAGACCGCGCTGGCGTTGAGGTACAGCTTCTGGGTTAACTGATATTTAGCCGCCAGGCCAACGTATGGCGTCCAGCTGTCACCGGCGGTGTATTGCTCCAGACCTGAGCGGCGAGACTCGCTGCCGGATACGCCGTAGTAGTAGTCGTTATAGCTTTCGTCGCTGTAGAACACACCAACAGAAGGCGTCAGGGTCAGGCGCTCCATTCGGATCGGACGGAAGTACGATACCTCGCCCACTACGCCACCGCTTTCATCCATCGCATCACCCGAGACAGCCACCTTCAGCGAACCCCAGCTTTCATGGCGGTAGTACGCGCCGCCGAGGAAGGCTGACGCTTTACGCTCATCAAGCTGCTTCATCTGATGGTCGTCGTTGTCATCAGGATCGAAGTGCAGCGGCATCCATGACGCGGTCAGGCTGAATTCATTTTTTGGGTCTTTCCACAGGATCCATCCTCCGGTGGTCTGGCGAACGTAAAAGCGATCGCCTTCGTAGCTAATTAACGGTACTGCGGTCGTATTTTCGTTATAGCCTTTGTAAGGAGACTCATTAAATACAGCCCCCGCTCCAAGTGAAAAGTCTCCGGCCATTGCTGAGGATGTTGCAAATAACGTGGCAGCGATGAGTAAATTGTATTTAATAGTCATTACATGTAATCCATTAAAATGCCAAACAAGCGAGGCGCATAATAATGGTTACAAATTTGCCAATGCAACGCTGCGGTTTATATAATATTATATATAAAATCATATAGATGGGTGTGCATGATGAATAAATTACAGCTAAAGCCACGCGAATTAAAAATTATATCCGTCATCGCAGCCACCCATAGCATTGGTGATGCCGCCGCCCTGCTCGGCATGGCGCAGGCCAACGTCAGTAAATATCTGTCTGATTTTGAAACGCGGGTTGGACTGAAGGTTTTTGAGCGCACCACGCGCCAGCTGGCCCTGACCCAGTTTGGTGAAGCGTTACTCCCTTACGTTAATGCCACGCTGGATAAAAACAGTCAACTCGTTAATTTCATTGCTGATTATAAGCATGAAAAGCGCGGAAAGGTTACAATCTATGCCCCTACAGGTATCGTAACCTATCTCGCGCGCCACGTGATCCATCAGATAGAAGACATCGGTGACATTCGCATATCGCTGAAAACCTACAACCTGGACCGGAATGAATTTTCAGAAGGCGTTTCCTTTCCGGATGACTGCGACATTTTAATTACCTATGCGCAACCGAAAGACGAAAGCCTGGTCGCCAGCGTGTTGACAAAATATTCCGTTACGGCATTCGCAACCGTGGAGTATTTAAATAAACATCCCTTAACGGGACCTGAAGATTTAATTAACCACTCCTGCATTCTCATTGACTCCATGCTGGTCGATGATGCGAACATCTGGCGTTTCCGCGTGCACGGCAGTGATAACGTGCATGACTATCGGGTGACCGGTAATTATATTTGCGACAATACGCAGACGGCCCTGGAGCTGGCAAGAAATAATCTCGGGATTGTTTTTGCGCCAAAAGAGAGTCTGAAGAAAGAATTAACAAACGGGATGCTGGTTCCCTGCTTCCCGCATCAGGAAGAGTGGTGGCTCGATCTGACGGCCATCTTCCGCAAACGTGAATACCAGCCCTGGCGCGTGCAGTACGTTCTGGATGGCGTTCTTAACTGCCTGCGCCAGCAAATTGCTCAGGCCGCCCATGGACGGCCTGAGCTGGGCGATTAGAACAGCCCCAGCGGTTTATCGGAGTAGCTGACCAGCAAGCATTTCGTCTGCTGGTAATGCTCCAGCATCATCTTGTGGGTTTCACGCCCGATGCCCGACTGCTTATAACCGCCAAAGGCCGCGTGTGCCGGATAGGCGTGGTAGCAGTTGGTCCAGACGCGCCCGGCCTGAATGCCTCTGCCCATTTTATAGGCCAGATTACCGTTGCGGCTCCAGACGCCTGCCCCCAGGCCATACGGCGTGTCGTTGGCAATCTCCAGCGCCTCCTCCATGGTTTTGAAGGTGGTCACGGCCAGCACCGGTCCGAAAATTTCCTCCTGGAAGACGCGCATGTTGTTCTGACCGAACAGGATCGTCGGTTCAAGGTAATACCCTTCCTGCAGATCCCCTCCCAGCACCTTACGGCGACCACCGGTCAGAATATCCGCCCCTTCTTTCTTGCCGATATCAATGTAGTTGAGGATAGTTTCAAGCTGTCCGTGTGAGACCTGCGCGCCCATCTGCGTGACGTTATCGAGCGGGTTACCGCTGCGGATAGACTCAACGCGGCGAATAGCCCGCTCCATAAAGCGCTCATAGATGGACTCCTGCACCAGCGCGCGGCTTGGGCAGGTGCAGACTTCGCCCTGGTTAAACGCAAACAGCGCAAACCCTTCCAGTGCTTTATCGAAGAAGGCATCCTCTTCCTCCATCACGTCCGCGAAGAAGATGTTCGGGGATTTCCCGCCCAGCTCCAGGGTCACCGGAATAATGTTCTGCGTGGCGTACTGCATGATCTGCTGGCCCACTTCCGTCGACCCGGTAAACGCCACTTTGGCGATCCGTTTCGAGGTAGCCAGATATTCCCCTATCTCACCGCCCGCCCCGTTGACCACGTTAATCACGCCCGGCGGCAGAAGATCGCCAACGATTTCCATCAGCAGCAGCACCGAGAGCGGGGTCAGACGCGCCGGTTTCAGCACAATGCAGTTCCCGGCCGCCAGCGCGGGCGCCATTTTCCAGCTCGCCATCAGCAGCGGGAAGTTCCACGGAATGATTTGCCCGACGACGCCCAGCGGTTCGTGGAAATGATACGCCACGGTGTCGCTGTCTACCTCGCTTATCCCGCCCTCCTGAGCGCGAATGCAGGAGGCAAAATAGCGGAAGTGGTCAATGGCCAGCGGCACGTCTGCCGCCATCGTTTCCCGGATCGGCTTGCCGTTATCCCAGGTTTCCGCCGTCGCCAGCAGCTCCAGATTCTGCTCCATCCGGTCGGCGATTTTGAACAAAATGGCCGCGCGGTCCTGAACGGAGGTATGGCCCCATTTATCTTTCGCTTTGTGCGCCGCATCCAGCGCCAGATCGATATCGCGCTTGCCGGAGCTGGTTATCTCGCACAGCGGCTGGCCGGTAACGGGGGTCAGGTTGGAATAGTATTCGCCGTCGACGGGAGCTACCCAGTCGCCGCCGATAAAGTTGTCATAACGAGGCTTCAGCTTGAGGGGAAAACCATACTCGCCGGGCTGGATACGCGATGAGGGAGGATTGTTTGTCATGACCGTCTCCTTACTGTTGGTGTACAACAAGGGTAGTTCCGGCTGGCGATTTTCTCGCCAACCGGTAACGGCGTTTACGACGGGGGTCACGGAGTTTCAGGAAATAATAACGAATCTCGCAATAAATGATCGTTACCGCGACGGCGGGTAAAGCCGATGCGGTTGAAATACTCCAGGATCTGAATCGCCAGCTTGCGGCCCACGTTCAGCCGGTCGCGGAAATCGGCCGCGCAGGTAGAGCCCCGCTCCTGATCCAGCTCGCGGATCAGGTTGGCAAACGCCACAATACGATCGTTACGGTAATAACGATCTTTCACGATCGCGACTATCAGCCCCTGCTGCGCCGCATGGCGCAATACCTGACGCATCACCTGCTCGTCAGTGCTCGTTTCGCGGGCCAAATCGCGAACCCACCACGGCTCATCGCCAAACAGCGAGGCCACTTTTTGCCATACTGCCTCTTGCTCTGCGGTGAACCCGGCCTTGTGATCCGGCAGATGCAGCCAGCCGTGGTGGCTTTTGATCGCCCCGCTTTCGCGCATGTTTTCAATCAGCAGCAGCACCAGCGCATCGTCTTCCATCGGCAGCGCCATGCGCCGCAGACGCTCGCGGCCCGGGCCAGGCTCGTCCTGATGCTGTTCATGGTACGTCGCCAGCGTGTTCAGTATCTTACGCTGCCAGTGTGCCGCAACCGGGGCATTAAGCAGGCTATTCCCAGCCTGAATAAAGCCCGGCTGCTGGGTGAGCTGGCGTAAGCCTTCCCCGCTCAGCTGGCGTGCCCATGCAAAATCACTCAGGCTCACCGCACCGCGATCGAGATGAACCCGCAGCGCGGCGCTATCATCGCTGGCCTGCGCCAGCGCTGCCAGCCACTGTAGATATTCAGGTTTACGCTTGCCGCGTCGCGGTGGATTCAGCGCGACGACCCGTGCCCCGGCCAGCGTTTCCCGCGCGGAAATATCACGCAGTACCAGACGATCGTTGTCTGCAAGCCAGAGCGGAGAATCGAATACCAGTTCGGCAAGGTCGTTTTCCAGCAGCGACACGCGCCCGGTGATATGGCTCGCCGCATGGTGAATATGCAGCGGCTGCCATTGGGTCAGGGGCACGTTTGTTTGAAGGGAGACAATGACGCGTTCAGAGGGTTCAGGTGGGGCATCGGCCAGCAGCCAGTCGCCGCGGTTAAGCTGCTCTTTTTCCGCATCCCCGGCAATGTTCAGCGCGATCCGCTGCCCGGCATGAGCGCGCTCTGCGGGCTGGTTTTGCGCATGTAAGCCGCGCACGCGCATCGGTTTGTTAACGCCCGTCAGCCACAGGCTGTCCCCCACTTTTACTTCACCGCTGAGCGTCGTACCGGTAACCACCAGGCCCGCGCCTTTGACGGTAAACGCCCGGTCAATGGCCAGACGGAAGCGGTGATGGCTGGCGTGGTCACGCGACGAAAGCTGCTGTAAGTGGTGGCGAAGTTCATCGATACCGCGCCCTTCTGTCGCCACGGTGACAAAAAGCGGCGCATCGGCAAAACCATATTCCCGCAGGGTCGCCTGTACCGTTTCGCGCACCTCGCTGACGCGTGCGTCATCCACGCGATCGGCTTTGGTCAGCGCCACGGTCAGTTGCGGGTTGCCGGTCAGTTGCAGGATCGCCAGGTGCTCACGGGTTTGCGCCATAACGCCATCATCGCAGGCCACCACCAGCAGGGCATGATCGATGCCCCCCACGCCCGCCAGCATATTAGACAGAAACTTTTCATGCCCCGGAACATCTATAAAACCCAGTACGCGGCCATCTGGCTGGGGCCAGTAGGCATAGCCCAGATCGATGGTCATGCCGCGCTTTTTCTCTTCCGGCAGGCGGTCGGCGTTTATGCCGGTGATCGCCTGCAGTAACGTGGTTTTTCCGTGGTCGACATGACCGGCGGTGGCAATAATCATTTCAACAACATCTCCAGAAATCGCTCTTCATCTTCAAGGCAGCGCAGATCCAGCCACATTCGGCCATCGTAAATCCGCCCGATAACCGGCGCAGGCAGGCCACGCCAGCGCGATGACAGGGCTTCAAGGTCGCTGCCGCGCCCGTCACGCGGGGTGAACGTGAGCGCTTCACTCGGCAGCCTGTCCACCGGCAGCGAACCGCTGCCAATCTGCGACTGGCAGGGTTCAATGCGAACGTCAAAATCGGGGTAGTGCGGAGCAATGCGCGGCAGCAGCAGTTCGGCCTGGGCGCGAATCGAGGCGGCATCGCGGCTTAACAAACGCAGCGTGGGCAGACGGTCGGCCAGTTTCTCCGGATGGAGATAGAGCCGCAGCGTCGCGTCCAGCGCGGCAAGCGTCATTTTATCGGCTCGCAGGGCGCGCTTGAGCGGATGCTGCTGCAGCTTCGCAATCAGCTCGCGCTTGCCGACGATAATCCCGGCCTGCGGCCCGCCCAGCAGCTTGTCGCCGGAAAAGCTGACCAGGCTGACGCCCGCGGCAATCATCTCTTGCGGCATCGGCTCCTTCGGCAGCCCGTAAAGGCTCAGATCCACCAGCGAGCCGCTGCCGAGATCGGCAATCACCGGTATATTCAGTTCGCGGCCCATCGCCGCCAGCTCCGCCTCTTCAACCGTTTTGGTAAAGCCTTCAATATGGTAATTGCTGGTGTGGACCTTCATCAGCAGGGCGGTATTTTCATTCACCGCCGCGCGATAATCTTTCGCATGGGTGCGGTTGGTGGTGCCCACTTCATGTAGCGTGCAGCCCGCCTGGCGCATCACGTCCGGAATGCGAAACGCCCCGCCAATCTCCACCAGCTCGCCGCGGGAAACCACTACCTCTTTGCCGCTGGCGGTGGCCGCCAGCATCAGCAGCACCGCTGCGGCGTTGTTATTCACAATGCAGGCATCTTCCGCGCCGGTCAGCTGACACAGCAGGTCCGCCAGCGCCCGGTCACGATGCCCGCGTCCGGCACCGTCCAGATCGTACTCCAGCGTCACGGGCGCTCGCATGGCCTGCGCGACCGCAGCAACCGCCTCTTCCGCCTGCTGCGCGCGGCCCAGATTGGTATGCAGTACGGTACCGGTCAGGTTAATCACCGGGCGTAACGCGCTTTGCGCTTTCTCATCCAGCCGGCGTTCAACTTCCTGCTCCCACGCCGCGCACCAGCTGGGCAAGGCGTTTTCTGCCTGAATTGCGCATCGGGCTTCGTCCTGAAGCAGGCGTAACATCTCCACCGTCGCGGTATGGCCGAAGCGTTCAACAGCAGCATGCATGCGGGGCTCACGAAGGAGACGGTCGGTAGCGGGGATCTGGCTGTACAGCGAATGATGAGTAGTCATGAAAGCGCCTGGCGAGTAAATATCTTCCCCCCTCCCGACGGGAGAGGGAGTTAACATGTGGAGGGATTGTACCGCCTCCGACGCCGAAGTGTTATATACCCTAAATAATTCAAGTTGCATGAAGGCGGCGACGCAGTGAATCCCCAGGAGCGTACATGAGTACGTGACTGGGGTGAACGAGGAAAGCCAACGCACATGCAGCTTGAAGTATGACGGGTATAACCCGCGTCAAGCCTTTGGCGGTTCTGTCCGGGCAAAGCTCTCGCGGCTAAAAAGGGTGTCTGCCAGTTTCACCAGCAGCGGACGGTCGACGCACCAGCCAGGGGAAACGCGGCGGAAGTTGAGATAGCCGATGGCGCAGGCGATAGCGATGGTCGCCAGATTCAGGCTGTCGGTTTGAATCTTCCCCTCCCGGATAAGCTGTTCGCACCTGTCCAGGCTGCGGCTGATTTTTTCCCGCTGGCGCAGCAGTTCGTTTTCCGACTGCTGGGCGGCAGGCCTTGCCTGTTCACGCACCGAGGTGAGAGCCGCATCCATGATGCCATCGGCCAGGGCTTCAATTTGCTTCACCGCCAGCGCCGCTTTTGGGTCAGCCGGAAGCATTGCCGGGGCAACGCCCAGCAGCTCGATATACTCCGCGATAATCGGGGAGTCGAACCAGTACTCGCCCTCGTCCGTCACCAGCGCCGGGACTTTCCCCAGCGGGTTGTACTGCGCGACGCCGTTTTCAGCGTTGTAGGGCTGTTCATTGATGAATTCAAATTCAATCCCTTTCTCCAGCAGGAGAATCGAGATTTTTCGCACGAAGGGACTGGTGTAGCTACCGATGAGTTTCATTGCCTGATCCTTGATGCCGGAAAAAAGTCAGTATGGATCAAGCGATGAAAAAAGGGCAGGTATGCGTGTCGCATTCCTGCCCTGGAAGAATTAGTGATCGAGGTAGAGGTAGTGCATCCAGCTGGTCATGCGCAGCAATACTTTACGCATCACCGAGACGTGGGCGAAATGGTCCGAGTAGACCGCCACCTGGGCATAAATACCGTCCGGCAGCGCATCGACTTCCGCATTCGGATCCAGTTCGATAGTGCCCAACACGCCGTCCGTTCCCGGCACCACCGTCAGCGACTGCAGCGCGCCCTGCGCCTGATAGGAGCCTCCCGGCACCACCGGCAGAATCGCGGTGAGCTTCCCGGAGAACACCTGACCCGGCAGCGCGTTAAACACCACTTCCGCTTCATCGCCCGGCTTCAGACGCAGCAGCGAGTTCTGACGGAACTGGGCCACGATCTGACGCTTCTGTTCAGGAATAAAGACCATCACCGGACGCAACGGCAGCGCGGCGGCGTACGTCCCCGGACGGATCAGCACCTGGGTGACGTAACCATCGCTTGGCGCACGTACCACGGTCTGATCCAGGTTGTATTTGGCTTCGGCGAGCTGAGCGCGTAAGGAGGCAATCTGCGACTGCTCGCCGTTCACCATGCTGTCCAACTGGCTTTGAATCTGGGTCTGTTCAGCAACGGAGCCTTTTACCAGCGCATCCTGCGCGAGATAGTTCTGCCGCGCGTTGTCGATATCGCTTTCAGAGAACGGATTCACCTTCGCCTGGCTGCCTTTCAGGTAGCGCTGATAATCTTTATACAGGCGGTCACGCTCTGCGGAGACGCGCGTCGTATTGGCGACGGCCTCCACCAGCTGCGCTTTCAGATTGTCGATATTGTGCGTCGCGGTCACCAGGTCAGCCTGGAGTCTGTCGACGCGCGCCTGGTAGCGGCCTGGATCAAGTTTAAATAACACTTCGCCTTTTTTAATAAGCTGGTTATTTTTATCGGTCACTTCACTGACCACCCCGGTAACCTGCGGCGTAATCGGAATAGAAATAACCGCTTTTTGCGCCGTAAAGGTGTACGGATGGTTATAGTTCATTAACAGAATAAGACCGGCAACAATAAACACCCCGCCTAATGTCGCGGTGGCAAGCGTCCACTGGTTTACCGGAATACGGAATATTTTAAAAATCACCCAGGCAAATGCCACATAGGTCAAAATAATTAACAGATCCATGATTAGCGCTCCAGCGTGTTCTTATCAGCAGCAGGCTTTACCGCGGCCAGCTTTTGTTCGAGTTCCGCCACGCGTTTGGCGAGCGCATCCATGCCCGGCACCTCATCAGGCTTTGTGATGTGGTTCTGCATACCCCAGCCGCGATCTTCACGGTACAGCGTGGCCCAGATCCACAGGAACGGCCAGATGGCATGGAGCGTAAAAAGGCTAATCCAGCCTGCCGTATGAATCGCATCGGCATGGGGATGGTTACGCTTTTTGGCCATATTATAAGGGATGTCATGGATTGCGATGATTCCGTAAAAGAGAACCAGAAATACAAAAATCAATACGCCCAGCGCAAAATAGTTGAGAAACATATTCTCCTCACTTAAACAACGTCAACTCATTAAATTAATATAATGGTATGCAACCTAATTAATTTTTATAAGCACGGGGTTGTGCTTACTATTTCCGAGCCGGGGAGTATGGGTTTTTATAATATCTCCATGCAAGTTTATAAGCGTGTCAAAATATATCCTGAATAATAATAGACTTAACCTTACAATATGAGCGTAATCCACCTTTTAACTTTTCGCCATACCACACATCAAAAGTGGTTTTTTAGCTTAACGTGTCGCGCCAGGTCATCCTGGCACCGAATCGCCAGGCAGAGTTTGCCGCCGATCGCAGCCGGAGAAATCTCCATAAAAATATTTTGTGAAATCAGTCACAATCCGGAAACAAACACACAAAACCAAAACGTGAACACCATCACAGAAAAGGGTGGTTTTTGCTTTATTTCTCGCCATCGTATTTTTTTTGTCCATTCGTTTTGTGATTCAGATCACCTCATTGATATCCACACCCCCTACATTTACGTGACATGTGTCACACAAATTTTCGCTGTCTGGACAGTTGAACGATTCAGTGCCAGATTTCACAGCATCAGAACAGGGTCCGGCTACCTCTGCCGCCTCATTAACAATAAACCTCGGGCCGCAAGCCTAAGCGCAAACAGAAGAAGGGGTGTTTTATGTCATCCGATTTCAAGATCAAAGTTCAAAGCTTTGGTCGTTTCCTCAGCAACATGGTGATGCCAAATATCGGCGCGTTTATCGCGTGGGGTATCATCACTGCATTGTTCATTCCGACAGGGTGGTTGCCTAACGAAACGCTGGCGAAACTTGTTGGCCCAATGATTACCTATCTCCTGCCGCTGCTCATCGGTTTCACCGGTGGTCGTCTGGTGGGCGGTGACCGTGGTGGCGTAGTGGGTGCTATCACGACCATGGGTGTTATCGTCGGCGCGGATATGCCGATGTTCCTCGGTGCAATGATTGCCGGTCCTCTGGGCGGCTGGGCGATTAAGAAATTCGACGTCTGGGTTGATGGTAAGATTAAATCCGGCTTCGAAATGCTGGTGAACAACTTCTCTGCGGGCATCATCGGGATGATCCTCGCGATTCTGGCGTTCCTCGGCATTGGCCCTGCGGTTGAAGTGCTGTCCAAAATTCTGGCGGCAGGCGTTAACTTCATGGTTGCGCACGACATGCTGCCGCTGGCGTCTATCTTCGTAGAACCGGCGAAAATCCTGTTCCTGAACAACGCCATCAACCACGGCATCTTCTCGCCGCTGGGTATTCAGCAGTCTCACGATCTCGGCAAGTCCATCTTCTTCCTGATTGAAGCGAACCCGGGTCCGGGTATGGGCGTACTGCTGGCGTACATGTTCTTTGGTCGCGGCAGCGCGAAGCAGTCTGCTGGCGGTGCGGCAATCATTCACTTCCTGGGCGGTATTCACGAAATTTACTTCCCGTACGTGCTGATGAACCCACGTCTGATCCTGGCCGTTATCCTTGGCGGTATGACCGGCGTGTTCACCCTGAGCGTGCTGGGCGGCGGTCTGGTGTCTCCGGCCTCTCCGGGTTCTATCCTGGCGGTACTGGCGATGACGCCAAAAGGGGCGTACTTCGCGAACATCGCGGCCATCTGTGCGGCCATGGCCGTCTCCTTCGTGGTCTCTTCTATCCTGCTGAAAACCAGCAAAGTGAAAGAGGACGACGATATTGAAGCGGCGACCCGTCGTATGCACGACATGAAAGCCGAATCCAAAGGCGCAACTCCACTGACCGCAGGCGATGTGTCTAACGACCTGAGCCACGTGCGTAAAATCATCGTTGCCTGTGATGCCGGTATGGGTTCCAGCGCAATGGGTGCAGGCGTGCTGCGTAAGAAAGTGCAGGATGCGGGCCTGACCAACATCTCCGTGACCAACAGCGCCATTAACAGCCTGCCGCCGGATGTTGACCTGGTCATCACGCACCGCGACCTGACTGAACGCGCCATGCGTCAGGTGCCGCAGGCACAGCACATCTCGCTGACCAACTTCCTCGACAGCGGCCTGTACACCAGCCTGACCGAACGTCTGGTTGCGGCGCAGCGTCACGAAGACAACGAAGTGAAAGTGCGCTCCAGCCTGCAGGACAGCTTTGACGAGAGCAACGCCCACCTCTTCAAGCTGGGTGCGGAAAACATCTTCCTCGGTCGTACAGCTGCAACCAAAGAAGAGGCGATTCGCTTTGCCGGTGAGCAGCTGGTGAAAGGCGGCTACGTGCAGCCTGAATACGTTGACGCGATGCTGGAACGCGAAAAACTGACGCCAACCTACCTGGGCGAATCCATCGCGGTGCCGCACGGTACGGTTGAAGCGAAAGATCGCGTCCTGAAAACCGGCGTCGTATTCTGTCAGTATCCGCAGGGTGTGCGCTTCGGTGAAGAAGAAGACGACATCGCCCGTCTGGTGATTGGTATCGCCGCTCGCAACAACGAGCACATTCAGGTGATTACCAGCCTGACCAACGCGCTGGACGATGAGTCTGTTATCGAGCGTCTGGCACAGACTGAAAGCGTTGAAGAAGTTCTGGCACTGCTCAACAAATAGCAGCGACTCTTCCCTCTCCCCCCATGGGGAGAGGGCTAGGGTGAGGGGAAACGTTCCTCACCCCAGCCCTCTCGGGTAAAAACATTGATGAAGGTTAACACTATGAAAGCATTACATTTTGGCGCAGGTAATATCGGTCGTGGTTTTATCGGTAAACTGCTGGCAGACGCGGGCATTACGCTGACATTCGCCGATGTGAATCAGGTTGTCCTGGATGCCCTGAATGCGCGTCATAGCTATCAGGTCCACGTGGTCGGTGAAAACGAGCAGGTTGAGACGGTATCCGGCGTCAACGCGGTCAGCAGCATCGGTGAAGACGTTATCGACCTGATCGCCAGCGTCGATCTGGTGACCACGGCGGTAGGCCCGGTTGTCCTTGAGCGCATCGCTCCTGCGGTCGCGAAAGGCCTGGCAAAACGCAAAGCGCAGGGCATCGACACCCCGCTGAACATTATCGCCTGTGAAAACATGGTGCGCGGCACCACGCAGCTGAAAGGCCACGTTCTTAACGCTGTTGCGGATGAAGACAAAGCCTGGGTTGAAGCGCACGTCGGGTTTGTGGATTCCGCCGTGGACCGCATCGTTCCGCCGTCTGAATCCGCCACCAACGACCCGCTGGAAGTGACCGTGGAAACCTTCAGCGAGTGGATCGTGGATAAAACCCAGTTTAAAGGCGCCCTGCCGACCATTCCGGGAATGGAATTAACCGATAACCTGATGGCATTTGTCGAACGCAAACTCTTCACGCTGAACACCGGGCATGCTATAACCGCGTACCTCGGAAAATTGGCCGGTCATCAGACCATTCGTGACGCGATCCTCGATGAGAAGATCCGCGCGGTGGTAAAAGGGGCAATGGAAGAGAGCGGCGCGGTGCTGATCAAACGCTACGGTTTTGATGCTGATAAACACGCAGCATACATCCAGAAAATCCTCGGTCGCTTTGAAAACCCGTATCTGAAAGATGACGTTGAGCGCGTGGGCCGTCAGCCTCTGCGCAAACTGAGCGCGGGCGATCGCCTGATTAAGCCGCTGCTGGGCACGCTGGAATACGGCCTGCCGCACGCCAACCTGGTGAAAGGGATTGCCGCTGCAATGCACTACCGCAGCGAACAGGACCCACAGGCGCAGGAACTGGCTCAGCTGATTGATAACAAAGGCGCGCAGGCTGCGCTGGCGCAGATTTCCGGTCTGGACGCCAACAGCGACGTGGTTGTGGAGGCGGTTAACGCATACAACGCAACCAAATGATGCACAGTGAGGCGCAGGTTAACCTGCGCCCAGATAATAGATTGTCAGATATGCAGGCAATAATGGAACAAACCCAGGCCTTTGAAAATCGTGTGCTTGAGCGTCTGAATGCTGGCAAAACCGTACGAAGTTTCCTGATTGCCGCCGTCGAGCTGTTAACCGAGGCGGTGAATATCCTGGTGCTTCAGGTGTTTCGCAAAGACGACTACGCGGTAAAATATGCTGTAGAACCGTTACTGGACGGAGACGGACCGCTGGGCGATTTATCCGTGCGTCTGAAGCTGATTTATGGTCTTGGCGTGCTGAACCGGCAAGAGTATGAAGATGCGGAGCTGCTAATGGCGCTGCGCGAAGAACTCAATCATGACGGTAATGAGTACACCTTTACCGATGATGAGATCCTGGGGCCCTTCGGCGAGCTGCACTGCGTCACCGCGCTGCCCCCTGCTCCCCATTTTGATAACAGCGACCCTGAGCTCTACGCGATGCAAAAGCTGCGTTATCAACAGGTTGTCCGTTCCACCATGGTTCTCTCCCTGACTGAGCTGATTTCCCGAATCAGCTTAAAAAAAGCGTTTCAGAAGTAAGCCTGCTCACATTGGTGTATCCTTCCCTGTAAATTCCCCGTTTTCAGAGTTATTTGTCATGAAAGAAGTCGAAAAGAACGAAATTAAACGCCTGAGCGACCGCCTGGATCTGATCCGCCACCAGATGGCTGGCCTGTCACTGGTCGATTCCGCCGAGAAGTACGCCGAGCTGGAAAAAGAAGCCGCCACGCTGGAAACAGAAATCGAGCGCCTGCGCGAAGTGAAAGGCCAGAAGCTGAGCAAAGAAGCGCAGAAGCTGATGGATATGCCGCACCGTCGCGCGATCACCAAAAAAGAGCAGGCCGACATGGGCAAGCTGAAGAAAAGCGTCCGTGGTCTGGTGGTGGTACACCCGATGACCGAGCTTGGCCGCGAAATGGGCCTGAAAGAGATGACGGGATTTTGTAAGACGGCATTCTGATTTCATGCCGGGTGGCGCTGCGCTTACCCGGCCTACTCTTTTCCCCTTCGCGTGAATTGGTCCAACCAATAGCGCAAGCAATCCTCCCCCGGTTCACAATTCCATTATTTCCGCTCACAAAACCATTGCTAGCTCATAACATCTGGTTAACCATTCATTGTCATTAACCCTACAACACAATATTGGCAGGACCACTTTTACACAACCTGTGACGCAGAATTGAGCGGAGACTCACCCGCAGCGCAGGCTGTCTGGTCCCCAGGAGACCTGCATGAGCCTCTGGCAACAAAACTACGACCCGGCCGGTAATATCTGGCTGTCGAGCCTGATCGCATCGCTTCCGATCCTGTTCTTCTTCTTTGCGCTGATTAAGCTCAAGCTGAAGGGCTACCTCGCCGCGACGTATACCGTTGCTATCGCCCTGATGGTGGCGCTGTTCTTCTATAAAATGCCGGTCGATCGCGCGCTGGCCTCCGTCGTCTACGGTTTCTTCTACGGCCTGTGGCCGATTGCGTGGATCATCATCGCGGCGGTCTTTGTCTATAAAATCTCGGTGAAAACCGGGCAGTTCGACATTATCCGCTCGTCGATTCTCTCCATCACGCCGGACCAGCGCCTGCAGATGCTGATTGTCGGCTTCTCCTTCGGGGCGTTTCTGGAAGGAGCGGCAGGTTTTGGCGCACCGGTGGCGATCACCGCCGCGCTGCTGGTCGGTCTGGGCTTTAACCCGCTCTATGCCGCGGGCCTGTGTCTGATTGTGAACACCGCGCCGGTGGCGTTTGGCGCGATGGGTATTCCGATTCTGGTGGCCGGACAGGTCACCGGGCTGGACAGCTTCGAGATCGGCCAGATGGTCGGCCGACAGCTGCCCTTCCTGACCATTATCGTCCTGTTCTGGATCATGGCGATTATGGACGGCTGGCGCGGCGTGAAGGAGACCTGGCCTGCGGTGATGGTGGCGGGCGGTTCGTTCGCCATTGCCCAGTACCTCAGCTCCAACTTCCTCGGCCCGGAGCTGCCGGATATCATCTCCTCGCTGGTGTCGCTGGTCTGTCTGACGCTGTTCCTGAAGCGCTGGCAGCCGGTACGTATTTTCCGCTTCACCGACATGGGCGCCTCGCAGGTTGATCAAACCCTGGCCCGCACGGGCTATACGGCAGGACAGGTGATCCGCGCCTGGTCACCGTTCCTGTTCCTGACCGCAACGGTCACCCTGTGGAGCATCCCGCCGTTTAAAGCCCTGTTCGCGCCGGGCGGGGCGCTGTACGACATGGTGATTAATATTTCCGTGCCGTTCCTCGACAAGATGGTCGCCCGTATGCCGCCGGTGGTGCACGCCGCCACGCCGTATGCCGCGGTCTATAAATTCGACTGGTTCTCCGCTACCGGTACCGCCATCCTGTTTGCCGCACTCCTTTCCGTGGTGTGGCTGCGCATGAAGCCTGCGGCCGCGGTGCAAACCTTTGCGGCGACCATTAAAGAGCTGATGCTGCCGATTTACTCCATCGGCATGGTGCTGGCGTTCGCGTTTATCTCGAACTACTCCGGCCTGTCATCGACGCTGGCGCTGGCGCTGGCACATACCAGCCACGCCTTCACCTTCTTCTCGCCGTTCCTCGGCTGGCTGGGGGTGTTCCTGACCGGTTCCGATACCTCGTCTAACGCCCTGTTTGCCGCCCTGCAGGCAACGGCAGCCCAGCAGATTGGCGTGTCGGACGTCCTGCTGGTGGCCGCGAATACCACCGGCGGCGTGACCGGGAAAATGATCTCTCCACAATCCATCGCCATTGCCTGTGCGGCGGTGGGACTGGTCGGTAAAGAGTCGGATCTGTTCCGCTTTACCGTGAAACACAGCCTGATATTCACCTGCATGGTGGGGGTGATCACCACCCTGCAGGCCTATGTCTTAACCTGGATGATCCCATGATAGTGATGCCCAGACGCCTGTCCGACGAGATTGCCTCTCGCGTGCGGGCGCTGATTGAAGAACAACAGCTGGAAGCGGGCATGAAGCTGCCCGCCGAACGCCAGCTCGCCGCCCAGCTTGGCGTGTCGCGCAATTCACTGCGCGAGGCGCTGGCGACGCTGGTCAGCGAAGGGGTGCTGCTGAGCCGTCGCGGCGGCGGCACCTTTGTGCGCTGGCAGCATGACGACTGGTCCGAGCAAAACATCGTTCAGCCGCTGAAGACGCTGATGGAGAACGACCCGGACTACAGCTTCGACATCCTTGAAGCACGTCACGCCATCGAAACCAGTACCGCCTGGCACGCGGCCATGCGGGCAACCGACGCCGACAAAGAGAAACTCATCGCCTGCTTTGAGGCCACGCAGAGCAGCGACCCGGATATCGCCTCACAGGCGGACGTGCGTTTTCACCTGGCGATTGCCGAGGCGTCGCACAATGTGGTGCTGCTCCAGACCATGCGCGGGTTCTTCGACCTGCTGCAATCCTCCGTTAAACAGAGCCGCCAGCGCATGTATCTGGTTCCGCCGGTGTTTGCCCAACTGACCGAACAGCACGAGGCGGTGCTCAAGGCCATTCTGGCCGGTGATGCCGAGGCCGCACGCAAAGCGATGATGGCGCATCTCGGCTTCGTGCACACCACCATTAAACGATTCGATGAAGACCAGGCCCGACAGGCGCGTATTACCCGTCTGCCTGGCGACAGTGATATTTCCAGGGAGAACAAAGCATGATTATTTCAGCAGCCAGTGACTATCGCGCCGCGGCGCAGCGCATTTTGCCCCCGTTCCTGTTCCACTACATCGACGGCGGGGCGTATGCCGAATACACCCTGCGCCGCAACGTGGAAGATCTGTCGGAGGTGGCTCTGCGCCAGCGCGTGCTGAAGAATATGTCTGACCTGAGCCTTGAGACGAAGCTGTTCAACGAAACGCTCTCCATGCCGGTGGCGCTCGCGCCTGTAGGCTTATGCGGGATGTATGCCCGCCGTGGCGAAGTGCAGGCCGCCGCTGCGGCGGATGCCAAAGGCATTCCATTTACCCTTTCCACCGTGTCCGTCTGCCCGATTGAAGAGGTCGCCCCGACCATCAAGCGCCCGATGTGGTTCCAGCTGTACGTCCTGCGGGATCGCGGCTTTATGCGTAACGCGCTCGAGCGCGCCAAAGCGGCGGGCTGCTCCACGCTGGTCTTTACCGTCGATATGCCGACCCCCGGCGCGCGCTATCGTGATGCCCACTCCGGCATGAGCGGCCCGAACGCTGCGCTCCGTCGTTACTGGCAGGCCGTGACCCACCCGCAGTGGGCGTGGGATGTCGGCCTGAACGGTCGGCCTCACGACCTCGGGAATATCTCGGCTTACCTCGGTAAACCGACCGGGCTGGAGGATTACATCGGCTGGCTGGCGAACAACTTCGATCCGTCGATCTCGTGGAAGGACCTGGAATGGATCCGCGAGTTCTGGGATGGCCCGATGGTGATCAAAGGGATCCTCGATCCGGAAGATGCCCGCGACGCGGTACGCTTTGGCGCAGACGGGATTGTGGTCTCTAACCACGGCGGACGCCAGCTTGACGGGGTGCTCTCCTCCGCACGCGCCCTGCCGGCCATCGCCGATGCGGTGAAAGGCGATATTGCCATCCTGGCCGACAGCGGCATCCGCAACGGGCTGGACGTGGTGCGAATGATTGCGCTGGGCGCCGACAGCGTACTGCTGGGGCGTGCGTATCTGTATGCGCTGGCGACGGCGGGCCAGGCGGGCGTGGCGAATCTGCTCAACCTGATCGAAAAAGAGATGAAGGTGGCGATGACGCTGACCGGCGCGAAAACGATCGGTGAAATCAGTAGGGATTCCCTGGTGCAGGAGTTAAGCAAATTACCGGCGGCGCTGGCTCCCCTTGCTCAGGGAAACGCGGCCTGATCCTCTCCGGTTAACCCCCCCCTTTTTCATGCGCCCGATCTCCCCCTCGGGCGCTTTTTTATGCCAAAAATAACATCCAGATAACATATTGGATAAGAAAATTTGACATCCACCCGCCGCCCGCAATTGTATAGACAAGCAAATACAAGAACACAAAAACAACATCAGATCGGAGTGGAGCGTATGGCGTATTCAGGTAAGGTGGATATTCAGCAGGTGATCGATGAGAGCCCCTTTTCAGGGTTTCACTGGCTGCTCATTGTACTGGGCTTTCTGGTTCTGGCGATCGATGGTTTTGATACGGCAGCGATGGGTTACATCGCGCCTACGCTGTCGGCAGAATGGGGGATACACAAACAGGATCTGGGGCCGGTGCTGAGCGCAGCGCTGCTGGGGCTGTCGCTGGGCGCGCTGATTGCCGGTCCGGTGTCTGACCGGATGGGGCGCAAGCGGGTGCTGGTCTTTTCGTGCCTGTTCTTCGGCCTTGCGAGCCTGGGAACGGCCTGGGCGCAAAGTCTGAATACCCTGACGCTGTGGCGCTTTCTGACGGGCCTGGGCCTCGGCGCCGCAATGCCTAATGCCATCACGCTGATCTCCGAGTTTGCCCCCCAGCGCTGTCGCGCCATGGCGATTAATACCATGTACTGCGGCTTCCCTCTGGGCGCGGCGGGCGGCGGCGCGATCTCTTCCTGGCTTATCCCCCACCACGGCTGGCGAAGCGTGCTGCTGACCGGGGCGATTGCTCCGCTGATTTTAACGCTGCTGCTGGCGCTGTTTTTACCGGAGTCCGTGAAGTTTCTGGTGCAGCGTGGGAAGGACGTCATGCAGGTCCGCCGCATCGCCAGCCGGTTCGCCCGCAGCACGCTGGATAGCGTCACGGGCTTTTTCCTCGCGGAGGAGAAAGTCGCGTCTAAAAAAGGGAGCGTGTCGCAGCTGTTTTCCATGCCCTGGCTGCCAGGCACCCTGATGCTGTGGGTGACCTATTTTATGGGCCTGGTCATTTACTACGTCCTGCTGAGCTGGATGCCAACGCTAATGCAGGGGATGGGTTATGCGCTGGCGGAATCCGCCTGGCTCACCTCGCTGTTCACCTTCGGCGGCACCGCAGGCATTCTGCTCGCGGGCTGGATGATGGACCGCTGGGAAGCGCACAGGGTGGTCGCGTGTGGTTTCGTGCTGACGATGGGCCTTATTCTTTTGCTTGGCATTGAGCATAACCATATCGCCCTGTTTGGCGGGTTGATTTTCCTGATGGGGATCGCGATGAACGGCGCGCAGTCGGGCATGCAAACCCTTGCCGCCACCTTTTACCCTACCGAGTGCCGCGCGACGGGCATCGCCTGGATGCAGGGGATCGGCCGCTTTGGCGGCGTGGCGGGAACCATGACCAGCGCCCAGCTTCTTTCTATGCAGTGGCAGGCAGACAGTATTTTAATGATCCTCAGCGTGCCCGCTCTGGTGGCCGCTGCGGCAACCGTCTACAAAATGCTGTACAGCCGCTCGCAGGAACCCGGCGTCGCGTAGTTCCTCTCTTTTCTGCTATTCTGCCCCCGCAATTAAGGGGGCAGCATGCTTAACATCGTTTTATTCGAACCAGAAATTCCGCCGAATACCGGCAATATCATCCGCCTGTGTGCGAACACCGGTTTTCGTCTGCATATCATTGAGCCGATGGGCTTTACGTGGGACGACAAACGTCTGCGTCGCGCAGGGCTGGATTATCATGAATTTACCGCCGTCGTTCGCCATCACGATTACGCCGCGTTTCTGGAAGCAGAGAAGCCGCAGCGCATGTTCGCCCTGACTACCAAAGGCACGCCAGCGCATAGCGCCGTGAGCTATCAGGCAGGTGACTATCTGATGTTTGGCCCGGAAACCCGCGGCCTGCCGGCCACGATCCTGGATGCCCTGCCCGCCGAGCAGAAAATCCGTATTCCGATGATGCCGGACAGCCGCAGCATGAACCTGTCGAACGCGGTGTCGGTGGTGGTGTATGAAGCCTGGCGCCAGCTGGGTTACCCGGGCGCCATTCTCAGAAGCTAAATGCCGTCACCATACTCGAAGGTATGGTGAATGCCGTTGAAGTGCTGATCCATGTCCATGGACGGCTTATCGCTGTCTGGTTTACCGACGATGCGCGCCGGTACGCCAGCGGCAGTAGTATGCGGTGGCACAGGCTGGAGCACCACGGAGCCTGCGCCGATCTTCGCGCCGCGCCCGACTTCGATATTGCCGAGGATTTTGGCACCCGCGCCAATCATCACCCCTTCACGAATTTTCGGATGGCGATCGCCGCTGGTTTTACCGGTACCGCCCAGGGTAACCGACTGCAGGATCGAGACATCATCCTCAATGACCGCCGTTTCCCCGACGACAATCCCGGTGGCGTGGTCGAGCATGATCCCACGACCAATCTTTGCCGCCGGGTGAATATCGACCTGGAACGTCACGGAAACCTGGTTTTGCAGGAAGATCGCCAGCGCGCGGCGGCCTTCATTCCACAGCCAGTGGCCGATGCGGTAAGCCTGCAGGGCATGGAAGCCTTTCAGGTACAGCAGCGGCGTAGAATATTTATCGACCGCCGGGTCACGCGTGCGCACGGCCTGGATATCGCAGGCGGCAGAGGCGATCATTTCCGGGTCTGCGGCGTAAGCCTCTTCCACCACTTCACGGATGGCGATAGCAGGCATGATCGAGGAAGCCAGCTTGTTGGCGAGCATATAGCTCAGCGCGCTGCCGAGATTTTCGTGCTTGAGTAGCGTCGCGTGGTAGAAACTGGCCAGCATAGGCTCGCAGTCGGCCAGCGCCCGGGCTTCGGCTTTAATATTGTTCCAGACGATATCCAGTTCTTCACACGGCATTGCTTACTCCAGACGATAGTTAATGACCAGCCAGTTCTGCGCTGGCTGGGTCATTCAGGTGACAACGGTTCCGACTAGTTACTGCTGCGCTCGTCCTTGCGCGCACGACCTAATAAGGTCAATGCTGCCTCGCGCGCATTTTTTCCGCAATACAATACCTGATAAATTTCCTCGGTTATTGGCATTTCGACACCGAAACGGTGCGCCAACTCGCGGACTTCTTTGGTATTGCGGTAGCCTTCAACCACCTGACCAATCTTCTCCTGCGCGCCTTTTACATCGCTGCCCTGTCCGAGCATCATGCCAAAGCGGCGGTTACGAGACTGGTTGTCGGTACAGGTCAGCACCAGGTCGCCCAGGCCAGCCATTCCCATAAAGGTGGCCGGATCGGCGCCCAGCGCTTCGCCCAGGCGGGACATTTCGGTCAACCCTCGGGTGATCAGCGCCGTACGCGCATTGGCACCAAAGCCAATGCCGTCTGACATCCCAGCACCAATCGCAATCACGTTCTTCACCGCACCGCCCAGCTGCACGCCGATAAAATCGGGGTTGCTGTAGACGCGGAAGCTCTTGCCGCAGTGCAGCAGCTGTTGAAGATCGTCGGAGAAGGCCTGATCGGTGGAGGCCAGCGAAATCGCCGTCGGCAGGCCAGCAGCCAGCTCTTTGGCAAAGGTCGGGCCGGAGATGACCGCCAGTGGGATCTCATCACCCAGCGCTTCGCGGGCAACGTCCTGCAGCAGGCGTCCGGTTTCGGCTTCCAGTCCTTTTGTCGCCCAGACAATGCGCGCATCCGGTCGCATCAGCGGCTTAATCTGACGGAGCACGTCGCCAAATACATGGCTCGGGACCACAATCAGAATGTTGCGGCTGGCCGCCAGCGCGGTCGCAAGGTCGCTTTCAAGGTGCAGGGAGTCAGGGAACGGAACGTCCGGAAGAAACGCCACGTTACAACGGTCGCGTTGCAGCGTTGCGATATGTTTTGGATCGTGGCCCCAGAGAACCACTTCGTGACCATTTCTTGCCAGCGTGATGGCAAGAGCGGTGCCGTATGAGCCGGCACCGATCACAGTCATTGACGCATTAACAGTGCTCATCAGGCATCCTGATGTTGTTCAGCACCTTCGCCAGCTTGCTGCTGCAGATAGTTCATGAACAGCGCATCAAAGTTAACTGGCGCAAGGTTCAGTTGCGGGAATGTACCGCGGGAAACCAGGCTGGTGATGCATTCACGCGCATACGGGAACAGAATGTTCGGGCAGTACGCACCCAGGCAATGCGCCATCTGGTTGCCTTCGATACCGCCGATAGAGAAGATGCCGCCCTGCTGTACTTCACACAGGAATGCAGTTTCTTCGCCCAGAGACGCGGTAACGGTCACACGCAGCACGACTTCATACACGTCATCTGCCAGTTGGGTAGATGCGGTATCCAGATCAAGTTTAACCTCTGGCTGCCAATCTTTCTGGAAAACATGTGGCGCATTTGGCGCTTCGAAAGAGACGTCCTTGGTGTAGATACGCTGGATCTGGAAAGTCATTTCGGTGTTGTTTTGTTCTGACATGGAAATACCCTTTTTAATTGTCCTAAAGTCTCTTAGCTCAGCAGCGGATCGAGTCCACCACGGGCGTCGAGCGCATACAAGTCATCACAGCCGCCAATGTGCTGCGCATCAATAAAAATCTGCGGAACCGTCGTACGACCACTACGTTTGATCATCTCTTCGCGTTTAATCGCGTCACCGTCAATTGGCAGTTCCTGGAACGTGACGCCTTTGCTGTTCAGCAGCGCTTTCGCACGATGACAGAACGGGCACGTCGCTTTGGTATAGATCTCAATATTGGCCATGACTGAACTCCTTATTTACCGCGAACCAAAGGAAGATTTTCCCCGCTCCAGCCGGAAATACCTTCTTTCAGCACCGTTACGTTTTCGAAGCCTGCTTTATGAAGCGCGCTGGCAGATTCCTGTGCCTGCATGCCGGTCGCATCGACAACGATAATCGGCTGGGCTTTGTGTTTCTCAAGCTCACCGACGTTGTTCGCTTTGATTTCAGCTGGCAACAGGTTGATTGCGCCCGCAATGTGACCTTTACGGAAATCGTCACGCTGACGCAGATCGACCACGACGGCATCTTCTTTGTTAATCAGACGCGTCGCTTCACCACGGGTGATAACCTTAATTTTAGACGTCAGGCTCTTAAATGTGGTGAACAGCACAGCAGCCAGCAGGCCAATCCACGCGATGCTCAGAACCGGATGGCGGCTAACGAATTGCATAATTTCTTGCATGGAGGGTAACTACTCCCGACTAAGTGATAAAAAAAACCAGGACAGGAGTATACCTGTGCGTTCTGGCAAATACAGCCAGCGACCATAACCTAATCCATTTTCTGCGGCATGCCACCTAAAAAAATGCCTCAAAATGGTCTGGTCAGCACCTTGCCCCTGCGCTTTCTTTGATCTTCTGCGGCTATTTGATCGATTCAGCTGTAGTAAAATTACGCAAATTTTGACTCTTGAGCATGAGGTTGTCGCAATGTCGGTTTCTAAAAAACCTATGGTACTGGTGATTCTGGATGGCTATGGCTACCGTGAAGACAGCCAGGATAACGCTATTTTCAACGCCAAAACCCCGGTCATGGATGCGCTGTGGGCAAAACGTCCGCATACGCTGATTGACGCGTCTGGCCTGGAAGTAGGCCTGCCGGACCGCCAGATGGGCAACTCCGAAGTCGGTCACGTAAACCTGGGCGCCGGGCGTATTGTGTATCAGGATCTGACGCGTCTGGACGTTGAAATCAAAGAACGCACCTTCTTCTCCAACCCAACGCTGGCTGGCGCGGTCGATAAAGCCGTTGCCGCGGGCAAGGCCGTACACATCATGGGCCTGCTCTCTGCGGGCGGCGTTCACAGCCACGAAGATCACATCATGGCGATGGTTGAACTGGCCGCCGAGCGCGGTGCGGAAAAAATCTATCTGCACGCCTTCCTGGACGGTCGCGATACGCCACCACGCAGCGCAAAAGGCTCTCTGCAAGCCTTCGAAGAGAAATTCGCCGCGCTGGGTAAAGGCCGCGTAGCGTCCATCATCGGCCGTTACTACGCAATGGACCGCGACAACCGCTGGGATCGCGTTGAACAGGCCTATGACCTGATGACCCTGGCAAAAGGTGAGTTCCAGTTCGCGACCGCCGTTGAAGCCCTGGAAGCGGCTTATGCACGTGATGAAAACGACGAATTCGTGAAAGCGTCCGTGATCCGTGCTGAAGGCCAGGCTGATGCCGCCATGGAAGATGGCGACGCGCTGATCTTCATGAACTTCCGCGCTGACCGCGCGCGTGAAATCACCCGCGCGTTCGTCAACAGCGACTTCGACGGTTTTGCCCGCAAGAAAGTGGTAAACCTCGATTTCATCCAGCTGACTGAATACGCGGCAGACATCAAAGCGCCTTGCGCGTATCCACCAGCATCGCTGGCAAACACCTTCGGCGAGTGGATGGCGAAGAACGACAAAACGCAGCTGCGTATTTCCGAAACTGAAAAATATGCACACGTGACCTTCTTCTTTAACGGCGGCGTTGAAGAGCCGTTCAAAGGCGAAGACCGCATTCTGATCAACTCCCCGAAAGTGGCCACCTACGATCTGCAGCCAGAAATGAGCTCTGCCGAACTGACGGAAAAACTGGTTGCGGCCATCGAGAGCGGTAAGTACGACACCATCATCTGTAACTACCCGAACGGCGACATGGTGGGGCATACCGGGGTGATGGAAGCGGCAGTGAAAGCGGTTGAAGCGCTGGACAACTGTGTTGAGCAGGTAGCAAAAGCGGTTGAATCCGTTGGCGGCCAGCTGCTGATCACCGCTGACCACGGTAACGCTGAACAGATGCGCGACCCGGCGACCGGCCAGGCGCACACGGCTCATACCAACCTGCCTGTTCCGCTGATTTATGTAGGTGATAAATCACTGAAAGCAGTGGAAGGCGGCAAGCTTTCCGACATCGCGCCAACCATGTTGACGCTGATGGGTATGCCGATCCCTGAAGAGATGACTGGTAAGCCGCTGTTCATCGTGGAATAATCGCTCCCCATGAGGGGAAAGGCGATTTTTTCAATCACATGGGTCGTGAAGCCGCTTAGGTTATCAGTCAGACCTCTGTTTTACGCCAGCGCACTCAGCGCTGGCGTATTGCTGTGCGCCGCATCCGCCCACGCGGATGACCGCGACCAGCTGAAATCCATTCAGGCCGATATCGCCGCCAAAGAGCGTGCGGTACGCCAGCAGCAGCAGCAGCGCTCCGCCCTCCTCGCCCAGCTTAAGCAGCAGGAAGAGGCGATCTCCGCCGCCACGCGCAAACTCCGAGAAACGCAAAATACCCTCGCCCAGTTGAATAAACAGATCGACGAGATGAACGCGTCGATTGCCAAACTCGAGCGCCAGCGTGATGCGCAGGAGCGCAATCTTGCCGCACAGCTTGATGCCGCATTCCGCCAGGGTGAACATACCGGTCTCCAGCTGATCCTCAGCGGTGAAGAGAGCCAGCGCGGCCAGCGCCTGCAGGCCTACTTTGGCTATCTCAACCAGGCGCGTCAGGAGACTATCGCGCAGCTGAAGCAGACACGCGAAGAGGTCTCCACGCAAAAAGCCGAGCTGGAAGAGAAGCAGAGCCAGCAGCAGACGCTGCTCTACGATCAGCAGGCCCAGCAGGCGAAGCTTGAGCAGGCTCGCAACGAGCGTAAGAAAACCCTTTCCGGCCTTGAATCCTCCATTCAGGAAGGTCAGAGCCAGCTGAGCGAAATGCGCGCCAACGAATCAAAACTGCGTAACAGCATCGCCCGTGCGGAAGCGGCGGCGAAAGCGCGCGCCGAAAAAGAGGCGCGCGAGGCGCAGGCCGTTCGCGACAAGCAGCAGGAAGCGTCCCGCAAAGGGACCACCTACAAGCCAAGCGAGAGCGAACGTTCTCTGATGTCGCGTACCGGCGGTTTGGGCTCTCCTCGCGGTCAGGCTTTCTGGCCCGTTCGCGGTTCAATTCTGCATCGCTATGGCGAACAGCTGCAGGGTGAGCTACGTTGGAAAGGGATCGTTATCGGTGCGTCTGAAGGTAGCGAAGTGAAAGCCATAGCCGATGGCCGCGTAATTCTGGCCGACTGGCTGCAGGGTTACGGACTGGTGGTGGTGGTCGAACACGGTAAAGGTGACATGAGCCTTTACGGCTACAACCAGAGCGCGCTGGTCAGCGTCGGCACGCAGGTGCGCGCCGGCCAACCCATCGCCCTTGTGGGCAGCAGTGGCGGTCAGGGCCGCCCGTCACTCTATTTCGAAATTCGTCGCCAGGGTCAGGCGGTCAATCCACAGCCGTGGTTGGGAAGATAAGTTTTGCTTCAATTTCGTCGAATGGTTTTCTCCGTCGTCAGCGCGCTGGCGCTGGCTGCACCGGTATATGCAGGTAAACTCGCTATCGTGATTGATGACTTCGGTTATCGTCCACACTATGAAAATCAGGTGCTGGCGATGCCGTCGGCCATCTCTGTCGCCGTCCTTCCGAATGCCCCCCACGCGCGTGAGATGGCGACCAAAGCCCACAGCAGCGGTCATCAGGTGCTGATCCACCTGCCCATGGCTCCGCTCAGCAAGCAGCCGCTGGAAAAAGATACCCTGCGCCCGGATATGAGCAGCGAGGAGATCGAGCGCATTATCCGCGACGCCTACAACAAAGTGCCGTATGCCGTAGGGCTGAACAACCATATGGGCAGCGCGATGACATCAAGCCTGTACGGGATGCTCAAAGTGATGCAGGCGCTGGAACGCTACAACCTCTACTTCCTCGACAGCATGACCATCGGCAACAGCCAGGCGATGCGTGCCGCTCAGGGAACGGGTGTAAAGGTGATTAAGCGTAAGGTGTTCCTGGACGATACCCAGAACGAAGCCGATATCCGCACGCAGTTTAATCGCGCGGTACAGCTGGCCCGCCGCAATGGCTCAGCGATTGCCATCGGTCACCCGCACCCGTCTACCGTTCGCGTCCTGCAGCAAATGCTGCCGACCTTGCCTGCCGATATCACGCTGGTGCGTCCGAGCGATCTGCTGAACGAGCCGCAGGTGGATACCTCCACACCGAATTCTGCGCAGCCCGTCCCGACAGCGCCGCGTAATCCGTTCCGCGGCGTGAAGCGCTGTGCACCGAAGCAACCGCTTGAACCGGTCTATGCGACCCGCTTCTTCTCCGTCATCGGAGACAGCATCAGCAACAGCACGCTGGTGAAATACGTCCAGCAGCAGTGGCAGGGATGGGGCAAGAAAGCCTGACGCTTATTTCGCAATCTGAGAGTCCGTCTGCTCGTTGGCAACGGGCTCTTTTTTTTCCTGATGTTGATACCAGGATTTGAAATACTTCAAAAAGCTATAGGCTGTGGCATACAGTCCTGTCGCCACCCCCACTTTGCCCTTACGCCAGGCGCCGCTAAACAGATACCATTTGAAAAAAGCGCCGATGTCGCTGATTACGCCGCGTCCAATTGAGGGCCGTATTTTTTGATGCTGAACCAGGCGGGTTGAATAACAGTTTAATTTGTTAAAAAGCTCATGCAGCGTGGGAAACGTATCATGTTTTACATAGCCCGGAATACGCGCACAACGGAGAAAACCTTCGACCTGATCGTCTACCGGCCTGTTATTAAACCGGGACTGTTTACGGTTAAAAAGACGCACAGGATAATCAGGTGATGAAACAGGATAGATCGTCCGGACCTCTTCCCCCAGAACAAACCAATGGCGGCATATTCGCCATGCCATTCCGGGGTCTGGCTCATCACCTGCTTTTAACGTTAAAACGGCATTGACCGTTTCCTGGTCAAGAATTTCGTCGCTGTCAATGCACAGGACCCAGTCATGGCTGGCTAAGGATATGGCATGGTTCATCTGCTCGCCATGCCAGCCAAATTTTTTATAGACGGGTAGCAGTCCAAAGCTCTCACAAATATATCGTGTTTTGTCCGTACTGCCGGAATCGACCACGACAACTTCATCCGCTATTTTTAAAAGAGGCGGGATAACATCGTGCAATAATCTTTCAGAATTAAACGTTAATAAGCAGACCGTTATTTTAAACATTTTTCCACTCTCAATAGCAGCCTAAATTAATATTATTAATACTATATAAATGAGTAGAGACGATTAAAGTCCAGAATCACACTTTCCAAATAAGCACGCTTGAAATTTTGTCTAATCCTGAAGCGCCATAAAATAGAAAAATCTATTTTATTTCAGCAGATTCTTTATAATGCAGTCAGATGAAGGGTAGCACACGGATTCAGACATGCCGCACAAAAGTAAAATTCTCCTCCTGGATACGGGTAAAGAATGGGGGGGAGGCACCAACAGTATGCTTGAGCTCCTGAAGCGAATCAATCGCGATAAATTCGATATTACCTGTTGTTTTTACAGTGATTATAGTCGTGCTGAAGGTGAGACAATTGGCCAGGTGCTCAACGGCATCGGCATCCCGCTCATCGTGATCCCTCAACGTCCGCAGCCGCTCTGGGCCAAATTGCTGAAGGAAGCGGGACGTAGCCTGCTGTTTTTCTCTCGCAGCGCCCGCAAGGCATTAACACGTCATGTGGATATCATGTGGCGCATCAGGCCTAACGTCAGCAAAATCGAAACCCTTTTCACGCAGGGCGGTTTCGATACGCTCTATATGAATAACCAACCGGGCTCAAATGAGGAAGGCTATCTCGCGGCGGCAAAGCTGCAGGCGCGGTTGATTCAGCACTGCCGTATTGAACCCGTTTTGACCCCACCGCTGGTGAAGCTGGTTAATGCCCATGCCACAAAAATCATCGCCGTCTCGCACGGCGTTGAACGCGTGTTGCTTCAGCATGGCGTCCGGCCCGAACTGTGTACGACGGTCAATAATGCCATCGACATCCACCAGCCTTTACCTGACCGACGCGCGATGCGCCAGCGCCTGAACATCGATGACGACACGTTTGTGTTCGGCAGTATTGGGTCGTTAATCCCTCGCAAAGCCAACCACCACACGCTGGAGGCGCTGGCGCAGTTCAGCCAGAAGCATCCCCAGGCGAAATGGAAAATGGTGCTGGTCGGCGAAGGTGGCGAACGCCGCGCTTTAGCGGAACAGGCCCGAGCGCTGGGAATTGAACACCACGTCATTTTCACCGGCTTTCAGAATACCCCGTTTGATTACCTCGCAACGTTTGACGCCTTTATTCTCGCCTCAAAAAGCGAAGGGCTGCCGCGCGTGGTGCTGGAAGCGATGCTTCTCAATATCCCCGTGATTGGCTCTCAGGTGACCGGCACGGCGGAGTTGATTGATCATGATTCGACAGGGCTGCTCTTCCCCTGGAGCGATGTTTCACAGCTTGCACAGCATCTGGACAATATCTGGGCAGATGCGGATCTGCGGGCTCGGCTGGCTGCGGCTGCATACCAGAACGTCTGTCATACCTATGCCATCGAAAACTATGTCAGCGGTGTCGAAGCCGTGCTTGGCGCGCACTAACCAAACGAGATAACTATGTTTAAATTTCTTAATGCTCGCTATCGTCATATCACCGGGCGACACAATATTCCTTACAGCTCTCTGCCCGTGACGGGCGCGCTTGCTGCGGTGGATTCTATTGTGATTCCGTGTACCGGCGCAGATTTCGTCGAAGAAGCATTACTCTCTGCCACCTTCGCGGAACGTTATGCCACCGGGGTGAACGAAATCGTCATCGTCAGCGATCAGCCTGAATCCGCCTTTGGGGTACTGCCGCCGAAAACCCGCGTAGTGACGCTTAACCTTCCCGTTCGTGAGGAAGGTTACCGCTATAAGCAGATCTACCTCAGCCGTCTGGTGAAGCTTAACGCCCCACTGCAGGCGCGCGGTGAAGGGATACTGATGATCGACTCCGATCTCAACCTGTTGAAAATGCCCGAGATCGGCATGGCCGATATGCACATCTACTCCAGCTTCCGTCAGGGCAAAATGATTGCCAAGCTGGACGGTGCGCCAGCGGAGAAAGTGCCGGCGTATTACAAAGAGACGGTACGCCCGTATCTGGTCGATCACGTTAACGGCGCGTTTCTTGCGGCCACTAAAAAGACCTGGCGCCGTATCTGCCCGCTGTGGCTGACGCTGTTCCAGGATACCTGGGAGCTGATGGACGACACGCAGCCGCCGACCGATCAGCTGCCGCTCGCCGCGCTGCTGGACATGCTGGATCTAAAAACGGTTAACCTGGGCGACTGGATGAACTGGCCGGTCTCGAAGAAGATCGGCGGTCAGGAAGCCGTTGTACCGAAAGAGGTGATTGGCGCACACGGCGGTTTCCCTCTCTCCGAATGGCAGAAGTATCTTGAATCGCCGGATAACACGCTGCTGTTCAAAGGTCAGGACTACACCCGCAAGGTGCGTTACCTGACGGACGAAGAGAAAAAGAATCAATGAAAAAAGGGGCCACAGGCCCCTTTTTGATTACTTATCCCAGCTCAGGATCACTTTCCCTGACTGGCCGGAACGCATCGCGTCGAAGCCCTGCTGGAACTCATCGATGGAGAAGCGGTGAGTAATAATCGGGGACAGATCCAGACCGGACTGGATCAGCGCCGCCATCTTGTACCAGGTCTCGAACATCTCGCGGCCATAAATGCCCTTGATGAACAGCCCCTTGAAGATGACTTTGTTCCAGTCGATAGACATATCTGACGGCGGAATACCCAGCATCGCGATACGGCCACCGTGGTTCATGGTGTCGAGCATGGTGCGGAACGCCGGCGGCGCGCCGGACATCTCCAGACCCACGTCAAAGCCTTCGGTCATGCCCAGCTCTTCCATCACGTCGGTCAGGCTCTCTTTCGAGACATCTACCGCACGGGTGACGCCCATTTTGCGCGCCAGCGACAAACGGTATTCGTTCACGTCGGTGATCACAACGTTGCGCGCACCCACGTGCTTCGCTACGGCTGCCGCCATAATGCCGATTGGGCCCGCGCCGGAGACCAGCACGTCTTCACCAACCAGGTCGAAGGAGAGCGCCGTATGCACCGCGTTGCCGAACGGGTCGAAGATGGAGGCCAGATCGTCAGAGATATTGTCCGGGATTTTGAACGCGTTAAACGCCGGGATCACCAGGTATTCCGCGAAGCAGCCCGGACGGTTTACGCCCACGCCAATGGTATTACGGCACAGGTGCGTACGTCCGCCGCGGCAGTTACGGCAGTGACCGCAGGTAATATGGCCTTCACCGGAGACGCGGTCGCCAATTTTGAAGCCTTTTACTTCCTGGCCGATACCCACCACTTCGCCGACATATTCGTGACCGACAACCATCGGTACCGGAATGGTTTTCTGCGACCACTGGTCCCAGTTGTAGATGTGAACGTCAGTACCGCAGATAGCCGTTTTACGAATTTTGATCAGCAGATCGTTATGACCGACTTCCGGCTCCGGCACGTCGGTCATCCAAATCCCTTCTTCCGCTTTCAGTTTGGATAACGCTTTCATCACACGTCCTCAGGCAATTACGCCCAGCTGTTTGCCGATGCGGGTAAAGGCTTCCACCGCACGCTCAATTTGTTCAGGCGTATGCGCCGCAGACATCTGGGTGCGGATACGCGCCTGACCTTTTGGCACCACCGGGAAGAAGAACCCGGTGACGTAAATCCCTTCTTTCTGCAGCTCGCGGGCAAACTTCTGCGCAACGACCGCATCGCCCAGCATGACCGGAATGATCGCGTGGTCAGCACCGGCCAGGGTGAACCCTGCGGCGCTCATTTTTTCACGGAACAGACGGGCGTTGGACCACAGACGGTCGCGCAGCTCAGCGCCGGACTCCACCATCTCCAGTACCTTGATGGAGGCGGCAACAATGGCTGGCGCCAGGGAGTTGGAGAACAGATACGGGCGAGAGCGCTGGCGCAGCCACTCAACCACCTCTTTACGCGCGGCGGTATAGCCGCCGGACGCGCCGCCGAGCGCTTTGCCCAGCGTACCGGTGATGATGTCCACGCGGCCCATCACGTCGCAGTATTCGTGCGAGCCACGGCCGTTTTCGCCGACAAAGCCGACCGCGTGAGAGTCATCGACCATCACCAGCGCATCGTATTTGTCCGCCAGGTCGCACACGCCCTTCAGGTTGGCGATCACGCCGTCCATGGAGAACACGCCGTCGGTGGCGATCAGCACGTGGCGAGCACCCGCTTCACGGGCCTCTTTCAGGCGCGCTTCCAGCTCAACCATGTCGTTGTTGGCGTAGCGGAAACGCTTCGCTTTGCACAGGCGTACGCCGTCGATGATGGAGGCGTGGTTCAGGGCGTCGGAGATAATCGCATCTTCTGCGCCAAGCAGGGTCTCAAACAGACCGCCGTTGGCATCGAAGCAGGAGGAGTACAGAATCGCGTCTTCCATTCCGAGGAAGCTCGCCAGCTTTTGCTCAAGCTGCTTGTGGCTGTCCTGCGTACCGCAGATAAAGCGTACGGAGGCCATGCCGAAACCGTGGGTGTCCATGCCGTTTTTTGCAGCGGCAATCAGCTCAGGGTGATTCGCAAGACCCAAGTAGTTGTTCGCACAAAAGTTGATCACATGGCTGCCGTCGGCAACGGTGATGTCCGCCTGCTGGGCAGACGTGATAATACGCTCTTCCTTGAACAACCCTTCCGCACGTGCGGTGTCGAGGTCGCTGTTTAACTGTTTGTAAAAATCACCACGCATTGCAATTCTCCAGACTCGGCAAATTTCGGGACATATTACCCAAACCTATAGTTCATGACGAGATGACACGTCATCTCTTGTCGTTTTTGCAGCATAAATCACGCGTACCCCTGCGCTGTGAAGGTGAATGGCTGAAGGGCAGCCATACTAATGATATGATAGAGACATTAGCGTCCGGGATTGTCCCCGGGCTTCACACTTCAAAGGTTACAGTTATGATCATCGTTACCGGCGGCGCGGGCTTTATCGGCAGCAATATTGTTAAGGCTCTCAATGACAAAGGCATCACCGACATCCTGGTGGTTGACAACCTGAAAGACGGCACCAAGTTCGTCAACCTGGTGGATCTGAACATCGCTGACTACATGGATAAAGAAGACTTCCTTATCCAGATTATGGCAGGCGAAGAGTTTGGCGAGATCGAAGCTATCTTCCACGAAGGTGCGTGTTCTTCCACCACCGAGTGGGACGGTAAGTACATGATGGACAACAACTATCAGTACTCAAAAGAGATCCTCCACTACTGCCTGGAGCGTGAAATTCCGTTCCTGTACGCCTCCTCCGCGGCAACCTACGGCGGCCGCACCTCGGACTTTATCGAGTCCCGCGAATATGAGCAGCCGCTGAACGTCTACGGCTATTCTAAATTCCTGTTCGACGAGTACGTGCGTCAGGTTCTGCCAGAAGCGAATTCGCAGATTGTCGGCTTTCGCTACTTCAACGTCTACGGACCGCGTGAAGGCCACAAAGGCAGCATGGCAAGCGTAGCGTTTCACCTGAACACCCAGCTGAATAACGGCGAAAGCCCGAAACTGTTCGAAGGCAGCGACGGCTTCAAGCGCGACTTCGTTTACGTGGGCGACGTTGCCGCAGTGAACCTGTGGTTCTGGGAAAACGGCGTATCCGGCATCTTCAACCTGGGTACGGGCCGTGCGGAATCCTTCCAGGCGGTGGCCGATGCAGCGCTGGCGTACCACAAGAAAGGCAGCCTTGAGTACATACCGTTCCCGGAAAAACTGAAAGGCCGTTATCAGGCGTTCACGCAGGCCGATCTGACCAACCTGCGCGCCGCAGGCTACGACAAGCCGTTCAAGACCGTTGCCGAAGGCGTAACGGAATATATGGCCTGGCTGAACCGCGACGCGTAAGTATGAAGATTCTGGTGATCGGCCCGTCATGGGTGGGCGACATGATGATGTCGCAAAGTCTCTATCGCACGCTCAAGGCGCGTTATCCCCAGGCGATAATCGACGTGATGGCACCCGCGTGGTGCCGTCCGCTGTTGTCGCGTATGCCGGAAGTGAATGAAGCCATCCCGATGCCGCTCGGCCACGGGGCGCTGGAAATCGGCGAACGCCGCAAGCTCGGTCATAGCCTGCGCGAGAAGCGCTACGATCGCGCCTATGTCCTGCCAAACTCCTTTAAATCCGCCCTGGTGCCCTTTTTTGCGGGCATCCCACATCGCACCGGCTGGCGCGGTGAAATGCGCTACGGCCTGCTGAACGATGCGCGGGTGCTGGATAAAGAGGCCTGGCCGCTGATGGTGGAGCGCTATGTGGCGCTGGCCTATGACAAAGGCGTGATGCGCAGTGCGAAAGACCTGCCGCAGCCGCTGCTCTGGCCACAGCTTCAGGTTAACGACGGGGAGAAATCCCAAACCTGCAGCGCGTTTGGTCTTTCGTCTGAACGCCCGATGATTGGCTTCTGCCCTGGCGCCGAGTTCGGCCCGGCAAAACGCTGGCCGCACTACCACTATGCGGAGCTGGCGAAACAGCTGATTGACGAAGGCTACCAAATTGTCCTGTTCGGTTCGGCAAAAGACCACGAGGCTGGCAACGAAATTCTCGCGACGCTCAGTAATGAACAGCAGGCCTGGTGCCGCAACCTGGCAGGCGAAACGCAGCTTGAGCAGGCGGTTATTCTGATTGCCGCCTGCAAGGCCGTAGTCAGCAACGACTCTGGCCTGATGCACGTCGCTGCCGCGCTCAACCGCCCGCTGGTGGCGCTGTATGGCCCAAGTAGCCCGGACTTCACGCCCCCGCTTTCACATAAAGCGCGCGTCATCCGCCTGATCACCGGCTACCACAAAGTGCGTAAAGGCGATGCCGCAGAAGGCTACCATCAGAGCCTGATCGACATTACGCCAGAGCGCGTTCTCGAAGAGCTTAACGAACTGCTGTTGAGCGAAGAAGGATAACGAATGCGGGTACTGATCGTTAAAACTTCTTCGATGGGCGATGTTCTGCATACGCTGCCGTCGCTGACGGACGCCATGCGGGCCATTCCCGGCATTCGTTTTGACTGGGTGGTGGAGGAAGGCTTCGCGCAGATCCCCACCTGGCATGAAGCGGTTGACCGCGCGATCCCGGTGGCGATTCGCCGCTGGCGCAAAGCGTGGTTCTCCGCGCCGATTAAAGCCGAACGCAAAGCCTTCCGTGAGGCGGTGCAGGCACAGCGTTACGACGCGATTATCGACGCCCAGGGGCTGGTGAAAAGCGCCGCGCTGGTCACGCGTCTGGCACACGGCGTAAAGCACGGCATGGACTGGCACACCGCCCGCGAACCGCTGGCGAGCCTGTTCTATAACCGCCGCCACCACATCGCAAAGCAGCAGCACGCCGTCGAACGTACCCGCGAGCTGTTTGCAAAGAGCCTGGGCTATGCGAAACCGGAAACCCAGGGCGACTACGCCATCGCGCAGCACTTTTTGCGCAATACAGATCCCTGTGCTCAGCCTTATCTTGTCTTCCTGCATGCCACAACGCGCGACGATAAACACTGGCCGGAAACGCACTGGCGAAGCCTGATCGAACTGATGCAACCCACCGGCATCCATATTAAACTCCCGTGGGGCGCCGAACATGAGCGGCAGCGCGCAGAGCGTCTGGCAGCAGGCTTTTCGCACGTCGAGGTATTGCCGAAACTCACGCTGGCGCAGGTCGCAGCGCAGCTGGCGGGGGCGAATGCTGTTGTTTCCGTTGATACTGGCTTAAGCCATTTAACCGCGGCGCTGGATCGTCCGAATATTACGATTTTTGGTCCGACCGATCCTGGATTGATCGGGGGTTACGGTAAAAACCAGCATCAGATGGTCAGCCCGACCCAGCAAACGAAGGATATCAGCGCAGATGCTATTTTTTCATTTTTACAGGGCAGCCGTTGGCTTTCCAACAGGGATATCTAACGCATGAGTTACGTATTTCTGCTGATTTTACTCTTTCCGGTGAAACTCATCCGGAAGCTGTTCCGCAAAGAGACGGGTAAAAACCTGGTCATTCAGACAGCAAAAATCGGCGATTTTGTGAATGCCACGCCTCTCCTGGCATACCTGCAAAAAAGCGACGTGCTCGTCAGTCGTAGCGTGGGTGCATTGGCGAAGCATGATGAGACGATCGACGAGATTTTTTTTATCGAGCAGCATAAGCGTAACCTGTGGCGAAAGCTGGTCTTTGCCTGCCGGATCATGAACCGCTATGACAATGTCTATCTCCTGCAACCTAACAGCGTGAACCTCTTTTTTGCCTCCGTGTGTAATGCTAAAAACAAACAGTTTTTAAGCACTTACACGCGCAGGTGGTATCACGGTATTTTCTATGCAACGGCAGACGGGACTGTTGAACACGGTAGAAAGACGCTGTCGGTCACGAACTATCTGAAACTGGCCGATCGCGCTCTGAGCTGGCAAGACTCTCCCAAGCACGCCACAAAGCCACTGTTTAAACCCGCAACCTATCCGGCAATCCTTGATAAACCGGGCGTTATCCGCATTGGCATCAGCGTAGCCGCCGGGAATAAAGCGAAAACCGTTCCGCCGGTCATCTGGAAGCAAATTGCCGATCGTCTCGCCGACCTGCCCTGCGAATTTTATGTGTTTGGCGCCCCGAATGAACAATCGTGGATGGATGATATCACCCGCGCCTATGGTGAACTGCCAAACTTTATTAATCTGATTGGCAAAATCTCGCTTGAAGAGCTGCCGTGGGCCATTTCTAAAATGGATTGCTATATCGCGTCAGACTCGGGGAATATCTACATTGCCGATGCAGTGGGGGTGCCGGTAGTTATGTTATTTGGACCTTGCTGCCATTATGAACAACGCCCTCTTGGTAACGTTCTGTTGATTGGTAATGATGAAAACATTAACTCCTACGTTTTTGAAACACGTTATTACTTCAGCCAGCCGAAAGAAAAACTTTTTGCTATAGACGACGTTGATATGGATAACATAGTGAGTTTATTAACGACCATAAATAAAAAAGCATTACCAGAGGCGTAAAATGGGCTCTCTAACCAAACAAATCTACCGATACACGCATAAGCGAAATATGCGCCACAATGAAAATTTGTGGCCCTTTATTAAATTATCTCGCAATGAAACCGGGGAGATTTGTGATTTAAAATATAAAGGCCAGAACATCAACCTCACTACGCTTACCTCGCTTCAGGATCGGTTTGAGGGAGAGGTTCTTATAGCTGCGACCGGCCCTTCAATCAAAAAGATTAATTTTGATAACCTGTCATCCACGATAGTGACTGCAGGTGTGAACGGCGCATGGCATCTTAATAATAAGCTGCATTTTAGCCTCTATTTTGTGGTCGATATGACATTCATCGACCGTCAGACTGCCCTTTTAAAGCAGGTTATTGGCTGTAAACATGTCATTTTGTTTACGACCGTAATGGGAATCGTTAAGCTCATAAACCGTTTTTCATATGAAAATATCCAGTGCGAAATATGCATCATCGAAGATATTTGTTATGAGACCTATAAACCCTCTATTAAAATGGCTAATTTGCACCAGGCATTAGCGGGTAGGCCAGAGATCGTCTTTTCCGATACACACCCCAACATTGCCTTTAGCCGTGATGCGAGGCGCGGTGTGGTAGATGCTGGTACCGTAATGTATTGGGCACTACAGGTAATTTATTTTTTGAGATTCAATAAGATTTACATCGCTGGTCTGGATATGAATAATTTCAACCAACCGCGATTTTATGAAAACGGTAACACCATGTTGCCTTCATTCCTTGGAGACAAAGTACATAATATTGTGATCCCCGCGTTCACACTGGCAAGTACTGTTTTGAAAAAAGATAACATCACTGTTATTAATCTATCACCTCAAAGCGCTATACCTGACTTTGTTTTCCCCAGAAAGGATTTTACTGATGTTTTCAATTAATTACCAACGCATTCCGTTCTATCCTTTTACGCTTTTTGTATTTTTAAGCATGATTTTTTGCGGAATTTCTCGCGTAAACACCTTATTTCATCTTGCACTCGGGCTATTTATCATTGCCACAATTATCAGCAATGAATTCAGAGTACGTTTTATCAACGACCGTACCTTTCTTCCCGCTCTGGGCATTACCGGCGCCTTTTTAATATATTTTTCACTTTCGAATCTTTGGGCGGAGTCGTCTCAGGTAAGCTCTGCCTTAACACATTCATTTTATTTATTTATTTTCATATGTCTTTACCGTCAGTGTGAACTGCAGGGAAAGAAAAAATTCGTCATTGGCGCAGCTTATGCAGGTATTGTCGCACTCGCCATACTCACCCTGATTTATGTTGATAAAGCGAACATTTTCAATAACAGACTTTCGAGTGCCTTTCCTTATGCACCTGACAATGTAATTGATCTCGGTGGATACATGGCGTTAGGAATTCTATTAAGCGCGATACTGGTTCGTGAAACTCGTAACATCTGGTTTTATCTTCCCGTCCCGTTGCTGCTGGCCTGCTTAGTTTTGACTCAAAGCCGCGGGCCATTTCTTTCACTCGTGGTGGCCGCGACAGTGGCGTTTCTTTGTAAACCAAAGTGGAATGTTAAGCTGCTGCTGGGTTCGGTAGCTATATTGCTATTAATCGGTCTCGCTTTCTATTTTAGCGGCTCGATCGATATATTTATCAATCGAGCAGAAGAGTCTTCTCGTGCAGGTACCGTGCGTTTTGGCATCTGGCAACACGCTGTTGAAGTGGCAAAACAGAAAGCGATTTTCGGATGGGGCTTCAACAAGGAGCTTCAGTTCATTAACGGCTATGGCCAGACCATTTCCACAACGCACAGCCTCTATTTAGCTACCTTCCTTAAGGGGGGGATCGTGGGGCTTCTGCTACTCGCCGGTATGATTTTATACGCCGCCAGACAGTCTCTTCGCCACCTCGCGGCCGACCATAAGGCCGAGATCGCTGTCCTTGTCTTCGCGCTGATGTTCTATATCACCCAGGGTATGTTTATTATCAGTAACCCACGGGAATATTGGGTACTATTCTGGCTGCCTTTCGCCATTATTTTCAGTACCCCCGTTAAAACGCTGCTGCAAAAATAAATCTTACAGCGCCGATTACCCGGCGCTTTTTTTATGGGAATAAAACTCCGCCAGCGTCATCCCCACCGTCTTATCGGATAACCAGCTAAAGAGCGTTTCTAAATCCTGATACAGCCCTTCGATCGCCGCCTCATCTTTGAACGTGGGGCTTCCACCAGGCATAAATTCCGACGAATGAAGCATAAACTCCACGTACTCACTTCCCTGAGACAGGCATTGCTGTGCGACCTGAATCATCTGCGCCGCATTCCCCCGGGACGGTCTTAGCCAGTTGACCGAGGGTGAGCGGTATTTTCCGCGAAGCCTGTCGTAACCCTGTTTGATCGTGTTCAACCAGGCCGGGTGTTTATACTGAATGCTCATTGGCACTTCGAGTAATGGGCTATTGCCCGCCCGGGAAATATTATCTAAATCCATAAAATAGGCGTGGTCGGGGAAATGCTGGTAATTCGTTCCGCCATTACCCTGCGGCGCACCTTTCGCATTGCGCCAGTTCACCCGCGGCGTCACGGAGCAATCAACCTGGTAACCCAGTTCAACGAGCAATTTTGCGTAGCGACTGTCAAATGCCCAACGTCCGGCACGGTGGCTTAACATTTTGGTCTGGAATGTCTCTTCCAGCAGGCGGGTCATGAACAGCACTTTCTCGCGCATCACCTCATCCGAAAATTCAATCAAATAAGGCTGCCAGCGCCAGTCGTCTCCCGTGAGATCGTGTTCCGGTGGGCTATTCCATGCGTGAAGGTGCATTCCCACCTCCCCCTGACCGCGGGCGATCGCGTCCCTGGCGAATTCAATGAAAACGGGTTCGATCGCCATCTCGTAATTGGTCAGCCACACGGGCTTAAAACCGAAACGCTCACAAAGCGTCTGGAACCGCGCCAGATAGCGCGCGTTTTCCGTTTTAATGACGCGGTGATTTTGCCAGAGATTATCGCCCTCAGTATCAATCGTGATGATAAACGCTGGTTTGTTCATAATGAGTCCGCAAGACAGGAAAGTTAGCGCTATGTTACGCACTCTCCAAAGCATGAGTAAACCCTTCCAGGGAAATTCCTGAGATTATGGAGAAAGAGTGCAAGTCGCTATCAGGTCTATTAGAATTGCCATCAGTACAACGCCGATAAGATGATGATGAATAACTTACCTGACACGCCTGATTTGCGCATTTTACTTATCAAACTCCGCCATCATGGCGACATGTTGCTGACCACTCCCGTCATTGATTCGTTACGTCAAAAATGGCCGCAGGCGCAGATTGATGTCCTGCTGTATGAAGAAACGCGCGATATGCTCGCCGCGCATCCGGCGATCGGTACAATTTATGGAATCGATCGTAAATGGAAGCAGCTGGGCACGCTGAAGCATCTTCAAAAAGAGTGGCAGCTGCTGTGTGCGTTAAGAAATCAGCATTATCATCTGGTCATTAACCTGGCCGATCAATGGCGTAGCGCTATCGTCACCCGTTTTACAGGTGCACCCGTTCGCCTCGGCTTCGCGTTTAACAAACGCAAAAGTGCATTCTGGCGTTTTTGTCATACCGATCTGGTCTCTGTCGACGGCCACAAATCCCTGCATACGGTCCAGCAGAATCTCTCCATTTTGACGCCATTACCGGTTGCGCCGCAGCCTGCCGTCACCATGGCCTACGCCGCAGAAGACTGGGATTATGCCCGTCAAAGATTGACGCAGGCGGGTGTGGGCGAGCGCTATATCGTGATCCAGCCGACGTCCCGCTGGTTCTTTAAATGCTGGAGCGAAGACAAAATGGCGCAAACCATTACTGCACTGCAGCAGGATGGTCATACGGTTGTACTCACCGCGGGCCCGGATAAAAAAGAGCTGGCGATGATCGATCGCATTCTCGCTGCCGCACCGAAGACCGGTGTCGTTTCGCTCGCGGGCCAGTTGACGCTGCGTCAACTGGCGTCGCTTATCGATCACGCCTCGCTGTTTATTGGTGTCGACTCCGTGCCGATGCATATGGCCGCCGCGCTGCAAACGCCCTGCGTGGCATTGTTTGGTCCATCAAAACTGACGTTCTGGTCGCCGTGGCAGGTTAAAGGGGAAGTGATCTGGGCCGGCGATTACGGCCCGCTCCCCGATCCGGATGCCATTGATACCAGGACGAAAGAACGCTATCTCGACGCCATTCCCGTTGATGCTGTCGTCTCCGCCGCAAGGAGATATCTGTCATGAAACCCCATCGCCTGGCCATTGTTCGCCAAAAGTATCGCCCTGATGGCGGAGCGGAACGCTTCGTTTCGCGCGCCCTCACCGCGCTGAGCAATCAGAACCTTGAACTCAACGTCATTACGCGTGAGTGGCAGGGAGAGAAGCAAGACGACTGGCATATTCACATTTGCAACCCTCAAAAATGGGGTCGTATCAGTCGTGAACGCGGATTTGCACAGGCCGCCCGCGCGCTATGGCAGCAACAGCAGTTTGATATTGTTCAAAGCCATGAGCGCATCCCGGGTTGTGATATCTATCGCGCGGGTGATGGGGTGCATCGCCGCTGGCTGCTGCAGCGCGCGCGCATTTTACCTGCCTGGCGTGCGCAAATGCTGATGTATGACCGCTATCACCGCTACGTGATGCGTGCGGAACGGGAAATGTACCAGGCGCCTGAGTTAAAAGCCGTAATTTGTAATGCGGAGATGATCAAACGCGAAATCGTTGAAGACTTTGATATTGACGCAAATAAAATTCATGTGATTTATAATTCTATTGATTCCAGCCGCTTCATTCCGGCCCAGGAGTCACAGCGTGCGATTTTGCGCCAACAATTTGGTTTGCCAGCCGATGCCGTTGTGTTCTGTTTTGTCGGCTCAGGGTTTGAACGAAAAGGATTGGCCAGCGCCATACGCGCTATCGCGGGAACATCAGCGTGGCTGATTGTGGTTGGACAAGATAAAGCAGAAAGTCGTTATCGCGACCTCGCCCGTTCGTTAGGCTGCGAGGGGCAAATCCGTTTCCTGGGGGTGCAAAAAGAAACTCTGCCTTTTTATCAGCTATCCGATGGTTTACTGTTGCCAACGCTGTATGATCCCTTTCCTAACGTCATTCTTGAAGCGATGGCCTGCGGCTTACCCGTCATTACTTCAGAGAGTTGCGGTGGTGCAGAATTTATTCAACAAGGCCAGAACGGATTTTTTTGTGACGCACTTGATATCAGTACATTGAAGGAAGCGGTAGCAGCCATCCCTTCTCTGGAAAAAAATAACAACATGGGACGAGCGGCACGTGAACGTGTAAAAGACGCCACTCCCGAAAAACTGTCAAGTCAGCTTATTACGCTTTATCAAAAATTACTGGATTAAAAATGCGCATCCTAATGATTATTGATGGTTTACCCGGTGGAGGAGCTGAAAAAACGGTTCTTACACTCTCCCGCGGGCTAATAGAAATGGGGCATCAGGTCTCTCTATTCTCTCTGCGGAAAGTGTGCGACTACGCCATCCCGGAAGGCATCGATTATCAGGTTGTTCAGGACACATGTAAAAAACCGTGGCGAAAGCTGACGGAGATCCCACGCCGCGCCCAATTGCTGGATCAGGAGATTGAACGGGCTGAGCGCAGCGGCAAATTTGATGTGGTTTTCTCTCATTTGCACAAAACCGACCGCATTGTGGCGCACTGCCGCGCGCTGGAACGTGACAAAGTCTGGTTCTGCGTGCACGGCATGTTCTCGTTCTCCTATCTTCGCCATCGCAGCGGACTTTCACGCTGGTTTAAACACCTTAAAATTCGTCATACCTACGAAAACCGAAACGTTGTCGCCGTCTCAGGCGCCGTGTTGAAAGATCTTTCCGAGACGCTGGCACTCAATCTTCGACGCAAAGCGGTTATCCACAATCCTTTCGATATTCCTGAAATTCAGCGTCTGGCGGATGCTCCCTTCGAGATGCAGGGAAAGGATTATATTATTCATGTTGGCCGCTTCCATGAGCACAAACGTCACGACCGTCTCTTACGTGCGTTCGCCCTGAGTAAAATTGACACAACGCTGGTCATGATGGGCAATGGATCCGAAGCGCAAATTCAAAAGCTCAAGCAGCTTGCTGCCGAGCTGGGTATTGAAAACAAAACGGTTTTCCGCCCGTTTGATTCCAATCCCTATCCGTGGATTAAAGGGGCACGCCTTTTAGTGTTAAGTTCTGACTGCGAAGGTTTTGGTAATGTGCTGGTTGAAGCCATTATCTGCCAGACGCCACCGGTCAGTACAAATTGCCCCGGTGGCCCCGCCGAAATCCTTACCGGAGCCTTAGCGCGCGGGCTGGCAGAGTTAAATGACGCGTCACTGGCAAAAACGCTGGCGGATATTTATACCGCCCCGCCGGTCGTTGGCGATGCAACCATCGCATCGTTCGGTATCAGCGCCATTTGCCAGCAATATATTGCTCTGGTCGACAATCAAAAATAATCAGGTTTCTTATGCAAAATTCAGCCCCATTGTTGAGCGTGGTGGTTGCCGTTTATAACGGTGAAGCTTTCCTGGATCAGTTCTTTACCTGCCTTGTGAATCAACGCATCGACAGCATGGAAGTCATTATTGTCAATGACGGCTCTACTGACCGCTCGATGGAGATCGTCGAAAACTGGCGAGAAAAACTGCCGCAGCTGCAGGTCATAGAACAGCAAAACCAGGGCGTATCCATCGCGCGTAACACCGGTCTGGCCGTTGCGACGGGTCAATATCTCTCTTTCCCGGATATTGATGATGTCTTTAAACCCGGCATGTACCAGCGCCTGCTGGAGATGGCCGTCACGCAGGATCTGGATGTCGCCACCTGTAACGGGAACTACGTCTGGGAGAACAACAAGAAGCCCTCACGCCCGATCTTCCCAGAAGACAAACTGGCTTCGACAGGGGTCATGGCTGGCCCGGCGTGGTTAAAAATGGCGCTGGATTCGCGTAAGTTCCTTCACGTCACCTGGTTGAACATCTATCGCCACGACTTTATCCGTAAACACAATTTCCATTTCGAACCCGGTCTGCGCCATCAGGATATCCCGTGGACCACCGAAGTCCTGCTCGCGGCAGAGCGGGTGCAGTACACCAGTGAGCGTTATTACGACTACTACATTCACTCCGCATCGGTGTCCCATATGCCGGACAATGACGACACGCTGATTCGCTCGGCGCGCCACTACATGAAAATCCTGCAGCAGCTCGATGCCATCAATCAGCGTTACCCGGATAAAGTGAAAGGGATCCCTGCCTGCCACTGGCAAATTGCCAAAGAGGGGCTGGGAATTATTCACACCTTCGACAACATGAAGGATGAGAAGAAGAAATCAATGATTATTAAAGAGTTCTTCGACACAGGCATCTGGAAACTCATCTGGAAAAGTGCAAAAAGTCCGCGTCTGCGCTGGCGGCTGGGTCGACGTTATTTCCGTTTGAAACGGTATCTGGCATAAGAGATAGCTTTACCTGGCCTAAATGCTTAGAATTTGCCCGCCGAAACTAAAAAAACGGATAATCGCTTGGAATTGTTGTATACCGCTCTGCTCTACATCATTCAGCCACTGGTGTGGCTGAGACTGTTGCTTCGTAGCCGGAAAGCGCCTGCGTATCGTAAACGCTGGGCTGAACGCTATGGCTTCTGCCGCAATAAAGTCGTACCGGACGGTATTTTGCTGCATTCCGTTTCTGTCGGTGAAACGCTGGCGGCGATCCCGCTGGTTCGCGCCCTGCGTCACCGTTACCCATCGCTGCCGATCACCGTCACGACGATGACGCCGACCGGCTCCGAGCGCGCGTTATCCGCTTTCGGTAAAGACGTGCAGCACGTCTATCTTCCTTACGATCTGCCCTGCGCCATGAATCGTTTCCTCAACACCGTGCGCCCGAAGCTGGTGATCGTGATGGAAACCGAACTGTGGCCGAACATGATTTCCGCCCTGCATGCCCGTAAAATTCCGCTGGTGATTGCCAACGCGCGCCTGTCAGAGCGCTCGGCGAAAGGTTACGGCAAGCTGGGTAAATTTATGCGCCGCCTGCTCAGCAGGATCACGCTGATTGCCGCGCAGAACGAAGAGGACGCGGCGCGCTTTATCGCGCTGGGCCTGAAACGCAACCAGCTTGCGGTAACGGGCAGCCTGAAATTTGATATTTCCGTTACCCCTGAGCTCGCCGCCCGTGCGATCACACTGCGTCGCCAGTGGGCACCACGCCGTCAGGTCTGGATTGCAACCAGTACTCATGATGGCGAAGAAGAGATCATCCTGCAGGCTCACCGCAAGCTGCTGGAAAAATTCCCTGATTTACTGCTGATCCTCGTGCCTCGTCATCCGGAGCGTTTTAAAGATGCCCGCGACATGGTGCAAAAAGGTGGCTTCAGCTACACCCTTCGCAGCAGCGGTGAAATCCCTTCAGGCAGCACCCAGGTGGTGATTGGCGATACGATGGGCGAACTGATGCTGCTGTACGGCATTGCTGACCTCGCGTTTGTCGGTGGCAGCCTGGTCGAGCGCGGCGGTCATAACCCGCTGGAGCCGGCAGCCCACGCCATTCCGGTGCTGATGGGGCCGCACACGTTTAACTTCAAAGATATCTGCGCGAAATTACAGCAGGCCGATGGTTTAATTACCGTGACCGATGCAGATTCGGTGGTCAAAGAGGTCTCGACCCTTCTGACTGACGAAGATTATCGCCTGTGGTACGGGCGTCATGCCGTCGAAGTGCTGCACCAGAACCAGGGCGCACTGACCCGTCTGCTGCAGCTTCTGCAACCTTATCTGCCCCAGCGGAGCCACTAATGTCAACGCGTCTGTCGGTCGTGATGATCGCCAAAAACGCCGCCGACCTGCTTCCGGATTGCCTGGCGTCGGTTGCCTGGGCTGACGAGATAGTCATTCTTGACTCCGGAAGTACGGACAACACGGTGGACGTTGCCCGGGCAGCGGGCGCAAAAGTCTTTGTCGACGCTGACTGGCAGGGCTATGGCATCCAGCGCCAGCGCGCGCAGGGGTATGCCACAGGTGATTATGTCCTGATGCTCGATACTGACGAGCGCATTACGCCAGAACTTCAGCAGGCCATTCAGGCGGTGCTTTCCTCGCCCCAGCCTGGCGCCGTATACAGCATTGCCCGCCGCAACTACTTCCTTGGCCGTTTTATGCGCCACAGCGGCTGGTATCCCGATCGCGTGATGCGCCTCTACGAGCGCGAGCGGTATCAGTACAACGACAATCTGGTCCATGAATCCCTGAGCTGCGATAGCGCCCAGGTGATCCCCCTGACGGGCGACCTGTTGCACCTGACCTGTCGGGATTTCGCCAGCTTCCAGCGTAAACAGCTCAACTATGCCACCGCATGGGCGCAGGAGCGTCACCAGCGCGGCAAGAAAGCCTCGCTGACGGGTATCTTCACCCACACGCTGGGCGCGTTCCTGAAAACGCTGCTGCTGCGTGGTGGCGTACTGGACGGCAAACAGGGCTGGTTACTCGCGGTAGTAAATGCCCAGTATACTTTCAACAAATACACCGAGCTGTGGGCGCTCTGCCGCGGCTACTCAGAGAAAACGTGAGCCATGAGCACAAAAGCGATTTATCCGGGTACCTTCGATCCGATCACCAACGGTCATCTTGATATCATCACCCGTGCGGCGTGCATGTTCGACAAGGTGATCCTGGCCATTGCCGCCAGCCCCAGCAAAAAGCCGATGTTTGACCTCAACGAGCGCGTAAAGCTCGCCACCGATGCCATTTCGCACCTGCCGAACGTTGAGGTGGTCGGGTTTAGCGACCTGATGGCTAACTTCGCCCGCGCTCAGCAGGCAAACATTCTGATCCGTGGTTTACGCGCGGTCGCAGACTTCGAGTATGAGATGCAGCTGGCGCACATGAACCGCCACCTGATGCCGGAGCTGGAGAGCGTGTTCCTGATGCCCTCCAAAGAGTGGTCGTTTATCTCTTCTACGCTGGTAAAAGAGGTGGCGCGTCATCACGGCGATGTCACCCATTTCCTGCCGACTAACGTCCACCAGGCATTGATGGAAAAGCTAAAGTAACCCTATTTCTGGCACTGACGGCAGTAGAACGTGGCGCGCTGGGCGTGCTTCGTGGCAATAACGGGCGTGCCGCAGACTCTGCACGGTTCGCCTTTACGGCCATACACCTGAAGCTCCTGGGCAAAATAGCCCGGCTTGCCGTCACTCTGCAGGAAGTCCTTCAACGTTGTCCCGCCCTGCTCAATAGAGCGCAGCAGTACCGCCTTAATGACCCGGACCAGCAGCTCACACTCCTGCGCAGACAGCGAAGAGGCCAGCCGATCGGGATGGATCCCGGCCGCGAACAGCGATTCGCTGGCATAGATATTCCCCACGCCGACCACCAGCTTGTTATCCATCAGCCAGGGCTTAATCGGGCTTTTCTTCTTCGCACACTTCGCCTTGAGGTATTCCGCATTAAACGCGTCTGAAAGCGGTTCCGGGCCCAGATGTGCCAGCACGTTATGTCCTTCCAGCTCCTTCGTCCACAGCCACGCGCCAAAGCGCCGTGGGTCGGTGTAACGGAGCACTTTGCCGTTGCTCATCACCAGATCGACGTGGTCGTGCTTTTCCGCAGGCAGTTCTTCGGTAAGAATGCGCAGGCTCCCGGACATCCCCAGATGGATAATAATCCAGCCGTCGGGCAGCTCCAGCAGCAGGTATTTCGCGCGACGCTGTACGCTAAGGACGGGTTTATCGCTCAGGGCATGGATCTCATCGGACACCGGCCAGCGCAGACGTCCATTGCGGACCACCGCGTGAAGAATCGTTGCGCCGACCAGATGGGGCTCAATGCCGCGACGGCTGGTTTCTACCTCAGGTAATTCAGGCATGGTTCCTCCGTTGAGATACAGAATGCAAAAAACCCCGCAGTTGCGGGGTTTTTCGATACAAGGAGACTAAAATTATTTGATTTTAGCTTCTTTGTACAGTACGTGCTGGCGTACAACTGGATCGAATTTTTTCAGTTCCAGTTTTTCCGGCTTAGTACGTTTGTTCTTCGTGGTGGTGTAGAAGTGACCTGTACCAGCAGAAGAAACCAGCTTGATTTTCTCGCGAATACCTTTAGCCATGATTTATTTCCTCTTTAAGTACTTAGTACTTTTCGCCACGGGCACGCAGTTCGGACAGAACTGTATCGATGCCTTTCTTATCGATTACACGCATACCTTTAGCAGATACGCGCAGGGTGACAAAACGCTTCTCGCTCTCAACCCAGAAACGGTGAGAGTGCAGGTTCGGCAGGAAACGGCGTTTAGTCGCGTTCAGTGCGTGGGAACGGTTGTTACCGGTCACCGGACGCTTGCCAGTAACTTGGCAGACTCGGGACATGTCTATTCTCCAAAAATCAAATTAGCTCGAGCTTCGTATGGGGTATCGGCGCCTCGTCAGGCTTTACAGCCCGGTCATCGCATAGTTCTAAGTGAACTCTCGATTGCCAGGCCCAAATGCCAAACCCGAGATTCTCAAAGGTGGCGTAGTATACGCTGACTCGGCGGTGTGCTCAAGTCCCGAACAGACAAAGATCCCGATGGATCGCGAGAAATAGCCTAAATCCAGCCATGTTCTGCGAAAGAAATGTACTCACCGCGGCCAATTATCAGATGGTCCAGCACACGAATGTCCATGAATTGACAGCATTTGATAATGCGTTCGGTGATTTCTTTGTCCGCTCTGCTCGGTTCTGCACAGCCAGAGGGGTGATTATGCGCGAGGATCACGCCCGCTGCATTCACTTTTATCGCTTCCCGCACAATTTCTCGCGGATGCACCTCAACGTGGCTCAACGTGCCCGCAAAGAGACAGCTATGTTTCAGCACCCGATTTCTGTTATCGACAAAGATCACCATAAAGATCTCGCGTTCAATATCGGTTAACTGGCTTTGCAGGAATTCGCGCGTCATCGCGGGCGTCAGGATCGGCTCTTCCTTCTCCATGCGGACATTGTAAAAACGGCGGGCAAGTTCAGCAATGCCCCTCAACTGGGCATATTTCGCCACGCCGATCCCCTCAACGTGCTTAAACTGCGACAGATCGGCGGTCAGTAAACCGTACAGCGAACCGAAATGTGCTATCAGCTCTTTTGCCAGCGTAAATACCGTCTTTCCTGGCGTGCCGGTACGTAAAAAGAGCGCCAGCAGTTCATCGTCTTTTAACAGGGTGACGCCATAGCGCAGCAGTTTTTCGCGTGGCAGCAGCAGCTCATCCTCTTCTTCCATGCTCTTTCTCCCTTTTTTAACCTTATGCTGCCACAGGCCAACTCGTCGCTCGACGGCCACATTGCGTTCTTGCGTAGCGCCTCGCAAAGTGGTCGAAGGACAAAATCACCCCGCTTTGGGGATTGTGATAAAATGCCCGCTCTCTGGTGAAACCCAACAGGAAAGAATCATGATGAGCCTGGCCGGTAAAAAAATCGTTCTTGGCGTGAGCGGCGGCATTGCTGCCTACAAAGCGCCGGAGCTGGTGCGTCGTCTTCGCGAGCGCGGGGCAGATGTGCGGGTCGCGATAACCGAAGGCGGTAAAGCCTTTATCACCCCCCTGAGCCTGCAGGCCGTTTCAGGATACCCGGTATCTGACAGCCTGCTCGATCCGGCCGCCGAAGCCGCGATGGGCCATATTGAGCTGGGTAAATGGGCTGACCTGGTTATCCTCGCCCCCGCCACGGCTGATTTAATCGCTCGGGTGGCGGCCGGTATGGCAAACGACCTGGTCTCTACCATTTGTCTGGCCACGCCTGCGCCTGTTGCCGTCGTTCCTGCCATGAACCAGCAGATGTACCGTAACGCGGCCACCCAGCACAATCTCGAGACGCTGGCTTCACGCGGCCTGCTTATCTGGGGTCCGGACAGCGGCAGCCAGGCCTGCGGCGATGTTGGCCCGGGTCGCATGCTTGACCCGCTGACGATTGTTGATATGGCCGCAGCCCATTTTTCGCCTGTCAACGATCTGCAACATCTCAACATCATGATTACCGCGGGCCCGACGCGCGAGCCGCTGGATCCGGTGCGCTACATCACCAACCACAGCTCCGGCAAAATGGGCTTTGCGATTGCCGCCGCCGCCGCAAGGCGTGGCGCGCACGTCACGCTGGTGAGCGGCCCGGTATCGCTGCCTACCCCTGCGTTTGTGAAGCGAATTGACGTTACCACCGCGCTGGAGATGGAAGCCGCCGTGCAGGCACATGCGCAAAGCCAGCAGATTTTTATCGGCTGTGCGGCCGTCGCAGACTATCGTGCCGAGACGATCGCTGAGGCTAAAATTAAAAAGCAAGGCGATGAATTAACACTAAAAATGGTGAAAAACCCGGACATTGTTGCCGGTGTCGCCGCACTAAAAAGCCATCGTCCATACGTTGTTGGGTTTGCCGCAGAAACGAATAATGTGGAAGAATATGCCCGGCAAAAACGTACCCGCAAAAACCTCGATTTGATTTGCGCGAACGACGTATCGCTGGCCACACAAGGATTTAACAGCGACAGCAACGCACTGCACCTTTTCTGGCAGGATGGAGATAAAGTCTTACCGCTTGAGCGCAAGGAACTCCTGGGCCAACAATTACTCGACGAGATCGTTACCCGTTATGATGAAAAAAATCGACGTTAAGATTCTGGACCCGCGTGTTGGCGAGCAATTCCCGCTGCCAACCTATGCCACCTCCGGCTCTGCCGGTCTTGACCTGCGCGCCTGTCTCGATGACGCCGTAGAACTGGCTCCGGGTGTCACTACCCTGGTTCCAACTGGTCTGGCAATTCACATTGCTGACCCGTCGCTGGCAGCGGTGATCCTGCCGCGTTCTGGCCTGGGCCATAAGCACGGCGTTGTGCTGGGTAACCTGGTCGGCCTGATCGACTCCGACTACCAGGGTCAGCTGATGGTCTCCGTCTGGAACCGTGGTCAGGACAGCTTCACCATTGAACCGGGCGAGCGTATCGCACAGATGGTCTTTGTACCGGTGGTACAGGCAGAATTTAACCTGGTGGCAGACTTTGACACCACCGACCGTGGCGAAGGCGGCTTCGGCCATTCCGGGCGCAAATAACGGCCCGAAAGACACGTATCTCACAGCGTTATAATGCAATAACAAACCGCAAACGCCAGTTTGCGGTCGCTGTGTGGATGCCAGCCTGGCAAGTGCTTATTTTCAGGGGTATTTTGTAACATGGCAGAAAAACAAACCGCGAAAAGGAATCGTCGCGAAGAAATACTTCAATCTCTGGCTCTGATGCTTGAATCCAGCGATGGCAGTCAACGCATCACCACCGCTAAACTGGCCGCCTCTGTGGGCGTGTCTGAGGCGGCGCTGTACCGTCATTTTCCGAGCAAGACCCGGATGTTCGACAGCCTGATCGAGTTTATTGAAGACAGCCTGATCACGCGCATCAACCTGATTCTGAAAGACGAAAAAGACACCACCGCGCGTCTGCGTCTGATTGTGCTGTTAATCCTGGGCTTCGGTGAACGCAATCCGGGCTTAACCCGTATCCTCACCGGCCACGCGCTGATGTTTGAGCAGGACAGACTGCAGGGCCGCATTAACCAGCTTTTCGAACGTATTGAAGCGCAGCTGCGCCAGGTACTGCGCGAAAAGAAAATGCGTGAAGGGGAAGGTTACAGCATTGATGAAACGCTGCTGGCAAGCCAGATTCTGGCGTTTTGTGAAGGGATGCTCTCCCGCTTTGTGCGCAGCGAGTTCAAATACTGTCCAACGGACGATTTTGATGCCCGCTGGCCGTTAGTGGCCGCTCAGTTGCAGTAACATCGTTGCCGGATGGCGGCTTCGCCTTATCCGGCCTACGAAATGCGCAGGCCCGGTAAGCGTCGCGCCACCGGGCAATTTAACTACACTCCGAACTCTTCCCGGTACGCACGTACCGCCGCCAGATGGTCCGCCATCTCAGGCTTCTCTTCCAGATACGCAATCAGGTCTTTCAGGGTGATAATCGACGTCACTTTGCAGCCGTAATCGCGCTCGACTTCCTGAATAGCGGAAATTTCCCCGCGACCACGCTCCTGACGATCCAGAGAAATCAGCACCCCAGCAAGCGTCGCACCGTTGGCCTGAATAATCTCCATCGATTCGCGGATCGCCGTACCCGCGGTGATCACATCGTCGACCAGCATGACGCGGCCCTGCAGCGCGCTGCCGACCAGATTCCCGCCTTCACCGTGGGTTTTGGCCTCTTTGCGGTTAAAGCAGTACGGTACGTCGCGGTCATGGTGTTCCGCCAGCGCCACCGCGGTGGTGGTCGCAATCGGAATGCCTTTATAGGCCGGGCCAAACAGCAGGTCAAAATCAATCCCGGAATCCACCAGCGCTTCGGCATAGAAACGGCCTAACAATGCCAGATCGCGCCCGGTATTAAACAGCCCGGCGTTGAAGAAATAGGGACTCTTACGCCCGGATTTCAGCGTAAATTCGCCAAACTTAAGTACCTGCTTGTTAAGCGCAAACTCAATAAACTGGCGCTGATACGATTTCATGGATTTGCTCCTTTGGTTTTTCTGTCTTACAGGCAAAAAAAAGGCGACTCATTGGTCGCCTTTAAAATCAATTTTCTAACGCCGCTTTCTGCGTCGTTACAATGGATTCGATGCCCCCTCGGGCCAGCGCCAGCAGGGAGAGAAGTTCTTCGTGGGTGAACGGCTCGCCTTCCGCCGTGCCCTGCACCTCAATGATGCGACCGTCTTCGGTCATCACCACGTTCATGTCGGTTTCGGCTGCGGAATCTTCAACGTATTCCAGATCGCAAAGCGCTTCACCGTTAACGATACCGACAGAAACCGCCGCAACCATGCCTTTCATTGGGTTGGTTTTCAGCTTACCGGCAGCAACCAGCTTGCTCAGGGCATCGGCCAGCGCTACGCAGGCACCGGTAATGGATGCGGTACGCGTACCGCCGTCAGCCTGAATCACGTCGCAGTCCAGCGTGATGGTGAATTCGCCGAGGATTTTCAGGTCAACGGCGGCGCGCAGCGCACGCGCGATCAGGCGCTGAATCTCCATGGTACGACCGCCCTGCTTACCCTTTGCCGCTTCACGGGCATTACGGGTATGGGTCGCACGCGGCAGCATGCCGTATTCTGCGGTGATCCAGCCCTGGCCCTGACCTTTCAGGAAGCGCGGAACGCCTTCTTCGATGGAGGCGGTGCACAGCACTTTAGTGTCACCAAACTCAACCAGCACGGAGCCTTCAGCGTGTTTTGTATAGTTACGGGTCAGGGTGACGGGACGCACCTGATTGGCGCTACGGCCTGATGGACGCATGATGGATTCTCCGGCTTGAAACGAATGTGGCTGCGCATTATACGGATAAAGGACGCTTATTCCTATCCTGAGAAGCCCCCGAAAGCTATAATCCCCCCATCTCTCCTTTAAAAACGGGAATGTCTATGATCCGCAGTATGACCGCCTACGCCCGGCGTGAAATCAAGGGTAGCTGGGGCAGCGCTACATGGGAAATGCGCTCGGTAAACCAGCGTTACCTGGAAACGTATTTCCGTATGCCGGAGCAGTTCCGCAGCCTTGAGCCTGTCGTACGTGAGCGTATCCGTAATCGTCTGACGCGCGGGAAAGTGGAATGTAACCTGCGCTTTGAGCCTGATGCCAGCGCACAGGGCGAACTCATCCTCAACGAAAAACTGGCGAAACAGCTCGTGAATGCGGCGAACTGGGTCAAAATGCAGAGCGATGAAGGCGAAATCAACCCGGTTGATATTCTGCGCTGGCCTGGCGTCATGGCCGCCGGTGAGCAGGATCTGGATGCTATTGCCGCTGAAATCCTGGCAGCCCTCGACGGCACGCTGGACGACTTTATCGTTGCCCGCGAAACCGAAGGTCAGGCGCTGAAAGCGATGATTGAGCAGCGCCTTGAAGGCGTGAGCACCGAAGTTGCCAAAGTCCGCACCCATATGCCAGAAGTGCTGCAATGGCAGCGCGAGCGTCTTGTCGCCAAACTGGAAGAAGCGGAAGTTCAGCTGGAAAACACCCGTCTGGAACAAGAGCTGGTGCTGATGGCGCAGCGTATTGATGTCGCTGAAGAGCTGGACCGTCTGGAAGCGCACGTTAAAGAAACCTACAACATTCTGAAGAAGAAAGAAGCTGTGGGTCGCCGTCTGGACTTTATGATGCAGGAGTTCAACCGCGAGTCGAACACCCTGGCGTCTAAGTCGATCAATGCAGAAGTGACGAATTCAGCGATTGAGCTGAAAGTGCTGATTGAGCAGATGCGCGAGCAGATTCAGAATATCGAATAATGCCTTTCGGGTGGTGTCGACTGCACCACCCATTACTATTTCTAATCCATCTCAACGCCCATTTTTGCGCCTCACCGCCTTTCATCAAGCCCACTCAATATAAATTGATAGAAATTTATAGGGCAAACTGACTCGCCTTAGAAAATCTCAATCGTGATCTTGCGCACAAATCGCTAACCTCCCCGCGTTCACACCGGAGGGTATATGCTGCTTCACATCCTTTATCTTATTGGCATCACCGCAGAAGCCATGACCGGCGCACTTGCCGCCGGACGTCGCCGTATGGACACCTTCGGCGTAATCATTATTGCTACCGCGACCGCGCTGGGCGGCGGTTCCGTGCGCGATATCCTGCTTGGCCATTACCCGCTCGGCTGGGTTAAACACCCTGAGTATGTGATTATCGTGGCGACGGCTGCCGTGTTAACCACCATCGTGGCGCCAGTTATGCCCCATCTTCGCCGCCTGTTCCTGGTGCTTGATGCGCTGGGGCTGATCGTCTTTTCGATTATCGGTGCGCAAATCGCGCTCGATATGGGGGAAGGACCGGTTATCGCCACCATTGCTGCCGTGGTCACGGGCGTATTCGGTGGTGTGCTGCGCGATATGTTCTGCAAACGCATCCCCCTGGTCTTTCAAAAAGAGCTGTATGCCGGCATCTCCTTTGCAGCAGCAGTGCTTTATATCGCTCTACAGCATTACGTTTCGAACCATGACGTGGTAGTCATCTCGACGCTGCTGTTTGGCTTTACGGCCCGCATGCTGGCGCTGCGTCTGAAGCTCGGGCTGCCCGTTTTTCATTACAAACACAGCACACACTAGCTTCAGAACCCGTTGATGTGCTGTTCAGCGAGCCATTTCGCCAGCACATCAATCTGAGGCGCGTGCATCCAGTTAACGATTTGTCGCGCTTTCTCCCCTCCCGTTCCCGGCAGGGCCTGCCAGTCCTTTGCGTTGCGCCCGCTCATCTCCTGCCACGATATGTCGCCCATAGCCTTCAGCGAAGCCTGCGTCATTGGCACCCCCAATGCCATGAGCCAGCGGATAAACGGCTTTTCGCGCACCAGATTAAATCGGTGCCAGAGCGCCAGCCCGCGTGCTGAGGAAAACCCCGGTGTGGTCTGCAGCTGCGCCTGTGTTAATAGCAGCCATGAAAAGAGATGTTCAAAACGATGCGCCTGCCAGAGGGTCCGCCAGCCTGATTCGCCTAATCCTTCAATATCAAAGACCTGCTTTGAGCTGAGCCACGTCAGCCGGGCAAAGAACTGCTCCATACACTCCGGCGAAGCATAGAAACAGCTGAGAGCATGATAGCGCGGGGCCGGAGGCTCTGGCTTATGCCTGTCCGTCCCGCGCCAGAGCACCTTATCAAAACGGGGGATACCCTGCCCGGCCAGGCTGATCTGTATCTGGTCCCCCGGGGCAATATCCAGCCTCTGCCAGCGCCCAACCGAGCCCAGACTCACCCGCTGCACCTGTTTATCATCCAGTTGCACGGGTTCCAGCGCTGCTACAACGGAAATTTTGCCCGTTCTCCCTACGGAAAAATGAATATCACTCACCTCAGCGACCTGGGCTGCAGGAGGATATTTCCAAGCGACGACCCAGTTGCCTTCTCCCGGTAACCAGCCTTCGCCCGCGGGTTCATCCTGCGAACGCACCACAATGCCATCCGTGGCAAAGGGTAATGCGGTCGCGTGCCAGGCCGCGCGCTGTTTCTCGACGGTATCAACAGATTTAGCGGGAAGCGTGTACCGTGCCGACAGCGTAAAACCGGCCTGAGACAGTTCAGCTAAAGATGTCTGCATATCTTTCGGTCCGTCCGGCCAGGCCCAGATGAATACGCCGATCATGCTTAATAGCGCGTTATCCTTTTGCCGCATCATCGCCCCCGCCACCTTTGCGCGAGCGTTCATTCCGCCCATCTGGTTCTGAATGTGGTTGTCACGTAACCAGAAAAGCTCGCCCTGTAAGACGCTATTCGCCAGCGCGCCGGTGAGCTTTTGCGGAACCGACGGGATTAAACGCACCTTCTCGGTCCAGTCTTCCCCTTTCAGGCCATCACCGCGGCTGATGGCCTGGGTTAACTCTCCGTCACGATAGACCAACGTTACCGCCACGCCGTCAACTTTCGGCTGCAGCCACAGATGCTGTCGGGCACGCATCCACTGCCTCAGCTCCTCTTTGCTGGCCACCTTATGCACACCCGTGTGGGCAACAGGGTGTTTTACGCTCCCCGTCAGCGCGGGGAGTTTCTCTTCTGAAGGCTCACCGCCAAAACAGCGCTGCCACTGCGTTAATCGCCCGTGAAGCTGGTCGTAAACCTCGTCGTTGATCTCGCTCACGCCCTGCTTCCAGTAAGCCTCATCCCAGCGTTTGATTTGCGCGCTTAACGACGCCATCTCTTTCTCTGCTTTTGCCTGCGACCACACCGGACACACCGCCGCGCCATAGCCACACCACAACAGCATTAACCCGCTTACCCATCGCCACATCGCTACCCCTCCTTTGCATTGCAGGAGGTATACCCGGATGCCTGAAACAACGCTAACGGCAACGTTTCACAATGCGAGACGCTATCCGGGATTTCTTTTGGTTGCTGAAAACCCCAGATAAAACCTGAAAACGGCACGCAAAATTCAATAATCCAGGGGAAAAAGTGTGACAAAGGCTACGTCACGGTGCGCCGACGTGTATAATAAGCCCGTATGTAGGACTTCTTCGTTAACACATACAAAAGACTCTCATGGCTCAAGGCACGCTTTATATTGTTTCTGCCCCTAGTGGCGCGGGTAAATCCAGCCTTATTCAGGCACTGTTAAAAACCCAACCGTTGTACGACACACAGGTTTCTGTTTCTCACACCACGCGCCAGCCGCGTCCGGGTGAAGTGCACGGTGAACACTATTTCTTTGTGGATCACGACGAATTCAGAGCGATGATCGGCAGAGACGCGTTTCTTGAACACGCTGAAGTATTCGGGAATTACTACGGTACCTCGCGTGAAACCATTGAGCAGGTTCTGGCCACGGGCGTGAATGTGTTCCTGGATATCGACTGGCAGGGCGCACAGCAAATTCGCAAGAAAATGCCTGACTCGCGCAGTATCTTTATTTTACCGCCATCGAAAGATGAGTTGGATCGCCGCCTACGTGGCCGCGGTCAGGACAGCGAAGAAGTGATCGCAAAGCGTATGGAACAGGCTGTTGCAGAAATGAGCCATTACGCGGAATATGATTACCTTATTGTGAATGATGATTTTGATGCCGCATTGAGCGATCTCAAAACCATTCTTCGTGCAGAACGTCTGCGTATGAGCCGCCAGAAGCAGCGACATGACGCATTAATCACCAAACTGTTGGCAGACTGAACCCACTTTCAGTATCATGCCCAGTCATTTCTTCACCTGTGGAGCATTTTAAGTATGGCACGCGTAACTGTTCAGGACGCTGTAGAGAAAATTGGTAACCGTTTTGACCTGGTGCTGGTCGCCGCGCGTCGCGCTCGTCAGATGCAGGTAGGCGGTAAAGATCCGCTGGTACCGGAAGAAAACGATAAAACCACCGTTATTGCACTTCGCGAAATCGAAGAAGGTCTGATCAACAACCAGATCCTCGACGTGCGTGAGCGCCAGGAGCAGCAAGAGCAGGAAGCCGCAGAACTGCAGGCCGTAACCGCTATTGCTGAAGGTCGTCGTTAATTAAACCTGCGGGTCGCCCTTGTATCTGTTTGAAAGCCTGAATCAACTGATTCAAACCTACCTGCCTGAAGACCAGATTAAGCGTCTTCAGCAGGCGTATCTCGTTGCACGTGACGCTCACGAGGGCCAGACACGTTCAAGCGGTGAACCCTATATCACGCACCCGGTAGCGGTGGCCTGTATTCTGGCCGAGATGAAACTCGACTACGAAACGCTTATGGCCGCTCTGCTGCACGACGTGATCGAAGATACCCCTGCCACCTATCAGGACATGGAACAGCTGTTTGGCAAAAGCGTTGCCGAACTGGTGGAAGGGGTCTCTAAGCTTGATAAGCTGAATTTCCGCGACAAGAAAGAGGCGCAAGCCGAAAACTTCCGCAAGATGATTATGGCGATGGTGCAGGATATCCGCGTCATTCTCATCAAACTCGCTGACCGTACCCACAACATGCGCACGCTGGGCTCACTTCGCCCGGATAAACGTCGCCGCATTGCCCGTGAAACCCTCGAAATCTACAGCCCGCTGGCGCACCGTTTAGGTATTCATCACATTAAAACCGAGCTGGAAGAGCTGGGTTTTGAAGCGTTGTACCCGAACCGCTATCGCGTGATTAAAGAGGTGGTGAAAGCCGCACGCGGTAACCGTAAAGAGATGATTCAAAAAATCCTCTCTGAAATCGAAGGGCGCTTACAGGAAGCGGGGATCCCGTGCCGCGTCAGCGGTCGCGAGAAACATTTGTACTCCATCTACTGCAAAATGGTGCTCAAAGAGCAGCGTTTTCACTCGATCATGGACATCTACGCCTTCCGCGTCATTGTCCACGACTCGGACACCTGCTATCGCGTGCTGGGGCAGATGCACAGCCTCTACAAACCGCGTCCAGGGCGTATGAAAGATTACATCGCCATTCCAAAAGCGAACGGCTATCAATCTTTGCACACCTCGATGATCGGTCCGCACGGCGTGCCTGTTGAGGTGCAGATCCGCACCGAAGACATGGACCAGATGGCAGAGATGGGTGTTGCCGCACACTGGGCGTATAAAGAGCACGGTGGCGAAAGCAGCACGACCGCACAAATCCGCGCCCAGCGCTGGATGCAGAGCCTGCTGGAGCTTCAGCAGAGTGCGGGAAGCTCGTTTGAATTTATCGAGAGCGTTAAATCCGATCTCTTCCCGGATGAGATTTACGTTTTCACCCCAGAAGGTCGCATTGTCGAACTGCCTGCGGGCGCAACGCCGGTCGACTTCGCTTACGCCGTGCATACCGATATCGGGCATGCCTGCGTCGGCGCACGCGTCGACAGACAGCCTTATCCGCTGTCTCAGCCGCTCTCCAGCGGCCAGACGGTAGAAATTATTACCGCGCCGGGCGCACGTCCTAACGCGGCCTGGCTGAACTTTGTCGTGAGCTCCAAAGCGCGCGCCAAAATTCGCCAGCTGCTGAAAAACCTCAAGCGCGATGATTCCGTCAGCCTGGGGCGTCGTCTGCTCAACCACGCGTTGGGCGGCAGCCGTAAGCTGGCTGAAATTCCGCAGGAGAACATCCAGCGTGAGCTGGAGCGCATGAAGCTCGCGTCGCTTGATGACCTGCTGGCAGAGATTGGCCTCGGCAACGCCATGAGCGTGGTGGTGGCGAAGAACCTGCAGCAAGGCGACACGACAGCGGTGCCTGCAACGACGCAAAGCCACGGACACCTGCCGATTAAAGGCGCGGACGGGGTGCTGATCACCTTCGCAAAATGCTGTCGTCCAATTCCTGGCGACCCGATTATTGCGCACGTCAGCCCGGGCAAAGGGCTGGTTATCCACCACGAGTCCTGTCGTAACATTCGCGGCTACCAGAAAGAAGCCGAGAAATTTATGGCGGTCGAGTGGGATAAAGAGACCGCGCAGGAATTTATCACCGAAATTAAGGTGGATATGTTCAACCACCAGGGTGCCCTGGCGAACCTGACGGCAGCGATCAACACGGCCTCTTCCAATATTCAGAGCCTGAATACGGAAGAAAAAGATGGCCGCGTGTACAGCGCCTTTATTCGTCTGACCGCCCGCGACCGCGTGCATCTGGCGAATATTATGCGCAAGATCCGCGTCATGCCGGACGTGATTAAAGTCACCCGAAACCGAAACTAGGTTTATGAATTCACAACGTTATGCACGTATCTGCGAAATGCTCGCCAGGCGTCAGCCTGACCTGACGGTCTGCATGGAGCAGGTGCATAAACCTCATAACGTCTCTGCTATCGTCCGTACCGCAGATGCCGTCGGTGTGCATGAAGTGCACGCCGTCTGGCCGGAAGGCCGTATGCGTAATACGGTCTCGGCGGCGGCAGGCAGCAACAGCTGGGTGTCTGTCAAAAATCATCACACCATTGGCGAAGCCGTATCGCACCTGAAAGGGCGCGGGATGCAGATCCTGGCCACTAACCTGTCCGCTAAAGCCGTAGATTTCCGCGAGATCGACTACACCCGCCCGACCTGCATTTTGATGGGTCAGGAGAAAACCGGGATCACCCAGGAAGCGCTGGATCTGGCGGATCGGGACATCATCATTCCGATGATCGGCATGGTCCAGTCTCTCAACGTCTCCGTGGCGTCCGCGCTCATTCTGTATGAAGCGCAGCGCCAGCGTCAGAACGCCGGGATGTACGAGCGCAGCAACAGCATGCTGCCGGAAGAGGAACAGCAGCGCCTGCTGTTTGAAGGCGGTTATCCGGTGCTGGCTCGCGTTGCGAAGCAGAAAAAATTGCCTTACCCCCACGTCAACGCGCAGGGCGAAATTGAAGCCGATGCCGAGTGGTGGGCCACCATGCAGTACGCCGGGTAAGCGATGAAAGGCCGCCTGCTGGATGCCATCCCGCTTAACAGCCTGACGGGCGTGGGCGCGGCGCAAAGCAATAAGCTGGCAAAAATTGGCCTGCACACCGTGCAGGATCTCCTGCTTCACCTCCCCCTGCGTTACGAAGACCGCACCCAGCTCTACAAGATTGGCGATCTCCTTCCCGCCATTTACGCCACCGTTGAAGGCGAAGTCCTGAACTGCAACATCACCTTCGGCGGACGCCGGATGATGACCTGCCAGATCAGCGACGGCACCGGCATTCTCACCATGCGTTTTTTCAACTTCAGCGCGGCGATGAAAAACAGCCTGGCGACGGGCCGCAGGGTGCTGGCCTATGGCGAAGCCAAACGCGGGAAATACGGCGCAGAGATGATCCACCCGGAGTACCGCGTGCAGGGCGATCTCAGCACGCCGGAAATGCAGGAGACGCTCACCCCGGTTTACCCGACAACCGAAGGCATCAAGCAGGCGACGCTGCGTAAGCTCACCGATCAGGCGCTGGAGCTGCTGGATACCTGCGCCATTACCGAGCTGCTGCCGCCCGAGCTGGCGCAGGGCATGATGAGCCTGCCCGAGGCGCTGCGCACCCTGCACCGCCCGCCGCCAACGCTGCAGCTCAGCGATTTAGAAAGCGGCAAACACCCCGCCCAACAGCGTCTTATCCTTGAGGAATTACTGGCACATAACCTGAGCATGCTGGCGCTTCGCGCGGGCGCGCAGCGTTTCCACGCCCAGCCCTTAAGCCCGCATGATGAGCTCAAAGATAAGCTGCTGGCCTCGCTGCCGTTTAAACCCACCGGCGCGCAGGCGCGCGTCACCGCCGAAATCGAACGCGATATGGCGCTCGACGTACCGATGATGCGCCTGGTGCAGGGCGACGTAGGTTCCGGTAAAACGCTGGTTGCCGCGCTGGCGGCCCTGCGCGCGATTGCCCACGGTAAACAGGTGGCGCTGATGGCGCCGACCGAGCTGCTGGCAGAACAGCACGCCAACAATTTCCGCGCCTGGTTTACGCCGCTGGGGATTGAAGTGGGCTGGCTTGCCGGGAAGCAAAAAGGCAAAGCGCGCCTTGCGCAACAGGAGGCTATTGCCAGCGGGCAGGTGCAGATGATTGTCGGCACGCACGCCATCTTCCAGGAGCAGGTGCAGTTTAACGGTCTTGCGCTGGTGATTATCGACGAGCAGCACCGCTTCGGCGTGCATCAGCGTCTGGCACTGTGGGAGAAAGGCCTGCAGCAGGGCTTCCACCCGCATCAGCTGATCATGACCGCTACGCCGATTCCGCGCACCCTGGCGATGACCGCCTACGCCGATCTGGATACCTCCACCATCGACGAACTGCCGCCGGGCCGTACGCCGGTCACAACGGTCGCCATTCCTGACACGCGCCGCAGCGATATCATCGACCGCGTGCGCAACGCCTGCACCCATGAAGGGCGTCAGGCCTACTGGGTCTGTACACTGATTGAAGAGTCTGAACTGCTGGAAGCGCAGGCTGCCGAAGCCACGTGGGAAGAGCTTAAGCTGGCGCTGCTGGAGCTGAACGTGGGTCTGGTTCACGGACGCATGAAGCCCGCCGAAAAACAGGCGGTGATGCAGTCGTTCAAACAGGGTGATTTGCATCTGCTGATCGCCACCACGGTGATCGAAGTCGGCGTGGACGTCCCGAATTCCAGCCTGATGATCATCGAAAACCCGGAACGTCTCGGCCTTGCCCAGCTCCACCAGCTGCGCGGGCGCGTTGGCCGTGGCGCGGTAGCGTCCCACTGCGTACTGCTCTATAAAGCCCCGCTCTCGAAAACCGCCCAGATGCGGTTGCAGGTGCTGCGCGACAGCAACGACGGTTTTGTGATTGCGCAAAAAGACCTGGAGATCCGCGGCCCGGGCGAACTGCTCGGCACGCGTCAGACGGGGAACGCGGAATTCAAAGTGGCGGATTTGCTGCGCGATCAGGCGATGATCCCCGAAGTTCAGCGCCTTGCACGACATATTCATGAACGCTACCCCGAACAGGCGGCAGCGTTAATTGAGCGCTGGATGCCGGAAACCGAGCGCTATTCCAACGCCTGATTTCAGGCAAACATCGGCAGCATCAGGTACAGCTTAATCACCAGCGCGTTGACGATATCAATAAAGAACGCCCCGACCATCGGGACCACCAGAAACGCCATGTGCGATGGCCCGAACCGTTCGGTGATCGCCTGCATGTTGGCGATAGCCGTTGGGGTAGCCCCCAGGCCAAACCCGCAGTGACCCGCAGCCAGCACCGCCGCATCGTAGTTTTTGCCCATCATACGCCACGTGACAAATATGGCGTATAGAGCCATAAACAGCGCCTGCACCGCCAGAATGGCCACCATCGGCAGCGCCAGAGAGGCTAGTTCCCACAGCTTGAGGCTCATCAGCGCCATCGCCAGGAACAGCGACAGGCAGACGTTGCCGAGCACCGATACCGCCCGTTCAAATACGCGGTAGAAGCCCATCAGCGCCAGACCGTTGCTCAGGATCACCCCGATAAACAGCACGCAGACAAACGTCGGCAGTTCAAACGCTGAGCCCGCCAGCCATTGCGCAACCACTTTGCCCACGGTCAGGCAGATGGCGATCGTCGCGATGGTTTCAATCAGCACCAGCGAGGTAATGCTGCGCCCGACGTCCGGCTTTTCGAACGCGGTCGGCACCAGCTCATCGTCAGGCCTGCCGTTCGGCGTGGTGGAGTGTTTAACCAGATACCGCGCCACCGGGCCGCCAATCAGGCCACCCAGCACCAGACCAAAGGTCGCACAGGCCATCGCCACTTCCGTCGCGTTTTCAAACCCGTAGCGTTCGATGAACAGCTTGCTCCATGCGGCCCCGGTTCCGTGACCGCCCGAAAGGGTAATCGACCCCGCCAGCAGCCCCATCAGCGGATCCAGCCCCAGCAGCGTCGCCATCCCGATGCCGATAGCGTTTTGCATTAGCAGCAGCCCCACCACCACAATCAGGAATACGCCGAGCACTTTACCGCCCGCCCGCAGGCTCGCCAGGTTAGCGTTCAGGCCGATGGTGGCAAAGAAGGCCAGCATCAGCGGGTCCTTCAGGGACATATCAAAATCGATTTCCCAGCCCATGCTTTTTTTCAGTATCAGCAGGGCCAGCGCCACCAGCAGGCCACCGGCGACAGGTTCAGGAATGGTGTATTTCTTCAGAAGGGAAACGCTATGTACCAGCTTACGGCCAAGCAGTAAGACCAGCGTTGCGGCAACAAGTGTCGACAACGTATCGAGATGAATCATAGAAGGCTCCTGTTTTGCGCGTGTTCCATACACTCGCGGCGTTATCCTGGGCCGGTTTGCGCTCTTCATGAGCTCCCGGCGCGAAAAAGTGTAATTTTTTTTCCCGATGCGTTGTAGAAAACCTGCTCACAGCGGCAGATTTTCTTCCCTTTTTTTGCTGGCAATCGTTTGCTTTTACCAGGTGGTCAGATAAAATGCCCGCTTTTCCACCGTGGGATTGCCGCCGATGTCCGTTAACACCATAGAGTCGCCCGATGCGCAACCGATTGCGCAGAAGCAAAATAGCGAACTGATTTACCGCCTTGAAGACCGCCCGCCGCTGCCGCAAACGCTTTTCGCCGCCTGCCAGCATCTTCTGGCGATGTTTGTTGCGGTGATCACCCCGGCGCTGCTGATTTGCCAGGCGCTCGGTTTACCGGCGCAGGACACGCAGCACATTATCAGCATGTCTCTCTTCGCCTCCGGCGTGGCCTCGATTATTCAAATTAAAGCGTGGGGTCCGGTAGGGTCGGGATTATTGTCGATTCAGGGCACCAGCTTTAACTTCGTGGCACCGCTGATCATGGGCGGTACGGCGCTGAAAACCGGCGGTGCGGATGTTCCGACCATGATGGCGGCGCTGTTCGGCACGCTGATGCTGGCCAGCTGTACGGAGATGGTGATCTCCCGCGTTCTGCATCTGGCTCGCCGCGTCATCACCCCGCTGGTTTCCGGCGTCGTCGTAATGATTATCGGCCTGTCGCTGATCCAGGTGGGCCTGACCTCCATCGGCGGTGGCTATGCCGCAATGAGCGATCACACCTTCGGCGCGCCGAAAAACCTGCTGCTGGCGGGTGTCGTGCTGGCGATCATTATTCTGCTTAACCGTCAGCGTAACCCTTACCTGCGCGTCGCCTCGCTGGTGATCGCCATGGCGGCGGGTTACCTGCTGGCGTGGGCACTGGGCATGCTGCCTGAGAACACCGCGCCGACCAACAGCGCGCTGATCACCGTCCCCACGCCGCTGTACTACGGGCTGGGCATTGACTGGGGCCTGCTCCTGCCGCTGATGCTGGTCTTTATGATCACCTCTCTGGAGACCATCGGTGACATCACCGCCACCTCCGACGTCTCCGAGCAGCCGGTGTCCGGCCCGCTGTATATGAAGCGCCTGAAAGGCGGCGTGCTGGCGAACGGTCTGAACTCGTTTGTCTCTGCGGTATTCAACACCTTCCCGAACTCCTGCTTCGGCCAGAACAACGGCGTGATCCAGCTGACCGGCGTGGCCAGCCGCTACGTCGGTTTTGTGGTGGCGCTGATGCTGATCGTCCTCGGCCTGTTCCCGGCGGTAAGCGGCTTTGTGCAGCACATCCCTGAGCCGGTGCTGGGCGGCGCAACGCTGGTGATGTTCGGGACTATCGCGGCCTCCGGCGTGCGTATCGTTTCCCGCGAGCCGCTGAACCGCCGCGCGATCATGATTATCGCGCTGTCGCTGGCCGTCGGTCTGGGTGTTTCCCAGCAGCCGCTGATCCTGCAGTTTGCGCCTGACTGGGTGAAAAACCTGCTCTCTTCCGGCATTGCCGCGGGCGGTATCACCGCTATCGTTCTGAACCTCGTTTTCCCGCCTGAGAAAAATTGATTTCTCTCACGGCAGGCAGTCAATGCCTGCCGTGACATCTAATTACACCATTCCCGCCTTGAGGATTGCGCATAAATCGTGCATAACTCCCTTATGTGCGTTTTGCGGGATGGAAGACCATGAAATTTATTGGAAAGCTCCTCATCTATCTTCTGGTAGCCCTGCTCATTGTGATGCTGGCGCTCTATATTCTGCTCCAGACCCGCTGGGGCGCGTCTCAGGTCAGCAGCTGGGTGACGGTGAATACCGACTACGAACTCAGTTTCGACAAGATGAATCACCGCTTTTCGTCGCCTTCCCACATCATTCTGGAAAACGTCACCTTCGGTCGGGACGGTAAACCCGCCACGCTGGTAGCCAAAAAAGTCGATATTGGCCTGAGCAGCCGCCAGATAACCGATCCGCTGCATATGGACACCATCACCCTGTTCGACGGCACGCTGAATCTCTCGCCCCAGACGGCACCGCTGCCTTTCCAGGCGGATCGCCTGCAGCTGAACAACATGGCGTTTAACAGCCCGAATACCGAATGGGACCTGAGCGCGCAGAAGGTCACGGGCGGCGTCAGCCCGTGGCAGCCGGAAGCGGGCAACGTGCTGGGGAACAACGCACAGATTCAGATGAGCGCAGGCTCGCTGACCCTGAACGGCGTACCGGCCACCAACGTGCTGATCGAGGGCCAGCTTAACGGCAAGGAGGTGGTGCTGAAAACAATTGGCGCCGACATGGCCCGTGGCTCACTCACCGGCTCCGCCCTGCGCAACGCCGACGGGAGCTGGATTATCGACACGATGCGCCTGAACGAGATCCGCCTGCAGAGCGATAAAACGCTGATGGCGTTCTTCGCGCCGCTGGCCACCATCCCCACTCTGCAGATTGGTCGTCTGGACGTGACCGACGCCCGGCTTCAGGGCCCGGACTGGGCGGTGACCGATCTCGACTTAAGCCTGCGCAACCTGACTCTCAGCAAAGGCGACTGGCAGAGCCAGGAAGGACGCCTGTCCATGAACGCCAGCGAGTTCATCTACGGTTCGCTGCATCTTTTCGACCCGATCCTGAATGCGGAGTTTTCCCCACAGGGCATGGCGCTGCGTCAGTTCACCTCCCGGTGGGAAGGCGGCATGGTACGCACCTCCGGCAGCTGGCTGCGCGACGGTAAAGCGCTGGTGCTGGACGATGTCGCCATCGCCGGGCTGGAGTACACCCTGCCTGAAAACTGGAAAACGCTGTGGATGGATCCCCTCCCGGAATGGCTGAACAGCGTCACGCTGCAAAAATTCGGCCTGAGCCGCAACCTGGTGATCGACATCGATCCTGCCTTCCCGTGGCAGATCACCTCTCTGGACGGCTATGGCGCAAACCTGCAGTTGGTGAAAGATCGCCAGTGGGGTATCTGGGGCGGCAGCGCAACCCTGAACGGCGCGGCGGCGACCTTTAACCGCGTGGACGTGCGCCGTCCGTCGCTGGCGCTGAATGCCAACGCTGCCACGGTGAACATTACCGACCTGAGCGCCTTTACCGAGAAAGGTATTCTGGAAGCCACGGCAACGGTTTCACAGCTCCCGCAGCGGCAGACCACGGTGAGCCTGAACGGGCGCGGCGTGCCGCTCAACGTGCTGCAGCAGTGGGGCTGGCCTGCGCTGCCGATTACGGGCGACGGCAATATTCAGCTCACCGCCAGCGGCAGCGTGCAGGCCAGCGCACCGTTGAAGCCAACGGTGAACGGCAAGCTGAACGCGGTGAATATGGATAAACAGCAGGTGCAGCAGACGATGACGGGCGGTGTGGTTTCGACACCACCCTCACCCCAGCCCTCTCCCTAAAAGGGAGAGGGAGCAAACCATCCCTCTCCCTGTGGGAGAGGGTCAGGGTGAGGGCATCAGACCGCACATATCGTAGGCCCGGTAAGCGAAGCGCCTCCGGGCATTTTTCCAGCTCAGAAGTGAACCACCACCTCATCCCCCTCTGCTTTCACCACCACACCCCACTCGCTGCCCGCGTGTGAACCACCTTTCACGCCGCTCACCTTCTGCACGTTGCGCAAGCACACCGACCAGTTTTGCGCGTCTCCCGCGCCGGTAAAGGTCACGATGTCGCCCCGACGTGACGCCTTCAGCGTAAACGCCACGGAGCCGTCCGCCGCAGGCACTTCGCTCACCGCCGTTGCGCCGTCGTCCAGGTTAAACAGCTGGAAGGCCGTCCCCTCGTTCCACGCGTAGTCCGGCTTCTGGTTGTTGCTGCCCAGCGCCAGCAGGGTGTTATCGCGCACGTAGACCGGCAGGCTCATAAAATCGTGCTGCTGCTTATGCCAGCGGCTGCCCTGAATTTCGTCGTTGTGCCACAGGTGCGTCCAGCGTCCTTCCGGCAGATAAAACTGCACGTCGCCCGCCTCGGAGAACACCGGCGCGACCATCACCGAATCCCCCAGCATGTACTGGCGGTCGAGGTAATCGCACGCCGGATCGTCCGGGAACTCCAGCATCATCGCGCGCAGCATCGGCGTGCCGAACTCGCGCGCCAGCGCCGCCTGACGATACAGATACGGCATCAGCTGACACTTCAGCTGGGTGAAGTGGCGCACCACGTCGCAGGACTCGTCATCGTACGCCCACGGCACGCGGTAGGATTTGCTGCCGTGCAGTCGGCTATGGCTGGAGAACAGCCCGAACGCGCACCAGCGTTTGTAGACGTGCGCCGGAGCGGTGTTTTCGAACCCGCCGATATCGTGGCTCCAGAACCCGAAGCCGGACAGGCCAATCGACAGGCCGCCGCGCAGGCTTTCGGCCATGGATTCATAGTTGGCGTAGCAGTCGCCGCCCCAGTGCACCGGGAACTGCTGCGCACCCACGGACGCCGAACGGGCAAACAGCACCGCCTCTTCTTCCCCCACCGTCTCTTTCAGCACGTTCCACACCAACTCGTTATAGATGTAGGCGTAGTGGTTGTGCATCTTCTGCGGATCGGACCCGTCAAACCACTGCACGTCCGTCGGGATGCGCTCGCCGAAGTCGGTCTTAAAGCAGTCGACGCCGATCTCCACCAGGCCTTTCAGCCTGTCGGCATACCACCGGCACGCGTCCGGGTTGGTGAAGTCATAGATCGCCAGCCCGGGCTGCCATTTGTCCCACTGCCACAGGGAGCCGTCCGGGCGCTTGAGCAGGTAACCCTTCTCTTTCAGCTCCCGGAAGATCGGGGATTTCTGGCCGATGTACGGGTTGATCCACACGCAGACCTTCAGCCCTTTCTCCTTCAGGCGGCGGATCATGCCTTCCGGATCCGGGAAGGTCACCGGGTCCCACTCGAAGTCGCACCACTGGAAGGCCTTCATCCAGAAGCAGTCGAAGTGGAAGACGTGCAGTGATAGGTCGCGCTCGGCCATGCCGTCGATAAAGCTATTTACCGTCGCTTCGTCGTAGTTGGTGGTGAACGAGGTGGTCAGCCATAGGCCGAACGACCAGGCAGGCGGCAGCGCCGGACGCCCGGTAAACCGCGTATAGCGGTTCAGCACCTCTTTCGGCGTCGGGCCGTCGATCACGAAGTACTCGAGATATTCCCCTTCCACGCTGAACTGCACTTTGGAGACCTTCTCGGAGCCGACTTCAAACGAGACGTTTTCCGGATGATTCACCAGCACGCCGTAGCCGCGGTTGGTCAGGTAGAACGGGATGTTTTTGTAGGACTGCTCGGTGCTGGTACCGCCGTCGCGGTTCCAGGTTTCAACCGTCTGGCCGTTGCGCACCAGCGCGGTAAAGCGCTCGCCCAGACCGTAGACCGTTTCCCCCACGCCCAGATCCAGACGTTCGAACACGTAATTGCGGTCGGCGTTGATGTCCTGCACGTAGCCGTTGTTTTTCAGCTGGCTGCCGGTAATGCGCTGGCCGTTACGCAGGAAATCCAGCGCCCAAAACTCGCCTTTGGTGACGCGCACGCTGACGCTGCCGCTTTTCAGCTCGGCAAAATCGGCATTGTTTTCAATCTCTACCTTCACGTCTTTCAGAACGTTCAGCGGATAGTGCGGGCCGTTATTCAGCGCGCCCTGGAAGTGCTCGATGCGCACCCCGACAATCCCTTCCTGTGGGGCAAACAGGCGCACCGTGAACATCAACGTGTCGAGCTGCCAGGTGCGTTCGCGCACGTCGCGCGGCGCAACAAACACCACCAGGTCATTACCCTGCTGCTCCACGTCGAACACCTGCACCGGATACGTCACGTTCAGGCCCGGTTGAATAAGCCAGTTTCCATCACTGATTTTCATACTCTCGTCCTCTTAGTTCTGTAATTCTTTGCTGACCGGCAGGTTTTCAAACTCCTGCTGATTGCGGCGCGCGCCCTGCGCCAGCTCGCCCATGATTTTGGTCAGGAAAGGGGTTTTCAGCGTGTAGTAGCGTTTAGCGATGATGGCGCTCAGCACGTAGCAGACCGCCGGGGCCAGGGTAAACAGGCCGATAATGATGCTGATGGTCGCGCTGTTCTGGGTTTTGGCTGCCGCGTCGTAGCCGCCGCCTGCCAGCATCCAGCCGATCATCGCCCCGCCCAGCGCCAGGCCAAGCTTCAGCACGAACAGCGTGCCCGCAAAGCTAATGCCGGTCAGGCGCTTGCCGTTGGTCCATTCGCCGTAGTCGACGGTATCGGACATCATCACCCACTGAATCGGCGTCACCAGCTGGTGCAGCACGCCGATGACGAAGATAAAGGCGAACATCAGCACGGTGGCATGCATCGGGACGAAGAACATCGCCACGCTGACCACCGCCAGCGCGGCGTTGGTCCACCAGAAGATGCTGACCTTGCACTTCCAGTCGGTGAGCGGTTTCGCCAGCGCGGAGCCGATCAGGTTGCCGACGCAGTAGGTGGTGAGGAACGCGACGAACACCTCCGGCGAGCCCATGATCCAGGTGCAGTAGTACATCATCGCGCCGCCGCGCACGCAGACAGCGAGGATGTTGAGGATGGTGAGCACGCCGACGATGCGCCACTGGTCGTTGTGCCAGATGTCGCGCAGGTCTTCCCGCATGGAGGTGGTGCTCGGCGGCACCTGGATGCGCTCTTTGGTGGTAAAGAAGCAGAACGCCAGCATCAGGAACGCGACCACCGACAGCACGGCGATGCCGCCCTGGAAGCCGAACGCCTTATCGTCGCCGCCAATCAGGTTCACCAGCGGCATCATCAGCACCGTGGAGAGCATGCCGCCCGCCGTTGCCAGCACAAAGCGCCAGGACTGAAGGGAGATACGCTGCGTCGGGTCGTTGGTGATCACGCCGCCGAGCGCGCAGTACGGGATGTTCACCACGGTATAGAGCAGGGTCAGCAGGGTGTAGGTAACGGCGGCGTAAACCATTTTGCCGTTGAGGCTGAGGTCCGGCGTGGTGTAGGCCAGCACGCAGACGATGCCGAACGGGATAGCGCCAAACAAAATCCACGGACGAAACTTGCCCCAGCGGCTGCGGGTACGATCGGCAATCAGTCCCATGCACGGGTCGGAGATCGCATCCAGCGCGCGCGCCAGCAGGAACATGGTCCCGACAAACCCGGCGGGAATGCCGAAAATATCGGTGTAGAAGAACATCATGTACAACATGACGTTATCAAAAATGATGTGGCTGGCGGCATCTCCCATGCCGTAGCCAATCTTCTCTTTTACTGACAAAACTTCGCTCATCTTTTTTTATCCTTCACGCTGTAGGGGGCGCTGAGACCGGTTACAAAGTTTTAAACCATTGTTTCAGGAGCGGGTATTGCGTTTTCTGGTTAGCAGATTACGTTTCTTGTTTTTTGTGATCGCGGTAAATGTTGAGAGCACGGGGGGCTAACATGAGGATTTTCTTAGGAATTAACTGAAACAGGGGTGTACAGGTCAAAAGAGAGGTGAAAAAAGTGGTGTGGGGTATGTGGTAAATGCCTGAAAGTAGCTATAATGCGCCCCGCCTCCATGTAGCAATCGAGGCGCGGAAGATCGTCATCTCCGGTGAGGTGGCTGGACTTCAAATCCAGTTGGGGACGCCAGCGTTCCCGGGCAGGTTCGACTCCTGTGATCTTCCGCCAACTTATTGATTTAAATAAATTTCAACCCTTATTAAGTACATCCACCTAAGCATCTCTCCATTGTTTTTTTCCTATTCTCTTTTCTAGATTGCACTTATTCCAAAATTCTAGGAAAATTACCCAATGTTAGTATGGAGAATGTCATTTTGAACACTAAGACCTTTAACGTGTTTTGCGATGAATCATGTCATCTTTTACATGATCACCAAGAAGTTATGGTGATAGGTGCTACATGGTGTCCTGACTCAATTACAAAGAAAATTTCCCGTGATATCCGAGCGATAAAAGTAAAACACGGTTTAAGCGAAGAATTTGAAATAAAATGGACCAAAGTATCCAAATCTAAAGTTGCATTTTATTTAGAATTAGTTGACTACTTTTTTTCTAATCAAGCTTTACGTTTTAGAGCGGTTATAGTTCCCCATAAAAGTAGGCTAGATCATCATAGATTCAATCAAGATCATAATACATTTTATTATAAAATATGTTTCTATTTATTGAAAAACATAATTGAGAACCAAAGTTTATATAGAGTTTATTTCGATATAAAAGACACCCTTGGAATCGAGAAGATTGAAAAATTAAGAAGGGTTCTTCATAATTCAGGTTATGATTTTAATAGGGATTCAATCCAAAGAATCCAGCATATACGTTCTCACGAAGTTCAACAACTACAACTTGCTGATTTATTTATAGGTGCTTTAGGTTATCTTCATAGAGGTTTGAATACAAACGAAGGTAAATTACAGATCATCGAAAAAATAAGATTTTATACTAATAGAGATCTATTAAGAAGCACGTTGCCTACCGAGCGAAAATTCAATGTTTTTGTTTGGGAGTCACGCTAATGCTAGAAATGCCCGATCTGCTCGAATTCTCTGGTGACTGGTCATTATATATTGAAGAGGTCTATAATGAATTTCAGCATTCATTTCTAAGGTCTGGCATCCGATTTCGGGGCCTTCCGGTTCAACCTCGTTTCACTCCTGAATATGATGGAAAAGAATTTGGATTTTGGCATTTGACTTCCGAAGGTGAAAAAGAAGAAGAAAGAACTCCCGATCTTTCACGGTGTGCCAGAATCAGATGGATATCTCATATGATTATTCATTCAGATAATGAACATTTATCTTGTTGGGAAGAGAGGCGTGGAAGTAACACGGAATTCGTTATTTGGAATGAAATAGAAGACTATGTTGTGGTGTTGGCTGCTCGTAGAGACTACTGGCTGTTAAAAACAGCTTATATAGTAAATAGAAGTGGCAAACGCAGGCAACTTGCAAACAGCAGAGCGAGATCACAACTGTCATAAAAAGCTGAACCCGACACACATTTCTATGCACCGGGTTCGTACGCTCTTTCTACGCATGGTAGATGAGACACCATTAATGTAAGTTACGGGACATCTAGAGTCAACCATCCCTGGAAAAGTCAAGATTGTAAAACCACATACAGTTAGATTTAACCCATTGAAATTTATTAAAAAAAATTAATGTAAATAATTGATTGTTAATACCTATCAATTAATAAGGCAACATTACTCATCCTTTCGAGGAGACTTTTACTCACAAAACTTAAGCATACGACTAATTGTTGCTCGTTTTTTCCCGTAATCTCCGTTGACATGCTTCCTTAACCCACTTACTAAAATTCCCTTTCCCTGCAGCCTTTTCAATCTGTTCCAAAAGCTCATCCTCGAACCGGATGTTCTTCATAGTGCTTTTGGTACGGTCAAAATTTGGTTTCTTTTTCTCTTGCATGGTAGGTACCACTTAGGTTAATTTATCCGCATGTGGTACCTACCACATGGATTTGGAATTCTGACAACGCCCAACAGTGTTGGAGCACTAAAGGGCGTCTAACCTCACCAACTATCAAGGAGTTGATTATGGCTGATTCGCATTCTACCCCAGACACCGACCAATCCGGAACCGAGCGTTCGTTAATTGTGGGATACCGCCCGAATGTTTTCGACAAATCCACGCCGAAAATTATCCTTTCCGGCAAGTGGCTGCGCGCGGCGGGTTTTGATACCGGACAACAGGTCACGGTAAAGGTGATGAAAGGGTGCATCGTTCTGGTTGCGTATAATGAGCAGGAACAGCGTTTGCAGGACGATTATAAACGGACGAAAGCAAAGCTCATTGAGATAGAGGACGCGCTTGCGGCGATCCAAATTCCGCATGCTGGAAAGCGCCTCGCAAAATCAAATACAAACTACCTGGCTTAGCGGCTGTTTCTGGCATACTACGAGCTTACAGGCATCAACTTTATGACGCGGAGGCAGCATGACATATGAAGAATTAATTAATTCACCAGCCGGTGAATTCGTCATGTTTGCCAGCAAAGATGGAAAAGTTCGCATTGAATGCCGCTTCGAAAGCGATACGTTGTGGCTCTCACAGGCCACGATCTGTGAGTTATACGGCAAAGCCAAAGCAACGATCAGTGGGCATATCAAGAATATTTTTGATGAGGGTGAGCTGGTCGAAAATTCAGTTGTTCGGTTTTACCGAACAACTGCCAGCGATGGTAAAGTTTATAACGTTCAATACTTTAGCCTGCCCGTCATTCTCGCCATCGGCTATCGCGTCCGCTCCACGCGAGGCACACAGTTCCGACAGTGGGCCACCCAAACGCTGCAGGAATACCTGGTTAAAGGCTTCGTTATGGACGACGAGCGCCTGAAAAACCCACCTGTCGGATCTTCCGCCGTATCTGACTATTTCGATGAAATGCTGGAACGCATTCGCGATATACGGGCCAGCGAACGCCGGGTATATCTTCGCGTGAGGGAGATTTTCGCATTAGCCGCTGACTATCAGCCGTAACTCAAAGAAACCACGCAATTCTTCCAGACCATCCAGAATAAACTGCATTTTGCCTGCACGGGCCACACCGCTGCTGAGTTGATTCACAAACGTGCGGACGCTACTCAACCGCATATGGGGCTGACCAGCTTTAAAGGCGAAGAAGTCCGTAAAAGCGATGTCACCACTGCAAAAAATTATCTGTCTCAGGAGGAGGTGAGCGAGCTTAATCGCGTCGTTAATATGTGGCTCGATTTTGCCGAAGATCAGGCCAAACGTCGCAAGCAGGTATTTTTACAAGACTGGCAAACCAAGCTCGATCAGTTCCTGCAATTCAATGACCGGGACGTTTTAGAAGGAGCAGACAAAATCAGCAAGAAAGCTGCTGATGAAAAGGCGAGCTCAGAATACATTGAGTTTGAAAAAAAGCAGCGCCTGCTGAAAGAAGCCGAAGGCGAGAAAGATATCATCGACTTATTAAAATGGGAAAAGCAGGCTAAACGCTAATCCCGCTATCCCTGCTCAGCTTCATATGCAGCAACGGAAACGGATTCCCCTGCCCGTCCAGTTCCGAGCGTCCGACCTGCTCAAACCGCATATGGCGATAAAACGCGACGCCCTGCGGGTTCTGCTCATTCACGTCCACCTCCTTCGCGCCGAACTCTGCGATGGCGTGTGTCAGCAGCAATTTCCCAACGCCCTTCCCGCGGCTCGCGTCGTCAACAAATAGCATTTCAATGCGGTTTTCATCCACGCCTAAAAAGCCGTGAATAACGCCTGCGTCATCGCGAGCGATCACGACCTTGAGGTTAGGCAGGTAGGCGTTAAGCAATAACGGGCGCAGCGCCGCAATATCGCTTTCCTGTAAAAAGTGATGGGTGGCGCGGACGGAGGATTCCCAGATCGCGACCAGACGTTCGAAGTGTGTGGGGAGTGCGGTTTCTATTTTCATGGGGAGATCATTATAGAGCGCGGCGATTAAATCAAGTATCCAGAAGCATGGAGGCAATAAACTGAAGACCTTAAATGAAGTTATAAACTCTCGTACATCTGAAAGTCGAGAGCGTATCAGGGAAATGGCCCGGAAGTTGGTTCAGGAGACAGGTCAGCAGATAGAGCATGAAAAACAAGAATCCCCAACAGACAGTGAGAATAAAGAAACCAGCTAATCCTTCATGGCAGTTGTTCGGGTAAACAGAACAGCTGAGGAACGGTAAATATTGTAGCGCCCTGTCCACCCTCACCCTAACCCTCTCCCTCAGGGAGAGGGAACTGACCGTGCGGTTTTTCATCCCCTACCCTAATCTCCATCACCGCGTACACCCCGTCCTTCGGCACCACCACGGTGACGTTTTCCACCGGCACGCCCGCCGCGAGGTGGATATTCTGCAGCTGCTGTAACGACCTCGGGTGAATATCCTCCCAGCCGATGCCCCGCAGCACAAAGTCAATTTGCGGGCTGCTGGTCAGCATGTTCGACACAATCACCGCCCCGCCGGGTTTGACCAGCCGCAGCGCGCGCTGGAGAAAAATCACCGCATCGGTATCGTTGAAGTATTCGAAGATCCCCAGCGCGTCGACCAGTTCGGCCTGATGTTCGCCCAGCTCCAGCAGCAGGTCCTCGTTACGCACCAGGGTATGGAGCAGGTTGCGCCTGAGCAGCGTCAGCTGTTCGCCCACCACAATGCCTTCCTGAGCCGCCATGGTTTCGGCCCAGCTGAGCGCCACCGGGTCTTTGTCCACCAGCGTAAGATAGACCTGTTGGCCGTCGAGCTTTGCTTCACGCAGCGCCTCCAGCACCGGGATGGCGGCGCCGCTCGCGAGGCTGACCCAGTTGTTCTCGCTCTCATTATGAATGTACTTATCCACCAGCGCGGCCAGCACCCGGGCGCGGGAACGCACGCCAACCGCATCGTTAGCGTGGATAAACCACTGGCGGCTGTCGCTGTCCATTTTTGTGCCGTCGGGCAGGCGGTCTTCCAGCGGGTTTTGCACCACAAACAGCGCCAGCGCGGAGGGGACAAGCCGGGTTCGCCACGCGGCAAGCGCCGGGCGGTTGCGGAAGGCCTGTTCGGAATAGCGGTTCTGGGGAACAAGCACGGCCTGCCCCCCTTCGTCGTATTCCACGCTCGGCGGCCGGAGCGCTGGCTCGGCTTTCAGGGCGCGGTCAAGGGAGGCGATCTCACGGGCAGCGTCTTCTTTCATCGGCCACTGGTCGCTGACGTCGGGAAATGACGCGCTAAAAATCGTCATATTTTCCGGTGCATCGCCGCGAAAAGGCTGCCAGTTCATGTCGTCTTCCCTCCGTTGGGCTTTTAACGGAAGTCTATCCAGGCGGGCCAGTAATACCCTACGAAGAAAGCACGAAATCGGCACATCAGTTCTGCGACGTGCGCCATACTCCCGGCGTACAGCCGTACTCGGTCTGAAAATGACGAATAAAGTGGGCGCAGTCGCTGAACCGCATCCGCCGCGCAATATCCGTGACGCTTTGCTGAGAGTTTTTCAGCAGCCAGCAGGCATAGCGTAGCCTGGCGCTGCGAATAAATTCCCGCGCCGTTTTGCCAAACTCGGCATGAAACAGGCGGTTGAGCTGACGTTCACTCAGCTTGACGTCCTGCGCGAGCCTGGCGGCGTTCAGCGGGTGAGTCAGATATTGTTCGATAATCATCACCGCCCTGCGCAGTCGTGAATCAGGGATCATGGCGACATTCGCGGGCCGTGGCGTGGCGGCATCATGTGGAGGAAGAGACAGACGCCAGGAGGTAGTAGCCGCAATGTCGTCTCCCCCGTGGGCGCGGATCAGGGACGTTACCAGGGTGAGCGTTGAGATCCCACCCGGGCAGGTCAGCACATCACCTTCGTCGATAAAATCGAGGCCTTGCTCAGCATAAACCTGCGGGAACCGCTGCGTGAAAACGCCATGATGATGAGGATGAATCGAGGCACGGCGCTCGTTCAGTAAGCCTTCCTCCGCCAGAATAAAGCTGCCGGTACCAATACCTATCAGAGGAGTGCTGTTGTGATGAGCATCCGTGAGAAACGCTCTGTCGCCACGGTGCCCCTGGTGAAGATGCTCCAGACCTCCACCAATCACCGCAATGTAGTCGAAGTCACCGGGCGGTGCATGGGCGGCATCGGGCCTTACGCTGATACCAGAGCTGCTTACAACCGGTAAGTCGGGGTGAACGCTTATCAGGCTGAGTTTAAAGCATATTTTCTGGCTACGCTTTTGGACGCTGGATGCAATGCGTAACGCCTCTATCAATCCTGAAAATGCTAAAAGCGAGAACTGGGGCCACAGGAGTAAACCCATATGCAGGGATTTATTCCGTGCAGGCGTCATTCTGACGCTATCATCAATTAAAGTTTTCATTAACTTGCCGAAGAAGAATAATTACATTATCGCAACATTATTGCTGCTATTATATTTCCATAATGTATATCATAGCTGTTAAATCAAGCATAAATGACGCCGGCAAAACTTAAAAGAATTTCTCCCTTTCGCTATCTGTTTTTTGACGTGTGGCACACATAGGTTGGCAGCGTCCCCAGAATAAATAAATAATTCTCATTCTGCTGTTTCTTAATGCGCATATAAATATTCTTGTCCGGGTAGATAAAAAATAAGGGCTCGTACTTTTCAAGCCAGCTGTCGCTGATGTTGTCGTCCGGAAATTTTATATTGCGTACGGACGTCAGGTTATAGACGCTGTCTCTACGCTCAATCTGAAAGAACACTTTGCGATTTAGCCTCTTCGTTGGGTCGCTTTTCACCTTGCCATTCATGCTGAGTATTCCGCTGTTACCCTCCACGCTGTAATTCAGCCACAGAGAGAGCGTCTCATCCCGATGATGCTGAATAAAGTTCACCTGACAGGCAAAGGGCTGAATGTAATGGCGATGCCAGAGGTAATACGCCGCCGCAACAGCCCCCATCAGCAGGCACAGGCAGAGCGCAAAGAGCATTTGACGGTAGCGAATCATACTAGCGATCCTCTATAAAATAATCAGACATACAGCGGTTGGATTCCGTCATTGGCCTGTCACAGCGAATGACCGACGCGCGAGGTAGCAATGTGTAGCCGCTGACATATACCCAGGGATAGTTCACGCACTGATCCTTAAACGGGGTGGCATAGACCAGGGCTTTATCCCGATCGCGTTGTGTTTCAATATCGCGAGCAAAATAGAGCTGGCACTCGCCCAACTTCGTCGCGAAGCGGTATCCGTCCACAAAATAGCTGTCATGCATCAGGCGATGGCTTATAACGCTCACGCCAGCCAATACCAGCAATACCACCAGCGCGGCCGGCAGCCAGAAGCGGCGTGTCGATACCATCGGAGCGACGGTCTCTTCGCAGACATCCGGCGCAGCGTGTTCTTCCTCTTCAGCCTGCGGCTGCGTCTCTTTAATAGTGATTTGCGTATCGCTTGCGAGCGTGAGTCCAATGCGCGGGATAGTCACAATCGGATCGGTTTCGAAACCCACCTTCTTCAGCCCTTTACGCAGAATAGAAATGTTCTGGTAATAGGTATTAGGCGAAACCAACATCCCCCGGCGCTGCCAGACAATATCCATGCACTCCTGTTGAGTCACAATACTTCCGACTCTCTCTATTAATAACAACAAACAGCGGCCCGCCGGGGAATTTAATACCACTACCCGCTCGGGATTGTTCAGATCGCGTAATGTGCTGGCTGCTGGGTGAAACTCTACCAGGCCATTAATAATGTAATACTTATGCATAGAATGGGCTAAATACCTCCGGTCAACACCTGTTACTACAGTAAAATCCCTTTACGGTTAACCTGCGTATCCCTCGCCTGTGTAAGGATTAATGTGACGGATAAATGCGCAACTGTATATCCTGACGCCTGGCGAAAAATCTTATTTTTCCTTTCCCCTCATCTATCAGTCTGAACTTTTCTTAATCGCCGCTTAATCCGTCTTGACACTGACAAAACTCGACAAATGCGCCAGTTGAACGCTTTAGTCATCGCTGTCTAAATTATTCAGCATGCTTAATTTATTTTTTTAGCGAAAAGCAGAGAGGACGCGCCCTGCCACCGGATTTCGAAATTCCGACCAATTCTAAAGCTATCGTCTTAATTAACAATTTCAGCACGAAACTGTTAGTAACCGTCAGTAACAATGCACCTCGTATGACATCACCAGACAATCCCCTTACAAAACATTTATTAAAGCCAACTTTTTAATAAAAAATACCGGTATCATTATTTACAGGCAGATAAGTAAGAGACGGTTCAGCGAGGAGAATTGACGCTACACGTAAATTGCACTTAAAACAAATTAAGATTAATTCAGGTTACCTCTTTTACGCCTTGAGTATAGTGAGCTCACACCGTGCAATGCTTAATTGCTTCGAGAATATCAGGCATCGCCTTACCATACAGGCGAGTCTCATTACAATTATAAATCGAGGGAATGTCATGGCGAATAAACACAACAACACACGTCATTTAAATATCGCGCTATTGGGTGGGGATCACTTTACGCGCCAGGGGATCGCCGCGTTATTAAAAAACATTGCCCCTGACATGCAGATTAATGCATCAAGCAATGATTACGCGGAGCTCGAAAAGATGTTAACGGCAACACCTGTAGACGTGATTTTTTTATCCGGCACGGATAAATATCACGCGGGTTATGATTGCCTGAAATATATCAAAAAGATGAAAGTGCTCTATCCCGGCGTGCTTATTTGCATGTATTCCGCACCGGCAAATTCCTGGCTGTGGATACGCGGTGAAATAGACGCTTATATCTCGCTGCAGGACCCGCTTTATCACTGGCGAGCCAGCGTATTAAAACTGGTCGATAGCCGTTATCGCCCAATAAAGAAACCCACGGCGTTATCGCTGACGCCGGGCGAATGGAGAGTATTGAAGGAACTGCGAAAGGGTCTGGATATGCGTTACATCGCCGAAACAGAGCAGCTTTCTTACCGTCGTGTCAGCGCGTTAAAAAGCTCAGCGATAAGAAAACTCGGGCTCAGGAACAAGACAGATTTGCTGGTCTTTTTAACCAGTTAAACCTGCTCCTTTCAGAGCAAATCTCGACATAACACCATAATGGAATCAGGACAATGAAAGCTCAATTCAATACCAAAACGCTGCTTGCGGTCGCTATTGCTGCATTACTGCCAGCTGGCACGGCGCTGGCTGCCGGCACCAGCGGCGGCACGGTGAACTTTAACGGCAAAGTGGTGACCTCCGCCTGCGCCATCAGCGCAGGAAGCGCCAACATTGACGTGGATATGGGTGAAGTGCGTACCGCGACACTGGCGAGTGCGGGCAGCGAAGCCAGCACGGCGAAAGCGTTTGCCATCACGCTGGAAGATTGTGAAATCGCCGACACCTCAGCCTCAACGGAAGATAACCCGATTGCCGCGACAACCGTGGCCGTCACCTTCACCGGCACGCCGGACGGTTCCGATGTTAATAGCCTGTCCGTCGGGGCAAACGGCAGCGCCAACTCTGCGCAAAACGTGGCTATTCGCCTTTATGACGAGCAGGGCAACGTAGTGAAGCTGGGTGAACCTGCTTCGGCCATCCCTCTGCGCAAGGGTGCCAACACCCTGAACTTCAGCGCGAAATATTACTCGCCGAAGGGCGGCGCCACCGCGGGTGATGCCAGCGCTGTCGCGACCTACACCGTGACCTATTCGTAATCTTCAGGCCCGGTCTGCTGGCCGGGCCTGACTTAGCTTTCAGGAGAAACACTATGCGCGTAAACACATTGATTTGCCTGGCGGGTACGTTATGTTCCTCCGCCGTCTATGCCGGCGGCGTGGGGTTGGGCGCAACGCGAATGGTCTACTCCAGCGCGACCACCCAGTCGATGATGCAGGTGAGAAACACCCATCCCGACGCCACGTTCCTGATCCAGTCATGGATGGAAAATGAGAAAGGCGAACGTACCAACGACTTCGTGATCACGCCACCGCTTTACGTCATGAAACCGGCCAGCGAAAGCGCGGTGAAAATCATGTTTAACGGTAAAGCCCTGCCAGAGGATCGGGAGACGCTCTACTGGATGACGGTCAAAGCCATCCCCCAGCAGGCGAAAAGCGGCTCCGGGAATACGCTGCAGTTTGCATCGGCTAATCGCATCAAGGTCTTTTATCGCCCGGCGGGACTCAGTGAGAGCCCAGGAGAGGCGTGGAAACGCCTGACCGGTTCCTACCGCGCCGGAAAGGTCACGCTCAGCAACCCTACGCCGTACTACCTCACCACCATCAACGTGAAAATTGACGGTATCCCGGTGCAGCCGGTGATGGTGCCCCCGAAAGGTAGCGTGACGCTGGCCGAAACCTTCAGCCATGCGGGCAGCATGAGCTTTCAGACCATTAACGATTATGGGGCATGGACCCCCGCTTCGCGCGCATCGTTATCCCAATAATACAAACAGTAAGGCGTGACCACGTGAAAAGAAAAATCCTGTGCGCCACGGTGATCTCCCTGGTGATTCGGCAAGCCGTGGCTGCTGAAAGCGAGCTGCAATTTAACCCCGCGTTCCTCAACGGCGAGAGCGCAAACAGCGCCGATCTCGCCTGGGTCAACGCCGGGAGCGCGTTGCCGCCGGGTGATTACAACCTCAACGTGTATATCAATACCAACTACGCGTTCACAGGTAACGTCACGTTCCGCCTTGCTGAAGACAGTACGGGTGAAGCGCTGCCCTGCCTCACGCCTGATCAATTCGACGCACTGGGCATCGATAGTCATCAGGCAAAGGGCGGAGCGCTGCCGCTGGCGCAGCGCTGCATCTTCTTAACGAAGGCGTTTGCGGATACGCAGTTTGATCTGGACCAGAAGACGCTCACCCTGAGCTTCACCGTACCGCAAAGTGCGATGCGCAATTTGCCGCGCGGGTATGTCAGCCCGGAAAGCTGGGAGGCGGGCATTCCTGCCGCGTGGCTGAATTACGTGGTCAATGGCTCGAACAATGAGTATCGCGGCGAGACGCGCACGCGGGAACAGCAGCTGTTTGCGAGCCTCAACAGCGGCGTCAACCTGGGCGCGTGGCGGCTGCGTGATTTCACCACGTGGACCAAAGACAGCAATGAGCTCACCCACGTGCAGACCTGGCTGCAGCGCGATATTCACGCCCTGCGCGCCCAGGTGTATGCCGGGGAAACGTACACCTCGGCGCAGGTCTTCGATTCCGTGGGCCTGCGCGGCATCGCCCTGAAAACCGATGACAACATGCTGCCCGCCAGCCTCAGCGGCTATGCGCCGGAAGTCCGGGGCATCGCGCGCAGCGACGCTACCGTAACGGTTCGCCAGAACGGCAACATCATCTATCAAACCTCCGTTCCACCAGGGGCGTTTGTGCTGAAAGATCTCTACCCGACCTCCTCGGGAGGCGATCTGGCGGTCACCATTCAGGAGAACGACGGCAGCAAAACGCAATACACGCTTCCTTTTGCCAGCGTGCCGAACCTGGTGCGTAACGGACAGGTGAAATATGCCCTCGGTGCCGGGAAATACCGTCCGACTGGCAATCAGGATGCGCCCTCTTTCGCGCAGGGCGAACTGTTCTATGGCTGGCAATATGGCCTGACGTTTTACGGCGGGGCACAGTTTGCCGATCGGTATAACGGCCTGGCCTTCGGGTTTGGGCAAAACCTCGGCCGCTTTGGCGCCTACTCTCTTGACCTGACCCATGCCCGCAGCCAGCTGGCGGACGATCGGCACTACAGCGGTGATTCGGTGCGCCTGCGCTACAGCAAGCTGCTGAACGACATTGGCACGCGGGTGAACTTCTTCTCGCTGCGCTACTCCACGAAAGGGTTTTATACCCTCAGCGACACGACGTACAAAGGGATGTCGGGCGGATCGCCAAAGCAGACGGTGGAAAACGATGGCACCGTCACCACCCATTACGACAACGTGTACAACCTGCGCATGTCGCGCAAGGCAAAAAACCAGCTGCTGCTGTCGCAGCCGATGGGACAATACGGCTCGCTGTCACTGTCGTGGGATCAGCAGACCTACTGGAACACGTCAGACACCACGCAAAGCCTGCAGTTTGCGTGGAACGCCACGTTTCGCAACGTGTCGCTTGGCGTCAGCGTTCAGCGAAGCTCAAGCCTGTATGACGACAAGAAAGATAACATCCTGTCGATGTCGATTTCGGTCCCGCTGGGCAATCCGGCGCTGTCTACCCGCGCGCGCTTTACCACGACCCATGCGGACTCCACAGGTACAACCGCCAGCACGGGCGTGAGCGGCTACCTGCCGGGCCAGGAAAATCTGTTCTATAGCGTCAACCAGCGCTACAGCGCCCAGCAGCACTACGGCGGCGATGCCACCCTGCAATACGAAGGCGCGCGGGGAGACTACAACCTGGGCTACAGCTACACCAGCAACTCCCGCAACCTCAGCTACGGCATCAGCGGCGGTGCGGTAGTGCATGAAGATGGCCTGACGCTGAGCCAGCCGCTCGGGAACACCAACATTCTGGTAAAAGCCCCGGGGGCCAGCAACGTCGCCGTGCTTAACCATAAGGGCATCAAAACGGACAGCCGTGGCTATGCGGTGATCCCGTACGCCACGCCGTACCGCGTTAACCAGGTCGCACTGGACGTGACGACCGCTGGCAACGACGTGGAGCTGGAAAACGCCATCGCCAACAAAACGCCTACCGATGGTGCCCTGGTTCGCGCCACCTTCACCACGCGTCAGGGAGCAAAAGCGATGTTTATCGTGCGTCACGGCAACGACGTGCTCCCCTTCGGCACGCTGGTCTCGCTCGATAATGACAAAACCAGCGGCATCGTCGGCGATGGCGGCAGCCTGTATCTGTCCGGTTTGTCAGAGAAGGGAAAGCTGAACGCCGTGTGGGGTCGCGGCAACAGCCAGCGCTGCGCCATTACCTACGCCTTAAACAAGCAGAACTATAACGCCCGCACCGGTCTCTATTCTCAGGAGGTGGTATGTCAGTAATGTTCCGGCTCGGCTGCATCGCACTGCTGGTTTTCGCTCTCCCCGTTCGCGGGTATGACGTGCTGGTTTCCGTCACCGGCAATTTGATCGGCAATACCTGCGTGGTGGCACAGGACTCCGAGGAGCAGAACGTGCCGCTGGGCACCATTGGCATCAAACAATTTACGCGCGCCGGGGCCGTCAGCAATATCAAAACGCCCTTTACGCTCAGGCTTGAAGCGTGCGGGCCAACCTTTGCTGGCGTAAAAATCCGCTTCAGCGGTACGCCGGATGATGCCAACCCGCAGCTGTTGAAGATTGCCGACGATGGCGCTACCGGCGTGGCGGTGCAGATCCTCGATAAAGAGAGCGTACTCATTCCCCTGAACACGCAAACCACCGCGTACGGAACGGCGGGGGATGACAGCGTACAGATGACCTTTTACGCACAGCTGGTTGCCACCGGCGCCCCCGTGAGCGCCGGTGATGTGTCAGCCTTCGCCACCTGGACAACGGAGTATCTATGATGCGTTTATTCTTTTTTATCAGCAGTATGTTTCTCTGTGCCAGCCTGCAGGCGATGGAGTGGAAATCGGATATTACCCTCTCCCCTCAGCCGATGACCTACACCGGGCCCGCTGATTCGGTGGTGCCGGGCAACATCATTGGATCGACCTGGAGCGCCACCGCCAGCGTGCAGCAGGTGTTCTGGTGCGGATTTGTTATTCTCTGCAACAAAAGCACGCTGGAACCGAGCAGCAGCGCCGTCTCAAGCGGGATGACGGTCACCGTCGACGGGGTGAACTACACCATTTTTGAAACCGGCGTGCCGGGGGTAGGGTATATCATCGGGCTGAAGGATTTTAATGGTACAAAATACATTCCCCTGCAAACCGGTGTGACGCAAAGCTATCCGGCGGAAGGTACCACTACCAGCACCCAGGATCTGGGCTGGTCAGCAAAAGTCACCTTTATTAAAACCGGTACGGCGCTGAAATCCGGCGTCTATAACATCCCGACTATCAACGCCGCGGTATTAACCGCCTATAACAACGAGGTCAAAACGGCGCAGGTCATCATCAGCCCGACCACCATCACGGTAACCGCCAGCGGGTGTACGGTCGGCAGCAAAAACGCCAGCGTGGCGCTCGGCACCATTGATATACGCACTCTGCCCACGGTGGGAAGCACGTCGCCATCCGGGACGTTTACCGTCGGCCTGACCTGCGACGCGGACGTGGCGGTTCACGCGGTGATGACCGATCAGACCACGCCGTCGAACACCTCGTCGGTGGTGACGCTGACCGGAGACTCCACGGCGTCCGGCGTTGGGGTGCAGTTTTTCTACAACGGCACCGGACCGTTGACGATGGGACCGGACAGCTCGGCCGCGGGCACGACCGGCCAGTTCTTTATCCAGAGCACCGCGGCGGCGCAAACCCTGTCGTTACCGTTCCAGGCGCAGTACATCCGAACCGGCGAACTGGTCCCCGGCTCGGCCAACGCGCTGGCCAGCATTACGTTTTCCTACCAGTAGGGACTACTGCTTCACCCACACCAGCTGATCGGTTCGGAAGCCAAGACTGCGCGCGGTGTTCAGGTAATCCTGCTTCACCGCATCCGGAATGGTTGGCGTGCGCGAAAGGATCCACAGGTAGTCGCGGTTCGGGCCGCTGACCAGGGCGTACTGGTACTTATCGTCCAGCCTGATCACGTTATAGCCGCCGTAGAAGGGGCCGAAGAACGACACCTTGAGCGCGGCGGTGGTCGGCTCGCCGGTAAAGTACGCTTTCCCTTCGCTCTCGTTCCACTTATTCTTCACCGGATCGTAGCCCCGGTTAAGCACGCTGATGCCGCCGTCGCTGCGCTTGCCGTAGGTGGCGGTTACCTGCTCCAGCCCGCGTTCAAAGCGGTTTTCCAGACGGGCGACCTCGTACCATTTGCCGAGATAGCGGCTGGCGTCAAAACCAGAAATCGGCTGCACGCCCTTCGGCGGCGTGGGGGATTTACAGGCGACCAGCGTCAGCGCAATGGCAACACCGGTCACAACAGGCCATAGCTTCATGAGAATTCCTTTCATTTGCACGGTTGGACGTTAAGTGTAGTGCACCGTTTCGGCGCTTCATCCCGTTCGGGAAAATTCGTAGTATATTGAGAGTATTCTTCCACTCTGGAAACGGACATGGCTTACTCCATCGGCGAATTCGCCAGACTCAGCGGCATCACCGCCACCACCCTGCGGGCGTGGCAGCGTCGCTATGGTTTACTCAAGCCACAGCGCACGGAAGGCGGCCACCGCCAGTACAGCGATGAGGACGTCCAGCAGGCGCTCAAAATCCTCGACTGGGTAAAAAAAGGCGTCCCGATCGGCCAGGTCAAACCGCTGCTGGAACGCCCGATGCCGGGTCGGACCAACAACTGGCAAACCCTGCAACAGAACATGCTGCAACGCCTGCAGGACGGCAAAGTCGAGTCCCTGCGCCAGATGATTTACGACGCCGGACGCGAATACCCAAGGCCGGAGCTGGTCGCGAACGTGCTGCGCCCGCTGCGCAGCCAGGTTTCGGCCAACGTCGCCGCCGCCATGACCCTGCGCGCGATCCTCGACGGCATCATCATCGCCTACACCTCGTTTTGCCTCGAAGGCGATAAAAAAGCGCCGGGCGATAATATTCTGCTCAGCGGCTGGCACCTGAACGACCCGTGCGAGATCTGGCTCGAAGCCCTAACGCGCACCGGGCAGGGCCATCGAATCGACATCCTGCCGGTTCCGCCCGACGCGCTGGCACCGGAAATTTTCCCGGAGCGTAAATGGCTTCTGGTCACCAGCGGCAAACTCACCGCCGGGCGGAAAAAGCAGCTGGAGCAGTGGCAGCAGCAGGTATCGCTTGAAGTGATTATCCTCTGATAATTTTCTCCTGCGGGAATCTTCACGAAAAGTTGAATATTTTCCCGCGCCGCAGATGCTAACGTTTTCCTGTGACGAATAACTCCACAGGAAAACACCATGAAAAAAACTGCCCCTCTGCTGATCCTGGCCTCGATGGCCTTTGCCCCTGCTGCCTTTAGCGCCCCTGCCGGCACGCTGAGCGTCCACATTCTTGACCAGCAAACCGGGATGCCGCCGTCGGACGTGACCGTTACGCTGGAGAAGCAGCAGCAGGACAAATGGACCCCGATAGCCAGCGGCAAAACCGACCACGACGGCCGCATCAAATCGCTCTATCCGCAGGATCAGGACATGCAGCCTGGCGTGTATAAAGTGACCTTCAAAACCGCAGATTACTTCCACGGCAAAAAGCTGGACTCCTTCTTCCCGGAGATCCCGGTGCTGTTTACCGTGACCCGCACCAACGAAAAGCTGCACATCCCGCTTCTGCTGAGCCAGTACGGTTACTCGACCTACAAGGGCAGTTAAGACGCATTGATTTTAAAGGATTATAAAAAATAGTTCCGCGAATACTTGGACAAATTAGTCATGTTGTGTAAGTTTTAATTATATGAACGGGAGGACCACACCATGACAACGAAACCTGTACTCGGTATTAGCGGATGTTTGACCGGATCCGCCGTTCGCTTTGACGGCGGACACAAGCGTATGGGCTTCGTCATGGATGAGCTGGCCCAGTGGGTGAATTTCAGGCCCGTTTGCCCGGAAATGGCCATCGGTCTGCCGACGCCTCGCCCGGCCATACGCCTGACGCTGACGGACAGCGGCGAAACGCAGCTCCGTTTCAGCAAGCCGCCTCATGATGACATTACGCAGAAAATGGCCGACTTTACGGCGGACTACCTGCCAAAAATCGGCGATCTGTCGGGATTTATCGTCTGCGCAAAATCCCCAAGCTGCGGCCTGGAACGCGTGCGGCTGTACGATGAAAACGGCAACCGGGGCCGCAAGGAGGGCGTCGGGCTGTTCACCGCCGCCCTTCTTGAAACCTACCCGTGGCTGCCCGTCGAGGAAGACGGTCGGCTGCACGACCCGGTGCTGCGGGAAAACTTTATCGAGCGGGTATTTGCCCTGCACGAACTGAACACGCTGCGTAAAAATGGCCTCACGCGCCGCGCACTGCTGGACTTCCACAGCCGTTACAAACTTCAGCTCCTGGCGCACCATCAGGCAGGCTACCGTGAAATCGGCCCGTTCGTTGCCTCGCTGCACGAGTGGGAAGACCTGGACGCCTTCTTCGTGGCGTACCGGGAAAAGCTGATGACCATCCTGAAAAAACCCGCCTCGCGGAAGAATCACACCAACGTGCTGATGCATATCCAGGGGTATTTCCGTCGCCAGCTGAACACCCGCCAGCGCGGCGAGCTGCGCGACGTGATCCTGCACTATCGCAACGGACAGTTGCCTATTCTCGCCCCGATCACGCTGCTGAAGCACTACCTGGCCGAATACCCCGACCGGTATCTGATGACGCAAAACTACTTTGATCCCTATCCTGATGATTTGGGTCTGCGTCTGGCAGTCAAGTGATCATAAAAATGCGAAGGCCCCATTGACCCGTAGAGGCCCAAAGCAGTACCCCGTTTAGACGACATCCTCACTGTCGTCTCTTTTTTGCATTTCATCTCAAATACTGTGATTATATACAGGCTTATTCTGCAAAAAAGGGGCCTGCCAGTGATCAACACCCTGCACATTCAAAACTACCGCTCCATCCGCGAGATGTCGCTGGAGCTGGAGCAGCTCAACATCGTCTTCGGGCCGAATGGCACCGGGAAATCCAATATTTACAAGGCGATACATCTGATGCACAGCGCCGCCCAGGGGCAGTTTTCCCAGGCGCTGGCGAACGAGGGTGGTATTCTGAAGGTGTTCTGGGCAGGCAAAACCCGCAGCGACCAGCTGCGGCGGATGAATCTAGCGGTGGAAACAGAGACCTACGAATACGAGCTGCAGGTCGGGTTTGTGGAGAAACTGCCCTATCCCTCGCAGTTTCAGCTCGACCCGGTTATCAAAGAGGAGTCCATCTGGCTGAGCGGCCAGCACCGTCGTCCTTCGTCACAGCTGATGAAGCGTAAGAATCAGGCCGTATTTCTGAACAACGTGCATCACGAGAAAGTGACCCACAGCGGAACGCTGTACGAGAACGAATCGGTATTCGGACAGCTCGGCGAGCCGCATCTTTACCCGGAAGTGTCGCAGATGCGCGAATCCCTGCGTAACTGGCGCTTTTATCATGAGTTTTCCGTCTCATCCGGCTCGGCGATGCGCGCCCCGCAGGTCGGTTTCCGCTCCCCGGTGCTGGCCAGCGACGGTGCCAACCTGGCGGCCGCGTTTCAAACCATCGTGGAGATTGGCGACGAGCTGCTGCTGATGCGCATCCTCGACCAGGCCTTCCCCGGCTGCGTGTTTTACAGCGACAACACCGGCGGACGTTTTCGCATGATGATGCAGCGCGAGGGGCTGAGCAGGCCGCTGGAACCGGCGGAGTTCTCCGACGGCACCCTGCGCTTCCTGTGCCTGGCGGTAGCGCTGTTAAGCCCGCGCCCACCGGCGTTTATCGCGTTGAACGAACCGGAAAACAGCCTGCACCCGCAGATGCTGCCCGCGCTGGCGAGCTTAATCGCCGAGGCCAGCCGCTACTCGCAGATCTGGCTCACCAGCCACTCGCCGGAGCTGGCGAAGTTGATTGAGAAGCAGCGATCGTTTTCGCTGTATCAGCTGTCTATGGTTGAGGGGGAGACCAGGGTGGAGAGGCTGGGGTAGTCTCTATATCCTCATCTCCTACTCACCGGGATGGATTCTTTTCTTTCGACATAAAGCATTGTATTCCTCCAATGATTACCCCACCACTAATGGAAAGGTTAACAGCTTCAACAAGATCACTCATTGGAAAATCAAATTGCCCGACGAAAAAATAGGTAACAAAGGCTATCAGCAAACGACCGCATAAAAGCGTGGCAAAAATGCCAGCGATCCAAACAGCTACCAGCAATAGGAATAATTTTATCCTCGTAGTAAACATTATTTTTTCTCGCTTAATTTGTTTTGTATAGCCTCAGTGGCAGCCTGTCCTTTGCTTCCGAAATATTCAGAACTCAATGACTCCAGAACCGTTCCTGTAAATTTCGGAATCACATATTGCGGGAGCATTTCTTGTACTTTCTCATAACCCTTGCCTGTTAATACCCCTCCCGCTGTTCCTATTCCTGCACCAATGGTGGGAGCAAGTGGATCTTTCCCTTGCAACACAGCCCCCGCATAAGCACCAGCCATGCTTGCACCTTCGGTAAACCAGAATCCACGCCCTTGCGTTAATCCACTAACCCCTGTTGCTATAAGTGCGTCGGTTACGCTGAAGGGATCATTACTGTTTAATTGAGACCACACATTTGCTGTGCCACCAATCATTCCAGAAGCCACGACGGATCCTGCCGTTGCCGCTCCAGGTAATAGTGCTGGAGCAACCACAGTTGACATTCCCGCACCCCATGCTTTAACTAGCCCTGTAGCGGGTTGCTGATTTTCAGGCAAGTCTCCTTTTGCCAGCTTATTCAACATGGCCTGCTTTTCATCCGCAGATGCACCTTTGTCTTCCGCATAATTGTTCAATGAGCCTGCAGAAGTCATATAGTTGGCCAGACCATCAGGTAGAGGTAAAGAAGTTGCATTATTTTCAGCTGCATTCTTCCCGCTTTGCGCGCCCGTTGCTGCCGAGGCCGTCTTATTCCCCGCAATTCCTCCAGCCATCCCCGCCGATATTGATGCCAGAGTAATGACCGTCTGCTTTTGATCTTCGCTCAGTTTCGACAGATCTTTCACATCCGGATAGAGCAGGCTGGCTATAGCATGCGCAGCTAGCTCGCCCGTTGCAGCTCCGGCAGCTCCCGCAGCGGCGCTGTTACCCTGAAGAGCCGCCACCGCGCCGCCCAGAATAGCGTGCGCAACGGTATTGACGGTCGAATCGCCTTCGGTTGATTTAAGAAGATGCGCCAGTTCAGGCGCCGACGCGCCTGCCAATGCACCCGCAATATTACCGCCCGCCAGTCCCTGAAGTGCCGCCGTTGCCGCCTGAATACCGCGCTGAATATCGCTGCCTGTACCGTACTTCTCCATTGCCGTCTGGCCAGCCTGATTCACGATTTGCTTATCACTTGGGTTAGCATTACCTTCCGATTTCAGCTTCTCTTTGGCCGCCTTCAGCGCCTCTGGATCGGTCATGGCATTCCGTGCCGCTATCTCTCCCTGCGTCCGCGCGATATCCGCTGCCTGGCTGCCAATATCACTGATAAGCCCGACCGCTTTCAGGCGATTTTGCTCTTTCTCCTTGTCGAAGATTGGGCTGATGCTGTCGTTGGCATGTTCGGTATCGCGGCTCAGGTTTGCCACATCCTGCTTCTGATTATCCCGATCGCGAACGATAATGGTGCCGTCTGCCACCGCCGCCTGAGTGGTACCTTCCGCATGGCCGCTGTGGCTTGCGCCTGAAATCATGCCGCCCGGCATTTTGCCTTTAAAGGTATCGCCAAAACTGCCGCTCCCACTCAGGCTCACACCCGTATGGCTGACCTTATAATCCGCCTCGTTGTGAAGGTCGCTAAAGCCCAGCGTTCCCGTGTCTAACGAATTTTTGTCAGCCGTAGCCGTGGAGGCAATAACCGCGCCATCCAACTGCGTGTGACGGCCAACCGTGACGTCAAATCCACCATTACCGGCAAACAACCCCGTCTGCTCTTGAACGGAGTCGTACGTGCTCTTCATCTTATCCTGACTGGCACTGATGTAGCCGGAGCCAGTCATACTGCCGAACGTGAAGCTGCCGCCCGCCGCTACGCTGGTCTGCTTAGATTTGTAATCATTATTGTCCTGCTGACTACTCATCAAAAGATCGCGGCCAATATCAGCGACAATCTTCTCACCGTTGACCTGCGCCCCGTTCAGAATGGCATCTCTACCGCTGGTCATGGAGACCGTACCGCCGCTGTCCAGCGTGGTTTCGGTCCAGGCGGTGCCGTTACCTTTTTCATTACCTTTAGACGCATTCACATTGGCGAAGACACTGATCCCCATCCCGCCGCTGCCGCCCCCAATACTTACGCCCACACCACCACCGCTGCTGCTGTTTTTGCCGGTGGTTTTCTGCGTGTTGGCCGCTCCCGTCAGCAGGATGTCGTTTTCAGCATTCAGCGTGGCGTCACCGCCCGCTTTCAACTGACTACCGCCGATCAGGATATCGCCGCTATTCGCACTCTTACCTTTGCCCGTGGCGGTAATGGAAAGATCGTTTCCGGCATTGATCGTGCTGCCCGCTACCGTGTCGCTATCGGCATGCTGCTGAGATTTCGATTTCTGACTAGTCAGAGAGAGGCTGACACCAAATCCGTTCGCTGGATCGCCAGTCTGCTGGGCAACAACCGCTCCCTGCGCCGCCTGTACGCCCGAGAGTGTCGCTTTCGTTGCCTGCAGGGCAGCCAGACGTCCATCACTTTCTTTAGACGCCTCCTGTGCAGTGGTAACAGCGCTGTTGATTGCGCCACCCACTACGCCAGACAGAGCCACCGTAAGGCCACTGGATTTTTGTTCAAACTTCTCATCGCGGGCGCGTTTGTCATGACCTGGCTCGATCACCACGCTGTCGCCGGTGAGCGCCATATTTTTGCCAGCCACCAGGTCCGCACCGCCGACATGCAGCTGATTACCGGCGGCAATATCAACGCTCCCCCCCGTCGAACCCACCGTACTGAAGCTCTGGCTCTGGGTGGTGCCCTTCTCACGAAGATCGTGCGTGCTTTTACTGCTGCCGATGGTGAAGCCAATCCCGCCCGAGCCCATCAGGCCGGATTTTTTCTCTTCCTTAAAGCGCCAGGAGGTGTCGCTGTTCGTGGCCGCCACGATATCGACGTTGTTGCCCGCCTTAAGCTGCACGTCGCCATTGCCCGCCACCACCTGCACGTTGTCGCCGCTCAGCAAAGAGCCGGATTCACGCGTCGCGCTGTCCTCCTCGATGGTGTGGGTGGTTTTCTTGCTGAGGAAACCTTTTTTGGTTTTGGTCTGCTCTTTGTAGTGATAATCGCTTTCGGTTGCGGTATTGAGATTGACGTCGCGGCCTGCCGCCACGCCGATATCGCCCTTCGCCGTCACCTGCGCGGCTTCAGTGGTGACATCGCGTCCGGCGAGGATTTGGGTATTCGCCCCGCTGGCGATCTCGGTTCCCTGCTGACGCACCGATTCGTTAATAACGGTTTTCTTGCCTGACCTATAGCTGTCGCCCTGCGTGGTCTCTTCCGCAGCCAGATTCACGTCGCGACCCGCCTGCAGCCCGACGCTTTTCTCCGCCGCCAGCG
>NZ_JAHAWC010000015.1:0-115316 GCF_018383635.1 Enterobacter sp. 120016 | reverse complement strand
ACTATGACCGAAAAACCCAGAGTGTGCTCCGGATAGACTAAAAAGTGTTACCTATGTTCCCGGTCTGATCTGTCACCTATGTATCCGGTCATACACTACGCTTACCGGGCCTACGATCCGAATGTAGGCCGGGTAAGGCGTAGCCGCCACCCGGCTTTTTTACTGCTTAACCTTTCGCAAAAAATCTGCCAGAGACCTGTCCGCACTCTCGCTAAACCGCCTCTCCGTCTGCACAATATTGAGGCATCGGTCGAGCCGGAAACAGCGATAGTCATCGCGCCGTTCGCACCAGGCCGCCAGCAGCCAGCGCTCCCCCCAGAAGAACAAGCCCAGCGGCTGAACCTCGCGCTTTGAGAGCTGCCCGGCTTCATCACGGTAATGCAGCGCCAGCACGCGCTGGGCGGAAATCGCCTGATGGATCCTGTCAAAATCGCTGCGGGAGTGGCTTTGCATGCAAAAATCCGGGGCGTAGATCCGCGTCTGCTCCGCCTTCCGACGACTCTCCTCGGGCAGGATAGCCAGCACCTTCTCCTGAGCCGACTCCAGCTCGCGCGACAGCGATTCCCCTCCCCAGGTTTTGAGCAGGCGAATCGCGACGATCAGCGCCTCTGACTCCTTATTTGTCAGCATCAGCGGCGGCAGGTCAAAACCCGACATTAGCCGATATCCGCTCCCCGCCTCACCTTCCACCGGCACGCCGGAAAGCGACAGGTCGCGGATATCGCGGTAGACCGTGCGCTCGGATACGCCAAGCCGGTCCGCCAGATGCGCTGCCGTTGTCAGACGCCTGCCCCGCAGGATCTGCACAATCTGAAACAAACGGTCAGCGCGTCGGGTCATATCTTATTCCGCTCTCAGGCAGGTTGATGGAGGCCGACGCGGTTACCCTCGCTGTCGGTAAACAATGCGATCGTGCCAATGCCATGCGGCAATTCCAGCGGGCCAAACACGCACTCGCCGCCGGCAGAGGCGATGCGATCGAGCGTGGCCGCCAGATTGTCAGTATGCAGGTAAATAATAGCGCCCTGCAAAGACGGTGTAACGCCGTCAAATTTTGCCAGCGCCCCGCCGGTATACGGATCCTCATGCGGGAAAACGGCCAGCTCCGCGCAGTCCATTTTCTCGCGACGCAGCGCGAGCTGCATCACTGGCTCATAAAATTTGATGGCGCGATCCATATCCGCGACCGGAATTTCAAACCAGTTAATGACGCTTTTCATACATCCTCCTGACTGTTGTTTGGGTTCAGAAGGAGTCTACGACAGGGCTCCTGACAGCATACTGTCAGGAGTGTTTGTCAGGAGCAGATAAAAAAAAATCCCGGTCAACCGACCGGGATTTTGATAACGCGCTAAACGTCGTCTTACGGCAGAATGGACGGCTGATCCGCCCCTTCTTTCTCGACTTTCTGCTGGAGCAGGTGCTCGCGCTTCATGCCGAGTTTCAGTGCCAGTGCGGACGCGACGTAGATAGAAGACGCCGTACCGATGGTGACACCAATCAGCATGGTCAGCGAGAAGCCTTCCAGTACCGGGCCACCGAAGAGATAGAGCATCAGGATAACCATTAAGGTCGTTCCGGATGTGATCAAGGTACGGTGCAGCGTCTGGGTCAACGACACGTTAAAGATTTCGTACGGCGTACCGCGACGGATCTTACGGAAGTTTTCACGAATACGGTCAGATACCACGATACTGTCGTTCAGAGAGTAACCGATAACGGACATCAGGGATGCCACAATCGTCAGGTCAATCTCAATGTGGAACAGCGACAGTACGCCCATAGTGATCACCACGTCGTGCGCAAGAGCGATAACCACACCTGCCGCCAGGCGCCACTCGAAGCGGAAACCGACGTACACCAGGATGGAGATCAGCGCCACCATCAGCGCCATCGCACCGGTTTGCGCCAGATCCGCGCCCACACTCGGGCCAACGAACTCAATACGCTTCACCGCCGCATTCTGGCTGGTCGATTCATTGATGACGTTCAGAACCTTGCTACCCAGCTCCTGGCTGCCGTTGGCATCGTGTACCGGCGGCATACGCACCATGATATCGCGACTGCTGCCGAAGTTTTGCAGCAGCGGCTCTTCAAAGCCCGCTTTCTGCAGCGATTCGCGCATCTGGTCCATATCGATCGGTTTTTCCAGGGAGATTTCAATTACCGTACCACCGGTAAAATCGAGACCCCAGTTAAAGCCTTTCACGCCCATAATGACGATGGACAGAATCAGCAGAAAACCTGAAATGCCAAAGGCCCAGTAGTCCCAGCGCATAAAGTCCCAGACTTTACGGCCGTGGTTTAATTGTTCAACAGTATATTCCTGTGCCACAACGCACTCCTCAGATAGACAGCTTTTTGACGCGCTTGCCGCCGTACAGCAGGTTCACGATGGCACGGGTGCCGACAATAGCGGTAAACATCGACGTTGCAACACCGATACCGGTTGTAATCGCAAAGCCTTTGATCGCGCCAGTACCCACTGCATACAGGATAAGAACCTTAATCAGTGTTGTTACGTTCGCATCGAAGATGGAGCTGAACGCCCCTTTGTAGCCTTCTTCAATCGCCTGTTGCACAGAGCGACCGTTGCTCAACTCTTCTTTGATACGTTCGTTTATCAGTACGTTGGCGTCGACCGCCACCGCAAGGGTCAGAACGATACCCGCAATCCCCGGCATGGTCAGCGTCGCGCCCGGCAGCAGGGACATGATGCCGATGATCAGCACCAGGTTAGCCAGCAGAGCGGACGTCGCAATCAGACCAAACTTCTTATAGAAGAAGATCATGAAGAGGATGGAGACAACCAGACCGGCCAGACACGCTTCCAGACCCTGCTGGATGTTTTGCATACCCAGAGTAGGACCAATGGTACGTTCTTCAACAATCTGAATTGGCGCAATCAGCGCACCGGCACGCAGCAGCAGAGAGAGCTGACGCGCTTCGTTCGGGTTGTTAATACCGGTAATACGGAAGCTGTTACCCAGACGAGACTGGATATTGGCGATGTTAATCACCTCTTCCTCTTTCACCAGTACCGCACGACCGTTTGCATCTTTCTTACCGCTGTCTTTGTACTCCACGAACAGGGTTGCCATCGGTTTGCCGATGTTGTCCTTGGTGAAGTTGGACATGATGTTACCACCCGCGCTATCGAGCGAGATGTTAACCTGCGGCTGGTTGTATTCGTCCTGGCTGGAAGTGGAGTCGGTGATATGGTCACCGGTCAGGATCACGCGTTTGTACAGCACAACCGGCTGACCTTCGCGGGTCTGTTTCACTTCGGAATCACCCGGAATACGGCCAGCGGCAGCAGCGGACTGATCGACATTAGAGTTAACCAGACGGAATTCCAGAGTCGCGGTTGCACCCAGAATCTCTTTCGCACGCGCAGTGTCCTGGATACCCGGCAGTTCAACCACGATACGGTCAGCACCCTGACGCTGTACCAGCGGCTCAGCCACGCCCAGCTGGTTTACACGGTTACGCAGAATGTTGATGTTCTGCTGAACGGCGTATTCACGCGCTTCGCTCAGACGTGCATCCGTCATTACCGCACGCAGCTGGTTGCTGCCCTGAGAGGTAATCACCAGATCGCGGTGACGCTGAGACAGGTAAGTTACAGCCTGATCGCGTGCCGCGCTGTCGCGGAACGTGATGCTCAAGCCGTAGTTATCTTCTTTACGCACGGTGGTATAGGCGATGCCTTTCTCACGCAGATCGCTGCGCAGGCTGTCGATATTCTGTTCCTGCAGCTTGCCAAGCGCGGTATCCATATCCACTTCCATCAGGAAGTGAACGCCGCCACGCAGGTCAAGACCCAGTTTCATTGGCTCTGCATTCAGAGCAGCCAGCCAACGCGGAGTTGCAGGAGCAAGGTTAAGCGCCACGACGTATTTATCACCCAGCACGCCCATCAGCGCTTCGCGAGCGCGGAGCTGCGTGTCGGTGGTGTCGAAGCGAGCAAGAATAGCGCCCTCTTCCAGTGCCACAGACTTAGCGGTAATTTTTTCTTCTTGTAACGTTTTCTGGACCTGGATCAGCGTTTGCTCACTGGCGGCGACACCGCGCGCGCCAGTGATTTGAACGGCCGGATCCTCACCATACAGGTTGGGAAGCGCGTACAGCAGGCCGACGATAATCACGACGACCAGCATGATGTACTTCCACAAAGGATAACGGTTTAACACGGCAGTTCCCTTTGGGAAAAGTTGGGATTACAGCGCCTTCATGGTGCCTTTCGGCAGAACGGCAGCTACGAAGTCACGTTTGATAACCACTTCAGTGGTGTCATTCAGGGCGATAGCAATGTAGCCGCTTTCCGCTACTTTGGTCACGCGACCCACCAGGCCACCGTTGGTCAGCACTTCATCGCCTTTCGCGATAGAGTTCATCAGGTTTTTGTGCTCTTTGGTGCGCTTCTGCTGTGGACGCAGGATCATGAAGTAGAAGATCAGACCGAACACAACCAGCATCAGAATCAGAGACATCGGGCTGCCCTGAGAAGGCGCGCCAGTTGCTGCTACCGCATCAGAAATAAAAAAGCTCATTCAAATTCCCTCATTATTAAAATTAATCAACGTTCAAAGGTGGGACATCCCGGCCCTGACGTTGGTAGAAATCGGTCACGAAGCTCTCTAATTTACCCTCTTCGATAGCCTTACGTAAACCAGCCATTAAGCGCTGATAATAACGAAGATTATGAATGGTATTGAGACGCGCGCCCAAAATCTCGTTGCAACGATCGAGATGATGCAGATACGCGCGAGAATAATTGCGACAGGTATAGCAATCGCACTCGGAATCGAGCGGGCTGGTGTCACTCTTATGCTTCGCGTTACGGATTTTCACCACGCCATCGGTAACGAACAAATGGCCGTTACGCGCGTTGCGGGTTGGCATGACGCAGTCGAACATATCAATGCCGCGGCGTACGCCTTCAACCAGATCTTCTGGTTTACCCACGCCCATCAGGTATCGTGGTTTATCCGCCGGGATTTGCGGGCAGACATGCTCCAGAATGCGGTGCATGTCTTCCTTCGGCTCACCCACAGCCAAACCGCCGACAGCGTAGCCATCAAAACCTATCTCTACCAGACCTTTAACAGAGATATCGCGTAAATCTTCGTAAACGCTGCCCTGGATAATGCCGAACAGCGCATTTTTGTTCTGCAGGGAGTCAAAACGGTCACGGCTACGCTTCGCCCAGCGCAGGGACATCTCCATGGAGCGTTTTGCGTAGTCCCAGTCCGCCGGGTACGGCGTACATTCGTCGAAGATCATCACGATGTCAGAGCCGAGGTCGTACTGGATCTCCATCGATTTTTCGGGATCGAGAAAAATCGGATCGCCGTTGATCGGGTTACGGAAGTGTACGCCCTGCTCGGTGATCTTGCGGATATCGCCCAGGCTGAAGACCTGGAAGCCGCCGGAATCGGTCAGGATGGGGCCTTTCCACTGCATGAAATCGTGCAGGTCGCCGTGGAGCTTCATGATCTCCTGGCCCGGACGCAGCCACAGGTGGAAGGTGTTGCCGAGGATAATCTGTGCGCCAGTGGCTTCTACTTCTTCCGGCGTCATCCCTTTTACGGTGCCGTACGTGCCCACAGGCATAAACGCGGGGGTTTCCACCACGCCGCGATCAAACACCAGGCGACCGCGACGCGCGCGGCCATCGGTGGTATCGAGTTCAAATTTCATTTTTTCTCCGACGTCAGAAAAACAGTCCAACGTTGTAAAACGGTGCCGCGGACTTATTCCCCGACACGCTCATTCAAAGCCAGCGGATTGTACGTGATAAACATCGCGTCCCCGTAGCTAAAAAAGCGATATTTTTGTTCTACCGCAGACTTGTAGGCGTTCATCGTATGCTGATAACCGGCAAACGCGGAAACCAGCATAATCAGCGTGGATTCAGGCAGATGGAAGTTGGTCACCAGCGCGTCAATCACTTTGTACTGATAGCCCGGGTAAATAAAGATCTGCGTATCGCCAAAGAACGGCTCGATAAGATCGTTTTTCGCCGCCTGCGCGGCGCTCTCGAGTGAGCGCACGGACGTCGTACCGACCGCCACGACGCGGCTACCGCGCGCTTTCGCCGCCAGCACCGCGTCCACCACATCCTGAGGCACTTCGGCATACTCAGAGTGCATGATGTGATCTTCAATGCTGTCCACGCGCACCGGCTGGAAGGTCCCCGCGCCGACGTGCAGCGTCACGAACGCCATCTCCACGCCCTTCGCACGCAGTTTCTCCAGCAGCGGCTCATCAAAATGCAGGCCCGCGGTCGGCGCAGCGACGGCACCCGGCTTCTGGCTGTAGACGGTCTGATACAGCTCGCGGTCGGCCTCTTCGTCCGGGCGCTCAATATACGGCGGCAGCGGCATGTGGCCGATGGCGTTCAGGATATCGAGCACCGTGCGCTCGTCGTCGAACGCCACCTCAAACAGCGCATCGTGGCGCGCGGTCATGGTCGCTTTGATGCTCTCGTCATCGCCCAGCAGCAGCTCAGCGCCCGGCTTCGGCGCCTTAGAAGCGCGAATATGTGCCAGAATACGTTTATCATCGAGCATACGTTCGACCAGCACTTCAATCTTGCCGCCGCTGGCTTTACGGCCAAACAGGCGCGCCGGGATCACGCGGGTATTGTTAAAGACCAGCAGATCGCCAGGGTTGAGCTTGTCGAGCAAATCGGTGAAAGTACCGTGCGTCAGCTCGCCCGTTGGCCCATCCAGTGACAGTAAGCGACAGCTGCTGCGCTCAGGCATGGGATAGTGAGCAATCAGGGATTCAGGTAGTTCAAAGGAGAAATCGGCGACGCGCATGACGTATACTCGTGACTTAAAAACAGGCGGCATAGTCTAGTGCTCACACCCTTTTGCTGCAACAACTAGCCGCCCCCGGACAAATAAAACGCATGAATTTTCTCGCTCACCTGCATCTCGCTCACCTCGCTGACAGCTCCCTGTCCGGCAATTTGCTGGCCGATTTCGTACGCGGCAACCCCGCTGAGGACTATTCCCCTGAGGTTGTCGACGGCATTTTCATGCACCGCCGCATCGACGTGCTGACTGATAAGCTGCCGGAAGTGACGGAAGCCAAAGCGTGGTTTCGCCCTGAAACGCGCCGCGTTGCGCCGATCACGCTCGACGTGATGTGGGACCACTTTCTGTCGCGCCACTGGGAACAGCTGTCGCCGGAGATGCCCTTGCCGGATTTTGTGCGCTATGCCCGCCAGCAGGTGTCGATCATTCTGCCCGACTCGCCGCCGCGCTTTGTGAATCTGAATAACTACCTGTGGTCGGAACGCTGGCTGGAGCGCTATCGCGAGATGGATTTCATCCAGAACGTGCTGAACGGGATGGCGAGCCGTCGCCCGCGCCTGGATGCGCTGCGCGACTCCTGGTATGACCTGGATGAACATTACGATGCGCTGGAAGCGCGTTTCTGGCAATTCTATCCACGCATGATGGTGCAGGCGAAAAACAAACAGCTGTAAATACACTTCATCCTTCAAGCTGCCTTTGCGTTGGCTACGTCTGCTCACCCCAGTCACTTACTTCAGTAAGCTCCCGGGGATTCCCAGACTTGCCGCCTTGATGCAACTTGAATGATTTTGTGTATAAAAATGACATTGATAGGTAAAAGCTGGCGGAACGATTGTCACCACCTCTTTGTCTTATCCAAGAACACTCTCTATACTGGCTCGCGTTGCGTTCCAAATAACCTTAGTATCTACAGGAGAATCATATGGTTCTGGTAACTCGTCCGGCTCCGGATTTTACAGCTGCAGCAGTTCTGGGCAACGGTGAAATCGTTGAAAACTTCAACTTCAAACAGCACACCAACGGTAAAGCGACCGTTCTGTTCTTCTGGCCAATGGACTTCACTTTCGTTTGCCCGTCTGAGCTGATCGCATTCGACAAACGTTATGAAGAATTCCAGAAGCGTGGCGTGGAAGTTGTTGGCGTCTCCTTCGACTCTGAATTTGTACACAACGCATGGCGTAACACCCCTGTCGACAAAGGCGGCATCGGTGCGGTGAAATACGCAATGGTTGCGGACATCAAACGCGAAATCCAGCAGGCTTACGGTATCGAACATCCGGACGCTGGCGTTGCGCTGCGTGGTTCCTTCCTGATCGACGCAAACGGCATCGTTCGTCACCAGGTTGTGAACGATCTGCCGCTGGGTCGTAACATCGACGAAATGCTGCGCATGGTTGACGCGCTGCAGTTCCACGAAGAGCACGGCGAAGTGTGCCCGGCTCAGTGGGAAAAAGGTAAAGAAGGCATGAACGCGTCTCCAGACGGCGTGGCTAAATACCTGTCTGAGAACGTATCCAGCCTGTAATCGGCACGGTTTACGAAAAAGGCCCGCTTATGCGGGCCTTTTTTTATGCCTTACGCTGCGTCTCTCGCCAGATGCGCCAGGCCATGCCCGCCAGCAGAATCACGCCCGCAATCAGCACGCCCCATACCAGCAGCGTGTTCATCCTGCTCTCCCGCTCGGCCGCAGAGGTAGCGGTCAGACGCCCCTCGCCGCCTAATGCGACATCAGCCTGAATGTCGGCCTGCGGCAGGTTCGCCATATCATAGGTCTTGCGCAGGTCGGCCGGGATCAGCATACCGGGCTCCACGCTGGCAGGCTTTGCGGCGCCGTTACCCCAGGCGAGCACGTACGGCGCCTTCCCCTGCGCGTTGAACACCAGATCGTAGCGGTCGCGATGTCCCGTGACGCTCGGCAGATATTCTGGCAGACGCGCATTCAGCGTCGTGATTTTCACGGCCTGCACCAGGCCCCCGTTAAGCAAAACCGGTGGCGACGTTTTTCCCTCAAGACGGTAAAGAACCTCTTTCTTCAGGGGGTGCCATGCGTCTTTTTCCGTACTCCGCCACGCTATCTCCACGGGAAGGACGCCATCGCCATTTAGCGAGATGCTGACAGCACTCAGCGGCTGCGGGCGCGCCCAGTGCCACTGCGCTTCGCTTGTCGATAGCTGCTCCCCTTCTCCCTCAAGATCGACCGCTTCCGGGGCCGCCTGGGCAGGTGCGCTGATTGCGTTTACGCCGGTCAAGGTTATCCCCTGGCTCTGCGCGTTCAGCACCACCATGAGAAAGCGATTCGCATCGGGAGATAAAACCGTATCGGTATCGATCCGATCGAGCTTAAGACGATCCTGGCCGCTGACGACGTCCAGCAAGGGCATATCCTCGCGCAGGGTATACCAGCGCTTAAGATCCTCGCTGTAATAGACCGACGCCGTTCCCTGCCACGGCGTCTGAGGGGCATTCCAGAGCAGCTGCAGCTGGGATATGGCGATCTCTCCCGTCGCCTGCTCCGGCAGGGTCAGCAGATAATGTTGCCCGGCTGCGGCGGCTTTTTGCCCCTCCAGCACAATCTCAACGCCGTTTCGGGAACGAAGCAGGATCTTATCGCTGTCACCGGATCCTTGCGAAGCCGCAAGCGGCGAGGCGTCCAGTGGGAAAAGGCGGAGCGCGGTGGATTGCGCTGGCGCCTGCGGACGCGTCGCGCTGACCAGGCTGAAGGGAACCGGCTCGCCCGACTGGTTAAAGACGCGGACATCATGCAGATCCGGAGACGTGCTTTGCTCATAGACGGCGAGCGGCAGCATCACCCGATACCACTGGGAAGGAACAGACGTATCGAGTGAAAGACCAAAAGCATAGTCCCGGGGCGATTCCGTTTGTCCCTCGTCGCAAAACGCCGGGCCGGAAAGCGCCAGCAGCGCGGTACAGGCTACCGCTTTCATCCATTTCATTTTTCATCTCCTGTTTTGGGCGGTAGCGGTGAGAAATACCCCACGATCAGAACCAGTATCGCCACGCCGATAAATGCCACCGCGCGCGACAAACCGCCTCCGCCCGCGCTGTCCACCAGCATCAGTTTAACCATCACCACGCCCAGCAGCGCGGCACCGCAGAGCCACTCCTGCCGGGAAGCCCGACGGGTGGCATGGATCATGACCACCAGCGCGCTCAGCATCCAGAACAGGGCAAAACTGGTCTGGATAAGCCGCGAATCCCACAGCGATGCCATATTCCAGGCCACGTCGCCGTACCAGGCCAGGGTGCGCATCAGCGCGCCGTTCAGCCACCAGAAGCCAAACGCCATAATCGCGACGGCAGGCCACGGTCGGGCCTGCGAGAGCCACGCCTGGTAGTAGCGATCCACAGCCCGATAAAAGACCACCAGCCCCAGCAGCGCGAACGCCGCGCCTTCCTCAAGCGGGTTTACCAGCGGCAGCCAGGTCTGACAATAGACCACGCCGTCCTGGAAATTGGTCACCACCAGCAATACCAGCAGCGCCGCGACCACGGGGATCGGTGCCAGGCAGGCGTAGAGCGCAGGCCACTCCCGGAACGGCCACCCGCGACGCCGTACGGCCGCAGATAGCCCCATAATTACCCCGCCGCCTGCTGCCATCGCTAAACCGCTGCCCCAGGCCGCCATGCCCCACGGCAACGACCGGGCAAACCAGTAGAGCTCAGCGGCCAGCGCCAGCAAAATCATCCAGAACAGCGACAAATGCAGCCCCATCGCGATGCGCGGCAGGAGTCTTTCACCGTCGCGCCGCAACAGCATCAGCGCGGCAGGAAGCGCAACGCACCAGGCCAGATTTGACCACCCGGCGGCAACGATCTGCTGGTGCCAGAGCTGATACCCCACCATCAGCAGCATAACCGGCCACAGCAGCCATTTGCTGGCATCCAGCTCCCGCCACGCCAGACGAGCAGCCACCTGCCGCCAGCCCCAGACTGATGCCGCCGTCAGCGCCAGCACGCCCGCCAGAATGGGTAATTCCTTCGTCAGCACCAGCCGCGACGCGCCCAATAGCGCCACGAGCCAGAACAGCAGCCCGCCTGCCAGCAGCGCCCAACTGACCGGCAGAAAGAGAGTCCGCCACAGCCGGGCCGCAGCCAGCCAGCAAAGGCTGAGGATGGTGAAGATCAGCAGCAGGCTCAGCGACGTAACGCCGTTCGTTTGCGCCCACAGCGCGCTGCCGAGCGCCAGCACCAGCAGCGCCGTCCCGCTATAGCTCATGCGACGCTGGTTCTGCTGCACGCCCAGCCAGAGGATACCCAGCCCTTCCAGCGCCCAGGCCATCGCCGTCCAGCGCGCCGACAGCGCCAGCGGAATGGCGAGGGTCGCGAACCCGCCGCCGATGGCCAGCGCGGCCAGGACCAGCGGTCTTCCGATGGAGGGATAGCGCCGCAGCGCAAGGAACGCGAGGGTAAGATAAAATGCGCCGTATCCCAGCGCGCTCAGGGCCGGGCCATATTCCCAGTGCCGGGTCATGCCGTACTGCATCCCGAAACCGATCAGCGGCGGAGCAAACAGCAGCACGCCGTCAATAATTTGCTTCCCTTTCTCCTGCGCCCGCAGCGACAGCGCCACGCTCAGGACGCCGAATATCAGCGTATTGGCAATCAGGAACAGCTGGCAGACCCCATAGTCTTCAGGCTGGTAGTCATTCAGCCCCCACAGGCCGCCCACGCCGAACGTAAACAGCAGCCCGAGCAGGTTCAGCTCGCGCCAGTGCTGCCAGATGCTGATAGCGAGAATGCCGATGGAAAGCAGGAGATAGAAAGAGAACAGCGCCACAAAGCTACCGCCCCCGGTAGACAAGAGCAGCGGCGCAAGATACCCACCGAGGCTCGCCAGCATGGCAAGGCTCAGCGCCTTCTGCAGCACCGCCAGCCCGACGCTTGCCGCGCATATCACCACCAGAAGCGCAAAGGCCAGCGTCATCGGCAGCATTTGCCAGAGCCGGAATGCGCCAAAGACGGTCAGATAGAGGATGCCTGTCGCCCCGCCCTGGAGGATCAGCGCATAGACACGCTGCCTGTGCCGCAGCCGCCACCCAATCGCCAGCAGAACGATGGCAAACAGCGCCGTTGCCACCAGGCGCAGCTCAAGCGGGAACAGGGAATGTTCAACGGTATAGCGCAGCAGGAATGAAAGACCGAGGAAGAGCAGCAGGATCCCAAGCTTCGCCAGCGGGTTACCCTGCATGAACCAGCGTACCAGCGACGTCAGTATGCCGCCAAAGGCAGAAGGCTGTTTTGCCGCAGGCGCCGGGGCCGGGGCGGGATCTGCCACGGCAGTGGGAGTATCGGGGCGCCAGGGATCGACAGGCGCGGGAGCGTGCTCAACCGCAGGCGCGGTCACAGCCACCGGCGCGGTGGCCTGCACCGGCTCCGGCGCGCTTTCAGGCACGCCGCGCTGCTCAAGCGCCTCAATGCGCTGGCGTAGCCGGGCGATCTCCTGTCGCGCCGCCGTACTTCGATTAAAGCCTATAACCGCAAGCACGGGTGCCACCACCAGCGCAAAAACCAGGAACAAACAGCCAAGGATGTAAAGCTCGTCCATGTTTCCACCTTCACCGTAAACGATCCGTTAAGATTGACACAAATAGTTGCATTTGCGCCATCTTAAAAGGTGGAAACATTAGCAGGTCTTAGCTGCCGGACCAGATCGTCGCGGATACCGCAGGCAGCGCCAGCACGCCGTCCTGTATCGTCGCCTTGCCCTCTTTATTCTTCCACATAGCCACCTTCAGCAGCGGTGAATCATCCAGCACCACTTCGCAGGCTTCGCCCCGGTTAATCGCCACCAGCACGCGCTGCTGGTTATAGACGCGAGCAAACACCACCACGTTATCGTGGGCGTACACCACCTGACAGCCGCCGTAGCGCAGGGCGAGACTCTGCTTACGCAGCTTCGCCAGCCGCTGATACAGGCTGAACAGCACCTTGTCCTGTTTCGCTGGCTCCCACGGGAAGGTTTTGCGGCAGAAAGGATCGTTGTTGCCGTCCAGCCCCACTTCGTCGCCGTAATAGATGCACGGCACGCCCGGCCAGGTGAAGAGCCAGGCCACCGCCAGCGGCAGACGCGCCACATCCTTGCCGAGCAGCGATTTAAAGCGGGCGGTATCGTGGCTATCGAGCTGGTTAAACATCCGCAGCTGCTGCTGATGAGACAGACCGGCGCGATAGTTCTCCATCCACGCCATGCAGGTTTCAGCGTCGATATGGTTCGGATCGTAGGAGATATCGGTGTTCGCGAGGAATCCCCACAGCGGGAAGGTAAAGCCGCGATAGTTCATCGCAGCATCTTCCGCATCGTTCTGCAGCCACTGGCGCGCGTCGCCAAAGTGCTCGCCAAAGACGAACGCCTCCGGCTGGGCCGCTTTCGCCGAGCGCGTAATCCCGGTGACGTGCTGAAGGTTATTCCGCGCCCCGCCCGTTTCACCGAGCATATGCACCACGTCCAGACGCCAGCCGTCCATATTCCACGGCGCCTTCAGCCAGTGTCGGACGATGCTGTCTTCGCCGCCGTAGATTTCATTCACAAGCGTTGGCGACTGGAAATCCAGCTTCGGCAGGCTCGCGTAGCCCAGCCAGTCCAGCGCGCGCCCCTCCTCGTTAAAGCTGTACCAGTCGCGCTGCGGCGAGTCCGGGTTATGACATGCCCCGCCCATCGACTGGTTATGGCGGTCAAACCAGGCGTGCGAATCGCCGCTGTGGTTGAACACGCCGTCCAGAATCAGGCGCATGCCTTCGTTTTGGGTGTTCTTGCGCAGGCGCAGCAGCGCCTCGTCACCGCCAAACTGCGCGTCAACGTGGCGATAATCTTCGGTATCGTATTTGTGCACGCTCGGGGCTTTAAACACCGGGTTGAGATACAGCGCCGTCACGCCGAGATTTTTCAGGTACGGCAGCTTTTCGCTGATGCCGTCGAGATCGCCGCCGTAAAAGGTCGATCCCCCAGCCTGCGCCGTCACCGGGTCATCCCACGCTTTCATAATGACGTCGTGACCCGCCGCGTGGTGGTAATAAACCTTATCCTGCTGCGCGGTGCGCTTTTCGCTGCGCGCAAAACGGTCCGGGAAAATCTGGTAAAAGACCTGATCGTTAACCCACTGCGGGCCGTTATCCGGGTAATCGACCGCAAACTGCTCCAGGCGTGCGGGCGGGAAACGGCTAAACCCCTGCGGGGTAAACCACAGCTGGCGGTTATTCCACAGCAGTTTGAAGCTATAACGGCGACGCGGCTGCCCGCTGCTCAGGTCGATATTCGCCCGCCACGCCGTGATCCCCGGCTGCGGCTGGCTGCGCAGCTTGTGCATTTTCAGCCCGGTCTCTTCGTTATCTATTTCGGCGCGGAGCGTCACGCGTTCAGGCTGATTTTCCCCCGCCAGCCAGAGCGTAATCACAAGGTTGTCTTTGTTTTGCTTAACAAATGGGGCAACCGGAAGGTGCCAGGCATTTAACATCACGAATCCCCTTTGATGAAATTGACGTCACCTTGCCACAGGGTGGTTAAGGATAGCTCATCACGTTCGGGATTATTGGGGGAGGAGAAAGGAGGAGGAGGCATCAGTGCGGCCTGATGCCCTCACCCCAACCCTCTCCCACGGGAGAGGGAGAAAGAAGATTACTGTGCTTCCGCCAGCTGACGGTCGCGGCGGCATTTAAACGCCCAGCCCACCAGCAGCAGGATAATCCACGCGAAGCCCACGTACAGGGAAATGCGGGTATCCGGATGGTAGCCAATCAGGCCAATGATAAACACCAGGAAGATCAGCCCGACGACGGTCGTCGCAACGCCGCCCGGTACTTTGAACTTCAGCGCTTTCGCCTCTTCCGGCGACAGACGACGGCGGAAGGCAATCTGCGACAGCAGGATCATGATCCACACCCACACCGTCGCGAAGGTCGCCAGCGATGCAATCACCAGGAAGACGTTCTCCGGCATGATGTAGTTCAGGTAAACCGAAAACAGCAGCGCCACGGTCATGACCACTACCGTCACCCACGGCGTGCCGCGGCGTGAGGTTTTGGCGAACACCTTCGGCGCGCTGCCCTGCTCCGCCATGCCGTGGAGCATACGGCCCACGCCAAACACGTCACTGTTAATCGCGGAAAGCGACGCGGTCAGCACCACAAAGTTCAGAATGCTGGCCGCAAAGGCAATGCCCATATGCTGGAAGGTCAGAACAAACGGGCTACCGTTGGTACCCACCTGATTCCACGGGTAGATGGACATAATCACGAACAGCGTACCCACGTAGAACACCAGAATACGCATCGGCACCGAGTTGATGGCGCGCGGAATGGACTTCTCCGGATCTTTCGCTTCCCCGGCGGTAATACCGATAATCTCGATGCCGCCGTAGGCAAACATCACCATCTGCAGCGACATGACCATTCCGAGCCAGCCGTTGCTGAAGAAGCCCCCGTTGCTCCAGAGGTTATGGATGCCGGTCGGCTGACCGCCGTTACCGATACCCCAGATGATGATGCCGAAACCGGCGAGGATCATGATGATAATGGTCGCGACTTTAAAGAAGGAGAACCAGAACTCCAGCTCGCCAAACACCTTCACGCTCATCAGGTTGACGGCGCAGATGATCAGCACCACGCTCAGCACCCAAATCCAGTGCGGCACCGCCGGGAACCAGACGCCCATATAGATGCCAAACGCCGTCACGTCGGCAATCGCCACAATCAGGATTTCAAAGCAGTAGGTCCAGCCGGTGATAAACCCGGCCAGCGGGCCGAGGTTTTCCTGCGCGTAGCGGGAGAAGGAGCTGGCGGACGGGTTGTGAACCGACATTTCGCCGAGGGCGCGCATGATGATATACGCCGCCACGCCGCCGATGATGTACGCCAGCAGAACGCTGGGACCGGCCATTTTGATGGCATCTGCCGAGCCATAAAAAAGACCGGTGCCGATAGCAGAGCCCAGCGCCATAAAGCGGATGTGGCGCGTGCTCAATCCACGTTTAAGTTTGTTAGTGCTTTCCATTTAAATCTTGCCATTCAACACGAAAAAAACAAAAAACCACGGGGCCTTAAGCCCCGTGGTTAAACAGTTTGTTGCCGTTGATTAATGAGCGTTCGATGCGACCTGACGCCCTGCAGCACGGTCCCAGATAATGGCCAGAACCAGTGCAACAACGGTAGGCATCAGCCAGGCCAGACCCTGCTCGGACAGCGGCAGACGCTGTGTCCATGCCGGCAGTATGTGCGCGAAAGCTGATGCTTTAATCCCGTCAAGGATACCAAAAATCAGGCTGATAAACATGGCTGGCGCAATAATTCGTGAAGAGTTGTTCCACCACGGGCGAGTAAAGCTCAGCACCACCAGCACGATACACGGCGGGTAAATCGCCGTCAGCACCGGAATCGAGACCTGAATCAGGTGGCTCAGACCGAGGTTGGACACCGCCATAGAGAAGATGCCGAGGATAAACACCAGGGTGCGGTAAGAGAGCGGCAGATACTGTGCAAAGAACTCTGCGCAGGCGCAGGTCAGGCCAACCGCGGTGACCAGACAGGCCAGGAAGATGAGCGCCGCCAGCAGCATACTGCCCGCACCGCCGAAGGTGTGCTGAACGTAGGCGTGCAGGATAGCCGCACCGTTGGCGTTCTGATCGACCAGCATGGCGCTGTCGGAGCCCAGACGGAACAGTGCCAGATACAGCAGCGTCAGACCCACGCCGGCCATCAGGCCAGCCCAGATGGTATAGCGGGTCAGCAGACGCGCTTCGGTCACACCGCGGGAACGCGCGGCGTTAACGATAACGATACCAAACACCATGGCGCCCAGCGTATCCATCGTCAGGTAGCCGTTCACAAAGCCGTTAGAGAACGCGGCGTTTTTATAGGCGTCCATCGCGTCGCTAATCGGGCCAGCGGGCCAGACGATGGCCGCTACCGCCAGAACAATCAGCGCCACAATTTTCAGCGGAGCCAGGAAGTTACCCACGGTATCCAGCAGCTTGCCCGGATAGAGGGAAACCAGAATCACGATCGCGAAGTAGATCAGGCTGTAGATAAACAGCGGCATCGCACCGTCACCGGTCAGGGGAGCAATACCCACTTCGAAGGACACGGTTGCCGTACGCGGGGTCGCAAACAGCGGGCCAACGGCGAGATAGCAGACGGTTGCCAGCAGAACGCCCGCTACTTTGCCAATCGGGGTGCTGAGGCTATCCACGCCGCCGCCGACTTTCGCCAGCGCGACGACGGTCAGAACCGGCAGACCCACGGCAGTAATCAGGAAACCAAACGCGGCGGTCCAGACGTGTTCACCCGCCTGAAGGCCAACCATTGGAGGGAAAATGATGTTGCCTGCGCCAACGAACAGCGCAAATGTCATAAAGCCCAGCGCGATGATGTCACGCGATTTTAAGTGATGGGTCATAAAACCTTACTGCCTGTGGATGTGGTGTTGAAAACATTGAGATTTTCGATATCCCTGACGGGACGATACAGCCGAAAATTTGCTCAATTTCAGCGGGAAATGCTCCCGTCCTGGCGTGGAGAAGAATAGTTTTTCGATTTACCACGCAAATACAGTCGGTCTGACAGTATCTGGGGCGCAATTTAAACGCTTATAACGTTTAAAGGCAAGGAGGGATCGCAAAACCAGAACAATATGCCAGCATGAAAATACACGTTAGAATAATACGCTATTTATAAGAAAAACCCATGGCTAATAATGCGAACAAAAAACAGTCAGCCGTATATAATTCATCCGCGTTTCGCTTGACTGCAAAGCAAACGGGCCAGCAGAGGCTGACCCGTGGAAAGGTAAAATGACACACCTGCCGTCAGGCGATCTTTTTGGCAATTAATCGTTCCGGGATCACGAAGCTGAAGCGTGTTCCTTTACCCAGCGTACTCTGAATATCGAGACGGCTTTCATGGTGATTCACCGAGTGTTTCACAATTGCCAGCCCCAGGCCGCTTCCGCCTGTCTGCCGGGATCGCGCTTTATCCACACGGTAAAAACGCTCGGTCAGACGCGGAATATGCTCAGGCGCGATCCCCGGCCCGTTGTCTTCCACGCTAAACTCTGCCCCCGTTGGGGCATGGTGCCAGCGCACCACGATATCCGTCCCCTCCGGCGTATGATTCACCGCGTTATACACCAGGTTGGAAATGGCGCTACGCAGTTGATCTTCGCTGCCCAGCACCTTCAGCGTATTGTCGACCTCAAAGGTCAGGTGATGCTTTTTGTGGCTTAACGTCTGCGCTTCACGCTCAACGACCCGCAGCATCATCGGGACATCAATGGTCTCATTTAGCGCAAGCGTTGGCGCCGCTTCAATCTTCGATAGCGTCAGCAGCTGCTTCACCAGCCCTTCCATCCGGTGCGTTTGCTCCCGCATGGTGTGCAGCGCTTTTTCACGCGGCGCGCCTTCAAGCGTTTGCTCCTGCATCATCTCCAGGTAGCCCTGAAGCACGGTCAACGGGGTACGCAGTTCGTGACTGACGTTGGCGAAGAAGTTGCGACGCGCCCCTTCCAGCTGGTGCATCTGGGTGACATCGCGCGCCACCATCAGCCACTGCTTATCGCTGTAGGGCATCACGCGGATTTCCAGATGGCGACCATTATTGAGCTTCAGATTATGCGGGCGGGTAAAATCACGCGTTTTCAGATACTGCGTGAACTCGGGATAGCGCAGAAGGTTGAGGATATTCTGACCATTATCGTCGGGCCAGCGCAGGCCCAGCAGCTGTTGTGCAAGGCCGTTACACCAGAAGATTGTCCCTTCTTCGGTCGTCAGAATAACGGCATCGGGCAGCGACTCTGCACCGCTGCGAAAACGCTTAATCAGGCTTCCCAGTTCGCGGCGACGCTTTTTATTACGCATCTGCATCTGATGCAGACCGTACAGCAGCGGCTCCCAGCTGCCGCTTCCCGGCGGCGGCGTCATACTTCGGTCAACCCACAGCCACCAGGAGAGGCGCAGGAGGTTCCAGAAATGCCAGATCAGCAGCCCGGTGACCGACGCCAGCAGAAACCACGGCAGGTGTCCAAGAAAGGCCCCCAGAAGGAAGGCCGGAATACAGCATAAGATCAGTTCAAAGACGAGCCTTTTCCATGACAGACGTTCCAGCACGCGTCACACTCCTGTCATTGTTCAGAAACGGGTAGAAAAACGATAACCCGTGCCGCGGACCGTCTGCACCATGCGATCGTGGCCGCTCAGTTCCAGTGCTTTTCGCAGGCGGCGAATATGTACGTCAACCGTCCGGTCTTCGACATACACGTTAGTTCCCCAGACGTTATTCAGCAACTGCTCGCGGCTGTACACGCGTTCCGGGTGGGTCATAAAGAAGTGCAGGAGTTTAAATTCGGTAGGCCCCATGTCGAGGGGATTTTCACCGGTCATCACGCGGTGTGAGGTGGGGTCAAGGCTTAGCCCCTGCATCTCAATCACCTCTTCCACCGCCATCGGCGAAATACGGCGCATCACGGCTTTAATGCGGGCAACCAGCTCTTTTGGGGAGAACGGTTTAGTAATGTAATCGTCCGCGCCGGTCTCCAGACCGCGAACGCGATCCTCTTCTTCTCCGCGCGCCGTGAGCATCACAACCGGGATGTCGCGGGTCAGCGCCTCGCGCTTCAGGTGTTTGATAAACTGCAGTCCGGAGCCGCCGGGCAACATCCAGTCCAGCAGAATCAGATCGGGCCAGGGTTCATTCAGCTGGTTCACTGCGCTGTCATAATCTTCCGCTTCAACCGGCTGGAAGCCGTTTTGCTCGAGCACGAAGCACACCATTTCACGAATTGGAGCTTCATCTTCTACGACCAGAATACGTCTCGCCATACTTTGCCCTGTCTTATCTTATTTAAGTTACAAGTTTGTAATTCGGCGCCATTATGCGTCAGATTTATGACAGATTTATGAAAAACAGTACCACGATAACGGGCAAACCGTTGTTTTATTACAGCGGTTATTTTCCCGTCTCTGAACGTTTATAATCCTGCTTTCTCTTTTTTGCCACGGATCAGCTATGCGCATACTTCACACTTCGGACTGGCATCTGGGTCAAAATTTTTACAGCAAAAGCCGTGCGGCTGAACATGAAGCCTTCCTGAACTGGCTGCTGGAAACGGCCCGGACGCACGAGGTGGACGCGATTATTGTGGCGGGTGACATCTTTGATACCGGCTCGCCCCCCAGCTATGCGCGTGAACTGTATAACCGCTTCGTGGTGAATCTGCAGCAAACCGGCTGTCATCTGGTGATTGTCGCCGGTAACCACGATTCCGTCGCGACGCTGAATGAATCCCGCGACATCCTGGCATTTCTCAATACTACCGTCGTCGCCAGCGCCGGGCACGCCCCGCAGATCCTGAAAAAACGCGACGGCACGCCGGGGGCGGTGCTGTGCCCCATTCCGTTTTTGCGTCCGCGCGATATTGTGCAAAGCCAGGCGGGACTTTCCGGCGGCGAAAAGCAACAGCATCTGTTACAGGCCATCACCGACTATTATCACCAGCAGCACGCCGATGCCTGCGCCCTGCGCGGCGACCAGCCGATTCCGGTGATTGCGACCGGGCATCTCACCACCGTCGGGGCCAGTAAAAGTGACGCCGTACGTGACATCTATATCGGTACGCTGGACGCCTTTCCGGCGCAGAACTTCCCGCCAGCCGACTACATTGCGCTCGGACACATTCACCGGGCGCAGATCGTCGGCGGCAGCGAGCACATCCGCTACTGCGGCTCGCCTGTTTCGCTCAGCTTTGACGAAACGGGCAAGGCCAAATGCGTCCATCTGGTGAGCTTCTCCGGGGGCAAACTCCGCGCAGTCGAGACGCTGGAGGTGCCCGTGACCCAGCCGCTGGCGGTGCTTAAGGGCGATCTCGACGCCATTACCGCCCAGCTTGAGCAGTGGCGCGGAAAAGCGCTTAACCCGCCCGTCTGGCTGGATATCGAAATCACCACCGATGACTACCTGCACGATATGCAGCGTAAAATTCAGGCGCTGACGGAAGATTTGCCCGTCGAAGTCTTACTGGTACGCCGCAGCCGCGAGCAGCGCGAGAAAATTCTGTTAAGCGCTCAACGCGAAACGCTCAGTGAGCTTCGAGTTGAAGAGGTGTTTGAACGCAGGCTCTCGCAGGAGGAAATTGACGACGCGAAGCGCGCAAGACTCAGCGAACTGTTCAGCCATACCCTGCATGCGCTCAATGATGAGGAAGAAAACGCATGAAAATTTTGAGCCTGCGCCTGAAAAATCTCAACTCCCTCAAGGGCGAGTGGAAAATTGACTTTACCGAGGAGCCGTTTGCCAGCAACGGTCTGTTTGCCATCACCGGCGCGACCGGGGCAGGTAAAACCACCCTGCTTGACGCCATCTGCCTGGCGCTTTATCACGAAACGCCGCGACTGCAAAAGGTCTCCCAGGCGCAAAACGACCTGATGACGCGCGACACCGCCGAGTGCCTGGCGGAAGTGGAATTTGAGGTAAAAGGCACCGCCTATCGCGCCTTCTGGAGCCAGAACCGCGCGCGCAACCAGCCGGACGGGAACCTGCAGGCGCCGCGCGTGGAGCTGGCGCGCTGCGAAGATGGCAAAATCCTGGCGGACAAAGTGACGGATAAACTGGAGCAAACCGCTGCGCTCACCGGGCTGGACTATGGCCGCTTTACCCGCTCCATGCTGCTCTCACAGGGGCAGTTTGCCGCCTTTCTTAATGCCAGGCCGAGCGATCGCGCCGAGCTGCTGGAAGAGCTGACCGGCACCGAGATCTACGGCCAGATTTCCGCCATGGTGTTTGAAAAACACAAAGCCGCCCGCAGCGTGCTTGAAAAATGCGAGGCGCAGGCGGCGGGCGTCGTGCTGTTGAGCGAAGAGCAACAGCAGCAGTTACAGCAAAGTTTGCAGGCACTTACTGACGAAGAGAAAACCCTGCTGGTTCAGCAGCAAAGCCAGCAGAAAGATTTTCAGTGGCTTACGCGCCATGACGAGCTCGTGCTTGAGCAACAGCGCGTCACCGCGATGCAGCAGCAGGCGCAACAGGCGCTGACGAACGCTGCGCCGGAGCTGGCCAAGCTCCAGCTCGCTCTGCCCGCTGCCCAGCTTCGACCGCTTTGGGCGCACCAGCAGGAGCAAACTGCGCGTCTGACGCAAACCCAACAGCGAATTATCGAAGTAAATACTCGCTTACAAACCAAAACCGCACTGCGCGCGCGGATCCGTCATACCGCCCAGCGGAATCATGAGCAGCTTCAGACCGAACTGACGGCCCTGGCGCAGTGGCTGGCGGAGCACGAGCGCAATCGCCTGCTGGGGCAGGAGATTGCCGGCTGGCGTGCCCAGCTCTCGCAGCTTAACCGCGATAAAACGCAGTTAGCCTCGCTTGCTGCGAAGATGAGCGAATTACGCAACAGGCTGGCTGAGATGCCGGAAAATGCGCTGACGCTGACGGCGGATGAGGTCAGCGCGGCCATGGAGCAGCAGTCCCGGTCACGCACGCTGCGCCAGCGGCTAACGTCGCTGCATGCCCGCTATCAGCCGCTGCAAAAGCGCCTGCGCCAGAGCGGTGAAAGCGTGCAGAAGGCCCAGGCCGATCAAAATAAACTCAATGAAACGCTGACGCTGCGCCGCCAGCAGTACAAAGAGAAACATCAGCACTATCTGGACCTGAAGGCCCTGTGCGAACGTGAAGCGACGATTAAAGACCTGGAAAGCTATCGTTCCCGGCTTGAGGCAGGCAAACCCTGTCCGCTGTGCGGCTCCAGCGAGCATCCCGCCGTTGCGCAATACCAGTCGCTTGAGCTGACGGATAACCAGCGCCGCCGTGATGCCCTGGAAAAAGAGGTCGCCGCGCTTAAAGAGGAAGGCCTGCTGGTGCTGGGACAGGTTAATGCCCTTACTCAGCAGATCCAGCGCGAGACGGACGAAGCGCAGACTCTCTCTCAGGAAGAGCAAGCACTCACTAAAGAGTGGATGGAAGCCTGCGCTTCCCTGAACATCGCGTTGAATATTCAGGAAGATATCACGCCATGGATGAACGAGCAGGAACAGTACGAGCACCAGCTCTATCAGCTCAGCCAGCGTCTGACCCTGCAAAACCAGCTGAACGAGCAGGAAGTGCAGGAGCGACAATATCAGCAGCAGTTGACGGCCGCGCGCCAGGCGCTGGAACACACCCTGCTCTCGCTATCGCTTAACGTACCTGAAGACGGTCATGAAGCCGCCTGGCTGCACGCCCGCGAAGCGGAATTCGCGCAGTGGCAGGAGAGACAAACGCAGCACGGCGCGCTTCTGGAACGCATAAACGCTCTCAAACCGCTGCTCGACACGCTTCCGGACACGCACAGCGAAGAGGCCGAACCGGCCATTCCGGACGGCTGGCGCGACGTGCACGACGAATGCGTGTCGCTACAGAGCCAGCTCACCGCGCAGCAGCAGCAGGAAAAGCTGGAGCAAGAGCGCCTGCAGCAGTCGCAGACGCAGTTCACCGCGGCGCTCTCAGCGAGCTGCTTTGCCGATCGGGACGCGTTCCTTGCCGCGCTGCTGGATGACGACGCTATTCGCCACCTCGAACAGCTGAAACAGTCGCTGGAAAGCCAGATACAGCAGGCCGCGGCCCTCTCCGGCCAGGCTAACCAGCAGCTGCAGGCTCATCTGGCGCTGCGGCCGGAAGGGCTCGACGCCGATGCTCCTGCGCTGCAAAGCCAGCTGCAGCAGCTGGCGCAACGGCTTCGCGAGAACACGACGCATCAGGGCGAGATCCGCCAGCAGCTTAAGCAGGACAGCGATAACCGTCAGCACCAGCTGGCGTTGATGCAGCAAATTGATGAGGCCGCGCGCCAGGCGGACGACTGGGGTTATCTGAACGCGCTGATCGGCTCCAGCACCGGCGACAAGTTCCGTAAGTTCGCGCAGGGGCTGACGCTGGACAATCTTGTCTGGCTTGCTAACCAGCAGCTTAACCGTCTGCACGGGCGTTATCTGCTGCAGCGTAAGGCCAGCGACGCGCTGGAGCTGGAAGTGGTCGATACGTGGCAGGCGGACGCGGTGCGCGATACCCGCACGCTCTCCGGCGGCGAGAGCTTCCTGGTCAGCCTGGCGCTGGCGCTGGCCCTTTCCGACCTGGTGAGTCATAAGACGCGGATCGATTCCCTGTTCCTGGATGAAGGGTTCGGCACGCTCGACAGCGAAACGCTGGATACCGCGCTGGATGCGCTCGACGCGCTGAACGCCACCGGGAAAACCATCGGCGTGATCAGCCACGTAGAGGCGATGAAAGAGCGCATTCCGGTGCAGATCAAGGTGAAGAAGATTAACGGGCTGGGGTATAGCAGGCTGGACAGAGAATTTGCGGTGCAGTAAAGGTCCACTCCATCTGTAGGCCGGGTAAGGCGTAGCCGCCACCTGGCTTTTTTTGCGGCTGCCTGAATTCGCCAGGTGGCGCTTCGCTTACCGAGCCTACGAATTTACTGGCCACAACCACGCCGCGCCGCGCACGCCGCTGGAGTCACCGTGGACAGCTTTGCGGATCGGGGTTTCACACTCGCCGCCAAACACCCACTGTTTCACCAGGTTCGGTACCGTGGCGTACAGCCGGTCGACGTTGCTCATGCCGCCGCCGAGCACAATCACGTCCGGATCGAGAATATTCACCACGTGCGCCAGGGATTTCGCCAGCCGCATTTCGTAGCGGCTAAGGGCCAGCTCGGCGACCGGATCCTGTTCTTCGACCAGACGCATGATTTCGTTGCCCTTGAGCGGCTGGCCGCTCAGACGGTGGTAGTCGGTCGCAAACCCGGTGCCGGAGATAAACGTCTCAATACAGCCTTGCTTTCCGCAGTAGCACGGCACCTCAGCGCGGTATTTAAGCTCATCTTCATCCATCCACGGCAGCGGGTTGTGTCCCCACTCGCCTGCCGTGCCGTTGCCGCCGATATGGGCGCGCCCGCCGAACGCCACGCCCGCGCCGCAGCCGGTACCGATGATAACGGCAAACACGGTCTGGGCACCGGCCGCCGCGCCGTCGATGGCCTCAGAGACCGCCAGGCAGTTGGCGTCGTTGGCCAGACGCACTTCCCGGTTCAGACGCTGGCTCAAATCCTTATCAAACGGCTGACCGTTAAGCCAGGTGGAGTTAGCATTTTTAACCACCCCGGTATACGGCGAGATCGACCCCGGTATCCCCATCCCGACGCTGCCGGTTTGCCCTGTCGCCTGCTCGGCCATCTCAACCAGCCTGGCAATCGTCTCGATAGTCTGGTGATAATCATCGCGCGGCGTCGGCAGACGATGGCGAAACAGCTGCTCCCCCTGCTCGCTCAGTGCGATGACTTCTGTTTTGGTGCCGCCCAAATCGATCCCAATACGCACAAGACTCTCCTCATTATTTTGATTATCAACAGAGTAGAAGCACGCTTCCCGATTAGCAATGCAAGCGATGCGACAATTCGTTATCATGCCCGCTGATTTAACGACAAGGCCGTGGAAATTATCATGCTGTGGTTCAAAAATTTGATGGTTTACCGTCTCAGCCGCGACGTTTCGCTGCGTGCAGAAGAGATGGAAAAACAGTTAGCCGCTTATACCTTTTCCCCTTGCGGTAGCCAGGATATGGCGAAAACCGGTTGGGTTCCGCCAATGGGTTCACAAAGCGATGCACTGACCCACGCCAGCAGCACGGGTCAAATCATCGTCTGCGCCCGTAAAGAAGAGAAAATCCTGCCGACGCCGGTGGTTAAGCAGGCGCTCGAAGCGAAAATTTTCAAGCTGGAAGCCGAACAGGGCCGCAAGCTGAAAAAGACCGAAAAAGATTCGCTGAAAGACGAAGTGCTGCACTCCCTGCTGCCGCGCGCCTTCAGCCGCTTCAGCCAGACCATGATGTGGATCGACACCGTCAACGGGCTGATCATGGTGGACTGCGCCAGCGCCAAAAAAGCAGAAGATACGCTGGCCCTGCTGCGCAAAAGCATCGGCTCTTTACCGGTCGTTCCGCTGGCGCTTGAAACGCCGATCGAGCTGACGCTGACCGAATGGGTACGCAGCGGCGCAGCGGCGCAGGGTTTCCAGATCCTTGATGAAGCCGAGCTGAAAGCCCTGCTGGAAGATGGCGGCGTGATCCGCGCGAAGAAGCAGGATCTGGTGAGCGACGAGATCGCCGTACACATTGAAGCGGGTAAAGTGGTCACTAAACTGGCGCTCGACTGGCAGCAGCGTATTCAGTTCGTGATGTGCGACGACGGCTCCGTGAAGCGTCTGAAGTTCTGCGACGAGCTGCGCGATCAGAACGAAGATATCGACAGGGAAGATTACGCCCAGCGTTTTGACGCGGACTTCATCCTGATGACCGGCGAGCTGGCCGCGTTGATTCAGAATCTGATGGAAGGTCTCGGCGGCGAAGCGCAGAGATAACAGGCAAAACGTAGGCCGGGTAAGCGTTAGCGCCACCCGGCTTATTTTTTATTTCAGGTAGCGGCACAGATAAGAGGTGGGTTCAGCCACCTGCAAATGAAATTCGCTGTGGCCAGGGACGTTGAAAACTTGCCCGGCAGCGTAAACTTTCCATTCCGTTTCACCCGGCAGTAAGACGTTCAGCGCCCCGCTGACGACCGTCATTTCTTCAGCTTCCGCCGTGCCAAAGGTGTATTCCCCTTCCGCCATTACGCCGACACTGGCGCGACCAGTGCTGCTGCTGGTAAAACCAATGGATTTCACTTTACCGGAAAAGTATTCGTTACTTTGAAGCATGAACTGGCCCTTATATTTATAGATAAAAATTCACTATAGGGGCCATGCTCATCACCTGTCACGCAAAATCATTACATGAGAAGTTCCGACGCCAGGCGAGCCATCAGAACGTTGGATAACAGCACGGGCACATCCAGCGCTTTTTGCAGCAGGTCCCGGTGATGCTGATGGAAACCCAGGCAGTCCAGAATCAAGACGTCCGCCCCTCTCTCAAGCAGTTCCTTCCCGGCGGCAATGAGCTTGGCCTCACTGTCCCAGAACGGATTTGCCAGCGCGTACAAGGGCACTTTTTCCAGCACGTGCCATTTTGCCTCCTGGTTATCCATGAGCTCCTCGATGGGAACAATCACCCCCACCTGATGACCGTCAACGATAGAGGCCACCAGCGGTGGAATGATCCGCATCGGCTCCAGCAAAATCGCATTACGCGCCGTAAGCCCCTTAATGGGTGCGGTACTCATCAGCAAAATAACGTCGTAACCTTGATTATCGAGCACTTCTATCACGCCCTGCAGCGAGCGCTCGATTTTCTGGCGTGAAACGTGCGCCAGTTTACCGTCACTTAATAACGTCGCCAGGGGATCCTCCCCCGCCTCGACAGCGTAGTCTTCCATGACCTCTTCCCGACTCATCTTCCCCAGCAGGCTGAGATGCGTTATCTGTTGTTCAGATACATGCTCGGTTAAGAGCGGTAACACTTCGCTTACAGGGACCACACCAATGGTGAGGATCGCCAACGTTGCCTTCATTTTTATCGCCTTCCATTACTCCAACATCGTGTACACAGGTACAGGCTCACTACGCTGCACAGTTCATTTTTTCAACAAAACAGCACATAGCGTAGCAGGTGATCCCGACATCGAAATGTAAAGATCGCCTGCCGATACCGGAGTTACTTGTAATAACTAAATATTAACTCCTGCTTAACTTTCCCGATGAGTAAAAAGTGTGATTCAGGCACGATATTGGAGCGTTTAGGAAAACATTCAGGTTATATCGGGATCTTCGTAGCGCCGTTTCGCGTCCAGCGCTTCCTGTTCAGTCTCGTGTTCACTGATCAGCGAGTCCGGTTTGGGGTGATCGGCACGCAGTTGATACCAGGTCACGGTATGACCCGTATGGCCTTTTTCAACGGTAACAATGCGCGCTTCACGCGGATAGGGAGGTCTGGTTGGCATAGCTCATCCTTTTTTTATGTCTGAGCTATAAGTATAGACGCCGGTTAGCTGGCACAAGCCAAACGCAGGGCGGTAATAATCTGAATCACAACGTCTTCGGGAGACGCTGACGCATCCACCACGTGGTGAGCCGCTTCGCGGTATAACGCATCGCGTTCGGCCAGCACTTCACTCACCTCTTCGTTGAGCGGCCTGGAGGTCAGCGCGGGGCGTTGCCCCTCTTCCGGAAAAGCTTCCAGACGCCCTACCAGAGCCGACACCGGCGCGCTGAGATAAATCACAATCCCCTTTTCGCGCATAAAGTGACGATTACACTCCGCCAGAACAATGCCACCCCCGGTCGCGATCACGGCAGATGGGGTAGTGACCGCTTTCAGCGCGGCGGTTTCGCGTGCGCGAAAGCTCTCCCATCCCTCTTGCTCAACGATCTCAGCGATGGTTTTTCCGGCCTCGGTTTGCAGCCAGTGGTCGGTATCAACAAACTGGCGATGACACACGCGTGCCAGCTCCAGGCCAACGGTGGTTTTCCCACAGCCGCGGGGGCCAACTAAAAAGATGGGTTGGGTCATGCCAGGTGTTCCCCTTGATGCCGAATGGCTGAAGAGTGTAAAGAAATAATTGCAGAAGATGTTGCGATTACTTTACTGCAAAGCGGTACGGGATGACAACCCTGTGGAGGCCACACTGTACCACAAATTGACAATAATTATCATTACGCTGTGCGGCGCTTCACTTCCAGCAGCCATTTATCCAGCTCGGCAGCAAACTGCTGGCGATCGCGCTGGGACAGGCTGTCCGGCCCACCGGTCTGCACGCCGCTGGCCCGCATCGTATCCATAAAATCGCGCATGGTGAGCTTTTCGCGAATGGTCGAAGGCGAATAACGCTCCCCGCGCGGATTGAGCGCCGCCGCCCCTTTCTCCAGCACTTCAGCGGCCAGCGGAATATCCGCCGTGATCACCAGATCCTCCGCGCTACACAGGCGAACAATTTCGTTATCCGCCACGTCGAACCCGGCCGGCACGCGCAAGGAGCGGATGAACCGCGAGGGCGGTACGCGAATATTCTGGTTTGCCACCAGCGTCAGCGACATCTGAACGCGCTCGGCGGCGCGAAATAAAATCTCTTTAATCACATTCGGACACGCGTCCGCATCAACCCAAATCGCCATATTGTCTCCCCATAATGACTCTGTCGACTATTGTCGCCTGCATTTCGTTGTTAAGCTATCAATCAGAGAAAACAACGCATAATGACGGAGAATCGTGATGGACAAGAAAATCGGGTTTATCGGCTGCGGTAACATGGGCAAAGCCATCCTGGGCGGTCTGATCGCCAGCGGGCAGGTGCTGCCGGGTCAGATTTGGGTCTATACCCCGTCACCGGACAAGGTCGCCGCGTTGCGCGATCAATACGGGATCAACGCTGCCGAAAGCGCGCAGGAAGTGGCCCAGGTCGCCGATATCGTCTTTGGCGCCGTCAAGCCGAACATCATGATCAAAGTGCTGAGCGATATCACCTCCAGCCTGAATAAAGAGACGCTGGTCGTGTCGATTGCAGCGGGCGTCACGCTCGATCAGCTGGCGCGCGCGCTGGGTCACGATCGTAAAATCGTCCGCGCGATGCCGAACACACCGTCGCTGGTCAACGCCGGCATGACCTCCGTCACGCCTAACGCGCTGGTGACCACGGAAGAAGTGGCCGATGTGCTGAACATTTTCCGCTGCTTCGGTGAGGCTGAAGTGATTGCCGAATCGATGATCCATCCGGTGGTCGGCGTGAGTGGCTCAGCCCCTGCCTATGTTTTCATGTTTTTAGAAGCGATGGCGGATGCCGCCGTGCTTGGCGGAATGCCGCGCGCGCAGGCGTATAAGTTCGCCGCGCAGGCCGTCATGGGTTCCGCCAAAATGGTGCTGGAAACCGGCAAACACCCGGGCGAGCTGAAGGATATGGTCTGCTCCCCGGGCGGTACCACCATCGAAGCGGTGCGGGTGCTGGAAGAGCGCGGGTTCCGCTCGGCGGTCATTGAAGCGATGGCAAAATGCATGGAAAAATCAGAGAAGCTGAGTAAATCCTGATAATCGCCGTCGGGCGTCAGGCCGCCACTTCGGTGCGGCCGCGCCCGGCATTTTTCGCCTTGTACAGCGCCACGTCAGCCGCCTTCAGCCATTCCCGATAGTGTCCAAACTGCGGTCCCCAGGGGGCAACGCCTACGCTGATGCGCAGCGCTTCTTTTGGCGCGCACGGTAACGTCAGCTTTTCCAGCCGCTCATGCAGCCGCGACATCACGGCGATGGCGCTTTCCGCCGCCGTCTGCGACATGATCACCGCAAACTCATCCCCGCCAAACCGGCCGATAGCATCGCCTGACCGCACTGACCGCTGGAGCTGACGCGTAATCGCCACGATCGCCTCGTCGCCCACGTCGTGCCCCCAGGTGTCGTTGATGTTTTTAAAGTGGTCGATATCAATCAGCAGTATCGTGGCGGTGCTGTGGTCGCGCCGACAGTGCTCAAATTCATTTCGCAGCAGCATTTCCCAGTGTCGGCGGTTAAAGACCCCGGTCATGCCGTCGCGGGTGCTCATCATTTCCAGCCGCCGCTTGTGCTCCGCAAGCCTGACGGCGGTGCGGTGGCTGAGCCAGGCAAACAGCATGGGATAAAGCATGAGTACGGGCAGCGTTAAGCCCCACTCCACGGGGTCGGGGTTGAAGACGGCCACCTTCCCGACGAGCGGCAGGGTCACCAGCGCCGAGAGCAGCGTCAACGCGATCCCCGGGATGAACAGACGACAGCCGCCGGAGCCCATCATATTCATCCCCACCATCATCACCAGCGCTGCCGTGGGTAACGCATTCATCCCCATCACGCCGATCCAGAGCCCGGCAATAATGGCATCGATTTTAAGATTAAAAATTTCCTGCTGATGAGGTGAAGCGGCACGACAGGATAGCTGCCAGGCGAAATGGGGCCAGACGAACGCCCACCCCACCAGTAAAAGCCACCAGCCACCGGGTAAAAAATGGGTGACCAGCATCCCTGCAATCGGAAAAAACATCGCCGCCAGCCCGACGGCGCGCGCCAGCCGAACTCGCCGGGAAAACTGAATGCCGGCCCGGTAAGGGTCATCCTGAGAAAGGGTTAAATCCCACTCGTCCCGAATGCGCTTTTTGTTGTAATACGTTTCATCATTCATCATTTTTGGGAATATTCTGAAACAATTTCCCAAATTATAGAGAGGGGGTCTGCGGGGAAAGTATGAAATTTCGGGTGAGCCGCCGAAGCCGCTCACCCGTTAGAACTACACTTTTTTCTTCAGGCAGGCACTCATGAACTTGCTGCGGTCGTCCCCTTTCAGGGACTGCTCGGTTGCTTTCGCATTACACTCGCGCATTTTTTGCTGCTGCGGCGTCAGGCTTTTTTCAGCCGGCTTCGAGGCGCCATTTTTGAGGCAGTCGCTCATGTATGTCTTGCGGGCATCTCCCTTCAGACTCTGAGACGTCGCCTGTTGATTACAGGTGGTCATACGCTGTTGTTGCGGCGTTAGCGTTTTCTCTTCCGCGTTCGCCGATGCGATCAGGAACAGGCCAGAGAGCAGAGTAACCAGTAATGTTGTTTTCATTGCACCATCCTTTTGTGAACATTCCCTGTAAGTCTGGTTCGTGACAGGAAAAAAACCACCCGGCAGATGTGATTTCTGCCGGGATTTTATCATTTAAGACCCAGCGCAGCCTTCATGGTGTAGAACAGATCCGTTTGATCGGTCAGGCCAACCACGTTTGCCGCGTGCGGACCGTAGGCTGCAATGCGCAGCTGGGTGCCAGTGTGCTCCATAGACTCTTCTTCCGAGTTGCCGTAGCTCAACACCATAACGGCGCCATCTTTGGTATTCAGCGCCTGCGTCAGGCCAGGGGCTTTGGTATCTGCCGGAATGATCTGGCTGGCGTGCGCATGGTCCGCGGTGACGATCACCAGGGTGTTGCCGTCTTTTTTCGCGAACTCAAGCGCCTTCTGCACCGCTTCGTCCAGATCGACGGTTTCGCCAATCTGACCGCACGGATTCGCCGCATGATCCTGCTTATCGATCGACGCGCCTTCTACCTGCAGGAAGAACCCTTTTTCGCTCTTGCTCAGCAGAGAGATGGCTTTATCGGTCATCGCCGCCAGCGTCGGTACGCTGTCAGTGCGTTTCGGGTTCGGGGTGCAGGTCACGGCAGGTTTATCGATATTGCCGTGATAAGAGGCTTTTGGTCCTTCCCAGCGCACGGGCATGTTGCCGTCGGAGAACAGCCCCAGCAGCGGTTTGTCCTGGCTCGCCTCGGTGATTGCTGCCAGCGAACTGGCGTCACTCACCAGCTGATAGCCGCGGGCCTGCGCCTGCTCGCGCAGCGTTTTGCCCTGCCACTCGCCCGCCGTCGCGGTTTCTGCGAAGGTTTTCGCGCCGCCGCCCAGGGTCACGTCAGGACGTGCATTCAGCAGCTGTTCCGTAATCGACCCTTTGCCGCCTTTTTCCAGCGCGTTCGTTGGGCATTTTTCGCTGGTCACTGTCGGGCCGTAGCATTTACGCGAGGTCACGTGCGCCACCAGCGCCGCGGGCGTCGCATCCTGAAGTTCAGCGGTAGAGACGTTGCCGGTCGCCAGCCCCGCCGCTTTTGCCATCTCCAGAAGGGTTTGATGATCTTGTTCGTGAATATCCACACCCAGCGCACCATTATAGGTTTTCACGCCGGTGGACCACGCCGTGGCAGAGGCCGCGGAGTCCGTTACGTAATCCGGTTTACCGGTTTTTTTATCCAGCGCGTAATGGGTATATTGTCCGGTCAGCGGCAATGCGTCGATACCTTTAAAAAAGCCGCCCGCACCCTCGGCGTAATTTCGCGCCGCCGTGATTTCGGAATCGCCCATTCCATCGCCAATCAGCAGAATAATATTTTTTGCCGACTTGTCATTCAGCGAAGCGCGAATAGCGGCGGTTTGATCTTCTGATAAACGGCGCGCGCCGCCAGGCTGGGTGATATCCCCTTTTGCCGCACGATTATCCAGCACGCTGGTTTGGGCAGTATCGGCATAAATGGCAGGGGTAATTAACAGGGGAAGTAATGCGATGAAAAGTGCGCTCTGTTTCAATTTATTTTCTCCATGTACAAATACATAAAAATAAAAACAGAGCGACTATAGGCATCCTGCATGACAATTCTATGACACGTCGTTACGTCCGGTGACGGTTTAGCTGCGCGGATGCCTTAACAGCTTCTTTACGTACTGGTGGAGCATTTCGGCATCCTCAACCGGAACCTGCGATTCAGGCCTGACGCTGTCCAGCGCGCCTTCCACGCTCTCAATCAACGCCTGTTGATCGGTTTTCGCCATTTGTCGCAGCAGCGCGGTCACCACAATTTCCAGCGCTTCGACCTGGGCAACCAGCTCTTTTGACTCTTCTTCCTTTTGTGCCAGCTTGACCAGCAATTCAGCAATGAGATTTTTCATCGTGCCAGTTCCTTTTTCAGTTTTGTCTGAAGTTAGCATTCTGAATCCATAATGCAAAGAGAAGAAATTTATTAGAGTATGCAAAAGTGACGCAGGAATGAAAATAACGGACCGTCGCGGTGAGCGAAACGTTTTTCTATAAAAAAACGCCGCATTTCGTTATATAAAAATGCGGCTACTATAAGAATATATAATACATCAGCGAAACGATTATCTCGACGATTTCGCTTCCGCCATTTGTCTGCGGCGACGCAGCGCAATAGCCAGCTGGATAATATTGATTAAAACGACAATCGCCGTGGCCGCAAATACCCAACGAAAACCGGCCATCGCGGAAACGGATGCGCCAATAAGCGGACCGGCAACATTCCCCAGATACATAAATGACTGGTTATATCCAAAGATTCGCCCCGTCACCTGGTCGCTGGAATATTTAACCAGCAGGGTCTGTACCGCAGGCAACATTGCGCCATCAGCAAACCCGAGCAGAAATCGCAATACGCCAAGCTGAAGCGGAGAGGTGACAAACGACATCGCGAAGAAGAGCACGACCGCAAAGATCAGCGTCGCCATCAGGATGCGCGCCGTGCCGATCCTGTCACCCAGTTTTCCCAGACGCGGTGCGGAAATCAGAGCGGATACGCCCGGCACGGCGGCAATCATGCCGCTCAGAAAAGCGATATTTGTACTTTCAGGCTCCATCGACTTGATAAACAGCGCCAGAATCGGACCGACCGAACCGTTACAGAGCTGGATCACCATGGTGGTCACAAACAGGCTGATCATCAGTCCCGGATAGGGCAGCGAGGCGAAGACGGCCCTGCCGCTCAGGCGTTCAGATTTACTGATAACCGGGCGGCCCCCCTCTTTGATAAGAAAGAGCGTGACCAGAAAACTGACCACCAGCAGGATCGCGGTGATGATAAATACCGCACGCAGCCCGACGTGGTCCGCCAGAAAGCCACCCAGCAGCGGACCGCCGATGACGCCGCTGATCTGCGCCGTGGAGAGCGTACTCAGCGCCCAGCCGCTACGCTCGCGCGGCACCTGAGAGGCGACCAGCGCCATGGCATTCGGAATGTACCCGGACGTCAGCCCCATCACCGCGCGCAGGAAAAACAGCTGCCAGACGTTGGTGGCGAAAGCCTGCAGCAGAATGGCAATCGCCATCCCGAGCGAGGCGCGCAGCAGCATCAGTTTTCGGCCTTTCCGATCCGCCAGGCTGCCCCACATCGGTGACACAATGGCGGAGACCAGAAACGTGACGCTGAACGTCAGGCCGGACCACATGGAGAGCGCTTCATGCGAAGTCACCCCCAGCTGCGAGACGTACAGCGGCAGGAACGGCAGGATCTGGCTGATGGCCAGCCCGGTGAAGAAACAGCCGAACCAGACCGAGATGAGATTAACTTTCCAGGATTCCATAAAGAAATAGTCTTCATTTTTAGGCGAATTCGCCTACAGATTAGCAAGTTACGCGTTTTGACGTCGCACCAGAGATGCGGCCTGGCTGACTTTGGTGTTTTATCTTCCCAGTCATCATATTTGTGAAATAAGTCACAATTCATCCATTTTCTGGCGGAATATTATGCTTCATCGACAGAGTCCGAAACCGCGCATCCCCAGATGAAAGTGGTTGGCATGCGCCGCGTTATACTCCGGCCCCAGGCCGTTTCCGTAGTAGCCGCAGCTTGCCGCCAGCATTGCCTTCAGCCAAGGCTGCGTTGTTGCCGCCTTCCAGCCGTTCAGCACCGTGACGCGTTCCCCGTTCGCCAGCCGAAAAGCGGCGACATCCAGCGCCTCCGCCGTGGCATGTTCACTGCGTCGCGCGTCAGGGCGGTGGTAAATATTGCGGCAGGCATAGCTGCCGAGGTGATCGATGCGCGCCAGGTCGCTGCCCGTATAGCGTTTTGTCAGCGGCCGGGCCTGCTGGCTGATGAACAGCGCAGAGCCGAGCGCCAGCGGACAGCTGGCAAGAAAGCTGCTGTTGAGGCCGACCGGGCCGAAGTCACGCACGCGCACGACGTTGTTAAGAGGACACGCGCCGCCGCTGTCAGCCACCGGCTGGGTGCGGATGAGGTCTCTTTGGTTAGCCTGCGAAAGCAGGCTCGCGCATGCCTCGGGGGTTAGGCGCCGAAGCTTATACTGGGTGATTAGGCCCGGCGGGTCGTCAAGGGTAAGCGGCATGAAAGGGTTGTAGTAAGACGGCAACCAGCGGTAACCCGCCGTTGCAGCGGCCACAATAATCAAAACGGTCAGCAGCGTTTTTCCTTTCACTCTCCCCCCTCAACATTCCCCAAAACATTATGGCAGAAGGCCGCGAAACCCGCCGGGCATCGTGGTATGTTATTGGCTTTTCGTCAGACTGGAAGAGAGTGAGATGGCTAAGCAGCGCGTAGGTATTGTCTTTGGGGGAAAATCAGCTGAGCACGAAGTGTCATTGCAATCGGCCAAGAATATCGTTGATGCGATCGATAAAAGCCGCTTCGACGTGGTGCTGCTGGGCATTGATAAACAGGGCCAGTGGCACGTTAACGATGCCAGCCAGTATCTGCTGAATGCTCACGATCCGGCACACATCGCCCTTAATCCTTCAGAAGTGAGCGTCGCCACCGTACCCGGCGTCGTGAAGGGGCAGCTCATCGACGCCGGCAACGCGCAGGCACTCGCCCAGATCGACGTTGTCTTCCCCATCGTTCACGGCACACTGGGGGAAGATGGTTCCCTGCAGGGAATGCTGCGCATGGCCAACCTGCCGTTCGTCGGCTCGGACGTCCTCGGCTCTGCCGCGTGCATGGACAAAGACGTCACCAAACGCCTGCTGCGCGATGCCGGGCTGAACATTGCGCCATTCGTGACCCTCACCCGCGCCAACCGCGACAAGCACAGCTTCGCGCAAATTAGCGGAGAGCTCGGTCTGCCGCTGTTTGTGAAGCCTGCAAACCAGGGTTCCTCCGTGGGCGTCAGCAAAGTCACCAGCGAAGCAGAGTTCACGCAGGCCGTCCGTCTGGCGTTTGAGTTCGACCATAAAGTGGTGGTTGAGCAGGGCATTAAAGGCCGTGAAATTGAGTGCGCCGTGCTGGGCAACGATTTTCCACAGGCGAGCACCTGCGGCGAAGTGGTGTTAAACAGCGATTTCTACTCGTACGACACCAAATACATTGATGACAAAGGCGCGCAGGTTGTCGTTCCTGCGGATATCGATCCGGCGATTAACGATAAGATCCGGGCGATCGCCATTCGCGCTTATCAGACGCTCGGCTGCTGCGGCATGGCGCGCGTGGATGTGTTCCTGACGCCGGAAAACGAGGTGGTGATCAATGAAATCAACACGCTGCCAGGGTTCACTAACATCAGCATGTATCCGAAACTGTGGCAGGCGAGCGGCCTGAGCTACCCGGAATTGATCACCCGCCTGATCGAACTGGCGCTGGAGCGCCACGCCGCCGACAGCGCGCTTAAAAGTTCCGTAAACGGTTAATCGGCGCGCTTCGCCGACTCCGCCTCATCCGCTGTCGTCTCTTCAGGACGACGGCGGATAATCAGCCCCGCCAGCCAGAAACTTATCACCCAGGTCACCAGCCCGACGGCATACGTTTGCCACCCTTTTGCTTCAAACCCCAGCAGGCCCACGACACCGTTAAGAATAAAGATCAGCCCGATTGCAAAGGCGTAGTAGTGCCAGTCACGGCGTAGTTTGGACGTGAGCTTCATAACAACTCCGGCAGGAAAAAAAGACATCCTCTCACAGTTTTTCGGCCAGGTCTGTGGCAGATACGGAAATTCTGAAACGCGACGCAATTTCACTTAAGTGATGGAATTGTGATGTGCTGCAGAAATCGACAATCCAGGAGGATTCCGGCGCGTAAATTACCACGATTCTGATATTGACAAATGCGATGACCTGTCAAACTCACCCCGTAAGACGCGTATTAATACAGAGTGATACCACGGGAGGTCAACATGGCTGACTTTACATTGTCGAAACCGATTTTTGGCGGCAAACCAAAAACCTCCACGGCGGGTAATATCGCTTATGCCCTGTTTGTTCTGTTCTGCTTCTGGGCCGGCTCACAGCTGCTCAATATGCTGGTCCATGCGCCAGGCGTTTATGAACACCTGATGCAGGTACAGGATAACGGACGCCCGCGAGTTGAGATTGGCTTTGGTGTCAGCACCCTGTTCGGCCTGATCCCCTTCCTCGCGGGATGTATGATTCTGGGCGTTGTGGCGTTAGTGTTGCGCTTTCGCCGTCGCCGTTAAAGCCCCATACAGCGAGCCCGGCGATCGTCCACGCGTTTTGCGAACCATGCAGTGGTCAGGTTACGCGTGATCTTCGGGCTTTCCAGCTGGATCCCCGGCAGGATAGCCCTCGGTAACGCTTTCCCACTCTTCTTCTCTGCAAGCGCAAACACCTTCTTGTACAGATCCGTTTTCTCGAATGCCAGGCTGTCGCCTTTCTCAAGCTGACGACGAATGTCGCTGTTGCTCAAGCCAAGCGTGGTCGACAGTTTCCGTACTGCCAGCTCGGTGCTTCCCGCCTCGCTGCTGCCGTAAGCGATGAGATCGCCGTCCAGCGCCAGCTTGACGCCGCTTGCCCGGCTGACCGCACTCTGGAATGCCGCATTACGGCTGGCATACCAGCCCGCGTTAAAGTCGGCAAAGCGGTACAGCGGCTCACTGTAGTTCGCCGGATAGTTCAGCAGATGATACGTGCCGAACCACAGCCCACCGCGCAGGGAGAAGACCTCCTGGCGCACCGTACCGTCGATTTTCCACGGGTAGCCGTCGGTATGCTTCTCCGCGAACGCGATGCTCACCTGCATCGGGCCACCGGTGTGTACCGGATTCAGTGAGCCAAACAGCTTCTGCCCCATCGGGACCATACTGATGAAATCATCAAAGATGGCGCTAAGCTGTTTTTCGGTTTTCACCGCATCCAGCCGTTCGCTGTAGCTTTTGCCGTTCGGTGAGGTGATTTTAAGCGCGGTATGCACGAGGAACACTGGGATATGCATAGATTCCGCGCGGCGGTCGATCTCTTTCCAGGCAATTTTGTTCAGACCCGGCACCGCCGGGTCTGACTGGTACATTGACTCCTGCTGCGCCACCGCGAGCACCGAGCAGATATTCTCCTCGGTCGGCGCGATCTTTTGGCTTTCAAAGGTTTTTGCCAGCGCATCTGCCCACGCGTTGCGATCCTTCACGCTGGCGGGCATTTTCTGCCGCACAACGCTCGCCACATCGACGGGCTTTTCCCCCTTTTTGAGCGGAGCAGCCCCTTTTTCGGCACAGCCTGCCAGCACAAGAGCGGCCAGCAAGGACAACGGTAACGCGCGCGGTACGGCAAAAGACATAGCAACTTCCTGTATTAGCTAAATGTGTTGGTGACTTCCTGCAGGTCACGATCGTCCAGCTCACGTTCAAAACTGCGTAAACGTTTATAGATGGACATCAGTTCTACCAGGGTGGTCCAGGAGCTGATCAGGTACTGGAACGACCCACGAACCTGACCGAAAACGTTGGTGATCTGCGTCATCAGACCGAGCGTAATCGTACCCGCAACAATCGACGGGAACAGCAGGAACAAACCGAAAACATTGTCCACCTGCAGATACAAAATACGGGCAATGTTGAAATACATATAGTGGAAGTAGAGTCGGAAGTAGTTACGACGCACGGCGCCAAACAGCTCGCGGACGGTCGGCGGCGAGGCGCGGTTGGCGTCATCTTCACCGTAAACCAGCTCTTTACGGTAAGCGGCTTCCACGCGTTGATTTTTAAACTCCAGGCCCGGCAGTTTGATCCCCACCACCGCCAGCAGGCCCGTCCCCATCAGCGACCAGACGATCGCGGCAATCACCAGACCATATGGAAGATGGCCAACAATCGGCAGATCCGGCACGTGCGCCGAGAGCGTCACCAGCACGGGCAGGAAGGCAATCAGCGTCATGATGGCGTTGATAAAGCTTACGCCCATGTCTTCAAGGGTGGAGGCAAAACGCATGGTGTCTTCCTGCACACGCTGCGCGGCGCCTTCGATATGGCGCAGGTGCTGCCAGTGCGCCATGTAATGTTCGTTCATTGCGGTACGCCAGCGGAAAACGTAGTGGCTGACGAAGAAGTTGTTCATCACGCCGATGATTACCGCAATAAGGGCGATACCGAGGAAGATCCCGACTTCATGGTAGAACTGGTTGATGGTCACCTTATGCGGCGAGCTCAGCGCGGTCTGGATCAAATCGTAGAACGGCGCATACCAGGCGTTCACCGCCACGCCCACTTCCACGAGGAACCAGGTGACAAAGATAATTAGCGATGTCCCAAGAATTGACCAGTACTGCCAGCGGTGCGGAGAATACATAAACCAGAACAGCGCAAACAGCCCTACGCAGACCATGTAGTAGGCGTAAAACAGCAGGTAGCTCAGCGACCAGAAGCGCGCCGCGCTAATCGGCACCTCGCCCGTTGCTCCCGTGATGCGCGTCAGCCATGCGCCGCCGCCCGCCTGCCAGAAAATGACAGCGATGAGTGCCCAAATAAATGCCGACAGGAAAAAAAGCCCCGGCTTTGGGAAAAAAGACTTAAACATAATGCTTCCTTCTTGTTGTTATGGCTGTTGCTGTGCACAACACGTTACCACACGAAAAACCTGCCCGAGCCAGCCTCCCGGCCCGGGCAAAAAGGTCAGACCCGAGGGTTAATTATTAGTTCGCTTTCCAGTTTTCGAGAATTGTTTCGGTGCGTTTCACTGCGAGAGGATTCGCCGGCGCGATGAAGTTACGCCAGACGTCGTTGTGGTGGTTAATCACGATCTGCGCATCTGCCGCCGGGCGATTGGCGGTAGTGTGGGCATCTTCCGCTACGGTGATGTGATAACCCCGGCTGACGCCGTTCTTAACCGTCGCATCAACGCAGTAATCGGTGGCGCAGCCGCAGATAACAAACTCGCGAATGCCCTGCTCACGCAGCAGCGCCTCAAGCACGGTGTTATAGAAGGCATCGCAGGCGGTTTTGGTCACGTAAAGCGCGTCAGCAGGCTGATGAAGTTCAGGCAGCAGCGCAAACCCTTCACTTCCCTCTTCCAGGCCCCCGGCCTCGGTGTGCTGAATAAAAATCACCTTGTCGGCTGCCTGCGTAAGCTGGTTGATCAGAGAGACACACTTTTCGCGCTGATGACGAGGGGTTTCAAATACCCCGTTCTGCATATTGACAACCATAACCACACGCTTCTCAGACATACCGTTCTCCGTAAGATTGAGTGACACTGGTGCCTATCATAAGCCCGATGTCACAAAATGGGAGATGGCTCGTAAGTAAATTGTTCATATTTACCCATGGTTACGTTTTTCTCGCTATCGTTATGCAATTCGGGGCATTGCGCGGTTCCGATTAGTAGTATAAATACCCATTACTTTCCTCATTCACTTCATGGATGCTTTTCGTTGAAACGTTGTCTGCTCTCTTTTGCCGCGCTGTGTGCGGTGAGCTTTTCTACCGCCCAGGCAGCCCAACCGCTGACGGCACCCGTTTTAGCTTCAGATATTGCCGATCGCTACGCGAACCTTATCTATTACGGCAGCGGCGCGACCGGGATGGCGATGGTCGTCATCGACGGCAACCAGCGTGTGTTCCGCAGCTTTGGCGAAACGCGCCCAGGAAATAACATTCACCCGCAGCTGGATTCCGTAATCCGCATCGCGTCCTTAACCAAGCTGATGACCAGCGAAATGCTGGTGAAACTGCTCGACCAGGGCGTGGTGAAACTCGACGACCCGCTCAGCAAATACGCGCCTCCAGGCGCCCGGGTTCCAACCTGGCAGGGAACGCCGATCCGGCTTGTGAACCTCGCCACCCACACCAGCGCCCTGCCGCGCGAGCAGCCAGGCGGGGCGGCGCATCGTGACGTCTTTGTCTGGCCAACGCGCGACCAGCGCTGGAGCTACCTGAGTACCGCCACGCTGAAGGCGGCTCCGGGTACTCAGGCCTCTTATTCAAACCTGGCGTTTGACCTGCTGGCGGACGCCCTCTCAACGGCGGCGGGTAAACCCTACACGCAGCTGTTTGAAGAGCAGATAACCCGTCCGCTGGGTATGAAAGACACCACCTTTACCCCGTCCCCGGATCAGTGCCGTCGCCTGATGGTGGCGGAGAAAGGCGCCAGCCCCTGTAATAACACCCTCGCGGCCGTGGGCAGCGGCGGGGTCTACTCCACGCCTGGCGACATGATGCGCTGGATGCAGCAGTTCCTTTCCTCAGATTTCTACGCTCGCACCAGCCAGGCCGATCGCATGCAGACCCTGATTTATCAGCGTACTCAGCTGCACCGCGTCATCGGGATGGACGTGCCGGGTAAAGCCGATGCGCTCGGCATGGGGTGGGTCTATATGGCGCCAAAAAATGGCCGTCCGGGTATTATCCAGAAAACCGGCGGTGGGGGTGGATTCATCACCTATATGGCCATGATCCCGCAGTCAAACGTGGGTGCGTTTGTGGTGGTCACCCGCTCCCCGCATACGCGTTTCGTCAATATGAGTGACGGGATTAATAACCTGGTGGCAGAACTGAGCGCCAATAAAGCCCAGGTGCTCACCGCGTCTAACTGATATTAATATTCCGTGGGCAAGCGGTTGATGCTGACCAGCTTGCCCCGGCTCATATTGATGTAGTTACCTTGCCGCAGGGCAGCGAGAACCTCAGCAACCACTGAACGTGAAATACGCGTACTTTGTTGAATATGATTCATCACACCAATTTTTGAGCGCAACGTTTCATCCCACTCCGCCATATTCAGCAGCATGGCGCGGATCTGGTGATAGGAATTATTTCCCACCAGCTGCATGTCGCGTTTCTCAAGAATGTAGTTTATCCAGGATAACCAGCCGAAGGCCTCTTTCCATAGCGCGTTCTGTTGTATAAGTTGACGAGTGGTTTCAGTGGGCAAATAAAAGCCCGTGCAGGATGTTTTGGCTACCACTCTATATTCCAGACTATGATTAATCATCACGGTGGACAGCCCCAAAATAAAAGGCGCTGTTGCGATGCCCACAAGCAGCTCATCTGAACAACGATAGATTTCGATTATACCGGTCTGTAATACGGTCGTGCGGGGATCATGACACTCACCTGATGTAATTAGCTGTTGTGGAGCACATTTAAAAGGGGTACTGGCTGATTTCAAACACTGTTCGAGCCGGCTTAATTCAGAAAGCGGTTTCGCATTAACCTTCATGCAGACCTCAAGGCATCCGTATTTGTCGGTTCAATATTATTTTTAGCTATGTATATAAAAAGCGGGGGATATGACTCCCCCCGCTTTATTCATTACCAGGTATATTTCACACCCAGATTTGCGCCCCAGTTCTGGTCAACGTCGCCGCCGCCCAGATAAGTGGCATCAGTATACGCACTGAAGTTCTTCGTGAAGCTGAACTGGGTGCCCAGCCCTACCCGCACAGCGGAGCCTTTCACGCCGTTATCAATGCTGTCACCGTTAATGTCGGCATTGTTATCGGCATCGTCATAAACGTAGGCCAGTTTGAAGTAAGGCGTCAGAGCCTGATCGCCGCCGTAGTTGAAGGTGTAACCCGCATCAACACCGAGTTCATAGCGCAGGCTATCGTAAGATTGCCCGTCCATGCGCATGTCATTGCTGAGACGATAATCATCGCCAGACTGGAACAGGCCAGACACGGCTGCGTATGGTGTGACATAGCCTGACAGGTTTGGCTTCCAGTCATAGCCCAGTTTCAGCCCAAAACCAACTGCGTCATTGGTGGTGTTGCCGTCAACATACTGACCGTTGCTCATGTTCGCAGAGAGATCGCTGTTGAAGCGGGTGTAGCTCAGGGAGCTGTCGAGGAACAGATCGTTCATGAACTTCGCCGACGCGTAGATCATCGCCGTCTGGCTGTCCTGATCGACCTGGCCGGTACGATCGCTGATATCACCCTTCGCGAAACCTGCCGCACCACCGACGATCCACTTCGCATTGTTACCGTCAATCTGCGTATCCAGACCAACCATAATGCCGCTCACGTCCTGATCGTAGCTAATAACGCCATTGTCGCCGTCGAAGTTACCACCGAAGTAGCTTACCCACGCTCCGCCGTTATCCGCCAGGCCGTGACGGCTGTTGGTCAGACGCGTACCTACGGTATCCTGCTGCAGATTCCAGATATTGGTGTTGGCAGATGGGATGCTCAGCGCCATATTGGCGTAGTCGGTCAGCGCTTTCTGCTGGAGGACAACGGCGTCACCCTGCTGCTGCGCCTGGTAGGTGTAAGCACCTAAATCGGCTTTGTTTGCAGCAGTAAAGCTGGCTGTGGTATCCGCGTTATTGTCATAGATGCGGACGATCTCTTTATTTTTGTAATCGGCAACGGAACCGGCACCGGTCGCATCATCGATGCGCACCTTGTAGTTACCTGCAACGTCACCGTTCACTGACAGATGGCCATCAGAATTAATCGCCACAACGCCGTAGTCGTAATCGGCATTGTACTTATCGTTGGTGATATAGCGTGCGTTGTTGAGATCGCTGTTCAGCACGTAATCACGGCTGGCAACGTTCAGCACACCACCATCGGTCAGTACCATATTGTGCGTATCAATCTGACCCAGCCCCAGCGCCAGCTCAGCACCGTTATCCACGGTGATGGTGTTGGCATACAGATCGGCCGTTTCTTCCGTCAGTGCCGCACGGCTATAGCTGTCCAGATACAGATGGTCGGTTGCCACACCACCGCTGTCACCGATATTCAACGATGAGGCATTGGTCAGGGTGATGGTATCCGCCAGCAGGCCAGAGTTTTCAGCATTGACCTGAGACTGGTTGTTTACCGTCAGCGCGTCGATGTTAGAAACCTTGCGAGTATCCCACTCGGAGCCGTTATCCAGCGCGATGTTAAACAGACCGCTCTGATACACCTCTTTACCCGCAACGTGGTCGTTGCTGTCATAGGTGGAATCCGGCCAAATGCTGTTAGGGGACAGAGTGCTCCAGTCTACGCTGCTGTAGCCCAGGCCATACATCTGCGCCGTGCCGATAGCCTCGACGCTCGACTGGGCTGCACCAACCCATTTGCTGCCATTGGTCAGAGTAACGTCCAGCTTATCAGTACCGTCCCAGCCGTTGGTGGTTGGGTTATAGACACCGTCTGCACTGGTATCCGTTGCCGGATCGCCGTTCGGGTAGAAGTTGTTGTCGAAGGTACTGGAGAAAAGAATGTCGCCAGTAACGGTGGAGTGATCGAACGTGGCAGACGTCTGCATCGCGTTATCCGACGCGCTGGCTGCTACAATCAGCGCCGCATCATCCGCCGCTGTCGCGTTAGTTTCATCATAGTCGCTTGGCTTCGCGGTTTGACCGTAGAATCCACTGTTACCCAGATCGCTGTACGCACCCGAGGTCAGTACAGAATCTTTCACCAGCAGCGTGTCGGTAAAGACATTGCTGCTGTTGGCGACACCTTCAATACCGTCATACGGGGTGTTGTCGAGTTCCTGATAACCCTGCGTTAGCGTAATACCCGCTACGTGGGAGTTATTCTGAATAACGATATCAGACTCCACGTCCAGCGTAATTGCATTACCCAGCGCATACGTATTCAGATAATGGGCTTCGGTGTTGTCACCATCTACAACGTCGTAAGCATAATGCTCATAGGTGTCGTTGATGGTGGAGTGATCAACGGTCAGACTAAAACGATCGTACTGTGAATGGGTCGTGCCGTCGGTATCCAGGCCGTCAGCACACGAGGTGGTCATACATTCAGAGGTGATCATGCCATTAATGGTGCTATTGGAAATGCTCAACGCATTCGCCCGACCATTTACACCGTCTTCCAGAAAGTATGTTGAAATAACCCCATTCACGATCGATTTATTCATCACGGGATAAATATCACCGTCGTGGGTAGCGTCTGAGTAATCCCAGTCGGCATAGCCATAATACCAGGGGGTGGAAGCGGTATTATCGTATCCGAAGGTATTATAAGTTGTACCGGAAATATCCTTCGCATTGGCCTGAGAAGCGATAGCCAGGGTGCAGGCTAATGCAAGTTGAGATACAACTAGTTTCTTTTTCCATGTTTGCATTGGGTCATCCCTCCTCAGGGACGTAAGCAAGTTTGTCCATCAAATCATTTGGCAATATTTTATTGCGGAGGGAATTATGCATTTTCATTTCGAAAAGGTTCAATGAATGTTTCTATTAAGTCCGTATCCAGACCAATAACACTTCAAAAACGACAAGCATAAGGGTCACTTGAGATAAATATTATAAAAACAAAACGTTAAAATACAGTCGCGCCAATACAAAACATATAACAACAAATAATAGATCATTTTAAATGATGTATTCCCCTTAATATAGAAACAACACGAATATCTTATCCCCCTTTTAGCAATATACAGACCTGCATTATATATTGCTGATATGAAACTTGACCTGCCGCATTTCGCAAAAAACAAAATGCCCACTTTAGTAAAACACCTGACTTCACTTTGAGGTACACTAGCCCTCTTTGTTCCACAAACATCAGGCATACCATGACCGATTTAATTGCACGCCCCCGCCGCCTGCGCAAGTCACCTGCACTGCGCGCTATGTTTGAAGAGACAACCCTGACCTTAAACGATCTGGTGTTGCCGATTTTTGTCGAAGAAGAGATCGATGACTACAAAGCCATCGAAGCCATGCCGGGCGTCATGCGCATTCCGGAGAAGTACCTGGCGCGTGAGATTGAACGCATCGCTAACGCGGGGATCCGCTCGGTGATGACCTTCGGCATCTCACACCATACCGACGCCACCGGAAGCGACGCGTGGAAAGAAGACGGCCTCGTCGCCCGCATGTCCCGCATCTGCAAAGAGACCGTGCCGGAAATGATCGTCATGTCCGATACCTGTTTCTGCGAATACACCTCTCACGGCCACTGCGGCGTGCTGTGCGATCACGGCGTGGATAACGATGCCACCCTGTTGAACCTTGGCAAGCAGGCTGTGGTCGCTGCCGCTGCCGGTGCGGACTTCATCGCCCCATCTGCGGCAATGGACGGACAGGTTCAGGCGATTCGTCAGGCGCTGGACGCGGCGGGCTTTACCGACACCGCCATCATGTCTTACTCCACCAAATTCGCCTCCTCCTTCTACGGCCCGTTCCGTGAAGCGGCGGGCACGGCGCTGAAGGGCGATCGTAAAACCTATCAGATGAACCCGCTTAACCGTCGGGAAGCGATTCGTGAATCCCTGCTTGATGAAGCCCAGGGCGCAGACTGCCTGATGGTGAAACCGGCTGGCGCGTATCTCGATATCCTGCGCGACATCCGCGAGCGCACCGAGCTGCCGCTGGGCGCTTACCAGGTCAGCGGCGAGTACGCGATGATCAAATTCGCCGCGCTGGCGGGTGCGATTGACGAAGAGAAAGTGGTCCTCGAAAGCCTTGGCGCCATCAAACGCGCAGGCGCGGACCTGATCTTCAGCTACTTCGCGCTGGATCTGGCTGAGAAAAAAATCCTCCGCTAATCTTCACCAAACTGCAATACAACCGACATCTGCTCCTTCTACTGTCTTCGCAAGACGGCAGGAGGAGTAACCATGTTTAGCCTCGATAGCGTTCTCGACGATCTTTGGCCTCAGGCGAGGCCTGCACCCTGGCAAAAAAGTCTGTTAAAAAGACTGTTTTACGAAGACGAATTTCAGCAATTTGCCGCAGCACACCGCCACCTGAAAGGACTGGATATGGTGGAGCAAGTTCTGGAACACCTTGATATTCTCTGCACCGTTTCCGCCCGCGATCTCGAACAAATCCCCGAACATGGCCCGCTGGTCATTATTGCCAACCACCCGACGGGCACGCTGGACGGGCTGGCGCTGATGTACGCCGTCTCCCGCGTGAGACGCGACGTTAAAGTCGTGACCAACCGGATGCTGACGCACCTTGAGCCCCTCAGCTCGCTGTTTATTCCGGTGGACAATATGGGCGGCAGGACGGCGAAATCGTCGCTGGTGCAGATGGAACAGCATCTGCAAAACGCGGGCGTGCTGATCTTCTTCCCGGCCGGAGAAGTTTCCCGCCCCACGCGCAAAGGCATTCGCGACAAAAAGTGGCACTCTGGCTTTATCAAACTCGCCAGCAAGCTGCGCGCTCCGCTGCTGCCGGTGCATATTCAGGCGCATAACAGCCTGCTCTTCTATGCCAGCACGCTGGTCTCCCCTACGCTGTCGATGCTGCTGCTGATGCAGCAGATGTTTCGCCGCCGCCATAGCCAGCTGCCGATTAAAATCGGCCAGCAGATCGCCTGGCATCACTGGCATAGCGCCACCCTTTCGTCGCGTGAGATGGCCGAGCAATGTCGTCAGCACGTGATGCGTCTTGGCAAGGGAGTGCCTGGCGTCTTTAAAACCCAGTGCGCCATTGCTCGCCCGGAAGACCGGGCCACCCTGAAACGCGCGCTGGCGCAGGCCGAATGTCTGGGCAATACCAGCGACGGTAAAACCATCTATCTTTGGCAGCGCAACGGTCAGGAAGACGCGCCTTTGCTGCGCGAGCTGGGCCGCCTGCGCGAGATTGCCTTTCGCGCGGTGGAGGAAGGGAGCGGCAAGCGCCGGGACACCGACTGCTACGATGATGATTATCTGCACCTGATCCTGTGGGATGATGCGGATCTGGAGATCGTCGGCGCGTATCGCTTTATGCCAACCGCCAGCCAGGTAGAACGTCGCGGTCTGGAAGGGTTGTACAGCTATAGCCTGTTCCACTACGACGACAAAATGCAGGACGTGCTGGAACACGGCATTGAACTGGGGCGCAGCTTTATTCAGCCGCGCTACTGGGGACGCCGCGGCCTGGATTATTTATGGTCTGGGATTGGTGCCTATCTCGCCCGCTATCCGCACTATCGCTACCTGTTTGGCCCGGTCTCCATTTCCGGCGGCTTACCGCCCGCCGCGCGGGATCTGCTGGTGGCATTTTACCGCCTGTGGTTCCCGGCAACGCATCCGCTGGCCGCGTCACGTCAGCCGTATCCCGCATCGCTGCCGGACGTGCTCGCGCAGTTTGGCGGCGTGGATTACGTGGACGATCTGACAAAGCTGAAATCCCTGCTCGGCAATCTGGGCTGCGGCATTCCGCCGCTCTACAAGCAGTATTCCGAGCTTTGCGAGCCCGGCGGCGTGCAGTTTATTGATTTTGGCAGCGACCCGGCGTTTAACGACTGCGTCGACGGGCTGGTGCTGGTGGATTTGTGTTACCTGAAGGCGAACCGCTATCAGCGGTATATTCAGGCGCACCTTTAACCCCGTTGCCCGGTGGCGCTACGCTTACCGGGCCTACAATGGAACGTAGGCCGGGTAAGGCAACGCCGCCACCCGGCAATCAAGGCGCACGGTAAAACGGCTTATCCCCCAAAATCGTCGCCCGCTGCATAATCCTGCGCTGCGGAAGATAGTCCGCATTGGCATAGTGCTGCGTTACGCGGTTATCCCAGATCGCCAGGTCGTTCTCCTGCCAGCGCCAGCGCACCTGAAACTCCGGCTTGGTGATATGCGCGAACAGGAATCCCAGCAGCGCCTCACTCTCTTTTTCGGACACGTCCACAATGCGCGTCGTGAACCCTTCGTTTACGAACAGCGCCTGCTTGCCCGTGACCGGATGGGTGCGCACCACCGGGTGCAGCAGCGGAGGATGCTTCGCCACAGCTTCCTGCCAGCGCTGATGTTCCTCTTCCGTTTTACGGTACTTGTACTCCTGGAACGATTTTTTGAAGTCGTGCTCCGCCCGCAGCCCGCTCAGCAGCGTCCGGAACGGCGCGGAGAGCGCCTCATACGCCGCTATCCCGCTAGCCCACAGCGTATCGCCGCCGGTTTCCGGCAGCAGCTTCGCCGCCAGAATCGCCCCGGCGGGCGGCGTCTCGATAAAGGTCACGTCGGTGTGCCAGTTGTCGTTATCCGGCGGGTTATCGTTGTGGGTGTCCAGAACGATAATCTCCTCCACCCCTTCCGCATGCGGATAGACGGGGTGGATATGCAGATCGCCAAAGCGCAGGGCCAGCGCGCGCTGCTGCTGCGGGGTGATCGCCTGTTCGCGCAGGAAAACGACCTGATGGCGCAGCACCGCGTGGTACAGCTGCTCGAACTGGTTATCGCTCAACGGACGGGTCACATCCAGGCCCGACACCTGCGCGCCAATGTACGGCCCCAGCGGGGTAATGGTCAGACGTTCACTCATTGTATTTCTCCATGCCAGGGCGTCAGGCGGCGCTGTAACGCGCGCAGCCCCAGTTCTAATCCAAAGGCGATCGCGGCGATCACCGCGATCCCTGCCAGCACCACGTCAGTCGCCAGGAACTCTCCCGCCGACTGCACCATAAACCCAAGGCCGCGCGTGGCTGCAATCAGCTCTGCCGCCACCAGCGTGGACCAGCCTACGCCGAGGCCGATGCGCAGCCCGGTTAAAATCTCCGGCAGCGCGCCCGGTAAAATCACGAACAGCAGCACCTGCGTGCGGCTGGCTCCCAGCGACTGCGCCGCGCGGATCCGCACCTGCTGGGCGCTCTTCACGCCCGCCAGCGCCGACATGGCAACCGGGGCGAAAATCGCCAGATAAATCAGCAGGATTTTTGACGTTTCACCGATGCCGAACCAGATAACCATCAGCGGCAGATAGGCCAGCGGCGGCACCGGGCGGTAAAGCTCAATCAGCGGATCGAGGATGCCGCGCACCGTCGGGCTCAGCCCCATCGCAATACCCACGGGAATGCCGATGATGACGGCAGCCAGAAGCGCCACCAGAATACGCGCCAGACTTGCACCTAAGTGCTGCCAGAGCGTGGCATCCATAAAGCCCTGTGGCCCGGCGATGGTAATGAGTTTGGTCAGCACCTGTCCCGGCGGCGGCAGAAATAGCGGGCTGACCCACTGCTGGGCAGCAACCGCCCACCACACCGCCAGCAGCACCAGCAGCGTACCGACGCTCAACGTGATTTGGCGCGAGAAAGGCCAGCGCAGCGCCAGACGCGCGCGGCGCGTTTTTTCACTGAAGACGATGCTCATGAGAAGGCCTCCCGTTGTTCAAACACGCGGCTTAAGACGTATTCACGCTGTTCGATAAACAGCGGATCGGATTTGATACTGCGCACGGGTTCTCCCGCGACGTAGCGGCGGGCGAAATCCAGCGGCAAACGCTCAAGCACGCGACCCGGCCCCGGCGAGAGCAGCACCAGCTCCGTCGCCATAAACACCGCCTCTTCGATATCGTGGGTAATCAACAGCACCTGCTTGCCCGTCTCATGCCACAGGCGCAGCAGCAGAGTTTGCATCTGCTCGCGGGTAAAGGCATCCAGCGCCCCGAACGGCTCGTCCAGCAGCAACAGCTGCGGATTCGCGGCCAGCGCGCGGGCAATACCTACACGCTGCCGCTGGCCGCCGGAAAGCTGCCAGATAAAGCGTTTTTCCGCCCCTTCCAGCCCCACTTTTTTCAGCATCGTTCGTGCCGTTTCCAGCCGCTGTTCGCGGTTGATGCCCGCAAGCTGTAGCCCAAACGCCACGTTTTCCTGCACGTTGCGCCAGGGAAGCAATCCTTCGTTCTGGAAGACCACGCCGCGCTCGGCCCCCGGGCCTTCCACCTTTTTACCTTCCAGTTGAATGGTGCCATGCTGATAAGGGACAAACCCGGCGATCAGATTCAGCAGCGTGGTTTTTCCGCACCCGGACGGGCCCAGCACCACCAGCAGTTCACCGCTGTCCAGCGTCAGGTTGATGTCCTCCAGCGCGGGCTTACCACCGTAATCGGCGTACAGGTTCGTAATATTCAGCATGGCGGACTCCTTATTTCACAAAACGATCGGTCACGTACTGGCTGTAATCCGCTGCCACCGCAGGCACTTTGCCCTGCTCTTTGAGGAAGGTGGCGGTATCAACAATCGCTTTGTTCACCGGGCCGGTCAGCTGCTGCACCTGCTGCGCGGGCGTCAGATAGGTATTGCCTTTCACCAGCCCCGGCACGTCCGCTTCCGGCACGCCGCTCAGGCGGGAGAGTTTTTCCAGGTTGGTGGGCTGCTTCAGCCATTCATCCGGGTTAGAGATGTACGGCTGCTGGGCGTCAATCGCGCTTTTGGCGAAGGCTTTCACCACCTCAGGATGTTTCTCGGCGAAGTCTTTGCGCACGACCCACACGTCGAGGGTTGGCGCGCCCCACTGGCCCACTTTTTCAGAGTCGGTCAGCACGGTGCCGTCTTTTTCCAGTTCGTTCACTGCCGGTGCCCACACGTAGGCCCCGTCAATATCCCCGCGCTGCCAGGCGGCGATAATCGCCGGCGGCTGCAGGTTGATGATTTGTACCTGACCCGGCTTGATGCCCCAGTGTTTCAGCGCCGCCAGCAGGCTGTAGTGGGTGGTGGAGATAAACGGCACGGCGATGCGTTTGCCGATCAGATCTTCCGGTTTGGTGATGTTTTTCTTCACCACCAGCGCTTCTGAGTTACCGAGCTGCGAGGCGAGCAGGAAAACCTCAATCGGCACCTGCTGGCTGGCCGCAACCGCCAGCGGGCTGGATCCGATATTGCCGATCTGCACGTCGCCGGAGGCTAACGCACGCACGACGGACGCCCCGCTGTCGAACTTGCGCCAGTCGACTTTTGCGCCGCTCTCTTTGGCAAAGGTGTTGTCCGCCTGCGCGACTTTCGCCGGTTCCGCAGAGGTTTGATACGCGACGGTGACGTCCACCGCCTGCGCCTGAAATGCCCACAGCGCCAGTGCGCCGAGAAGTGTGATTCGCGATGAAATTGCCATAGTGCCTGCTCCCCTTGTTGTTATGAGGGCAGTATTTCCGGCGCGGGAATTTTGATAAAGGAATAAAAATGAATCGCTCATAACGATTCGTTTTTAGATAAAAAGCGGGAAAGGATAGTGAATTTTGTGCGGTTCATTTTTTTCCCTCTCCCCGTGGGAGAGGGTCAGGGTGAGGGCATCAGGCCGCACGAAATCTCAGAGGTAGGCCGGGTAAGGCGTAGCCGCCACCCGGCAAAGCACTCAGCGCTGCGCGTTCAGCTCAGCAATGTCTTTCGGCGTGGTGCGACAGCATCCGCCAATCAGCTTCGCTCCGGCTTCCAGCCACTGCGGCAGATACCCTGCCAGCGTCTCGCACGCTTCCCCGTGGTGGTGCCAGGTTTTGGTTACCGCGTCATAATGCTCGCCCGAGTTCGGGTAGACCACCAGCGGCAGGGACGTCAGGCTTTGCAGATGCTTCAGCGCCGCTGTGGTGTTTTCCAGGGCGATGCAGTTAATGCCCAGCGCGACAATGTGCGGCGAGTTTGCCAGCACGCTGACCGCCTCACGCAGCGGCGTACCGTCGCTCAGGTGCTCGCTGTCGCGTAGGGTGAACGAGAACCACGCCCGGGCGCGGGGGTATTCAGACAGCAGCGTCGCCAGCGCCTTAATCTCTACAAACGAGGGCAGCGTTTCGCAGGCCAGCAGGTCAGCGCCCGCATCCAGCAGCGCTTCCACGCGCGGGCGGTGGAAAGTGGTGAATTCTTCCGCACTGCGCACGTAGTCGCCGCGATACTCTGAGCCATCCGCCAGATACGCGCCGTACGGCCCAACGGATCCCGCCACCAGCAGCGTGCCCGCATGCGGGTTTTCAGCCAGATACGCTTCGCGCGCCTTACGCGCCAGCTCCACGCTTTTGCCGATCAGCGCGCGGGACTGCGCTTCGTCCAGGCCGCGCGCCGCAAACCCCGCGGGCGTGGCCTGATAGCTGGCGGTGATCGCCACCTGCGCGCCGGCGCGATAGTAATCAAGATGCACTTCACGGATGAGTTCCGGGTTTTCCATCAGTACTTTGGCTGACCAGAGGCTGTCTGCCAGGTTACAGCCGCGCGCTTCCAGCTCCGTCGCCATCGCGCCATCCAGCACCACAAACGGCTGCTTTTCAAGGATGGCGGTAAGCGGGTTATTCTGCGACATGTTCAGGCTCCTGCGATGTCATATTTCGGGTCAGGTAGTACGCACCATAACACAGGGCGACAAACGGAAGCCCGCAATAAAGGGCAATGCGCTGGCTTGGGTCAAACCACAGGCCGACACAGGCCACCACGCAGAGGATAAAACCGAGCACCGGTACCAGCGGATACCACGGCGCACGATACTGCAGCGCAGAGAGCGGCTGCCCGGACTGCAGATGGCGGCGGCGGAAAACGAAGTGCGACGCGCAGATGCTGATCCAGACCGCCACCACCGCAAACCCGGAAATTGCAGACAGCGCGACAAACACCGTGTCCGGCGCCACGACGCTTGTGAACAGCGCCAGCACGCCGCCGAGCATAGAAACCGAGAGCGCCGTCAGCGGCACGCCGTTTTTGTTCACGCGGGCAAAGCAGCGCGGCAGCGTTTTCTCATTCGAAAGCGACCACAGCATGCGCCCGGAGGCGTACAGGCCCGAGTTCGCCGCCGAGAGGATCGCCGTCAGGATCACGAAGTTAACGATATCTGCCGCGTAAGGAATACCGACCTTTTCAAACACCAGCACGAACGGGCTCTTTTCCACGCCCGCCTGCTGCATCGGGATCAGCGCCGCCAGCACGAACACGGTGCCGATAAAGAAGATAATGAGGCGCGCAATGGTGGTGCGGATAGCAACCGGAATCACCTTGTGCGGATTTTCCGTTTCCCCCGCCGCGATGCCGATAAGCTCGGTACCGGAGAAGGCAAAGTTCACCGCCACCATGGTCATCAGGATCGGCAGGCCGCCGTGCGGGAACCAGCCTTCGGCGGTGATGTTGCTTAAGCCCGGCGCGGGTGAACCGTCCTGCATCGGGATAAAGCCAAAGACCGCCGCCCCGCCAAGGATAATAAAGGCAATAATGGTGATGACTTTCACCAGGGAGAACCAGAACTCGCCTTCAGCAAAAAAGCGCGTCGAGATGACGTTCAGGCCAAAAATCACCGCGCAGAAGATCACGCACCAGGCCCAGACGGGCACCTGCGGGAACCAGTACTGCATACAGAACCCGGCGGCAGTAAAGCTCGAGCCGAGCGCCACCGTCCAGGTGAGCCAGTAGAGCCACGCCACGGTGTAGCCCGTCGCCGGGCCAAGGTAGCGGGCGGCATAGACGTGGAACGCGCCGGTTTCCGGCATCGCCACGGAAAGCTCGCCCAGACACTGCATCACCAGCCAGACCACCAGCGCGCCTATCAGGTACGCCAGCAGCGTGCCCGCCGCCCCGGTCGTGGAAATGATGTAGCCGGTATTGAAGAATAACCCTGTCCCAATCACGCCACCCAGCGAGAGCATAATCAGGTGGCGTGTTTTCATGGTGCGCTTAAGCTGCCCATTTTCTTGTTGTGTTTGCATATTACCTTCTATACGTATGGACATCTAAACATCCAAAGAAGGTGTGTTATACCGCGATTGTTAATAAAAAGCTAGATGACCAGACGCAGACGGGCGCGCCGCGCGCTGAGTCTGGGGTGGGTTGTGAGGATCACGTAGAGAATCGGACGCCAGGCCATAAGTACCTCCGCAAGCAGATACTTACAGCATGGTGCGGGAAGAGGCGATCTTCGGTCAGTCGAAAGTGGTATCCGTGAAGAGCGGATTCATACCGCAACACCGTCCACAGGACGGGTAAGGCGCAGCCGCCACCCGGCGGAAGGGTTGGTAATTCTCACAATCAGTTCTATAGTCGACACAGTTTCTTAGTAACCAGGACTGACTGATGCGATTTAACGGACTGACCAAAGGTTTCTTTATCTTTATTCTTGCCCTTGTGACCTGGGCCTTCTTCGACGTGCTGTCGCCCTACTTCTCCGCGATACTGTGGGCCGCTATTCTGACCGTCATCTTCAACCCGGTAAAAAACAGGCTGCGCGCCGCGCTGGGGGATCGCAACGGGCTTGCCTCGCTGTTGACCATTGGCATTATCTGCCTGATCGTCTTTATCCCGTTGATGGTGATCCTCTCCTCGCTCGCCATTGAGCTGAACATGGTGTACACGAAGCTCCAGGAGAACAACACCCAGTTTCCGGAAGTGGTGGCGAGCATCTTCAACCATCTTCCTGACTGGGCCAGCGGCTTCCTGGCGGATCACAACCTGACCAACGCGGCGCAGATCCAGAAAAAACTCTCCGACGTCGCCCTGCAGGGTGGACAGTATCTCGCCGGCAGCGCGTTTCTGATTGGCAAGGGAACGTTTGGCTTTGCGATTAGCTTCGGCATCATGCTTTATCTGCTGTTCTTCCTGCTGAAAGACGGCCCGTATCTGGTGCGCCAAATCCTCGACTCCCTGCCGCTGTCTGATTTCGCCAAGCAGCACCTGTTCGCCAAATTCGTCGGCGTGTCGCGTGCCACGGTAAAAGGTACGGCGGCGGTAGCGGTGGTTCAGGGCATCCTCGGCGGGATTGCGTTTGCGATTGCGGGTATTGACGGCAGCGTGCTCTGGGGCGCGCTGATGGCCTTCCTCTCGCTGGTGCCCGCCATCGGCTCGGCGATTGTCTGGGTGCCCGCCGCCATCTTCCTGTTCGCCACCCATCAGCTGTGGCAGGGGCTGTTTATTGTCGGCTTCTTCGTGATTATCGTCGGGCTGGTGGACAATATTCTGCGCCCGCTGCTGGTAGGCAAAGACACCAAAATGCCGGACTACCTGATTCTGATCTCCACCCTCGGCGGCATGGAGCTGTACGGCATTAACGGCTTTGTGATTGGGCCGCTCATTGCCGCGCTGTTTATCGCCTGCTGGAACCTCTTCTCAGGGCGCGATCACGAAGGTAACGCCGAAGAGCTGGACCCCGACTTCATCGAAGAAGGAAAAAATCCTCCAGAATTGTGAGGATGTGACGATAAAGACCACACCAGGCGGCGCTGTGCCGCCTTTTTTTTCGCCTTAAATCAAACGTTTTCTATAATTTGAAAGAACGCCATCCTACTCATGTCGTAAAAGGATCATCAGGTGCGAATCGCGACGATAACAAACTGGGCCTATGGTGCCACGGTCTGCCTGACCATCGCCTCCGGCATCATCATGCTGATGGCGTCCAGTGCTGACACTGCTGAACGTCAGGCCGTTGAACAACGCCAGCGTTTTGATGCGCTTACTGAAGATATCGAAATCGATGCCTGGGCTCAGTCCGATTTAGCGCGCCTCTACGTCATCAAAAAAGATCCGCAAACGTTAAAGGAATATAGCCAGTCAGAGAACAGCCTGAAGAGCGTTGAACTCCGGCTTGAAAAACTGCGGGATAACGGCGCGTCGGATGATGAGCTGTCCCTGCTGCGCGAAGGCATAAAAATCATTGATGAACTGCAGGACGAACAGCAGACCGCCCTCTCCAGCCTTGAACGAGGAGAAGACGCACAGGCCGTTGCCCTGCTCTACGGTGCGCCCTATGAGCAAGAGCTGGAGCGCGCGCAGAACCAGATCGATCATTTTCGCCAGATACTCGACAAGCGCGTCATCGCCTCCGTTCAGGAGGCGACAAAAAAATCGAAAGCGCTGCGTACGGCCTCTGAGCTAATGGTCGGCCTGACCGCCCTGCTGTTCCTGTTTGTTCTCGGTTTTATTTTAAAGCGCCGCGTGCTGCGCCCCGTGGTGCGCCTGAGCGACGTGGTACACCGTCTGGCGTCCCAGGATTACGCGGTTGAAACGCCTAATTTCAACCAGATTGATGAGATTGGCGATATGGCGCAGGCCATCCGCATCTTCCGTGAAAACGGTCTTGCGCGACAGCGTCTGGAAAGAGAGCGCGATGCCGACTGGGCCATCCGCGAGCTGCTGGCGCGCATGACACAGCGGCTGCAGGGGTGTGAGAACTTTAACGATGTGATTAACGTGGCGGAGCTGTTTGCCCCCAATATCGCGCCGGGGATCGCGGGCCGGCTCTACATTCTTGACCGCGATCCGTGGCAGATGCGCAGCGTCGCGCAGTGGCTTTCACCCATCGGTGAAGAGACGACGTTCCATCCGGACGAGTGCTGGGCCGTGCGCCGTGGGCAGAGTCACCCGCCGGTAAACGGTGAGCCGGATATTGCCTGCTACCATCTTCCGGCCTCCCAGGCGGAAAGTTCCCTGTGCGTGCCGCTTATCGCCCAGGGCGAGGCCATTGGCCTGCTCTCCTTCCAGAACATCACGGCGGACAACGCCCCTTCCCGCGCGTATCTGGAACTGATGGCCGAAGCGCTCGGGCTGGCGCTGGCTAACCAACGCCTGCGCGACGCGCTGCTGGAGAAAGCCTTGTTCGACCCGCTCACCGGCCTGCGTAATCGTCATCATCTGGAAGATACCCTGCAAACCCAAACGGCACAGGCGACGCGCACCGGCGTACCGTTAAGCTGCATGATGATCGATATCGACCACTTCAAGAGCATTAACGACCGGTTTGGTCATGAAGCGGGCGATCTGGTGATTAAAAGCGTGGCGTCGATTGTTCAGCGGGCCGCCCATGACAACGGACTGGCATTCCGCTACGGGGGCGAGGAGTTTCTGGTGCTGCTTTCCGGTGCCGATGAAGCAGGCGCGTACGCCTGCGCCCAGAAGATTTACAACGGCGTGCATGAGCTGTCGCTTCGCTACGGGCTGACCGAGATTGGGCCGGTGGACGTGTCGATTGGCATTGCCAGCTACCCGCAACATGCCCAGACTGACAACCTGCTGCGCGCCGCGGATGTGGCCCTGTACCGGGCGAAAGAGCTGGGCCGCGCGCGGATTGTGAGTTTTGGGATGCTGGAGGCGGGTTAGCGGATTATCGCTTTACTCGCGCGTTACCTCAGTAATCAACATCGACAATCCATTCATGTAGTGACTTTTTTTAGCCTGCTCGCGGTATTTGGTTGGGGAGAGTCCATATTGATTCGAAAACGCTCTGCTGAACGTTGACGGCTCCTCGTAGCCTAACATCGTGAATATATCTGAAACCGAGAGCTGCGTATGTCTGAGCATATGCGCGGCTTTTTCAAGCTTCCGGCTTCGAATATAGAGACCTATACTTATGCCACACTCCTGGCGAAAGTTCCGCTGAATGTAAGCCAATGAATAACCGGATTTCCGTGCCACATCTAAAACGGTAATAGGCCGGTATAAATTCGAATCAATCCAGTGAGTAAGGGACTTAATTACAGCTTCACGATCTTTTAAGAGAGTAAACTTTATACACATAAGTATCCACGAAATTTTATTTACAAGAAGGCCGCTGGCAAAGTCATCCAATGACGATTGAAAATAAATATTTCCCAAAAGAAAATTCACCCTAATAATAGGGTGAAGGAACGCTTACTGTATTTTAGAAAGATGTCTTTGCAACATCCTCAATTTTTTCAGGACCATACAGTTTCATAAACGCATTAACGGAGGCCTGCGCTTTCATGACGATTTCACTTTCTTCAGGCTGATCCTTTCTTGCTTTTAAAAGCAAAGGCTCCAGTATGTCGGCCTGGAGAAGAGAGCGAAAATACTCAGCCGCCAGCACAGGATCATCTTTTCTTAAAATGTTTTGATTCATTAAATCGGTAAAAAGCGCCGAAACGTTTGAACGCAGTTTTTGCATTCGCGCATAATATAATTCTCCGATACCCGACCTTCCGGCCTCGGAAATCATTAATCTTTGCAGATCCACAATATCCGGAGAGCAAATATAACGTAAAAAGGCAACGGCAAATTGCTCGATAACCAGCTGTGGTGATTTTCTGAAAAGGCGCACCTGCCCTGCAGTTTCAATAGTCATGCTTTTTATATACTGTTCAGTTTCTGAAGACATGCATTCTACAAATAGCTCTTCTTTCGAAGAAAAGTGACTGTAAATTGTCGATTTTGAGCCACCAACAATCGCGTTAATCTCCGAGATAGACGTGGCATCAAATCCCTTTTGTCGAAACAGCCCGGATGCGACCTCCAGGATCTGTTGCCGTTTAAGCGCTCTTTTATCCATATGTTTCCTCGTTAGTTTAGGTGTCTGGCCGGAGCCAACACTTATTGTTCTCTGATTTCGGAATCACGTCTGGTAGTAGGGTTCGTAATCGTACTGACGAGTACATTTTCATTTGACGGCGCTCAGAAGTCAAGATATAAAGTGTACCGTACCGTACGGTACTGTATTTGGACTTCTCTATGAACAGCATGACGAGCGTACTGATGAAAGGTTTTCAGGAGACACTCCCGAGGTGTCGTATTTCCGGTTTAACCCGGTCCAGCATAGTGATGGGCTGTGTTGTCATTTCCGCCATCAGTATGAGCGGATGCGCCATAATCCCCGATCTTGGCACCCCACCGTCTATGAAGACGGTCTCACAACTTAAAAGCGATCAAAGCTTCCCTCATCAGAACGGCCAGTGGCCGAAAGATTACTGGTGGAAGAAATACGGTGACGAGCAGCTCAACGGGCTGATTGATGACGCGCTTAAAAATTCCCCCACGCTTAACATCGCCGAAGCTCGCGTGAAACAAGCGCAGGCGATGACGCAAAGTGCGAGCGGTTCGCTTTTCCCGGAGGTCACCGCAAACGCCAGCTTTATGCGGGACAAAATGAGTTACAACTATGTGACGCCTGAAAGCGCAACGCCTCAAAACTGGAACAGCTACGGGCGCACCACGCTTGATATGAGCTGGGAAATTGATTTTTGGGGTAAAAACCGCGCCGCGCTCGCGGCTGCAACGTCAGGTGAAATGGCGGCTGTAGCGGAAGAAGCACAAACAAGACTGGTGCTCTCTTCTTCTATTGTTACCGTTTACGCGGAGCTGGCGCATTTATACACCGTACGCGAAACGCTTAACGATACCCTCACTATACGAACCAGTACGCTCGCGTTGTTCCAGCAACGACATGACGCAGGGCTTGAAGATTTATCCAGCCTTCAACAGGTTGAGACGCGTCAACTCAACGCAAAAGCAAATCTGGTGGCAATAGATGAAGCTATTGCGATCAAAAAACATGAGCTCGCTGCGCTGATCGGTGATGGACCTGATAGATCGCTGGCGATAACCGCGCCTAAGGCAACGCTTTTAGCGCATGAGGAACTTCCTCCCAATATTGCGCTGGATCTGATTGGTCGACGTCCTGATATTGTCGCAGCACGTTTACGCGCAGAGGCTGCAGCAGAGCAAATCAAACAGAAAAAAGCCGGTTTTTACCCCAGCGTTAATCTGGTTGCCTTTGCCGGGTTCCAGTCACTGGGAATTAATAACCTTACCCGGAGTGGCTCAGCAATTGGTAGTTTTGGCCCGGCCATATCGCTGCCAATATTTAATACGCAAAAGCTACAGGGTGATTTGAAATACGCCAGCGGTGAATATGACATTGCGGTGCAGGTTTACAACGACACGTTAACGAATGCACTTCGGGAAGTGAGCGATGCGCTCACCAGCAGAACCTCACTGAAAGACGAGATGCTTTATTCTCAGGGTGCAGTCACGTCGGCAGAAAAAGCATATTCGCTCACCAAACAAAGATATGAAGGAAAGGTTGCTGACTATCTCGACGTCTTGTCCTCGGAAGATGAGCTGGTCGCGGCCCGCAGAAAATTGGCCGATGTAAATTCCCGTGCCTTTACGATTGACGTCGCATTAGCGCGTGCATTGGGCGGCGGATATACCTCGAGCAAACAGTGATTTTTTAACACCAGGTTAATAACTAAATAGTGGAAAGAAAGGAAATAAAATGAGTCATTCTGCAGCTATTGAAAATCAAAATATTGAATCATCCGATATCAAAAATAAAAAAAGAAAACGTTTATTCTCTTACCTTGCATTAAGCATCGCGCTGGCTGGCGCAGGCTCGTTCGTCTATTGGGAATTAGTGGGTTCCCGATATGTTGAAACCGATAACGCCTATACCGATGTTGAGTCCGCTCAGCTCTCTTCCGCGATCACCGGTACGGTCAGTGCCATCCTGGTCACGGATTCTCAGGTGGTAAAAAAAGGCGATGTTCTGATCCAGCTGGATCCTACTGACGCAGAGTTAGCCCTTAATCAGGCGGAAGCAAACCTGAACCTGTCCATCCGGCGGGTAAATGGATATAAGGCCACCGACACAAAACTCGGCGCAGAAGTTGTCGCGAATGAAAAAGAGCAAAAACGCCTGCTGGCCCAGGTTGATGCCGCAAACGCTGACTTCCAGCGCGCGACGGTTGACCTCAAGCGACGCGAGGCGTTAATGCAGACGGGCGCGATTTCAGGCGACGAACTGACGCGTATTCAAAACGTTTATGCTTCCGCACTGGCAAACCTGAATGCCGCTAAAGCCGCCGTGGCGCAAGCTGATGCCGCGAGACAGGCGGCGGTGGGTGCAAGACAGGCGAATGCCGTGATGATTGAGGATGCAAATACCGAGACCAACCCTGAAGTTGCTCTCGCCAGAGCGAAGCGCGATCAGGCCAGACTGGATCTGGAAAGAACCGTTATCCGTTCGCCAGTCGATGGCGTGGTTGCTCGTCGCCAGGTCGAGCTTGGACAGCGTGTCCAGCCTTCCACGCCGTTATTGTCCGTGGTGCCGGTGCAGCAAATTCACGTCAATGCCAACTTCAAGGAAGTTCAGCTCCAGCACGTGAAAGTGGGACAGAAGGTGGAACTGTTGAGCGATCTGTATGGCGACAACGTCCCATTCCATGGAACCGTAGAAGGCTTTGATGGCGGCACCGGCGCAGCGTTTTCAATTATTCCTGCGCAGAACGCAACGGGTAACTGGATTAAGGTTGTTCAGCGTTTGCCCGTGCGCATCAAACTCAATGCTGATGAGCTTGCTGCACATCCGTTGCGGGTTGGTCTGTCCATGAAAGCGACAGTTAACTTAAAAAGTGAATAACGGAAACCAGGCCATGTCTACATTAGTTATCGATAATGAGCCGCCTTCGCTGAAAGGCGGTATGTTATGGATTGGTGCCCTGGTACTTGCAATGGCTAACTTTTTGGCTGTGCTCAACATGACCATTGCAAACGTCACTCAACCCAACATGGCTGGCGCCCTGGGCGCAGGAACCAGCCAGGGAACCTGGATCATCACGGCCTATGCCGTGGCTGAAGCCATTACGGTACCGCTATCAGGATGGTTAACCACACGGTTCGGCGGCGTGCGCGTTTTCTGCGTTTCCGTGTTCATGTTTGGCGTTTTCTCGTTGCTTTGTGGCCTTTCCACCTCGCTGGGAATGCTGCTGCTGATGAGGGTTTTTCAGGGCATGGCGGGAGGCCCCCTGATGGCCTTATCACAAACGCTACTGCTGCGTATTTTCCCGAAAGAAAAATCCATGCAGGCGACGGGATTATGGGCGATGACAACATTGCTGGCGCCCGTAATAGGCCCGGTTCTGGGCGGATGGATTTGCGATCATTACAGCTGGTCGTGGGTGTTTATCATCAACGTTCCGATGGCCATCGCTTTCGCATTGGTCGCGTGGTCAGTACTGAAAATCTTCGAAGATACGCTGGTTAATAACTCTATTGATATCGTTGGGTTTATTTTATTGGTTATCTGGGTTGGTGCCCTGCAGATCATGCTGGATGAAGGGAAAGACCTTGACTGGTTTGCCTCAGAAGAAATTTGGGTACTGGCAATTGTGGCCTGTATCGGCTTTTTAAGTTTCTGCATCTGGGAGCTGACCGCCGAGCATCCGATTGTCGATATCAAAGTTTTTCGCCATCGCGGTTTTTCGGCCAGCATGTTTGTTCTCGCACTCGCGTTTGGATGTTTTTTTGGTCTGAATGTCCTCACGCCGTTGTGGCTACAATATAACTTAGGGTATACAACAACATGGGCAGGGATTGTGGTTGCCTGGGGCGGACTGCTGCAGGTGGTATTTTCTCCGGTTGCCGCTAACCTCTCCAACAAAATCGATCCGCGCATTCTTATTTTCTTTGGCTGCGCCTGGCTGGGTCTCGATACCTTCTGGCGATCCTATGCGACGACCGATATGGACTACTGGTCCATCTGTGTTCCTTTGTTATTCATGGGCGTTGGCATGCCGTTGTACTACGTCCCGATTACGGGGCTTGCAATGGGCTCTGTAGATGAAACGGAAATGGCTTCAGCAGCGGGCTTAATGAACTTTGTTCGAACGTTATCGGGTGCGTTTGCTACATCGCTCGTGACGACGTCATGGCAGGACCAGCGCTATATAGCACATGACAAACTGGCGTCCGTCGTCGACCCAACTGGCGATCTTTCGCATTACATCAGTTCAGCGCCTCAGCAAGGTGGGCAATTTGTGCGCGAGCTTTTTGACAAGATGGTTAACAGCCAGAGCATGATGCTTTCGACCAATAATTTGATGATGTCGATTGGCGTGATATTTTTTATCGCTGCATTTGCGATTGCATTAGCACCGAAACCTTCGCGCGTAGTCGATGCCGCTTCTGTAGGACACTAATATTTATTCAGCACAAGGACGTGAGTATCATAAAAACAGAGAAAATCTGATGGACAGTAAATCATACACGCCGGGCAGCCGGGATATTCTGTATAAGAAAATATTCCTTTCAATTTCCGAAATGAAATATCTTGAAAGAGAAATTAAAAAGTTCAGCTGGTTAGAACGCACTTTGTTAAGGAAAAAAGAGTTCTCTACAATGCAATATCACAAAAATAAATGTGACAGCAACTTCTTTAGATTTATCAACAGCGGAAAGGACAACCAGAATACGTTAGTTCATATCCTTGAACAATTACCTGAAAATCATCCTGACAGAACATGGCTGACGGGCTTCCTGCTTTGAACATACCAGGCGAGTGATATAATTAGCGAGATACCGGAAAATAGCAGGTTGAAGAAAAGAAAAAAGTGGACGCTTCCCAGTGGAAGAAGCGTCCAAAAATCAGGCAATTATTCAGACACAGATTGAAACCGTAAACTGACGATCTCATCGATAATATCTCACACCCCCTTCTCTTCATTATTTACATTTTCTGCCATCGCATAAGAAAAAAACTCAGTCCGCAGGCAGTCACCTTTTTAGCGCGTTTGATGGCCTGGGCAAAACGGCAGGATAGTATTCGTCCATTCAGGCACAGCGTAGTCTATGTCTCCTCGCCCAAGATGAGCAAATTTTGTACAGATCGACAGCACTGTTCGCGTCACTTCCGCCTGGGCTATACCCACGAACGGCTTGCACTGAGCGTTTGCACGCTCGTCGTTTTCATCATCGGTAAAATCAGTGGTATGAGATAATAACAATCAATAAAAGCGATCGTTTTTTAAACACAAGAGAGGTTATGCAAGCAGCTTTAGCTTTTCTCAAAAATTTGAGCGTCCTTAGACTGCCAAACACCCTGGCATCACAACGACCCAACATACTGATTTCATTGAATTTACATCAATAAAAACTATAAAAGGCCTTGCTGCTCAACAAAATATATAAACTAGTGTGATATCTAAATTATAATTCTTATACTTCTGTTAAAAAGTGGAGGCCAAAATGCGATTAACCCTACTGCTGTTATGCTGTCTGGTACAAAGTGTAACCTGGGCTGGCGATCTGCCAAAACCAGTTGGTAAACCCATTTTAACGATTTACGGTAATATAGAAAATACGAATGAAAATGGAAAAGCAGTGTTTGATCTCGCCAGCCTTGAAAAACTGGGCATGGTGAGTTTCGAGACTACATCCCCCTGGTATAATGGACGTACTAAGTTTGAGGGTGTTCCAATGAACAAACTCATGGATTATGTGGGTGCGAAGGGTACTAACATTAATGTTATTGCGCTCAATGATTACTCTACCGTGATCCCTCTCAGTGACTTCAAAAAATACAACGCCATACTTGCCTTAAAGGTCAATGGCGAATATATGCGCATCCGCGATAAAGGTCCATCATTCATTGTATACCCCTATGACAGTCTTCCTGAGTTGAATAATCAGATTTATTACTCGCGATCAGCATGGCAGGTTAGCAAAATGAAGATTGAGTAGCCGTTCAGGAGAACATAATGAACAGGATACTGGTTGGTATCATTTTTTCTCTTTTTATCACGACAGGATATATTGCATTTCTTGTTTACGATCGTCAGCAGGAACTGCAAAAACTGACTCAATACACTGAGTCCTGGTCCGTGGCACAACTGGTATCAGAGTATTACCGTTTTGAATCATGGCTTGGTCTATACGCAACCGATACCGATGACGTTACGATAGACCAGGTTCGCATGCGTCTCGAAATTATGCTCAGTCAGGGCGATTTAATGAAGGGGGGCGATTTAGGTCGATATATTAACAGCGATAAAACGCATCAGGAGCTCGCTTTACGCTTAGAGCAAATACTGACCTATCTGGATAGCCATCTTGAAAACATGAGCCATCCTGAGTTACAGGCATACCTGACAAATATGCATGCTCTCGATGCACCGCTGAGCCAGCTCTCTGCAACAGCATTAACAAAAGATATTAACACGGTTAATGAATCCAACCATAAAATACAGATTCTTTACTATATTTATTCCGCGCTTTCATTACTCCTGGTGATATTAAGCTTTATTCTTGGCTTCTTAATGATCTACCAGAATAAAAACATTCTCAAAGCACACATGCAGGTTAAAAGCCTTGCTGACGAGCTTCAGATATCAAAAGAAAAGCTGCAAATTCAGAACTCGAAGCTGGAGTATGATGTTTATCATGACTCCCTCACCGGCATGAAAAACCGTCTTTTCTTCTGGGACGATCTCAACAAAATTAATCTCCAGGCCGATAAAAACCACATCCCCGTCACGGTGATGTTATTTGATTTAGACCGGTTCAAAGAGGTCAACGATACCTATGGCCATGATGCCGGAGATTTGCTGTTGAATCAGGTATCCAGACGACTCACCTCAATGAGCAGCGCCACGGATACATTTTATCGTTTGGGCGGAGACGAGTTCGCCCTTCTGTCCAGTGGCCTCACCGAAACAGCAGCCGTTTCGCGCGCCAAAGAAATCAGCGAACATATCAGCCAGCCCTATACGATTAATAACCAGCTGATAAAAATCGCCACCTGTGTGGGTATCGTGTTATCTGATAATGAACGGCGCTCTGATTATCTTTATAAATTTGCCGATCTGGCGCTCTACGAAGCCAAAAAAGAGGGTTCACAGCAGATAAAAGTCTTCCGTCAGTGGATGCTGCAAAAGTTGCAGGAAAGCAGAACCCTTGAACATGATATGGCACTGGCGATCGATAACCATGAATTCGTTGTTTATTACCAGCCTATTGTCGATTCATTCAGCAATGAAATTTACGGCTATGAAGCGCTTATTCGCTGGATACACCCGGTGAAGGGGATACTGTCACCTGATTACTTTATTTCTGTCGCTGAAAAAACGGGGATGATCAATCAGATCGGCAAAAATGTGCTTGAGCTTGCCTGCCGGGAAGCGGTTTCCTGGGCCGTTCCGGCAAGGATCTCAGTGAACGTCTCACCCGTTCAGCTGGGCACGAAATCATTTACGACGATGGTACAGTCCATCCTGAAGGAGACAGGACTTCCGGCCAGCCGACTTGAGTTAGAGGTTACGGAATCTTCGCTCTTCAGTGACAGCAATACGCCGCTCACTATTCTCAAAAAGCTCAGAACGCTGGGTGTAAAAATTTCTATCGATGATTTCGGAACGGGTTATTCGTCGCTCTCACGACTGAGTGAACTGAATTTTGATAAAATTAAAATCGACAAATCCTTTGTGAATCCGATATCCACGCAGGATGACGCCCTTAATATCGTTAAATTGATTACCGGTATGGCGAAGAGCCTCAATATGCGGGTCATTGCGGAAGGTGTTGAAACCGAAGCGCAGCTTGAGCGTCTTCAGGCGCTTGGCTGCGATCTCGTACAGGGATATCTGTTCGGAAAACCACAGGCTGAGATTGACAGGAAGATTAGATACGGTTGAAATGGTTGCGCGGATTTTGCTGGCCCAAAACCCTTTAGGCGATTGATAATCAAAGGTTATAAAATGAAAAAAACAGTCCCGGACTACACGCCTGTTGATTTATCTCGTTGGGCCAGGAAGGAGCATTTTGAGGTATTCCAGTCATTTGCCGAGTGTACAATTAACCAAACGGTTCTGATCGACATTACCGCGCTGCGAAAACATATCAAAGAGGTCGGCTGGAAGTTTTATCCGACGATTATTTTCCTCCTTTCTAAAATCATGAACCGGCATTCGGAATTCCGTATGGCCATGAAGGACAATGAGCTTGTCGTATGGAATGAAATCCATCCAAGCTATACCATTTTCCATCCTGAAACGGAGACGTTTTCGTCACTGTGGAGCCACTTCGACGGCAATATTCAGCACTTCCAGAATACGTATGCAGAAGATGTTGCACGCTATGGTAATAACCTTTCTTACTGGCCGAAGGAAGAGTCCCGAGAAAATATCTTTTTCGTCTCGTCTATTCCCTGGGTAACGTTTACGAACTTTACGATGAACATTGCGCACATGAAGAACTTCTTTTCCCCTATGTTCACGTTTGGAAAATACTACGAGCAGGACGGGAAAGTGTTGTTGCCTATGGCGGTGCAGGTGCATCACTCGGTGTGCGATGGTTTCCATGTGGCAAGGATGTTTAATGAGCTGCAGGAGATTTGTGATGGTTTGTCGGGGCTGTCAGGGGAGTGTAATGGCTGATGCACAAGGGACAAATGTTGTTTATTTGATTGTCGGAAGACTGCTTTAAAATATGGTGCGATAATAGGAACATAACAAACCACCAATATCCTTTGATAAATATAAATATTTTCTTGTTTCATCTTTATAAATGCCCCCTTTTGTGCCCCCACCTTGTTTTTCATACGACTCGATGAGCCTTTCATCGAGTCGTTAATCTCATCAAATTCTTCACGTATCGTGGAAACCTTCTCAGATCTCCATCTCCTCACAGCCGTGATCGGCTAAGAACAATATTACTTACCTCCCTGTAAGAACACCGGCTCATCAGCCCGCACGCTTTCCTGGCATGAAGAATGTCTGTCGCAGTCAAATATGGTGCTTGTACCTGTGAGGAAAATCCACAGCGATCGATACGGACTAACTCATATTTCTCCACCAGAAAGTTAACGGCATTAGCCAGAGTGATACCGGCATCGATATGTTCCTGTATGACGGCTTCATCACTAAAAGGTGTGTCGTGTAGCGTCAGACCATAGTGCTGTTCAAGCAGGCGAGTAAGTAACATTTGCCAGACAGTTACGGGCGGCAGACATTGCTTCGCCGCCTGTGGGATGATTACAGGTAGAGTATTCATGTTTGCTCTTTCAAAATTAGTTAGCGTTGAGTGGGATAGACGACGATGTAAACGTAGCCGCAACTGCCAAGGGTATCGGCTTCGCAGGTGAAACCGTTGTGGTACAGGGTGACGCAATGGGCATGGCGGGAATTCAGCTCGCCAGTGGTCAACATTGATTCCATCTGACTGATAAAGTGCGGAAATGCTTCCTCCAGTTTAAAACATTCGGTATCGCTGGACATTCCCATCAACCCAGCCCTGTCTGCCAGGTAATGTAGCCGGTTGCCTTCCTGAACTAATCTGGCACCAAACCGTGGAACAATATCGCTTTTTAGCCCCCATTCATGGGCTGGTATAAATGACATGAAAACCTCCCTTTAAAGCAAACCAAGCTCAGCAAATGACACAACCTCGTTTCCCACTACAAGATGATCCAGCACACGAACTTCCACCAGAGCCAGGGCTTTCATAATCCTCTGAGTAATATGTTTGTCCTGCTGACTGATTTCTGTCGTGCCGGACGGATGGTTGTGCGCCAGAATGACCGCAGCGGCGTTATGTTTCAGGGCTGACTTCACCACCTCGCGAGGATGTACTTCGGTATGGCTAATCGTGCCAGTAAACAGCGTTTCTCGCTCCAACAGGCAATGCTGATTGTCGAGATACATCACGATGAAAACTTCCCGCTCCATGTGAGCCATTTGTAGCTGAAGCCAGGTCTTAGTGAAGCAGGTGGAAGTAAAAGACTCATTCGGCTGGCGCTGATACTTTTCCAATAGTCGTAACGCCCGACGGATAACGCGTTGCTCATTTGGCAGGAATACCGGGGATAAATTGAGTGTGGACATAATTGCTCCTTAAATCAAAAAGCCCCGCCGGTTTAGTGGCAGGGCGTGAAGATAGGGTTGATAAAAAGCTTCATGAGGCAAGTTGCAGCATATTCTCGGCCATCACCCAAAGGGCACGGTTAAGTTTCACATCTCCGTCGATGCCTTTAACGGCGCGTGTATGGGAGCGTTGACCCCTGGTCGTTCGACCGGACAGCCCACCTTTAATCAGGTTTTCCTGAATACGCTGGTAAGTAGTCCACAAGTCATTACTTTCATCCTGCCAGCGGCGTGGAGAGAGTATCTGCATTTCCGTCACCGGCTGATGCTCTTCACCAAAGCGATAGGTTAATGCCGCTTTCGCCATTGCCTGCTGTGCAGGTGGCGGTAATATCAGCGATTGCATGGCATCACGCTTCTCTTCCACTTGATCAAATATCCCCAGTACTTCGTAAGCCCCTTCTATGACTTTCTCCACCACATTGCCTTTATGCGGCACGCGCACCTCTCCGAAAGACTCACCGCAAATCAGCCCATTCTGGCAAACCGATCTGAATAACCCGGGCAACATTTGGTATGAGCTTGAACCGTCATGGCTGTTAAGCAGGATGATTTCTGGCACCTGTTTGCCAGTGATCTGGCCTTCGCGACGCAGGCGCAGCATGTGTTTGGTGTGCTCTCGCTTGCTCTGGTCCCGCACGCGTGTCTGGCAGGCAAAGAACGGTTGGAAGCCTTCGCGTTGCAAGTTATCGAGAAGGGTAATTGTCGGAATGTAGGTATAGCGATCGCTACGGGATTCATGCTTTTCTTCGCTGAAGACGCTTGGCACATAATGCGCCAGTTCGTCGCGGGTTAACGGGCGGTCGCGGCGAACAAGATTGACCGCACCAAAGCGGCTGGCTAAACGAGTCATAGTTAATTCCTTTATAAATGGGCATAAAAGCCACTTCCGTGAAGTGGCTATGGAGGGCATTCAAGGAGTAGCGAGTGGCTGCTCTTGCTGTGGCGACAGTTCACTGTCAGGTAATGTCGGCGGGATTAGCTCGTCGGACTGGTAATGTTGTAATCGACGTAGAATGAAAGGTTTACCGTACTGGAAGCATCGAATGCACCATTCGTACTTCACGACTCGCCTTATGACGGGAGGCAGGTGTTCATACGCTTTGCCGCATACCGATAAAACCAAGGCATCATCATTAATCCTGCCCTCTGCTATTGAAGCCAGCCCTTTGATAACGCAACACTTCAGCTTTTGTCGGGAATCAACTTTCAGGCAAGAATGGCGAGTTTTTTTATGAGTCTTATCAGGCTAAAGGTCATCAGGCTGGCTCCCATGGTCTGGCATACGACCGACTTACTTCTTAGTAGAGTGAGTCCCGCGACGCTGAAAACAACGGGCCAGGTCAGATCCAGAGGTGCATTATCTGGCGCTGTATCGTCCGGGAATTTGTGGCTTTTCATAGGTCTGTCCATAAAACGTCCGGTACCGCAGGAAGCGCATACCGGACCAGGTGAGTAATCAGGGGAGATCGACGGAGGCTATTTCCTCAGAAGCGTTTGTGGGGCCACTGTAAACACCGACGTATTCATTTAGAGGAAAGATAATTACTGCATTTTTCTTCGGGTCGAAAGAGCAACCATTTAATCCTGCAATTGCGGCAGTTTTCCCGGAGCTTGTGTTTCTGACAATCAGTTTATTGTCAGCACAACTGCTGGCTTTGACGTAATTCACCACATAACCATCCTGCTCTGCGACGATTTCTCCAGTTGCTGCTTTTGGCTGAGAGTTACTTTCTTTCTGCCCACTTACGCGTTTACTGCTGTAAGGAATATATTGCGCAGCATCATTCCGCAGGGTCGGTGGATCATTGTTCAGGCCAAGATATACAGGACAACCGGAGGCACCCACCTCACAGCTCTTTTCGACGATGCCGCGTGACGGCCAGCCTTTTGTGCCGATGTAGGCAGCACCGGTTTCATCAAGGCAGTAAGTTTCCTCCCAGGTGTAATTTTTATTCTGACCCGGCATTGTGCGGGTAGTGATGAGGCAGGTCAGAGCCTTAACCGGCTTACCGTCGTAGCGGATAAAGTTCTGTTCAAGCGGTGAAGCTGCATATAGCAAAGGAGATATGTTCGCAGCAGCAGCCTTGCTTTGTGCCTCAGCGCTAAAACCAACTTTGTTGTTGAGTTTTACGCTGACTGCTGCATCGTTCATTTCGCGAAGCATTTCACCCCCGTTATCTGTCAGAAAGAACGTGTATCGCTCTGGGTGAATATTACCGGGAATGGTGATGGCAAAACTTAGAGCAGGAAACGAAAGCACTGAGATTATAAATAAGCGTGAAATGAACTCTGTCATAGTGACACCCTGAGGACGTTTGTTGTTGGCTCTGCTGGGCGTATCCGAACTCCAGCAACAAGTGGTTAAAACAGCAAACTGTGCTGTTTTGAAAAATAGGCGAAGAAAGGTGCTTAACGGCTGATGCAGTCTTGCCAGGTTACCTCTTTCAGCGCTTCCTGAAGACCTGCGGTTTTGAACGGTTTTGACAATGGTTTACTGGCTTCAGTGACTTCCAGCACGCCTTCATCACCGGTGTTTTTGAGCGCCATAAATGCAGTTTCGCCTAATCGATAATGGGTTGAGTTGATGTTCAGCCCCGGCTCTTTCAGTCCAGCACCAGAAGATACGAGAAAATTTCTGTCTGGCTTGCTGTAGGTGACGCCCAGGTGACCTTCGTTGCAAGTGAAGGTAATGCGCTCACCAACATCATTGTCGGCGTTTATAGAAAATTCCATTCCGCTGGTATTACCAAACCAGTTACCCCACTGCTGTTCCTGAATGGCCGCGTGCGAAGTCGCGGTGAACAAGGTTGCACTGAGAAAGAGTGCAGAAGTGACCTTCAACATAGAGATTCCTTACTGTTGTTTTACAAACGAAAAGTGGCCCTTTGCTGCACAAAAGGCCACCTGATCGTATGCATTTGGAGAGGGATGAGATAATCGTTATTACAGATCAGTTTCCAGGAATTGATCGTTATTACCTATATAAAAATCGATCAACAAATGGAAATTGATAGTTTAAAGCTATCACTAGTAAGACATCGATCGGTGTGGCAGATCAATCAATTGCAGCAACCGAATGACATTCACCTGACTGATTCATGTGGGTGATATAGGCTTGAAATTATCTGTAATAAGGCGAGATTATCCGGGCTGACATAAAATCAACCCAGGATAGTTGAATGATACAAGGAGGTTTGTGACTTATTTATCTTTACTCTGAGAACGATATGCACCTTCGATAAGATAACTTACCATGTCAGCAATGCTTTTATTATATTTTCTGGACATAAAGTCCAGTTTCTCTTTCACATCCTTTGGCAGTCGAGTATTCAGCACCCTGGTGTCTTTACTGCTGTCTCTGAATTTTTTCTGACTCCATGCTTTTTTAAACTCAGACATGAAGTATTTCTTTGCAATGCCATCATCAGGTGCAGTGTCCCATACGCAGTACAGTGCCAGTTCGGTTTCTTTCTTTGATGCAGGAGCCAGACTTTTGTGATCAAATAATGGATGAGGATAGTTTTTTATATAGCGCCAGGCCCATGACATATTTTCATCCGACCTGTCTTTTATAAACCCAAACGGGTCCTTCTCACTGTATATTTCCGACCATCTGGACTTTAATTGAATGATAATCTGCGATTTCATTTTTGCGGGAGAAAAGCCCTGAGAAAAAAGCTGGGCATCCACATGCCTGTCAAGTTTCCACTGGTCAAAATACTGAACAATAGAATCCACCCGGCTTTTATGAGATGTATTAATACTGAGCGGCAGGATACTTCCCGGGGGAGTGACTGGATATGGGAATGATATATCCGGAACATTTGAAGAACTGGATGCGGAGGGCATATGAACGGTCATTTCCCTTGGGGAAAGAAAAAATGACCAGAACCAGTAAGCAGCCCGTTCATCTACATCCAGCCATTTAAAGTCTTCAATCCTCACCAGCGAGTAATCACATTTTATTTTCATATTTTCAATAAACCTGGCCCGCTCAACAGATGATGCCAGATGATTGCGCAGGGATTGATTAATGGACTCGCAGACTTCATCAGGATTATAGTCAAATGAATGAACAGGGATTTTATTATCAGCCATGTGACGGATATAAAAATGACACCTTCTGATGTCTCTCTCTGAAACACTGTCACCAGGTACCTTCATACAATATGGTCCTTCATCGCCATGGATTACTACGTAATCATTACGCACTAAAAACGCAGCATTATACATGATAAAGAACCAATTCTTACACGATAACTGTGCTGTTTTTACGTTGAAAGAATAGATTACACACCCTGAATTCATGGGCATAGCCTCATATCACGTGACATTTTACGTACCAATCATCAACTTCAATGTTACCTCAATCCTTTCTTCATAGCTCACTGATGTGGGTGGGAGTGGTATCTCCCCCCTGTTCATGGAGATGAACAGCACTCGCAATACAAGCCAGGCTGTGTGAGAGAAAAGGCCAGCAGCCATATTCTGTGTGTAATGAATGTGCGTATGGATGTATTGCAGAAAACGGATTAAATAAAAAGTAAAGTCATACATACGAAGCCTATGACATGAAAGGATGCCATCCGGCGCCCTCCTGAAACTTTCTCCGGAGACATGTCATGAGCACGATTAATATTTACGAAGATAAATTTGTCAGCATGCAGTTCATTACTGAACTGACCAGCCTGTCCGATAAGTGGTTTTATAAAATGGTACAGGAAGGGAAATTCCCAAAGCCTGTTAAATTTGGCCGTAGCTCCCGCTGGATTGAACGTGAAGTAAAAGAATGGTTAGAAGCCCGTATTAATAATTCAAGAGCATAAAAGACACTCAAGATAGTGATGAAAGAGGTCACTAACTTTACATCCTGCTTTTATGCTCTCATGCCTTATGGCATATAGTCTTGATGTGATTTGCAAAGTCGGTTTATTTATTATTATATTTAATCCATATTCAATCATCAATTAACATATTCAATCACCAATCAATATCACTCCATACAACACGATAAATCACACTCATTAATAGCGTCATACAGTTAGACTTTGTTATCACACAGACACTATTTCTGACATTACTATCCATACTGAATATCAGCTATAGACACTCATTCAATAACCACACTGATAGATTGCCAGTCAGCCATTACTGACTGGCTTCAGGATGCACATTATGGACTTACCCGAATCATTCCTGTTATCTCATGCTGAGTATCATATTGAGAATAACACTCCCCACATCATCATCTCTGATGACAATGAGTTCAGATTCAAGTTAGAACAGCTGGATAGCTGCCTTAAAGATATCAGCAGAAGACGTAAATTACCCTTCACTATCCTGTATAACCGCTCCGGTTATAAAGAGAGTGCAGAATCAGCCATCATTCTTGATGCCATCCGTTATCTCAATATGCTGCCGCAAGATGCAATGAAACAACGAATAGCTAATCCACGCATTTCGACATTCCAGCGTTTATTTAATAACGCTGATTTATATGCCCGTATCCATAACGGGAAAATAGTGGGAGCAGATTCCGTTAACACGGCAGAGATGCTGAACAAACTGGTGCAGGACTACCGGCATGCAGTCAGTCAGGCAGGGTTTAAACAGACATTCAGAAAGTACCATCGGGTTGCAGTGAAGAACCTGAAGGGAGTGATGAATTACATCAGGCACCTGCAGGAGCATCATTCCCGACTGCTGGTGTTGCGGATAGATTTGTCATGGGCAAATGAGCATAAGGCTGACATCACAGCTGATGATGCCCGTAAGCATCGTCAGCAGCTGTTTCGTCACATGCAAAAGAATCCATTGTTTCGTCATGTGCTCGGGACAGTGTGGAAACTGGAATATGGCCCACAACGTAAATTTCATTATCACATGCTGTTTATCTTAAATGGCAACAAAGCACAACAGGATGGCGTGATTGCTCATGCTTTCGGGGAATGCTGGAAAAACACCATCACCAAAGGCAAAGGCACTTACTACAACTGCAATGCGCACAAAGATCGTTATACGAACTGTTGCCTTGGCAAACTGGAGCGTGGTGACAACAGTAAGGATAAAGGGTTACTTCAGGCGTTGAGCTACATCACCAAAATTGATGCCTGTGCCCGTCTGGTCCTGCCTGGGAATGCCAGAACCTTTGGCCGTGGAGAAGTACGATCACTGAAAAAAAGGAAGAAAACAAAAAGAAGCGGGTAAATCTTGCCCGCTGTACCAGATGGTAATGCTTCCCTCTCCCCATCTATCCACAAAGCCAGCTAACCATGCTGGCTTTTTTTATTTGTTCCGGAGTTCATCATGAATTACTTCGTTTTAGCCACTCACGCCGTCACCATAGATGGTGAATGGGTTACACCAGACTCTGTTCAACAGGTTGATTTTGATTCATTGCATTGCATTTACTGCAAACTGCAGATCGGTGTTCAGTTTGACCCTCTGACAGCGACCAAAACGTTTGTGCATCTGCCGGGGCATATCAACAATGTCGCGCGACTCAATAAATGTCGATTCAACAAGCACCAGACAGTGCAAGAGCAAACCTCATCACAAACTATACCGCCTCCACAAAAGCGCCTTTCACCTATTAACACGGCTATACGGCAATGGAGATGTTGCTGGTGTCATGTCTGCTGGCAGGGAGAGAAGGTATGCCCAAAATGTTGCGACTGGATTTATGTGTTAGACGCTTAAGAGACAATATCAGCCAGTAGAGCTCTCAACGTATATCTGAGCGTACCTACACCTACCATTCCCCCTCTTTTACCTGGAAAGGAAATCTGCTATATTTCTAAAATTCCGGAAATATAGAAATGAGACACAGATGGAGCTTTCAAAAGTAGCAAACACCCTGAAAGAGCTGGGTCATCCCACGCGCCTTAGCGTTTACAGAGAGCTGGTTAAAGCCGGGCATGAGGGGCTACCGGTTGGCGAACTGCAGAAGCGGCTCGGCATCCCCGCGTCTACGTTGAGCCATCATCTCTCATCGCTGATGTCAGTCTCTCTGGTTCGCCAGGAACGCCAGGGTAGAACGCTCTATTGCCATGCTCGATATGAGAGCCTTGAGGCTCTCATTACCTTCCTGACAGAAGAATGCTGCTCAGGGACTGACGACTGCCTCACCCTGCCCCAGAAGACGGAGAAGTAAAATGACAGGCGATCTGAAGAATGTTGATTCGGGTTTGTTTGACGCCTCAATCACAGAGGCAAGATTCGGCGTTCCTGCCGTTCCCCATCCGCCGCGAATCCTCATGCTATACGGCTCTGTACGTGAACGCTCTTACAGCCGATTGGCAACGGAAGAAGCGGCAAGATTGCTGACAGCCATGGGTGCAGAGGTGCGGATCTTCAATCCTTCTGGCCTGCCGCTTCCTGATGATGCGCCTGACTCGCATCCTAAAGTTATGGAACTGCGCGAGCTGGTTCGTTGGTCCGAAGGCATGGTGTGGTGCTCACCTGAACGCCATGGTGCGATGACCGGCATCATGAAGGCCCAGATTGACTGGATACCACTTTCTGAAGGCGCCGTTCGTCCTTCTCAGGGTAAGACACTGGCCGTTATGCAGGTCTGCGGTGGCTCTCAGTCTTTCAATGCCGTCAACCAGATGCGTATTCTTGGCCGCTGGATGCGGATGATCACCATCCCAAATCAATCCTCTGTGGCAAAAGCCTGGCAGGAGTTTGATGAAGATGGACGAATGAAACCGTCGTCTTATTACGACCGCATCGTGGATGTAATGGAAGAACTGGTGAAATTTACTCTGCTGACCCGAGGTAACTCAGCCTATCTCGTTGATCGCTACAGCGAACGAAAAGAGTCTGCAGAAGAACTTTCCCGGCGGGTTAATCAGAGCAAAATTTGAGGGCTGGTATGAGTGATGTAACGGCATTCAACAACTGCATGAGCGTGTTCTGGCGGCAACATGAAGTCGAACTCTCTCGCTTTTTGACATCGAAGACAGGTGATAGCGAAAAAGCAGCAGACCTTCTGCAGGAGCTATTCCTGCGTGCCCGCGCTCATTCAGACAGTTTCTGCGAGATGGAGAATCCGCGAGCCTGGCTGTATCGGGCGGCGAGGAATCTGCTGATTGATGAGTACCGCACCACCAGGGAGTTTGTTGAGCTGGAAGAAGATGCCCCATTAACAGACGCATCCCCTGATGCAATCTCAACGCTGGGTATTTGCCTGCCTGAAACATTACAGGCTTTACCCGAAGATGAGCGGTGGTTGATTGAAGAGTCCGACCTTAACCAGCGTCCCCAGCAGTCCCTGGCCGATGAACTGGGAATCACGCTTACGGCGTTTAAATCCCGTCTGCTTCGGGCCAGAAAACACCTGAAAGAGACGATGACAGAACTTTGTCAGATTGAGGCGGATGACAATTCACCCGTCTGCTGCCACAAAAAATGAATTAATCGCGCATCTTTTTCCCACCACCTTCGTTTACCTCAGTGTAAAGCCAATCGACTAAACACTGAGGTAAACAGTCCATGTCAAAAATTGAGATCTTTGAAGCAGCAGGCTGCTGCGCAACCAGTAGCGTTGTAGTTAGCGACGAAGCCGTCAAATGGAATGCCAACGCCGAATGGGCGAAAAAGAATGGCGTTGATATTCAGCGCTACAGCCTTGCGAAGAACCCGCAGCAGTTCCTGAATACCCCTGTCATCAAAGAGTTCCTGAACACATCAGGAATGGAGTCCCTCCCCGTCACCTTGCTCGATGGGAAGCTCGTGATGGCAGGCAAACTCCCGACGCGTGAAGATATCGCCCGTTGGTCAGGTATTCCGCTTACTCAGGACTGGAGTGAAGACAGCACGCAACCACGCTGCTGCAGCATTCCACGTATGCCTTAATTCCAGAGGAGCTATTACTGATGAATATGCCATTTTTAAAAGACATTCCCCCGTTCATCTTCTTCACTGGCAAAGGTGGCGTGGGTAAAACATCTCTGGCCTGTGCTACTGCGGTATGGCTGGCCGATCAGGGTAAGAGAACGCTTCTGGTGAGTACCGATCCGGCTTCCAATGTCGGCCAGGTCTTTAGCCAGACTATCGGCCACCGAATCACAGATATCAGCACCGTAGAAAATCTTGCTGCGATGGAAGTTGATCCGATGGCTGCAGCGCAAGCCTATCGTGACCGTGTGCTTGACCCTGTTCGCGGGCTGATGCCAGCCGAGGTGGTCAGCAGTATTGAAGAACAGCTTTCAGGTTCATGCACCACGGAAATCGCGGCATTTGATGAGTTTACTGGTCTTCTTACCGACCATGAGCTGCGGGAAAAGTATGACCATATCGTATTTGATACCGCGCCAACCGGTCACACCATCCGCATGCTTGAATTGCCGGGAGCCTGGAGCGGTTATCTGGAAGCGAACCCCGATGCCGCCGCTAACCTCGGGCCGCTGGTGGGGCTGGAGAAACAGCAGCACCAGTACTCCGATGCGGTTAAAGCGCTGTCTGATGCTGCACTCACGCGCTTAGTGCTAGTAGCTCGTGCCCAGGCCTCAACACTGAAAGAGGTATCACATACGCACGATGAGCTGTCTGCTATCGGTTTGCAGCATCAGCACCTTGCCATCAATGGTGTGCTGCCGCCGTTTGCGGGTGAGAATGATCCACTGGCGCAAAGTATTCTGGCTCGGGAAGAAAAAGCATTACAGGCAATGCCTGATAATCTGGCTAATCTTCCCCGCTCGCAACTGTATCTGAAGCCATTTAATCTGGTCGGTCTGGAAGCTCTGCGTGAATTATTTACAGAGAGTAAAGCCGCACCGGCTCTCCCTGATACCACGCTGAATGCTCTGGATTTACCGAAACTTGCTTCACTGGTTGATGAACTGAGCCAGACTGGCAAAGGGCTGGTCATGACGATGGGTAAAGGCGGGGTGGGTAAAACGACCGTTGCGGCATCGGTGGCGGTATCCCTGGCTAAGCGCGGTCACAAAGTTCACCTGACTACATCCGATCCGGCAGCACATCTGTCTTACACGCTGGATGGCTCGCTGCCCAATCTTCAGGTCAGCCGTATTGACCCGAAGGTGGAGACAGAGCGTTATCGCCGTTTTGTACTGGAAAATCAGGGTAGAGGATTAGACGCTGAGGGACTGGCGGTGCTGGAGGAAGATCTCCGCTCACCCTGTACTGAAGAGATCGCCGTCTTCCAGGCATTCTCGCGGATCATCAAAGAGGCAGACGACCATTTTATCATTATGGACACCGCGCCAACGGGTCACACGCTTCTGCTACTGGATGCGACTGGAGCCTACCACCGGGAAATGGTGCGCCAGATGGGGCAAACACATGACCATGTGATGACGCCAATGATGCAATTGCAGGACCCGGAGAAGACGAAGGTGATTATCGTGACGCTTGCCGAAACGACACCTGTACTGGAAGCCGCTAACCTGCAGCAGGATCTGCGTCGCGCTGGCATCGAGCCGTGGGCATGGGTCGTTAATAACAGCCTGGCCGCTGCTGAATCGTCTTCGCCTTTCCTGAAGACCAGGGCGAACCGCGAGCTGCCTCTCATTTCTGATGTGGAAGAGCAGTATGCAAAGCGTATTGCATTAACAGCGCTACAGAGCGAAGAGCCGGTTGGTATTGACCTGCTGGAAGAAATGGCGAAGTAATAATGAAGGGGGGCATTTGCCCCCCTTCATCTTTATTTCAGCCTTTTACCTGCATCATCAACGACTTTTTCACCATCTTCCTTGGTGAAAGCCGCTTTCTGGGCATCTGGAAGGATATCCAGAACCACCTCTGAAGGACGGCAAAGTTTAGTTCCCAGTGGCGTCACGACAATCGGACGGTTAATCAAAATCGGATGTTGCAGCATAAAGTCAATGAGCTGGCTGTCAGTAAATTTATCTTCTGCAAGCCCCAGTTCCTCATACGGCTCGACGTTCTTACGCAGCAAAGCACGAACGGAAATGCCCATATCCGCAATGAGTTTGACCAGTTCATCGCGTGAAGGTGGAGTCTCAAGGTAAAGAATAACGGTCGGCTCGATACCGCTGTTGCGGATCATCTCCAGCGTATTACGCGACGTGCCGCAGGCTGGGTTGTGATAAATGGTGATGTTGCTCATATCAGTATCTCATTACAAAGTGAAAGAGAGACGTAGCGCCAGCGCGGCCAGCGTTACAAACAGCACAGGCAGAGTCATGACGATCCCGGTGCGGAAATAGTATCCCCAGGTGATGGTCATGTTCTTCTGTGAAAGGACATGCAGCCAGAGCAGCGTTGCCAGGCTACCAATCGGTGTAATTTTCGGTCCCAGATCGCAGCCAATCACGTTGGCATAAATCATCGCCTCTTTGATAACGCCTGTTGCGGTGCTGCCATCAATAGAGAGAGCGCCAACCAGCACGGTAGGCATGTTATTCATGATGGAAGACAGGAAAGCCGTCAGGAAGCCGGTACCAAACGTCGCGGTCCAAAGTCCTTTATCTGCCAGCACGTTCAGCACACTGGAGAGATATTCTGTTAGACCGGCATTACGCAGACCATAGACCACCAGATACATCCCCAGCGAGAATATGACGATCTGCCATGGCGCACCACGCAGCACTTTGCCAGTGTTAATGGCATGGCCTCGTTTCGCCACCGCAAACAGGATTACAGCGCCAACAGCCGCAATCGCGCTAACGGGAATACCGAGCGGCTCAAGAACGAAAAAGCCAACCAGAAGAAGGATCAACACTATCCAGCCAGTTCTGAAGGTTGCCAGATCTTTAATCGCTTTTGCCGGTGCTTTCAGGAGAGCCAGGTCGTAAGTCGGCGGAATATCTTTGCGGAAGAACAGATGCAGCATCACCAGCGTGGCGATAATGGCTGCGATATCCACCGGTACCATTACCGACGCATACTCAGTGAAACCCAGCCCAAAGAAGTCTGCAGAAACGATGTTAACCAGGTTGGACACGATAAGCGGCAGACTGGCCGTATCGGCAATAAACCCGGCGGCCATGACAAATGCCAGCGTAGTACCTTTACTAAAACCTAATGCAAGCAGCATGGCGATGACAATTGGAGTCAGAATCAATGCCGCGCCATCGTTGGCAAACAGTGCCGCCACCGCTGCGCCAAGCAAGACGATATAGGTAAACAGCAAACGCCCGCGACCGTTACCCCAACGTGAAACGTGCAACGCCGCCCATTCGAAAAAGCCGGATTCATCGAGCAGAAGGCTGATAATAATCACGGCAATAAAGGTTGCCGTTGCATTCCAGACGATATTCCACACAACAGGGATATCACCAAAATGGACTACGCCAGAGATCAACGCCAGTACCGCGCCCAGCGTCGCACTCCAGCCAATCCCTAATCCCTTCGGTTGCCAGATAACCAAAACGATGGTCAGGACAAAAATAGCGCCTGCCAGTAACATAATTCCTCCAGACAGGACGGCTCTGCCGCCCTGTATATACAAAAAAATTAAACGGCCAGCTCTCTAAGTTTCTCGATGCCAGTGGGTTCAGCAGCCATTACCGGTACTAACGCAATGCGGCTTGCATGCTGGTTCTTCACAGCCTCGATTTGAGGAAGTTCTTGTAGGGCGCGCTGGCAAAGTAGTAGTGAATGCGTCTGTGCAATCGAAAGGCTGTTATTGATAATCCAGCCCCAGGGATGAATCCCCGCACGTTCAAGATCGGACTGCAGGTTTGCCGCTTCCAGTACAGGTGTGGTTTCAGGCAGAGTGACCAGCAGGACTTTGGTACGTTCCGGGTCCTGAAGCTGCATCATCGGAGTGGTAAAATGACCTTTATCCCCCATCTTCCTGGCAATCTCACGGTGATAAGCCCCGGTAGCATCAAGCAGTAATAACGTATGCCCGGTAGGTGCCGTATCCATGACCACAAACCGTTTGCCTGCTTCACGAATTACGCGTGAGAACGCCTGGAACACCGCAATCTCTTCTGTGCAAGGAGAACGTAAATCCTCTTCGAGCAGCCGTTTCCCGGCCTCATCCAGATCCCTGCCTTTCGTCTCAAGAACATGCTGACGATAGCGTTCAGTTTCATCGTGAGGGTTGATTCGGCTGACCTGCAGATTTCTGAGACTGCCATTAAGCGTTGTACTCAGGTGTGCAGCAGGATCTGAGGTTGTGAGATGCACATCAAAACCCTTATCCGCCAGACTGACGGCGATAGCCGCAGCCATTGTGGTTTTACCCACCCCGCCTTTGCCCATCAGCATAATCAAACCGTGTTCACTACGGGCGATATCATCAACCATGGCAGACAGCGACACATTCTCTGGCTTGTTCTGCATGCTCTGTACAGGAAGCGATGCTGATTCGGCATATTCGTTTAGCAGGCTTTTCAGCGCGGAGACACCAACCATGTTCAGCGGTTGAAGGAATAGTGTATCTGTCGGCAAGCCAGATAACCCAGCAGGAAGATTTGCCAGCGCCTCTTGTTCCCGTTGCCATATTGCAGCGGCCAGGGCGTCATGTTCAGCTTCGGCTTTAGGCAGCACACCATTAATAACCAGGTACTGGTTTTTCAGGCCAATTGCGGCGAGTTCTTCATGGGTGCGGGCGACTTCCTGCAGCGTAGATTTTTGCAGTCGTGCAACCAGAACCAGGCGGGTACTTTCAGGATCGGATAACGCCTCTACCGCATGAGCATACTGCTCACGCTGCTTTTCCAGCCCGGCCATTGGGCCAAGACAGGAAGCACCATCTGGATTACTTTCAATGAAGCTACTCCAGGCTCCGGGAAGCTGGAGAAGGCGAATCGTGTGGCCCGTCGGCGCTGTATCAAAAATGATGTGATCGAAGCGGGTCAGCAGAGAAGCGTCGGTCAGTAAGCCAGTAAACTCGTCGAACGCAGCAATCTCTGTCGTACAAGCTCCTGAAAGCTGTTCACTGATGCTGTTAACAACGTCATCAGGCAAAAGACCTTTAATTGGGTCAACGATTCTGGCACGGTATTGCTGGGCGGCGTCCTGCGGGTCAATCTCCAGAGCCGAAAGACCAGGCACAGCAGTCACGGGCTGGATAGTGTTACCGATAGTCTGATCGAATACCTGACCGACGTTAGAAGCCGGGTCGGTACTGACAAGCAGAACACGCTTTCCCAGTTCAGCCAGACGTATAGCTGTTGCACAGGAAATTGACGTTTTGCCTACACCTCCCTTACCGGTGAAAAACAGGTAAGACGGGATATTCTGTAAGAATTTCATATGTCCTCCTGACATACTCAACAACAGGAAGTTTTACCACCACAGCAACTGGTGGAAGCTAAACCCACCTTTTCCAGCGGTATACCAAACCAGCGAGCTAGTTCAGCGCGTTTTGGGTATCGCCCGGCCATCACCGTTTCACCATCCAGTAACAGCAGCGGAAGCCCTTCAGCTCCAGAAGCTTCAAGGAAAGCTTTCGCTTTTTCGTTCTCAACGAAGCTCATCGGCTGTTGCGCCAGGTTAAAACGTTCGATCTGGACCCCACGCCCTTTCAGCCATTGCTCATCAGCAGAAAAATCGACCAGAACCTGATCGACATCTGAACCACAAACGCCGGTACTGCAGCACATCGCCGGATCAAACACCGTTAACGTTTTCATCTTTAACACCTCACATTCGTAAAAACATATATGTACAGGCAAATTTTTTAGATACAAACAGCCTTACCGCTGCCAGAGCAGTTGGCTGATGCCAGCTTACGGGCGATGGCCTGTACGTCGTCCTGTTGGCTTAACCAGGCCTGCTCAATCACCTGAGCAGCCCAGGAAGGAATATGCGGAGATAAGCGGTAATGAACCCATTTCCCCTGCTTGCGATCCAGCAATAGGCCACTTTCCCGAAGCATTGCCAGATGACGGGAGATCTTGGGCTGTGACTGTTCTAGCGCAGTGCAAAGGTCGCACACGCACAGCTCTCCCATCTCTCTGAGCAGCAGTACGATCCCTAGACGGGTTTCATCGGAGAGGTTTTTGAAGAGTTGTAGGGGGTTCATAGGAATTTCTCCTCTGATGGAAATGTGCATTATTACGCGGAAAAAGGAAACTATCAACATCACATGCATTTTTTCATATATGAAAGAAAAAACACAAATTTTTTAAAATTTAATAGTAAAAAATTTGAATAGGAAATATGATTTAACATCATGTTTTAAAAGAATAAATATTTCCAGCTTAATAACTTAGTAGGACTTTGATATGAACACTAATGTAGGAAGCTATTGGTATAAATTTGATTTTCATACACACACTCCTGCCTCATCAGATTACAAAGTGCCAGGAGAAACAGCAAAAGAGTGGCTCATTGCCTTGATGGATAGAGAAGTTGACTGCGTTGCAGTAACTGACCATGTTAGTGGGACATGGATTGATATCTTGAAGCAAGAGCTAAAAGCGCTTGAAACATCCTATCAAGAATATCGCCCATTAATTTTATTCCCAGGATGTGAAATAACCGTAAGCACTGGGCAATCTCGGGTTCATATATTATCAATTTTTGACCCATCTTGTGACACAGCAAAAATAAATGGTGTGCTTGGCATGTGTGGGATTACGGAAGGACATGGAGATGCAGAATCAACATGCGCTACCGAATCTGTTGATAAAGTAATTGAGCTGATAAGCAAGCAAAATGGAATTGCTATTCCTGCGCATATTGATGGTCCTAAAGGGTTATTAAGGGGAATAAAAAATAACAACCCAGAAATAAGTACCTGGGCCAAAAAGATTGCTGCAGCAGAATTTGTCGATTTAAACTTCCTTGACAGCGTAGATGTAGAACTACAAAAGACATTTCAAGATATAGGTAGACTTAAAGGTTCAGATGCTCATGAAAAATCCAGGCTAGGAGCTAATACCTCTTGGATAAAGATGGGAAAACCAACAATTGATGGTTTAAGGCTTGCATTATACGATAATAAATTCTGCGTAAGTAACGAAATTGACGATCCGAATTCCCTACCAAACCTGTCAATTAACAACCTAACAATTAAAAAGATGACCCACTGTGGAATTATCCCAGGAAAACCTGTTGAGATAAAACTTCACCCTCTCTTCAATGCCATAATTGGTGGACGTGGCGCTGGCAAATCAACATTTGTTGAATCACTACGAATTGCGATGGGTAGATCTGAAGAGTTAGTCGGCTTACAATCTATAAAAAGTGATCTAGATTCTTTTATTGATGGAGTTACTAGAGATGATACCGAAATCAGCGTGGGAATAAAGAGACGAGATGATTTATTTAATGTGATATGGACAAAAAACAATGACATTGAAATAAAGAAATTTGAAAATGAAGAGTGGCAAGATGCTCCGGGGAAACCAGAGGAAAGATTCAATATAAGCATTTATAGCCAAAAGCAAATCAATGCCTTAGCATCTAATCCTGAAAGTTTACTAAACATAGTTGATCGAACACCACAAGTAGATATTTCCAGCTGGAAACAGAAATTAGCTTCCCAACAAGCTACATCAATTGATTTAGCGAAAAGCATTAGGAAAATTGAGCTGAGTGCTCTTGAAAAACCCTCTATTCAAGCACAAATTGATGACTTAAATTCTGATATAACCAGCTTTGAAAAGGGTGGCCATAAAGATGTTTTTAATAGCTACCAAACACTATCAAAAAAACAAACAAAAATAGAAGATAGTTTCCAAATCGAAAGTTTGAGCAATGCATTACAATCAATTATCGATTTTAACACAGTTCCTCTTGATTTATCTAATTTAGGACATGAGTTAGAAAATGAAAATGAAGTAAGTGAAATTCATAAAAACTTCACTTCTGAAATTGATAAAGTCATATCTGATATCAAATCATCAAAATCAAAGATTGACAGCATTGTACAGCAAGCCGTACAAGCACTCGACAACTCTGAATGGAAAAAAAATAGTAAAAAAATCATTGAACGGTATAAGGAAGTTGTTCAAGATTACGAAAGCAAAGGACATGAACTGAACCCTCAAGAATATGAACAATGGATAGAAAAAAGAAATAACACACAAAAACAGCTAGATGAAATTGTAGAAGGAGAAAATAAACTTAAGTCTTACAATACAGATTATAATCGTTCGATTTCCTTGAGTTACATATTACGTAGACGCCTACAAAAAAAACGAGAGAAATTCATCCGCTCAGTAATTGGCGGCAATAAATATGTTAAAATGTCAATCATTCCATTTGGAGATAAAAACAATATTGAAAATGATTTCCGTTCCATTCTAGGTTATAGCAATGGGTTCAATTCATCCATTTATCAAGATGATCGTGAAGATAGTTTACTTTATAAAGTAATAAATAATGGTGACGATTTAAAGAAAACGATAAGATATATCTCAGAAATAAAAGACACTATATTCAAAATTGCAGCAAGTGAAGATATAACTATACATAAAGTTGATGGCAGATTTAAAACCTCGCTATGTGAAAAAATAAAATCCCAGCCAGAAATATTAGAAAGAATCATTAATTGGCTACCACAAGACCGTTTACTGGTAGAATATGCAAGAGATGTTGAAAAAGGGAAGTTCGCCTCAATTGACAGAGGTTCTGCGGGACAGAAAGCTGCTGCAATTCTCGCCTTTCTGTTAAGTCATGGAGATAACCCAATAATAGTAGATCAGCCAGAAGATGATTTAGATAATGCTCTCATCAATAAGTTAATAGTATCTCAAATACATAACAACAAAAGAAGAAGACAAATTATAATCATCACCCACAACCCAAACATAGTTGTAAATGGAGATGCTGAATACATAAATGTTATGCATTTCAACGGCGGTCAGGTGCAATTATTATCTGCAGGTGGTTTATGTGACACTGATGTCAGACTTAATGTTTGTGAGATAATGGAAGGTGGTAAAGAGGCTTTTAACTTAAGATATAACCGCTTACTTAAAATGTAAAAACAACCTAATTGTAGCAACGGATTGCTACAATTAGGCTCAAAAAAAATATAGCCCTGAGTGTTTTAGATTAAATTTCCATAGTAAGCAAGTGTTATCTATATCACTGCATAACCTATCTAAGTGCTGGTGTGTTATACGTTTCGAGGATTAGTTTTTATCGACGTGAGCGAGCTGTAACTCAATCAAGACGGTGTTAAATACCTATTCATGAAAAATGGTACTCATCGTGTTGTGGACCCCATGCCGCGTAATGCACCTTGCTACGAGTCCACCAGACATCAGTATGAACTTAAAACGTAATTGAAATAAGCAGGGGTTCCTTTGACAACTTGCTCAATAGCGCTTAGATGATTTTGCCTAGCCTCATCAAATGAGCTGCCCCCATAGCCATCCTGGAGGAGAGCATCGCGAATAGTTTGAGAAATAAAACGGTCAGCAAATCCCGCCTCAAATATACTCATGGATAGCGCGTCAGGGAGGCCATTTTTTAGGCTCTTCTGAAAATGAGCGAGCGATGCCCCTTGCTCTCCGATTATTTCCTCTGGACTAAAAAGGAATTGTGCAAGAGCTGCAAGAATGAGCGAACAATCAAATGCCAGTGTGCTCTCCAAGAACTTAAGAATATCGTCGTCACTCACTTTCTGTTTACGCTTACCGGCTTTCTTTTTAACCTGCATCTGAGACACTTTACTGAAGATCTCTCCGTAACTCATTCCGCACATCCACGAAAGTGCGATCTCGAACCCTGCACCTGCAGGCTCGACACTACGGAAAAAACGATTGTCGCAGAGCTCGGTCAGTAGTGGCCAGACGGCATTGAGCCATCCATTAGAGGAATCCAGCGCTAGCAGCATTGCTCTATGTTCGCCTGACCATACTTCAATAAATTTAGTCTGCTTTGCGCCCAGCAATGTCTTGCCGAAGAATGCCTGCTTTAAGGGTGAGCTCTCAACCGACTCAATACGTCTGGCAACCAATCTGAAGTATTCTTCAAGTTTCTCAGCCTCTTCGGCAGAGGCAAGCGAGTACGCCAATGTCTCGCGTGCAAGTTCCCCGGCCCTCTGTTCAAAGGCGGTTGCATCCATCGCAGCACAGTTTGCCATTAGATAGCTTTCAAGTGTATGCGTCATCTTTTTCCGTTCTGCCAAGGAGCTCAACAGCGCTTTTACTAGAGCATCTTTTTGCGACTTACTGAGACGAGGGTCTGAATCCGCCACCAGATTAGCCCAGCCTTCCCACTCAACCTCCTTATCCATAAAATCCAGCAAATCGCCCCCAGCAAAGGGCAATTCTTGGTTACGGGGGAGTGCAAAAGGTTTTAACAATAAAAGGAGTGAACTGGTAACGCCTTCAGCGCGGTCAGGAGAGAGAAGCTCCACAGCGCTTTGAAATTTCCATCCTTCCTGCCAATTTTTCCTTCTGTCCCAAACTGTTGAATCAGCGAAGATTACAACCCCCTCAGTATGCATCCCTGCACGACCGGCACGCCCAATAAGATTCTGGAAGTCGCGAACTTTGACACGTCCTACCCCCTGATATACTCCCTGCACGATAAGATAGCGAATAGGCAAGTTTACACCTTGAGCAAGCGTAGATGTGCATGCAATAAAGTTAATCAGTCCTTTCTGCATAGCATGTTCTAGTGCTAAGCGTATACCCTGAGGTGTATTACTGTGATGCGTGTATATACCCAGCTTTGCAGCTTTTAAAAGAAAGGAATTGCTACCGAAATTACCCTCAATAATAGTTTTCAGTGCCATGACTTCTTCAGGATTAGCGTAGGTTGAAGGCCATAACGTGTTATATCCTGCATCCGCAATCTGGACAGCCCTTTTTGCTATACCATTTGCAATCAACTTTGTCCCACAGAAAATAGCTACGGATCCCTTACTAATAACGCGTAGACCCAAATAGAGCGATACGTCGCTCGATTTCGTCCGGGTCGGAAATATCGAGCTGTCTGCTTTAATTCCCGATAGCTGTGCCGCTTCGATTATTCTCGGAACAAAGTAGTCCTCTTTGTCATATCCATTTTCATGAAACATTAACTGTCCAAGCGACTCTGTCCAGCTTGCAAAGGCAACAGACCGGCTCGTAGGTAATAGCGTTGCGCCGTCAATAACCTGTGCCTTATCCTCACCCATCAGCCAGCTAGCAATGGCCTGTGGATTTTGCATCACAGCTGAAATAAGCAGAGTTTGTGCTGTATCAGGCAGCAATCCCTTGATTTCGGTGAGCAACAATTCATAGGTTATACCTCTCACGCCAGTATCAAACTGGTGCCCCTCGTCGTAAACGACAAGACCAATGTGTTTCAAAGCCTGAGAGGACTGACGCAGCACATAGAGAAACTTTTCGGGTGTGAGGACTAATACGTTCGATGTTGAGGGCGGGGCACTTCCCAGAAGGTCAGCAATTTGTTCAACGAAGTCAATCTGCAAGGCATCCGTCAGTTCATTGACTTTAATGTCATCGCCGGCCAAATCTTGCCGAAGTGATAAGGCAATTTCATGGCAGAGTGCCCGAAAGGGTGCAACCACAACCGCAAGCTTCGTGCGCCCAGACATGAATGCACTGCGCAGAACTAACTCAATCGACCTAGTTTTCCCGGCACTTGTAGGCATCTGAATCAAGCCCGAGTCACCTCTGAATATCCCTCTTTCCCCTAAAAGAATCTGAGAAGGCCAGAGTTCTTTAGGAAAGCGTTCCCTCTGAATGACCGGCCGCCAATGATCCACTGATAAACCTGAATATTGGGAGAGGGTTACCCAAGCAGATGCTGCAAGCCTCATACGACAAATCGATATGGCGACATCTGCATAAAGCACTTCCTCGGGAGTGCCCATTTTATAAGCCTCATTTCTGAGGAGTTTCATTAGTACATCAATCTCTTGTAGCTGGGTACCTTGGGCAAAATGGTTAGCAACAGCACGCGAAAACGATGTTAGCAGCGGTCCATAACGTTTGTCGTCTAAAAGCCAGTAACTCCTCCAGTCCGCTTTGAGCAACCATTGAAGCAAATGCTCAACATTGTTGTCTTCTTCTTTAGGTTCAATTCGACGGGCAAGGACTAAGCTACTTCCCGGGCGTCGAGCCACATAATAGGCGGCAGAGGCTAATAGTAATGTTGTGCTTTCGAGGCCTTGTGCAAATCCTGAATCCAGAACTGCGTCAAAAAAGCTGGCGCAGAAATTCAGCTCCGCTTGCGGCTCAGGGGGAAGAGAAACTAATGGCCGTGACAGCTCAGCCAGCACCCCGGTAACGTCGCCCAAGGTTGCTACGGTCATAATAAACAGCTGCAAAGGATCTGAACCTTCAGGCATTCTGAGATGCAGAGACTCATCCAGACCAAATTCGTACATCTTACCTTTCGAGCGTGTTATGCCAAAGAGGCGTTTGCTATTGAATCCAGCCTTCATTTGCAGGCCCTCTCGTAAAGTTCATGAACCAGTTTCATCTGAAGATCGGATCTCACAACCATCAGATAAAGTGCTGCCTCATTTGAGTGCGTGTTGGCCAGTGTCTTGGCAAGCTCTTCTTCATTGAAAGCTGTGTTGCAAAGAACAGCAACCGCACCTGAGTAATATGTATAAGGGTTATCTGCAGGATTCTGAAACCGTGCGATTCGGCTCACTTCCAGTGTCTTTCCTTCACGAAGGTACCTACGTTTAGTGGCGTTTAACGTGAAAGCTTGCCTTATGTGTTGATCGTTAGAACCATCGTCAACAGCATTTTGGAGCTGGCCACCATATGCACCACCTGAAAGAGACGCTTTAACTTCAAAGGCATAAAGGGCATCCCCTCGATTGGGAGTAGCAATATCCAACTGATGGAAGCCTAGTATATCAACGCCTTTGACGGACTCATTGTTGCTGGCTTTGTCAGCGTATTTTCCTCGGGGCACCCACAGATTGAGCGTGAACTCCAAGTAGTCGGAAATGAGAAATTCAGCGAAATCACCAGAACGAATTGATGGCCCGGGAGCCTTGACTTTGTCGGGGAAAATATGTGCATTTAGATACTGTTCTATCGTCATTCCTGTCCCGCACAAGAGCTCAGGAAGCTCCTGGTCTGTACAGTATTGCCGACGAAAATGCAGTGCCCAACTGTCAAGAATCGCCGGATCAGTTGGGGGCGAGAACTCCCAAACATTTATGGTCCGGCCTTCAACGGTTATCAAACCTGCTGACCTTAAATGTAAACCTTTTAAATGGTCGGGTAGCATAACAGCTCCTTTTGTTGGGCATTCACCTTAAAACAAGATCGGCAATCCATTACTACTGTAACAATGCTGTCAAAACATTAGATTAAACGTGGGATAGTAACCTCGTAAACAATTACTGGTTTGCAGTGGGGTAATTTACGGCATACTTGCCACCGCAATTAGTAGTTTTGGGGCTGACATTTATGACGGACGTCCTCGAGTCTGAGTTAAGGTATCTTATTCTGTTTATACGCACCCCGCGAAATCCTAGCCTGCCTCCTCTTAATCAGCTCAAACACATGCTAAAATGTCAGCCATTAACACAGGTCTGACCAGATACCTATTCACCACCCGTTGAATGCCACTGGAGCGATGATTCAATAATACGCCGATACATGGTGTCGATCTGACGCGGTGCACGACGAATGTATTGCTCCGCCCTATCTCTTTGTTCTCCAGATAGTTGTTCTAAATACTTCACAATTTTTTCGGCTGTTGGAAGGATTTCTTTACCGTTGAATTTTGGAGGGAGACCGGTCCATACCACATGGTCCACGTTATTGGTATCAGCCCATTCAGACAATCCTGGGATCAGTTTTGGAGAAGGCTGACCAGCAGACCACCTGCAAACATGCTTTTCAATATTTTTTATTGGGATACCTTCACGGCAACGCAAAGCCTCAATACTAGAGGTAAGATCCACTGATTCCATTATCGCCCACAGGGAAGGCACTAATCGATCAGTTTCGACTAGCACAAGCGTAATCCGTCCATCTAGCGACTGTCTGGCGAATTCAACGGATATAAGTGGGCCATCCTCAGACCATTTCCCCTGAACAGGTAAACCTCTTGGCTCCCAAATTAAGGAACCCCATCCAAGACAAGCGATACGAGCCATTATGCCTCCATTAGCATGGTCAGTTTAAAGGTAAAACTCACATATCTTACCGTGCCCCATTGGCACTACATTCAATCGACTTTCTGAATCCCTCACAGAGCGTTATAGCCTGCGTTTGTATCTATCGTTTGAACTTACATAACTAAGCAGATCTTCAGAAGTAAATGTAACTTTTCTCCAGAAAGCAGAAATGAAACTCAGCAAAAAAAGAAATTTTCTGGTATGGAACTCCTCCGTTTTGGAGGAGACCTGCTTGTATTTTCACTTTATCTAACGAATAAGTAGCTAAGTTTGTAGGTGAAATTATGATGCTATGATTAGATTAAATTTACCAATGTTATCAATGTAATCCGCATACCACTGCATCATCTCCCTCCGCCCTTCCAGATACAACGCATGGTTGTACGTCCCACGAATCGCATTCTTATCGACATGCGCAAGCTGGGTTTCAATCCATGCCGTATTGAACCCTTCCTCGTGCAAAATCGTACTCATCGTGTGACGGAAACCATGCCCCGTTACCCTCCCCGTATATCCAATCCGCTTAAACACCTGATTAATACTCGCTTCACTCATCGTCTTCCGGGGATCATTACGTCCCGGGAACACCAGTGGATATTGCCCTGACATCACTTTGAGTTGCTGTACGATTTCCAGCGCTTGGGTAGAGAGGGGGACAAGGTGAGGCCGTTTCATCTTCATACGCTCTGCAGGGATTTCCCATACCGCTTTCTCAAGATCAAATTCACTCCAGAAAGCACCTCGGAGCTCGCCAGTACGAACTCCTGTAAGGATCAGCAGACGAGCGGCAAGAACAACTAACGGGCTTCCTGTGTAGCCTGCGAGAGCTTTAAAGAATTCTGGTAACTCCTCAACAGTAAGGAAGGGATAATGCTTCGATTCATGCCCTGACATTGCGCTGGTAAGATCCGCTGCAGGATTGTATTCCGCACGACCGGTAACGATGGCGTAACGAAAGACTTCACTGCAACGCTGGCGAACCTTCTTGGCCTTCTCTGTCGCGCCACGGCTTTCCATTCGACGTAGCACATTCAGCAGAACCAAAGGCTTGATGTCATTCACCGGCAGTTGGCCAATATAAGGGAAAATATCTTTATTGAAGGCTTCGATAATGTCGGAGGCATAACCTTCTGACCACCGGCTCACCTTCGTTCCGTGCCATTCAAGTGCCACAGCCTGAAACGTATTATTGAGCTGCACATCGCGAACCAACTTTTCTTCTTTCTTGGCAAACGATGGATCGATACCTTCGGCCAGCTTTTTCTTGGCTTCATCACGTAGTGCCCTCGCTTGTGCAAGGGACACTGCCGGATAGACACCAAAAGCCATACGTTTCTCTTTTCCATTGAAGCGATATTTCATCCGCCAGTATCGAGAACCAGAAGGAACAACTTCAAGATACAAGCCTGCACCATCTGCTAGCTTGTAAGCTTTCTCTCTGGGTTTAGCAGCATCTACCTGTCGTGCATTAAGTTTCATTGGGGGCATCTCCCTGGACCGAACACAGAATGCCCCCACTTATGCCCCCAACTGCGACTTGATTTCGGTTGAGTCCAGTTGATAACAGGAGATAAGATACGGGCCAGAAACCGCAGTATACGGGCTTTTAGTTGATTTCGGTAGACCTGGGAAGAGTTTGAAATGGTGCCGATAATAGGAGTCGAACCTACGACCTTCGCATTACGAATGCGCTGCTCTACCAACTGAGCTATATCGGCCCTGAGAGGCCGGTTACGAGTGTAACCACGGGGCAAAAGGTTAGATCTATCCGGGTGATGCGTCAATGCCCTTTTGAATCAAACGGCTACTTTTGCATCACCCGTGATTATTTACGCACGAATCGTATCGTCACCGAAGCCGATCCACTTGTACGTGGTCAGCGCTTCCAGCCCCATCGGACCGCGCGCGTGCAGTTTCTGCGTGCTAACCGCCACCTCAGCGCCGAGGCCGAACTGGCCGCCGTCGGTAAAGCGGGTGGAGGCATTCACATAGACCGCAGAGGAATCCACTTCGTTCACGAAGCGATCGGCATTGCGCAGGGTGCGCGTCAGGATCGCGTCAGAATGCTGCGTGCCGTGTTCACGGATGTGCGCAATGGCGTCGTCGAGATCGGCAACGATTTTCACGTTCAGATCCAGTGACAGGAACTCATCGTCGTACTGCTCCGCTTTTACGGGAACAACGTTAGCCGGGCCTTCCTGAAGCAGTGCGAGCGCGTTGGCGTCAGCATGCAGCGTCACGCCGCTCTCTGCCATCTGTTTGCTCAGGGCCGGCAGGAAGATGTTCGCAATATCCTGATGCACCAGCAGCGTTTCTACGGTGTTACAGGTGCTTGGACGCTGGGTTTTCGCGTTAACGATAATCTTCAGCGCTGGTTCAATCTCAGCGCTGTCGTCGACAACGATATGACACACGCCGATACCGCCGGTGATCACCGGAATCGTCGACTGCTCGCGGCACAGCTTGTGCAGGCCCGCGCCGCCGCGTGGGATCAGCATGTCGATGTATTTGTCCATGCGCAGCATTTCGTTGACCAGCGCGCGGTCTGGGCTCTCAATCGCCTGTACGGCACCCGCCGGTAAGCCACACTCTTCCAGCGCCTGCTGAATGACTTTCACCGTCGCGGCGTTGGTTCGCCATGTCTCTTTCCCACCGCGCAGAATAGCGGCGTTACCGGTTTTCAGGCACAGGGAGGCGACATCCACCGTCACGTTTGGACGAGCTTCATAAATAACGCCGATAACGCCGAGCGGCACGCGGCGGCGCTCCAGGCGTAAACCGCTGTCGAGCAGCCCGCCGTCGATGACCTGCCCTACCGGGTCAGCCAGATTGCAGACCTGACGCACATCGTCGGCGATGCCTTTCAGGCGTGCCGGATTCAGCGCCAGACGGTCAAGCATCGCTTCGCTCAAACCATTTCGACGCGCTTCCAGTAAATCCTGCTCGTTAGCGAGCAAAATCTCCTGGGACTGTGATTCCAGATAATCAGCGATTTTTTCCAGCACGCGGTTTTTCTCGCGGCTGGAAAGGAGCGCCAGTTTGTAAGAGGCAGCCTTCGCGGCTGCGCCCATTTGTTCCAGCATGTTCTGGCTCCTTAACGAATAATCATGTCATCGCGATGCACGGCAACCGGACCATATTCATAGCCCAGAATGGCGTCGATCTGCTGCGAGTGGTGACCCGCGATGCGGCGCAGGGCATCGCTGTTATAACGGCTTACGCCGTGGGCGATGTCGCGGCCTTCGAGGTTACGGATACGGATCACTTCACCACGGGAGAAGTTGCCTGTCACGCTTTTAATTCCTTTAGGAAGTAATGAACTTCCTCGTTCCAGAATCGCGGCGGTTGCCCCTTCATCGACGACGAGTTCGCCAGCAGGAGGCGCGCCAAATATCCAGCGCTTGCGGTTTTCCAGCGGGGATTCCTGGGCGTGGAAGCGGGTACCGACGGAGATGCCTTCCATCACGTCACCAATCACGCCTGGGCGGCTGCCCGCCGCAATGATGGTGTCGATACCGGCGCGGCACGCGACGTCAGCGGCCTGCAGCTTGGTCCCCATACCGCCCGTTCCGAGGCCTGAAACGCTGTCACCGGCGATGGCGCGCAGCGCATCGTCGATACCGTGAACGTCGGTAATCAGCTCGGCTTCCGGATTGGAGCGCGGATCGGCGGTGAACAGCCCCTGCTGATCGGTCAGAAGGAGTAATTTATCGGCACCGGCCAGAATCGCGGCCAGCGCCGAGAGGTTATCGTTATCACCCACTTTGATTTCAGCGGTAGCAACGGCGTCGTTCTCGTTAATGACCGGAACAATATTGTTGTCCAGCAGCGCGCGCAGGGTATCGCGGGCGTTCAGGAAGCGCTCTCTGTCTTCCATATCCGCACGCGTCAGCAGCATCTGCCCGACGTGGATGCCATAGATAGAGAACAGCTGTTCCCAGAGTTGAATGAGTCGGCTTTGCCCCACGGCGGCCAGCAGCTGCTTGGAAGCGATCGTCGCGGGGAGTTCGGGGTAACCCAGGTGTTCACGCCCGGCGGCAATCGCCCCGGAGGTCACAATCACAATACGATGCCCTGCGGCATGTAGCTGAGCGCACTGACGTACAAGCTCAACAATGTGGGCGCGATTTAGGCGGCGCGATCCGCCTGTTAAAACACTGGTACCGAGTTTTACCACCAGCGTCTGGCTGTCACTCATGATTCTCTGCCGTTCAACGATAAGGGAAAGTAATGTCGAACGAACGTTTTAACAGGAGTCAGCCCCGTTGCCAACTGCCTTAGCACATCGTGAAACACTTTGTTGCGCGGGATCAGGAAGCCTAGCGGGAAAGTTTGACACTTTTATTACCGAAATAATAAATCACAGTTTTTTAAAATTATTCTTAGTTTGTCATAAAAGTTTCATTCCAGAACGATAAAACCCTTCCTGTTTTTTCACGGGACTTAAGCATGAGCTTAGCGTCTAGCGAATTTTTTTAGCGCGTTTATAAGACAGGATCGAAAATGAAAAAGAGCACTCTGGCATTAATGGTTATGGGCGTAGTGGCTTCTGCATCCGTTCACGCAGCTGAAGTTTATAATAAAGATGGTAATAAACTGGACGTGTACGGCAAAGTGAAAGCCATGCACTACATCAGTGATGATGCCACCAAAGATGGCGATCAGACTTACGTTCGTTTCGGTTTTAAAGGCGAAACTCAGATTAACGATCAGCTGACGGGCTATGGCCGTTGGGAATCTGAATTTGCAGGTAACAAAGCTGAGAGCGACTCCTCTCAGAAGACACGTCTGGCGTTCGCTGGTCTGAAGCTGAAAAACTTTGGTTCACTGGATTACGGTCGTAACCTGGGTGCCCTGTATGACGTCGAAGCATGGACCGATATGTTCCCTGAGTTCGGCGGAGACTCTTCCGCGCAAACCGATAACTTCATGACCAAGCGTGCCACTGGCCTTGCGACCTACCGCAACACCGACTTCTTCGGCGCGGTTGACGGTCTGGACATGACGCTGCAGTACCAGGGGAAAAACGAAAACCGTGACGCCAAGAAACAGAACGGTGACGGTTTTGGTACCTCTCTGACCTATGACTTCGGCGGCAGCGATTTCGCCGTCAGCGGTGCCTACACCAACTCTGACCGCACCAATGCTCAGAACCTGCTGGCGCGTGGCCAGGGCCAGAAAGCAGAAGCCTGGGCAACCGGTCTGAAATATGATGCAAACGATATTTATCTTGCCGCAATGTATTCTGAAACCCGCAATATGACGCCAATTTCCGGCGGGTTTGCTAATAAAGCGCAGAACTTTGAAGTTGTCGCACAATATCAGTTCGACTTTGGTCTGCGCCCGTCCCTGGGTTATGTCCAGTCTAAAGGCAAAGATATCGAAGGTATTGGTGACGAAGATCTGGTGAAATATATTGACGTTGGCGCGACCTATTACTTCAACAAAAATATGTCCACCTTTGTTGATTATAAAATCAACCAGATTGACGACAAAAATAAACTGGGCGTGAGCAGCGATGACATCGTTGCCGTGGGTATGACCTACCAGTTCTGATGATGCGGAATAAAAAACCGGCTTGATGCCGGTTTTTTTTGTCGGGGATTAATGCGGTCTGGTGCCCTCACCCCGGCCCTCTCCCACGGGGAGAGGGAGAAAACCATCAGTTTTGTAGGCCGGGTAAGGCGAAGCCGCCACCCGGCGCTGTGACACCATCAGGCAGTCAACTTCACCGCTTCGCTGGAAAAGTCATCCGCGGGTTCGAACTTGAGATCCAGAGTAGCCAGCAGTGCGCGAGCCTTATCGTGGAACTCTTTTAGCGTATATTCCAGGCGGTCAATCACTTCCTGATCTTTAATAGAGGTGGCCTGCCAGTTGCCGTCTTTATTAAACAGGCCAAACTGGTAGCTATACGTAAAACGTTTTTCCTCTGCTTCCATTTCCATCCACCAGCCCCAGAATTCACGTTTTTCGGGTGCAGGCTTCACGTTGACGCATACAGCCAGGCAGTCGAAAAAAAAGCGATTCTCTTCACACTGCTCTTCTCGAATATACGGGCCGAGAGCCATAAACTTCTTAATCAGTCTACTTTTCGGGTGTCCACTCGGTAACGTCATTGCGATCTCCTTTTGTGAAGCCACTGTTTTACCAAACCAGCGAAATTTAGCAATCTATTAACACAATCTCTGAGCGATCCAGCGCGTAATCTCTTTCAGCGCTTTGTCGAAATTCTGATAGACCGGGCTGAACGGCACTTCAAGCAATTTGCCATCCGCAGATGACGACGTGATTAAGCGCGACTCTTCTTCCGGACTGAACGGATCGTTTTTCCAGAACCCCGACAGCATCGGCGTTGGGCAGCGACGTCCCAGCAACCCTTGCGTTTTTAACGAGTAGCGATTGAGTTCAATACGCAGCGCTTCGTCTGACGCATCATGCATGCCAAGACGGCTGGCCAGCACATCAAGGTACATTTCAGGAACGCTCCCCTGACGCGCAGGATCGCTGAGCAGGGCGTGAACGACCGGACCAAGGCAGGCGACGGCTTTCAGACGAGAAGATTCAAGGTAAGCCAGACGCACCGCGACGTTCGCGCCAAAACGGAAGCCGAATGCCGCCACGCGGGTGTGGTCAACCCACGGAATGTTCTCCAGCGCTTTTAGCGCATGCTGGTGCAGCAGGCTGGAATCCTGCGTCAGTTTCCATTTGGATGAGAAACCGATTGAAGGCATATCAAGCGTCAGCATCGCGATCCCTTTTGGTGCGAAGTAGCGCTCAAAGAGGCTGTAATAATCGATTTGCAGGGAATCCAGCCCACCGCACATCAGTACGGTCGGGAACGGGCCGTCGCCTTCCGGCATATGCAGGAACCCGGTGACGGGTGCACCGCCTGGAATGCTGAACTCAAGCTCGCGCATTTGGCCCGGCAAACGCTGCGCCGCCTCTTCATAAGCACGGTTCGCCAGCGCTTGGGCCTGCTCCGCCAGCTCATCACCTTTCAGATGTGGATACGCGGCAATGGCGTAGAGATTGGCCGCATGCAGCCAGTGCTTGCCGCTGCGCGTGGCGTCCTCTTCCTGGCTGGCTTTTTGCTGCCAGAGCATCGCCTGTTTCGACCACTCATAGATCCAGTTGCCGCCACGGTAGCCCACCACCGTATCGTAAAGCTCGCTGTCGGTCCGTTCAGATTCGCTCATCACGATACGTGCCTGCACATCTAGGATTTCACGGGGATCAATACCGCGCCAGATCCACATCAGGCGGTTAATCATGCGATACCAGTGAGGCACGTTTTTGCCGTCTAACGCGGACTGGACGGCAGGCTGGGTACCCGGATTAAAGCGACGCACCAGCGTCGACGTTTCAGGGTGTTTGAAACGGGGTTTGAAGAGAGTCTCGGTGAGATTCGCCTGCGTCATTGCGTTGCCTCCATGAATACGTCATATGAAGACTATTGTAACGCGTGGCAGGCCAAAAAGAACAACGCCCGACATAGCCGGGCGTGTAAAGTTACGTACTGGTATTAACGGCCTGAAATAGGCGGTACGAAGACCACGCCCATATCCCATGGCTGTTCAATCCAGGTATCCTGCGGGATATCAATCACGTAATCGTCAACCAGTGGACGGCCAGCAGGTTTCGCGAAGATAGTGACGAAATGTGCTTTCGGATACATTTCGCGGATAGCGACCGCAGTACCGCCGGTATCCACCAGGTCATCAATAACGATGAAGCCTTCACCGTCGCCTTCCGCACGTTTCAGCACGGTCAGCTCGCGCTGGTTGTCATGGTCATAGCTGGAGATGCAAACGGTATCGACATGACGAATACCCAGCTCACGTGCCAGCAGCGCCCCCGGTACCAGACCGCCACGGCTGACGGCAATAATGCCTTTCCACTGTTCGGAAGGCATCAGACGCGCAGCCAGTTTGCGTGCGTGAATCTGCAACATGTCCCAGGTGACGACGTATTTTTCGCTCATGTGAAGTGTCCCAGCCTGTTTTTATACGGCTTAAAAAGTGTTCGAGGGGGAAATAGGTTGCGCGAGATTATAGAGATCTGACGCACTAAAAACCAGTGTTTAGCGCCCTCTGCCTGAGTTTTTACATGCTTTATGCTACCAGCCAGCAGAGAAAGTGGTATTCTCAGTTTCATCTCGCAAGCCTGACTTGTGGTAACTATTAACCTGCTAACCCTGTGGCCTGCAACCCTGTTTGCAGCGCCTCGACAAGGAGACTTATCGTGTCTGAACTGTCTCAATTATCTCCGCAGCCGCTGTGGGATATTTTTGCAAAAATCTGCTCCATTCCACACCCTTCCTACCATGAAGAACAGCTTGCCGAACATATTATGGGCTGGGCGAAGGAAAAAGGTCTGCATGCTGAACGCGACCAGGTTGGCAACATTCTGATCCGTAAACCTGCTACCGCAGGCATGGAAAACCGCAAACCGGTTGTGCTGCAGGCGCACCTGGACATGGTGCCACAGAAGAATAACGACACCGTTCACGACTTCACCAAAGACCCGATTCAACCGTACATCGACGGTGACTGGGTGAAAGCACGCGGCACTACCCTGGGCGCGGATAACGGCATCGGTATGGCCTCTGCGCTGGCGGTGCTGGCCGACGACAGCGTTGAGCACGGTCCACTGGAAGTGCTGCTGACCATGACCGAAGAAGCGGGCATGGACGGCGCGTTCGGTCTGCAGGCGAACTGGCTGCAGGCGGACATCCTGATCAACACCGATTCTGAAGAAGAAGGTGAGATCTACATGGGCTGCGCGGGCGGGATTGATTTCATCTCTACCCTGCCGCTGTCGCGCGAAGCGATCCCTGCAGGCTTCCAGACCTTCAAGCTGACGCTGAAAGGGCTGAAAGGCGGCCACTCCGGCGGCGATATTCACCTGGGTCTGGGTAACGCCAACAAGCTGCTGGCGCGCTTCCTGGCAGGCCATGCGGCCGAGCTGGATCTGCGTCTGGTAGACTTCAACGGCGGTACCCTGCGCAACGCGATCCCGCGTGAAGCGTTCACCACCGTAGCAGTACCGGCGGCAAAAGCGGACGAGCTGAAAAAACTCTCCAGCGTATACCTGGATATCCTGAAAAACGAACTGTCGGCGAAAGAGAAAAACCTGACCGTGGTGCTGGAATCCGTATCTACGGATAAAGCCGCGCTGACCGCGCAGTCTCGTGACACCTTCGTTCAGCTGCTGAACGCGACGCCAAACGGCGTGATCCGCAACTCTGACGTGGCGAAAGGCGTGGTGGAAACCTCACTGAACGTGGGCGTGGTGACCATGAGCGACGACAGCGCGGAAATCATCTGCCTGATCCGATCGCTTATCGACAGCGGTAAAGAGTACGTGGTGAGCATGCTGGAATCTCTGGGCACGCTGGCGGGCGCGAAAACGTCTGCAAAAGGCAGCTACCCGGGCTGGCAGCCGGATGCAAGTTCTCCGGTGATGGCGCTGGTGCGCGAAACCTATCAGCGTCTGTTCAACAGCACCCCGAACATCCAGGTGATCCACGCAGGTCTGGAATGTGGTCTGTTTAAGAAACCGTATCCGGATATGGATATGGTGTCCATCGGGCCAACCATTACCGGTCCGCACTCTCCGGATGAGCAGGTTCATATCGAAAGCGTCGGTCACTACTGGACGCTGCTGACCGAACTGCTGAAAGCGATCCCCGTTAAGTAATTAGCCGTTTGATGCCCGGTGGCGCTTCGCTTACCGGGCCTACGATTAAAGCACTCTACAGCCCTAATACCAGCTGCCGCTCTAACTGCGGATCCAGCAGCGTGACGTGTAATCCCACCAGCCTTACTCCTCGCCCGCCCCGGCGCTCTTCCCATGCCTTTTTCGCCGTCGCGATAAGATCGTCTTTATTCAGACGCGGCCAGACGTGTTCCTGCGTGGTCTGCTGGAAGTCGTTGAATTTTAATTTGATACCCTGACGGGCAATCAGCAGGTCCGGCTTCACCTTGATTAAGCGTCTTTCCAGCTCGGGGTAAAGCTGTTCCGTGATAATGGTTTCGCATTCGGACCAGTCATGAATATCTTCAATGAGGGTGCGCTCAACGCCGACGGATTTACGTAGCCGTTCGCTGTTCACATCGCGATCGTCAATCCCCTGGCTGCGCTCCCACAGCACGCGGCCAAACTTCCCGAAGCGCTTAAGCAGCATGGCGAGATCGCTTCGCTGCACGTCTTCGCAGGTCCGTAACCCCATGCTTTCCAGCTTAGCGGCAGAAACTTTTCCTACTCCGGGGATTTTGCCGAGCGGCAGCGTTTTCAAAAACGCAGGCACCTCTTCCGGCGTGATGACGTACTGACCGTTGGGCTTATTTAAATCGGAGGCAATTTTGGCGAGGAATTTAACTGGCGCGACGCCCGCAGACGCCGTCAGATTCAGCTCGTTGAAAATCGTCTGGCGGATCTCCTGAGCCATCAGCGTGGCGGAGCCGTGGCAGTGCACGCTGTCGGTGACATCCAGATAGGCTTCGTCCAGCGACAGCGGCTCTATCAGAGAGGTATAGCGGGAGAAGATTTCCCGAATATGAAGGGAAGCCTCTTTATAGGCTTCAAACCGGCCGGGCAGAAGCGTGAGATGAGGGCAAAGCTTTAAGGCCATCGCCGTCGGCATCGCGCTGCGCACGCCAAATTTGCGCGCAGGATAGTTGGCGGTGCTGATGACACCACGCTGAACGCGGCTGCCGCCAATGGCGATGGGAATATCCCGCAGCGCCGGGTTGTCACGCATCTCCACTGCGGCAAAAAAGCAGTCCATATCGACATGGATTATTTTGCGCATAGTAAGCCCTCACTCATTACTGGATAAGTATACAGTAAACAAATGAGGATTGAGAAGCAGATGTGAGAACGCCGGGTAGAGGCTTTGCCTTACCCGACCTGCAAAAACTTAAATAATGCGCTGCTGCTCGCGGGCCATTCTTTTTTTCCGCGCATCGCACGGCTCCGGGCAGTCGCAGACCTTTTCCATCCCAATGGAGGAAATCCCCCCGCAGCTGCCCTGAATGCTTTTCCGCTTAACGATCCAGCCTAACGACATGCCGAAAATAACAAGCATAAACACCACAAAGGTTGCCAGAAACGTCAGCATCATCAGCCTCCAAAATCATCGAGCATGATGTTCTCATCTTCAACGCCGAGATCTTTCAGCATCTTAATCACGGCGGCGTTCATCATCGGCGGACCACACATATAGAACTCGCAATCCTCGGGGGCCGGGTGCTGCTTGAGGTAGTTTTCATACAGCACGTTGTGGATGAACCCCGTGTAGCCCCTCCAGTTATCTTCCGGCTGCGGATCGGAAAGCGCAACGTGGAAGCTAAAATTCGGGTTTTCACGCGCCAGCTGTTCAAACTCATCATCATAGAACATCTCGCGCAGCGAGCGCGCCCCGTACCAGAAGCTGATCTTACGCTGGCTCCCCAACCGCTTGAGCTGGTCAAAGATGTGCGAGCGCATCGGGGCCATACCGGCACCGCCGCCGATAAAGACCATTTCCGCATCGGTATCTTTCGCGAAGAACTCCCCAAACGGACCGGAGATGGTCACCTTATCTCCCGGCTTCAGAGACCAGATGTATGACGACATCACGCCCGGCGGCGCGTCCGGCACATTCGGTGGCGGCGTGGCGATACGCACGTTGAGCATGATAATGCCCTTCTCTTCCGGGTAGTTGGCCATCGAGTAGGCGCGCAGCGTCGGCTCTTTTACCTCTGATACAAAGCGGAAGAGATTGAATTTGTCCCAGTCGGCGCGGTATTCATCCGGCACGTCGAAGTCCGCATAGGCCACGGTATGCTCAGGACACTCAATCTGAATGTATCCCCCGGCGCGGAACGGAACATCTTCCCCTTCCGGCACCCGCAGCTTCAGCTCTTTAATAAAGGTGGCTTTGTTATCATTAGAGATAACCTCGCACTCCCATTTCTTAACGCCGAAGATCTCTTCCGGCAGCTCAATCTTCATGTTCTGGCGCACGGCAACCTGACAGGCCAGACGGCAGCCCTCTTTTGCCTCGCGTTTCGTGATGTGCGCCAGCTCGGTGGGAAGGATATCGCCACCGCCCTCTTTTACCGTCACGCGGCACTGCCCGCAGGAGCCGCCGCCGCCGCAGGCCGAGGAGACAAAAATGCCGTTACCGGAGAGCGTGTTGAGCAGCTTGTCCCCCGCTGGCGTGCGGACCTGGTTCTGCGGGTCGTCGTTAATATCAATCACCACGTCGCCGGAATTCACCAGCTTCGCGCGCGCCGCCAGAATTAATCCTGACAGCACCAGTACAATCAGCGTGAACATCACCACGCCAAGGATAATTTCCATCTGTTAGCCCTTATAGCTGCACACCGGAGAAGGACATAAAGCCCAGCGCCATCAGCCCGGTGGTGATAAAGGTGATCCCTAAGCCACGCAGACCCGCAGGCACGTTGGCATATTTCATTTTCTCGCGGATCCCCGCCATGGTGACAATCGCCAGCATCCAGCCGATGCCGGAACCAAAACCGTACACCACGGATTCACTGAAGTTGTAATCACGCTGAACCATAAACGAGACGCCGCCAAAGATGGCGCAGTTCACCGCGATCAGCGGCAGGAAGATCCCCAGCGCGTTGTACAGCGACGGGAAATACTTATCGAGGATCATCTCGAGGATTTGCACCAGCGCGGCAATCACCCCGATAAAGGTGATGAAGTTCAGGAAGCTGAGATCGACCCCTTCCACCAGCGCACCGTCCCGCAGCACAAAGTTGTACACCAGATTGTTAATCGGTACAGACAAGCCGAGCACCACGGTAACCGCCACGCCCAGGCCAAATGCCGTGGAGACCTTTTTAGACACGGCAAGGAACGTACACATGCCGAGGAAAAACGCGAGCGCCATGTTTTCAACAAACACCGCGCGCACAAACAAACTCAGGTAATGAGCCATTGTCGGTTACTCCTTTTCCTGCTGTTCTGGTCTCAACGTACGAATCAGCCAGATCAACAAACCGATAATGAAAAATGCGCTAGGGGCCAGCAGGAACAGGCCATTTGGCAGATACCAGCCGCCGTTCTGCACCGTGTCCAGCACCGTGATGCCAAACAGCTTGCCGCTGCCAATCAGCTCTCGCAGGAACCCCACGGTCAGCAGGATCGCGCCGTAGCCCAGGCCGTTGCCGATACCGTCCATAAAGCTCGCCAGCGGCGGCATTTTCATGGCGTAGGCTTCCGCACGCCCCATGACGATACAGTTGGTGATGATCAGACCAACGAACACCGAGAGCTGTTTGGAGGTTTCATAGGCGAAGGCGCGCAGCAGCTGATCGACCACGATCACCAGCGAGGCGATGATCGCCATCTGCACGATGATCCTCACGCTGTTGGGAATGTGGTGGCGGATCATCGAGATAAACATGCTGGAGAACGCCGTGACCAGCGTGACTGCCAGCGTCATTACCACAGCCGTTTCCAGCTTGGTCGTCACCGCCAGGGCCGAACAGACGCCCAGCACCTGCAGCGTGATCGGGTTATTGGCGAGCAGCGGGCCAATGAGCACCTTTTTGACTTCTTTCAGTTCACCGGCATCAGCCATTGTTCAGCGCTCCTTCACGTACGTTTTTCAGGAAGGGACCAAAGCCCAGCTCGCCCATCCAGAAATCAAAACTGTGCTGCACGCCTTTTGAGGTGAGCGTGGCGCCGGAGAGCCCGTCTACGGCATAGTCGTCACCGGGACGTGCCGCCCCTTTCATCACCTTCAGCGCAGGCAGACCGTTATCATCGAGCACTTTCTTGCCGACAAACTGTGCCCGCCAGTTAGGGTTCTCAACTTCGCCACCCAGCCCCGGGGTTTCGCCCTGGTCATAATACGTAATGCCTTTGACCGTGCGGCCATCGGTATCCAGTGCCACAAAGGCATACATCATTGACCACAGCCCGTTACCGTAAACAGGCAGTACCATTTCCTGAATGCGTTTTTGGGGATCGCGAACCAGATAGATTTCAGCAAGGTTGCTACGACGCTTAATCCCGGCGGGATCTTGCGATGCCTCCAGCGTCACGCTCATCTGCGGATCTTTCAGCGCCAGCGCCTGGTTGAATGTTGCCGGGTCTTTATCCAGCAGTTCACCCGTTTTTAAATCCACCAAGCGCGCCGAAATACGTTCAGCAAAGACGGCCGAAACGTCGTCTGCGCTCATTCCTTCCTGCATCAGCCCGGCCACGGCCAGGATGTTGCGCTGTTTATCCAGCGCGCGTTGCTCCTGCTGCCGGGGTTTTAACCCCACGGCAGAACCAGCGACGACGATGGAACAGACCAGACAGAGCACCAGCACCACCAGCAGCGTTTTGCCGATGCTGTCGTTATTTTTAACCTCAGCCACGCGCATTCCTCCGTTTGATATTGGCCCGCACCACCAGGTAATCGAAGAGCGGCGCAAACAGGTTGGCAAACAGAATGGCCAACATCATCCCTTCCGGATACGCCGGGTTGACCACGCGGATCAGGACGCACATCGCGCCAATGAGCACGCCATAGCTCCATTTACCTTTGTCAGTAAACGAGGCCGAGACGGGGTCCGTCGCCATGAACATCATGCCGAACGCGAAGCCACCCAGCACCAGATGCCAGTACCAGGGCATGGAGAACATCGGATTGGTGCTCGAACCGATAACGTTGAACAGGGTGGCGGTCAGCACCATGCCGATCATCACGCCCGCAACAATCCGCCAGGAGGCCACGCGACCGAAAAGAATGATCGCCCCGCCAAGCAAAATCATCAGCGTAGAGACTTCCCCGATGGAGCCCGGAATGTTGCCAATGAAGGCATCAAACCAGGTGACAGGCTGACCCGTCGCGTTGTTAACCAGCGTTTCGCCGCCGTGTGCCGCCCACTGTGAAAGCGGCGTTGCGCCGGAAAAACCGTCTGCCGCCGTCCAGACCAGGTCGCCCGAGATCTGTGCCGGATACGCAAAGAACAGGAACGCACGTCCCGCCAGCGCCGGGTTGAGGAAGTTCCGCCCGGTGCCGCCGAAGATCTCTTTGGCAATCACCACGCCGAAGCTGATGCCCAGCGCCGCCTGCCAGAGCGGCAGCGTCGGGGGAACAATCAGGGCAAACAGAATAGAGGTCACGAAGAAGCCTTCGTTGATCTCATGTTTACGGATGATGGCAAACAGCACTTCCCAGAAGCCGCCCACGATAAAGACCGTGATGTAAATTGGCAGGAAGAAAACCGCGCCCAGCGTCATCATGCTCAACCAGCCCGCGTCTGCAGCGAAGCTCACCCCTAACGACTGGGCCAGACGGTAGTGCCAGTCGGACTTGATGACCTGCGCCAGCTGCTGTGCATCGTACATATGGTGCAGCGCCGGAATAGTCTGCAGGCCGACGTTGTACATTCCCCAGAACATCGCCGGGAAGACCGCAAACCACACCAGGATCATCATCCGCTTAAGGTCTATGGCGTCACGAACGTGCGCCGCCCCTTTCGTCACCAGACCCGGCGTGTAAAAAATGGTCGCCGTTGCTTCATACAGCGGGTAGTACTTTTTGAGCTTCCCTTCGGTAAAGTGCGGCTCAATTTTTTCAAAGAGGTGTTTTAAGCCCATCGGTTATCCTTCCTGCTCAATGCGGGTTAACACCTCGCGCAATACCGGTCCATATTCGTATTTGCCCGGACAGACATAGGTACAGAGCGCCAGATCTTCTTCATCCAGCTCCAGACAGCCCAGCGCCTGCGCGCTGTCGGTATCACCGGCGAGCAGATCGCGCAGCAGCATGGTCGGCAGAATATCCAGGGGCATAACGCGCTCGTAGTTACCAATCGGGACCATGGCGCGCTCACCGCCGTGCGTACTGGTCGAGAAGCTAAACAGCTTATTACGCAGGAAATGACCCAGCGTGGTCCGTGTGACGGAGTATTTTTCCGCACCGGGCAGAACCCAGCCGAACAGCTCTTTCTCACGCCCCTCCTGCACAATGCTCACCTGCAAATGGAAACGCCCCAGGTACGCGTGCGCATTGGCAGCACGGCGTCCGCTGAGGACCGAACCGGAAATCAGGCGGTTTTCACCCTCTTTCGTTTCCCCCACCAGCAGTTCAGTGATGTCTGCGCCCAGCAGCGTTTTTACCAGGCGCGGGTTTGCGGCCTGCGGTCCGCCGACGGCGACGATCCGTTCAGCGCAGAGTTCACCCGTAGTAAAAAGCTTACCGATGGCGATAACGTCCTGATAATTCAGATGCCAGACCCGCTTCGTCATACTCACCGGCTCAAGGAAATGGATGTGCGTCCCGACCAGACCCGCCGGATGTGGGCCAGCAAACTCATTAAACGTGACCTGCCCCTGCGGATGCCCGCCAAGCTTGCCGCCGCTGGCCTGGCAAACGTGGACTTTCCCGGACGTGAGGCGGGTTAAAACGGTCAGTCCGGCATCGAAGGCTTTCCGCTGTGCCAGGATAACCGGCTGCGGGTCCACGCTAAGCGGGTTGGTGTCGATTGCAGTGACGAAAATCGCGGCCGGTTCCGTGCCCGGAACAGGGGATTTGCTGAAGGGACGTGTACGAAGCGCGGTCCATAAACCGGAGGCCAGCAGTTGAGCCTGAACGGCGTCGCGGTTCAGCGACGCGAGCTCTGCGGCGTCGTAATGGGCAAACTCTCGCTGTTCATCGCCTTCGATGCGGATAACCACCGACTGTAGAACGCGCCGTTCGCCGCGGTTGATCGCCACAACGGTGCCGCTCGCGGGTGCCGTGAACATCACGCCGGGATTTTTTTTGTCCTCGAAGAGCGTCTGCCCTTTGATAACGCGATCGCCTTCCTGTACCAGCATTGAAGGACGCATTCCCAGGTAGTCGTCGCCCAAAATGGCGACATGACGGACGATTGCGCCTGTCGAAACGTGCTGCGCTGGCACGCCTGCAATCGGCAGATTAAGTCCTTTTTTGATTTTAAACATGTGGTTAGCAGGTTTCCATGAACAACAATCCAGTGGGCGCGAAGTGTAGCATTTTCCCCTTCTCGCGGGCAGGGAATCCGCCGTCGCGCGCGCCAAATTGCGAGCTAATGCGCAAAGTTCCTGGAGCCATCGCAATTTTGATGGTTTATAAAGTAAAACTAATTTGTAAACTCACCGCCCGGCTCTTGCGAAAATCTATGGCGGTGCTAATGTGAGCGCTCCTAACAGAATAATCTGATTTCGGGTCTCTTTTGCCGTCCTGGCAAGTTGGTCATGGTTTTATCAAGGAACTAGTAGTATGCGTAAAATCGCATTGTTCATTGCGATGCTTCTGATTCCGTGCATGTCGTTTGCCGGACTGCTCAGCAGTAATAGCTCAACGACGCCGGTCAGCAAGGAATATAAACAGCAGTTAATGGGATCGCCGGTTTATATTCAAATCTTCAAGGAAGAACGCACTCTCGATCTGTTTGTGAAAATGGGCGAGACATATCAGCTGCTTGATAGTTACAAAATTTGTAACTACTCCGGCGGGCTGGGGCCAAAACAACGCCAGGGCGATTTCAAAAGTCCGGAAGGGTTCTACAACGTTCAGCGCAGCCAGCTCAAGCCTGACAGCCGCTTCTATAAAGCCATTAACATCGGCTTCCCGAATGCCTATGACCGTGCACACGGTTATGAAGGTAAATATCTGATGATCCACGGTGCCTGCGTGTCTATCGGCTGTTATGCGATGACCGACTCCGGCATTGATGAGATTTTCCAGTTCGTGACGGGCGCGCTGGTCTTTGGGCAGCCTAACGTACAGGTCAGCATCTATCCGTTCCGCATGACGGACGCCAACATGACGCGCCACAAGTACTCATTCTATGCGGATTTCTGGAAACAGCTGAAGCCGGGTTACGACTACTTTGAGCAGACCCACAAGCCACCTGTGGTCTCTATCGTAGATGGCCGTTACGTGGTCAGCAAACCGCTGAGCCACGAAGTCGTCCATCCACAGCTGGCGTCAAATTACACGGTCCCCGAGACAAAATAGCACCCACTCGCCTGGCATAATCTTTTGCCAGGTTTCGTTGCCCGTCAGCGGCTGCGTTGCGATAACAGTGACCACATCGTTCGGTGTGGTCTCCTTCTGAAAGTCAATCTCCACATCCTGATCCAGCAGCGTCGCAACGCCAAACGGTGCGCGGCGGGTGATCCAGAACAGATTCGTCGAGCAGAACGCCATCACATAGCGGCCGTCAGAGAGCAGCATGTTGAACACGCCTTTTTCACGCAGTTCAGACGCCAGCGTCGCGATATATTTGAATACGGCGGCCATGTTGCCGGGCGTGCGGGGATAGCGCTCCGTCAGCTTGTGCAGTAGCCAGCAGAACGCTTTTTCGCTGTCCGTTTCGCCGACCGGGCGGAAATTGCCCGTCTCCAGCGACTTATAGCCCGTAAGCTGCCCGTTATGCGCGTAGGTCCAGTTACGGCCCCACAGTTCACGGGTAAACGGATGGGTATTTTCCAGCGCCACTTCGCCGCGGTTTGCCTGACGGATGTGGGCGATCACCGAGCGGGACTTGATGGGGTAGTCCTGCACCAGTTTGGCAATCGGTGAGTTAAAGCTGGGCTGTGGATCTTTGAACGTGCGACACCCTTTGCCTTCGTAGAAGGTGATGCCCCAGCCGTCTTTATGCGGCCCGGTTCCTCCACCGCGCTGAACCAGCCCGGTGAAACTAAAGCAGATATCGGTTGGCACATTGGCGCTCATCCCGAGCAGTTCGCACATACGTCACCTCCACAACAGCGGGGGCAAGAGTGCCCCCAGCGAAGTCTTACTTAACCATCTCTTTTTCGATCAGCTGGATCAGGATGTGGATCACTTTGATGTGAATTTCCTGAATACGGTCAGCATAACCGAAGTGCGGAACGCGAATTTCGACATCCGCTGTACCGTCCATCTTACCGCCATCTTTGCCGGTCAGGGTGATGACTTTCATCCCTTTTTCACGCGCGGCGGCGATCGCTTTGATCACGTTGCCGGAGTTGCCGGAGGTAGAAATCCCCAGCAGCACGTCGCCTTCGCGGCCTACCGCTTCAACGTAGCGGGAGAAGATGTGGTCGTAACCGAAGTCGTTGCCTACGCAGGAGATGTGACTCACGTCGGAAATCGCAATCGCCGGGTAGCCCGGGCGGTTTTCGCGATAGCGTCCGGTCAGCTCTTCTGCGAAGTGCATAGCGTCACAGTGGGAACCGCCGTTACCGCAGGAGAGCACTTTGCCACCGGCTTTAAAGCTGTCGGCCAGCAGGACCGCTGCGCGCTGAATAGCGTGAATATTGGCATCATCTTTCAGAAAGTTCGCCAGCGTTTCCGCCGCTTCGTTCAGTTCGTTACGAATAAGATCCTGGTACATGAGGATAATCCTTCAGTATTGATGAAATAACACAGTGGAGTGTACCGGATAGCGGGAAAAGCGAGAAGCTAAAGCCATGCGAATCGTCCGGCGTTTTGATTTTTTGTGCCGGCTAAAACACGAACAATGTGAACCAGGTTGTAATTATTTTGTAAACACATTGCTAAAGGAATTTACATCAACTACAACCATATCATCACAAGTGGTCAGACCTCCTACAAGCAAGGGAGCTTTTCTTTATGATGATTTTGAGCATTCTCGCAACCGTTGTTCTGCTCGGTGTGTTGTTCTATCACCGCGTAAGTTTATTCCTGAGCAGCCTGATTCTTCTGGCCTGGACGGCTGCACTTGGCGTCGCAGGTCTCTGGAATATCTGGCTTTTAGTCCCTCTTGCCATCATTCTTCTGCCGTTTAACTTTGCCCCGATGCGTAAATCAATGATCTCTGCGCCGGTGTTCAAAGGCTTCCGCAAAGTGATGCCGCCAATGTCGCGTACCGAGAAAGAAGCGATTGATGCGGGCACCACCTGGTGGGAAGGCGACCTGTTCCAGGGCAACCCGGACTGGAAAAAGCTGCATAACTATCCGCAGCCGCGCCTGACCGCTGAAGAACAGGCCTTTATTGACGGCCCGGTGGAAGAAGCGTGCCGTATGGCCAATGACTTTGCCATCACCCATGAAATGGCCGACCTGCCGCCAGAGCTGTGGGCGTATCTGAAAGAACATCGCTTCTTCGCGATGATCATCAAGAAAGAGTACGGCGGTCTGGAGTTCTCCGCTTACGCTCAGGCTCGCGTTCTGCAAAAGCTGGCGGGCGTTTCCGGGATCCTGGCGATTACCGTTGGCGTACCTAACTCCTTAGGCCCGGGCGAACTGCTGCAGCATTACGGTACCGAAGAGCAGAAAGATCACTACCTGCCGCGTCTGGCACGCGGTCAGGAAATCCCTTGCTTCGCGCTGACCAGCCCGGAAGCGGGCTCCGATGCGGGTGCGATCCCGGATACCGGCGTGGTTTGCATGGGTGAATGGCAGGGTGAACAGGTACTGGGCATGCGCCTGACCTGGAACAAGCGTTATATCACCCTGGCGCCAATCGCCACCGTGCTGGGTCTGGCCTTTAAGCTCTCTGACCCGGAAAAACTGCTGGGCGGTGAAGAAGATCTGGGCATTACCTGTGCGCTGATCCCAACCTCTACCCCAGGTGTTGAAATTGGTCGCCGTCACTTCCCGCTGAACGTGCCGTTCCAGAACGGTCCGACCCGCGGTCAGGACATCTTTGTGCCGATTGACTACATCATCGGCGGCCCGAAAATGGCCGGTCAGGGCTGGCGTATGCTGGTGGAATGTCTGTCCGTGGGCCGCGGCATTACCCTGCCGTCGAACTCAACCGGCGGTCTGAAGTCGGTCGCGATGGGGATTGGCGCTTACGCCCACATCCGCCGTCAGTTCAAAATCTCCATCGGCAAGATGGAAGGTATCGAAGAGCCGCTGGCGCGTATCGCGGGCAACGCCTACGTGATGGATGCCGCTGCTTCTCTGATTACCTACGGCATCATGCTGGGCGAAAAACCGGCCGTGCTGTCCGCGATTGTGAAGTACCACTGTACCCACCGCGCCCAGCAGTCGATCATTGACGCAATGGATATCGCAGGCGGTAAAGGCATTATGCTCGGCGAAGGCAACTTCCTGGCGCGCGGCTATCAGGGCGCACCGATTGCCATCACCGTGGAAGGGGCAAACATTCTGACCCGCAGCATGATGATCTTCGGTCAGGGCGCAATTCGCTGCCATCCATACGTGCTGGAAGAGATGGCCGCCGCGCAGAACAACGACGTGGATGCCTTCGATAAGCTGCTGTTCAAACATATCGGTCACGTGGGCAGCAACAAGGTGCGCAGCTTCTGGCTGGGCCTGACGCGCGGTCTTACCAGCGCGACGCCGACCGGCGATGCGACCAAACGTTACTACCAGCATCTGAACCGACTGAGCGCCAACCTGGCTCTGCTGTCAGATGTTTCCATGGCGGTGCTGGGCGGCAGCCTGAAGCGTCGCGAGCGTATCTCTGCTCGTCTGGGCGATGTGCTGAGCCAGATCTTCCTGGCCTCTGCGGTCCTGAAGCGCTACGACGACGAAGGCCGTCAGGAAGCGGATCTGCCGCTGGTGCACTGGGGCGTTCAGGATGCGATGTATCAGGCTGAGCAGGCGATTGACGACCTGCTGGCGAACTTCCCGAACCGCTTCGTGGCGGGCGCTCTGCGCGCGGTGATCTTCCCGACCGGTCGTCACCACCTGGCGCCGTCCGACAAGCTGGACCATAAGGTGGCGAAGATCCTGCAGGTACCGAGCGCAACCCGCTCCCGTATCGGTCGTGGTCAGTATCTGACGCCGACGCCGCATAACCCGGTGGGTCTGCTGGAAGAGGCGCTGCTGGACGTGATGGCTGCCGATCCGATTCACCAGAAGATCTGTAAACAGCTGGGCAAAAACCTGCCGTTTACCCGTCTGGACGAACTGGCAAAACAGGCGCTCGCCGGTGGCATTATCAATAAAGATGAAGCCGCGCTGCTGGTGAAAGCCGAAGAGAGCCGTCTGCGCAGTATTAACGTGGATGATTTCGAACCGGACGAGCTGGCGACGCAGCCGGTAAAGCTCCCGGAGAAGCACCGCAAGCCTGAAGCGGCGTAACGCGTTTCGCTTGTACAAACCCCGCCCTGAGCGGGGTTTTTTATTGCCACATTTTCTCGTAATGACGTGCTACAGTGTCAAAAAGCGGTCTTTTGAGGAGTCTGTATCGTGCCTGGTTTGAAGATTTCGATTTTGCAGCAACCTTTAGTGTGGATGGATGGCCCCGCCAACCTGCGCCACTTTGATCGTCAACTGGAAGAGATTACCGGGCGTGATGTGATTGTCCTGCCGGAGATGTTCACCACCGGCTTCGCCATGGAAGCGGCACAACAGTCAATGCCGCAGGATGAGGTGGTCGCCTGGATGCATGCCAAAGCGCAGCAGACCAACGCGCTGATTGCGGGTAGCGCTGCGCTGCAAACGGAGCGCGGGCCGGTGAACCGCTTCCTGCTGGTGGAGCCGGAAGGGAAAGTGCACTTCTACGATAAGCGCCACCTGTTCCGCATGGCGGATGAGCATCATCACTATGAAGCGGGTAACGAGCGCGTGGTGTTCGAGTGGCGCGGCTGGCGTATTTTGCCGCTGGTCTGCTACGACCTGCGCTTCCCGGTGTGGTCGCGCAACCGCAACGATTACGACCTGGCGCTGTATGTCGCCAACTGGCCTGCGCCGCGCTCCCTGCACTGGCAGTCGCTGCTGGTGGCGCGCGCGATTGAGAACCAGGCGTACGTGGTGGGCTGTAACCGCGTGGGAACGGACGGCAACGGACATCACTACCGCGGCGACAGCCGGGTGGTGAATCCGCAGGGCGAGATAATTGCCACCGCCGAGCCGCATCAGGCGACACGCATTGATGCGGAGCTGTCGTTGACGGCGCTGAAGGAATACCGGGAGAAGTTTCCGGCATGGCAGGATGCGGATCCGTTTAGCATTGGGTGAAACTTTCCCCTCACCCCGCCCCTCTCCCTGTACGGTCCGGGGACATAGTGAACACTTGTTCGGGGACATGGTAGACACTTACAACTAAGGCATAAGAACCCG
>NZ_JAHAWC010000014.1:0-123270 GCF_018383635.1 Enterobacter sp. 120016 | reverse complement strand
GACCTGAAGAAAAAGTCGATCACCATGGGTAAAGGATGTTAAAAAGTGTTCACCATGTCCCCGAACACCTGTCTACCATGTCCCCGGACTGTACAATGGGAGAGGGGATTGTTCGGTGCTTACTGGACAGCTAGACCGTCTTAACGCTCTTTTCCCAGGTCTCGACCAGATGATCTCGCAGGCCTCCGGTTCCATGCATAGTCACCAGAAGATTCTGTCGCGCGCGGGTAAAACCGACGTAAAGGCGCTTGATATCGTCACTCAGATCTTCACTGTCCCTTTCCTTTGCGGCATCCATAATGGCGACCGAGTTAAACTCAAGCCCTTTGCTGCTGGGAAGCGGCATGACGCAGAGGAAATCATTCTGCGGTGACCAGTGCTTTTTATCATCGCTGGAGACAATCATCTGGTATGGGATCTTGCGGGCTTCGAGCCTTGGCCCGAGCATACCTGAAATGCTGTAAGTTGAGGGGCACAGTATGGCGATTTCCGACCATGCAATCCCCTGCTGTCGCTGTTCAGTAACCCAATCGAGAACGCGTGTAATCTCCTCGTCCTGATTATCAAAGCTGTCCAGCGCCGGATATTGCCCGGACAGTCCTCCTGCGGCAGGCAGCTGGTATTTGAGGGAATCTTCGATGTGATTATTGAGATAATTAAATGCAACGCTGCTGGCGAAGTGAAGTATTTGCCGGGTGTTGCGATAATTGGTATCGAGAATTGTTGTGCGACCCTGAGCCTTTATATCGACGCTGGACAGGGTGAAATCGAGAGCTTTCTTTTTTTGATAGATTGACTGAGCGTCATCGTACAGGAAAAGCAGGGCGCTATCTTTATTGTCCGGCATCTTAGCGAGAATTCTTAGCCATTCCGGCTTAAAATCGTGTCCTTCATCTATCAAAACGGCGCTGTACTGCTCTGGTTTGATAACCCCTTCTTCAAATGCCACCGTTAGCGCATTTTCCATTAGCTCAATAAAGTTTTTGCTCTTCGGGGGAATACGTCGTTGCGCGTTTAACTGCTGGTAGCACCAGGCATGAAAATGGATAACCTCGACAGGAAGTCTCAGACTGTGGTGTTCGAGCTGCGCTTTGAGTTTTTTGGCCAGCGTAATGTTGTAGCAAATCACCAGTATCGGTTTGGTGTTTTCAATATTATTGGCAAGCTCAATGCAGCGGTGATACAGAATGAGCGTTTTGCCGGATCCTGCTACGCCGTGAATTACCCTGTGTCCTGCCCCCATACTTCGGGCGAGCTGTTCCTGGTATCTGTCCATCATGCAAACCACATCAGGGGTGTGGAACGTAAAATTGTCCAGATCAACCCGCGTCACGGGTGGGTTAATGCGTACATCGGGATACAGATGCCATCTGATGCGGTCGAACTGCTGCGGTGTTGCGTGATGAACGAAGCGATGTTTGAGAAGGGATTCGAGCCGGTCAGAGATTTGTTCTCTTGTCATAAACTCGTTGAGCTCGTCTTTGCATATCACCTGGCTGGTGGGCAAAATTTCATTTAACTCCACGGGTGTAAAACTCTTTTCCAGCTGTGCCCGGGTTATGTTGCTCAAATAAACACCATATCCATACGGAGTAATAAAACCGCCCTCATGATCTCCCTGCTGCTGGCGAAGCAGGGGATCTTTTTTCAGGCTATTGATGATATGAAAGGTATATTGCCTAACCTGTTCGAGTGGGTTCTTCAACGGCTCTATGCCGTTTTTGGTTTCATAATCAATATGCGTTTTATTAGCCGATTTTATTTTTGTGATAAACCAGTCTTTCACTTCTATAAACAACAGCCCTTTTTCAGGGGCCAGAATGACAAAATCAGGATGATCGTCTTTGTCTCCCATTCGGGTGTCATACCAGCAGGTACATTGCTCACTGAGCCCACCCTCCAGAAGCCTTGCCAGCCTTTTCTCTCCGGCCGTAATCTTCTCGCTACAGCTGCTTATTGTGGGAATAATGATTGCCATATTACGCCTACCAATTCATGAAAATTATACAAATCCAATTAATTAATATTGCAATGAATATTAATCAAAGCATGATTTCATTATTGTTAAGAACATTAACAGACAATATTGCAAACAGAAAGTGCGACCCGCGCATTTGGCATCAATGAAATACGCTCCCTTTCCTCATTAAAAGGGAGCCACTATTTACTTTTTCAGCCCCGCAAACGCCGCTCGAATCTCCTCTTCCGGGAGTTGGATACCTATAAACACCATCACGCTGCGCGGCGTTTCATCGCCCCACGGTCTGTCCCAGTCGGCGCTATAAAGGCGCTGCACGCCCTGGAACAGCAGGCGGTTCGGCTCGCCGACAATCCACAGCATACCTTTGTAGCGCAGCAGCTTGTCGGCAAACGACAGCAGCAGGTTCTCCATCACGCGCGAAACCTCGCTGATGCCCACCGGGTAGTCCAGCTCGACCACAATCGACGCCACGTCGTTTTGCTTATCTCCCATAAAGTGGAAGCGTGGTTTCACGGTGACGTTCTCTTCCAGCATAAAGCCGTTGGTGTTGAACAGCTGAGACAGATCGATGTCGCCATGCGTCACCGTATAAATCGGCGCGCGGGAGTTAATGCGGGTCAGGCGCTCGCGCAGCTTAACGCTTTCGCCCGCCACGTCGGTTTTGGTCAGCAGGATGCGGTCAGCGTAGCCCACCTGAGACTGGGCGATGGTGAACTGGTTCATCTGATCGTCGGCGTGAACCGCATCCACCAGGGCAATCACGCCGTCCAGCAGATAGCGCTGGCAGAGGATCTCGTGAGAGAAAAAGGTCTGAATAATCGGGCCGGGGTCGGCCATGCCGGTGCATTCGATCACCAGACGGTCAAAGTCGATCTCGCCGCGGTCGCGGCTGTCGAGCAGGTCCAGCAGGGCGTCTTCTAATTCGTTAGAGCGGGTGCAGCAGATGCAGCCGTTGGTGAGGGTTTTGATCTGGGTGGCGCGATCGCCAATCAGCTGATCGTCTACCGAGACCTCACCAAATTCGTTTTCGATGACGGCAATTTTGAAGCCGTGCTGTTCATTCAGGATGTGGCGCAGCAGGGTGGTCTTACCGGCGCCGAGAAAACCGGTCAGCAGGGTAACGGCAATCGGGGTCATGGTCTCTCCTTTAGCAGCAGCGGACGCCGCCTTCTCCACTTCCGCCGTAGCGCGCTTCCTGACGCTCGCGGAAGAATTCGGTGTAGGTCATGTACGGCTTATCCGGATGGTTGGTCTTCATATGCTCAACGTAGTTGTCATAGTCCGGAATGCCAATCAGCATTTTCGCCGCCTGACCGAGGTATTTTTTTGCTTCGCCTAAGTTACCAAACATTGTGGGTTCCAGACAGAAAAAGCCCGGTGGCGCTACGCTTACCGGGCCTACAGTTTCTGTGTAGGGCGGGTCAGCGTAGCGCCACCCGCCATTTGTTTAATGGTGTGAAGAGGTCTTCACGCCGCCTTCCGGCACCGGCACGTACGGGGTTTCTTTATCCGTACGACCGTCGGCGTTGCGCACGTTCAGCCAGGTTTTGATGCCGTAGAAGATGATGCTGTACACCACCACCAGGAACAGAATGCTCAGACCCGCGTTGGTGTAGTTGTTCACCACGATATGGTTCATGTTGGCAATCTGCTGCGCGGTCAGATCCGCGCCGCCTGCGGCAATCTTCTCTTTGTACTGGTTAGCCATGAAGAAGAAGCCTTCCAGCTGCGGGTTGGCGCTGAACAGCTTCAGGCCAAGCGCCCAGGTGGTGCAGAGCAGCAGCCACAGCGCAGGAACAACCGTTACCCAGATGTATTTGGTGCGTTTCATCTTCACGAGGACCACGGTACCGAGCACCAGAGCAACGGCTGCGAGCATCTGGTTAGAGATACCGAACAGCGGCCACAGGCTCTTCACGCCGCCGAGCGGGTCGACAACGCCCTGATACAGGAGGTAGCCCCACAGGCCGACGCAGCCCGCGGTACCCAGAATGCCCGCCACCAGAGAGTCGGTTTTCTTCAGGAACGGCACGAAGTTACCGAGCAGGTCCTGCAGCATGAAGCGGCCCGCACGGGTACCGGCGTCCAGCGCGGTCAGGATGAACAGCGCTTCGAACAGAATACCGAAGTGGTACCAGAAGCCCATGTCCGCCCACGGCAGCACTTTGTGGAACACGTGTGCGATACCGACGGCAAGCGTAGGTGCACCGCCTGCGCGGTTCAGCACGGACGGTTCGCCGATGTCCTTCGCCGTCTGCATGATCTGCTCTGGCGAAATCACGAAGCCCCAGGAGCTGACGGTCGCCGCCGCGTGTGCGCTCGCGTCCTTCAGCTGCGCCATAATCAGCGCCGCGTTGTCGCCGCCCATCTCGTGCAGGTTTGGCATGGTGATGCCGAGGCCAGCAGGCGGGGTGTTCATCGCGAAGTACAGACCCGGTTCGATAATCGAGGCTGCAACCAGCGCCATGATCGCCACGAAGGACTCCATCAGCATCGCGCCGTAGCCGATCAGACGCGCGTCTTTCTCGTTCGCCAGCAGCTTAGGCGTGGTGCCGGACGCAATCAGGGCGTGGAAGCCGGAGACCGCACCGCAGGCGATGGTGATGAACAGGAACGGGAACAGGGCGCCTTTCCACAGCGGGCCGGTGCCGTCGATGTACTGCGTGACCGCAGGCATTTTCAGATCCGGGTTAATCACCAGGATGCCGATCGCCAGACCGACGATAACGCCGATTTTGAGGAAGGTCGCCAGGTAGTCGCGCGGGGCCAGAATCAGCCAGACCGGCAGCAGCGCGGAGATAAACGCATAGCCAATCAGCGCGAAGGTAATGGTGGTGTCCTTGAAGGTCAGCGCCGGGCCCCAGTACGGGTCGTGCGCAATCACGCCGCCGAAGTAGATGGAGGCCACCAGCAGCACGATACCAATCACCGACACTTCACCCACGCGTCCCGGACGCAGGAATCGCATGTAGATCCCCATGAACAGCGCAATCGGCACGGTTGAGCAGACGGTGAAGACGCCCCACGGGCTTTCGGCCAGCGCTTTCACCACGATCAGGGCCAGCACCGCGAGGATGATGATCATAATCAGGAAGCAGCCGAACAGGGCGATGGTCCCCGGCACGCGGCCCATCTCTTCTTTGACCATCTCACCCAGAGAGGCGCCGTTACGGCGAGAAGAGATAAACAGCACCATAAAGTCCTGCACCGCACCCGCCAGCACTACGCCCGCGAGCAGCCACAGTGTACCCGGCAGGTAGCCCATCTGCGCGGCCAGCACCGGGCCGACCAGCGGGCCTGCACCGGCGATAGCGGCAAAGTGGTGACCAAACAGCACGTAGCGGTTGGTTGGCACGTAGTTCAGGCCGTCATTGTTAATGACCGCCGGAGTGGCGCGCGTCGGGTCGAGCTTCATGACCTTCTGCGCGATGTACAAGCTGTAGTAGCGATAAGCAACAAGATAGACGGAAACGGACGCGACCACGATCCACAGGGCGCTTACGTGTTCGCCCCGGCGCAATGCGACAACCGCCAGACAAAAAGCGCCGAGGATCCCGAGTAAGGCCCAGGGCACGTGCTTCAGTAGTTTTTTAGTATCCATAGTAAGACCTGGTTTTTTATGTAAAGAAAAAAGGGTCAGGGTTCGTTGTGAGGAGGTATTGATTAATGCTGGAGCGATCGTGCCAGATCCTCGCGCGTGTAAAGGACGGTAAATGAATGAGTGGTTGAAAGTGCGAGGTGAGCGGTCAAAGGGGGCGACGAGCGGTTCCGGCTCGCCGCCAGGGGGCGAAATTATGTGATTGAGATCACTTGATTATTCGGGTTGCGTTCCACCGCCAGATAGTTCTCCAGCGTTCCGATCAGTTTTTCCTTCAGCCAGCTCGGCTCCAGAATCTGAATATGGGGCAGCCAGTAGAACAGCAGCGGCAGGATCTGGTTCTCGTGCGCCGCCTGGCAGCGCAGCGTGACGCCGCCCTGTTGCTCCTCCAGCAGCTCTTGTTCCGGCAGAAGATCGCGGCGCAGGAAGTAATGCGAAATATTATCTTTGATGAATATTTTCACCGCGAAAGTATTTTCAGATACCCAGGGGTCGAGGCTTTTTTCCAGCAGCTCAAGGACATTTTCTTCCGGGGTGAAGGTCGTTTTCTGAATATCAAACCAGCTAATCTGGCTCAATGAGAAGGATTTCAGACGGCTATTTTCGGTGGCTTGTAAATACCATATATTTTTTTTGTTAATGAGTTTATAGGGATTAATCAGACGGGTTTTCCCCTTATAAACAATCTGACAAACATTATGGTTTTTAATCGATCTCTCGATTTTCGTTAAATGACGGCGAATATCGCGCTGGACCGTGTGTTCGGCTTCATTCGCAAGAATAAGAATATGGTTTTCGTCAACGCGCGTTTCAAGATTTTGCCAGAATTCCGTATTTCTTTCAGGGAAAAAGCTGTCGGCATTCAGGAAGTTAGCAATGGTGTGGTGTAGGCCTTGTCCGCCGGGCGATTGTGCAGAATGGATCAGTCGATATAGCCCGTTACCGGTATGTTCAACAATGGGAGAGAGGGCATTTAAATCCCGGTAGACGGTACGCTCGGTAATTTTAAATTTCTCCATTAGCGCACTGCGGTTTACCACACCGTTTAAATGTAGCTCAACCAGAATATCGACCAGACGTTCAGCCGAGCGGCTCCGCGTCGTTTTTGCCATAAGGTCATCCTGTATATTTAGGTATGCGCTGAATGATGCGGATGCACTGACAAAGGGTGTCAGTATTCAGTCACAGAAAATTTCTCTTATGGGTATATAACGGCGTGATTTAGCGGAAACCTTAGGAGTTTTTGTAGAAAGCGGCGCTGGCCGAAGAAAAAGGCCAGCGCGAGGGGGGATCACACGGCGGCTTCCGCCTCCAGCATGACCGGGTGGAAACGGCGCTTGAAGTAGATCAGGCCGTGTCCCGCGTCACTCAGAATGATGTTTTTAATTTCAACAAGGTAGACAAGATGCGTGCCGATGGTTTGCACCTGGCTAATCTCGCCTTCCAGGCTGGCGAGCGCGCCCTTGAGCACCGGCTGCGCCAGCGGACCTTTCTGCCAGCAGGAGAGGGCAAAGCGCTCCTCCATCGTCATACCGGTCATCCCGGCGAAATGGCGAGCCATGATCTCCTGCTCGTGGTTCAGTACGTTAACGCACAGCCTGCCGTTGCCCTGAAATACCGGGTTCATGGCGCTGTTGGCGTTGATGCACACCATGACCGACGGCGGGGTGTCAGTCACCGAACAGACGGCGGTGGCGGTAATGCCGCAGCGGCCCGCCTCGCCCTCGGTGGTGACCACATTGACCGCCGCCGACAGGCTGCTCATTGCGTCGCGAAAACGCAGGCGTTGTTCATCTAAATGCATTGCAACCTCCCGCTGCGCTATTTCAGCAGCTTGTCGAGCATGTTGATATCGCTGTTGTTGTGCAGGTGCGGCACCGTCCAGCCGTGCTGGTCGTATTCGGACATGCAGCGGTCGACCATCGCCATCATCTTGTCCATGTTGCCGGAGCTCTGCGCCTGGCGCAGACACTGCAGGCGGATCTCATCCTGGCTCCCTGAGTAGTTGATTTCGTACAGCTCGTGGCGGCCGCCAAACTCGCTGCCGATGGCATCCCACATCAGCTTCAAAATCTTGATGCGTTCGACGTGATCCATGCCGTTGGAGCCGCGCACGTATTTCGCCAGATACTGGTCGATCTGCGGGTTGTTCAGATCCCGGGCGCTGGACGGCAGGTAGATCAGACCGGACGTCACGTTACGCTCGATGATGTTCTTGATCTTCGCGTAGGCCATCGGGGCCATGACGCGGTAGGTTTGCAGGGCGGCGTGATCCGGCAGATACGCGCCGTTGACCCACGGGGTGGCTTCGGAACACATGGAGTCGCTCAGCGCCCAGAACATGTTGCGCCAGGCCACCACTTCGCCGAGATCCGCCTGCACGCCGCGGAACTCCAGGGTGCCGGTGCACTCCAGGGATTTCTTCAGCAGGGCGGTGATGAAGTCGAGCTTCACCGCCAGACGCACGCAGGCCTGCAGCGGGTACATGCGGGCAAAGCCGCCCTCCATCGTCCAGCGACGGCAGCGGTCGAAATCGCGGTAGATCAGCACGTTTTCCCACGGGATCAGCACGTGATCCATCACCAGGATCGCGTCGTTCTCGTCGAAGCGGCTGGAGAGCGGGTAGTCGTACGGGGATCCGGTTGCGCCTGCCACCATCTCGTAAGAGGCGCGGGAGATCAGCTTCACGCCTTCGGCATCCATCGGCGCGACGAACATCAGCGCGAAGTCCGGGTTTTCACCCATCACCTGCGCGGAGCCGAAGCCGATCATGTTGTAGTGGGTCAGCGCCGAGTTGGTTGCCACCACTTTCGCGCCGCTGACGATAATCCCGGCATCGGTCTCTTTCTCCAGCTTGATGTAGACGTCTTTCACCTCGTCCGCCGGCTTGTGGCGGTCGATCGGCGGGTTAACGATGGCGTGGTTGAAGTACAGACCGGTTTCCTGAATGCGGGTGTACCAGTTACGGGCGTTCTGTTCGAACTGGCCGTAGAAGGCCGGGTTGGCGCCGAGCGCGCAGCCGAATGCGGCCTTGTAGTCCGGCGTGCGGCCCATCCAGCCGTAGCTCAGGCGTGACCACTCGGCGATGGCGTCGCGCTGCTGGCGCAGGTCGTCGGCGCTTTTCGCCACGCGGAAGAACTTATGGGTGTAGCCGCCGCTGCCGGTGTCGGTGCCCCAGCAGAGGGTGTCCTGCATGTCCGGCTTGTGCAGCGCGTCGTACATCTGCGCGATAGAGGCCGCCGCGTTGCGAAACGCCGGATGGGTAGTGACGTCTTTGACGCGCTCGCCGTAGATATAAATCTCACGACCGTCCTGCAGGCTTTTTAAATACTCTTCGCCGGTTAACGGACGTTTGGCATCAGCGCGGAAATCTTCAGGCTTCATAGGGACCTCGTATCGGAATAGTGTTGTTAAATTTATGTTTTGTTTTTGTTGTTTAATTGAAGCCTGAGAGGGGCGTAACGTGAAGGGACGATTGGGACAACGGCGGGTACTTTTCAGGCTGGATTGGGATTTGTGATCTGTGCGGCTTTTCGGCGGGTGGCGCTACGCTTACCCGCCCTACAAAACGTGATGCGCTCAGGAAACCGGTACTTTCTGCGCCCGATACGCGCTCGGCGAGCACCCCACTAAGCGGTTAAAAAATCGGGCAAAATAGGCCGGATCCTTAAACCCCAGCTGCCAGGCAATCTCGCTGACCGCGCTGTCGGAGAAGAGCAGCAGCCGCCTGGCCTCCCGCAGCTGGCGGTCGAAGATCAGCCGCTTCGGCGGGCGGTTGGCGAAGCGGCGGCAGATATCGGTCAGGCGGGATTCGGTCAGGTGCAGTTCGCTGGCGTATTCGGGCACCGTCCAGTGCTGGTGGTAGTGGGCATCTATCAGCTGGGTAAAGCGCTGGAACAGCTTCAACTCGCCGCGCATGCCGCCCGAAGCGTGGTCGTCGAGCTTGGCGTTGCGCAGCAGCAGGGTGAAGACCGCCTGCGCCAGCAGGACCAGAGTATGCTCTCGCCCCGGCAGCTGTTCCGTCGATTCCCGGGCAATCAGCTGCCAGTAGTGCTTCAGCGCCGCCAGCTCGTCCGGCCTGTCGGCCAGCGAGAGGCAGATCCCCGGCAGGCCAAACGCTTCCCGCGTGCCGGGGTAGAGCACCTCCAGCAGCGGCCAGATCAGATCCTCGCGCACCGTCAGCACGTGCCCGTCGCTGTCGGATTCGGTGATAAACGCGTGCGGCACCGACGGCGGCGTGAGGACGAACAGCGGGGCCTGCACCGAGTAGCGGTGATCGTCGAGCTGGAGTTCAATCTGCCCGGTATCGAGAAAGTGCATCTGAAAATACTGGTCGTGACGATGCGCCTGCATGTCGCGGCCAAAAAAGGCCGCCATGCGGGCGAACGACTGGTAGTGCACATCGTCGGTGCCCAGACTTTCGTCGTACTCCTTGCTGATATCAATGTTGGCGATAGGGCTCTGGCACATGCTCGTTCCTCTGTTGATCCCGCTGCGTCATCGGAATGCGCGTCAGCACCAGCGCGCCGACCACCAGCAGTCCGGCCACAAACCATAGGCCGGAGCTGAAGCTGCCGGTCGCGTCGCGCAGGATCCCAATCAGCAATGGGCTGACGGCGGATCCTACGTTGCCGATGGCGTTGATCACCGCCAGCGCCACCGCGCGGGACTGCAGGCTAATCACCCGATCCGGCGTGGTCCAGAATATCGCCATGGCGGTAAACGATCCGGTTGAGGCCATGATGATGCCAAGCAGCTGGATCAGGCTGTGATCGGTGGCCGAGGCCAGCATCCATCCCGCCGCGGCGAACAGGTACGGCAGGATGGTGTGCTTTTTTCGCTCTTTCAGCCTGTCGGAGCGTCGGCTCCACCAGATCATCCCGAGGATGGTGCAAAACTGCGGGATCGCCGCCAGCAGGCCGATGACGATATTGCTGCTCCCCGTGTTAAAGCTTTGCAGGATCTGCGGCGTCCAGATGTTGATCGCGCTAAGCGTGTTGGTCAGGCAGAAGTAGGCCAGCGTGTAGAGCAGCACCGCCGGGGTCAGCACTTCGCGCAGCGTCGATCGCGGCGTGACGGATTGGGCAATGGCGACCTCCTGCTCGCGGGCGATCATCGTTTTCAGCGCCTGCTTTTCGTCGTCGTCCAGCCAGGTGGCCTGATCCGGCGTGTCGTTGAGGTAAAACCAGGTCACTACGCCGAGCACCACCGACGGCAGCCCCTCCAGCAGGAACAGCCACTGCCAGCCCTTCAGGTTCCACAGCCCGTCCATCGCCAGAATGTAGCCGGAGAGGATCGAGCCGAGCATCATGGTCACCGGCATGGCGATCATAAACAGCGCGTTGGCGCGGGCGCGGTGATAGGCCGGGAACCACCAGGTGAGATAGACCAGGATCCCTGGCAGGAAGCCCGCTTCCGCAATGCCCACCAGCATGCGTAAAACATAGAGCGTGTGCGGGCTGGTGGCGAACATGGTGCAGGTGGAGGCGATGCCCCACACCACCATGATCCCGGCGATCCAGCGCCGCGCGCCGATTTTCGCCAGCATGATGTTGCTCGGGATCCCACACAGCACGTAGGTAACGTAAAACAGCGTCGCGGCCAGGCCAAACATGGTCGACGTAAGGCCCAGATCTTTGCCCATCGTCAGCCCGGCAAAGCCGATGTTGATGCGATCGAGAAACGAAAAGACAAACAGGATAAAGAGAAAGACGATCAGGCGTCGGAACAGCTTGTTAATGGCGCGATGTTCAACAGCTTTATTATCATGGGTTTGCAGGGTAGAGGTCGTCATGGTGCGCTCCAGATCTTACGTTTAGTAGACGGATTTATTGTTATTAACTGACGTAACCGGTTGTTCGATAAAGCGTGCCGCCAGCGCTTCCGCGCCGCGGGCGAGCAGGGTGGTGTCGACGCCGACGGCGACAAACAGCGCGCCGAGTTCAAGGTAGCGTTTCGCCAGCGGCTCGTTCGCCATCAGGATGCCGGGCGCTTTACCGGCCGCACGGATCTGCGCGATCGCCTGCTCAATGGCGGCCTGCACCTCCGGGTGCTGCGGATTGCCGGCAAAGCCCATGTCGGCGCTCAGATCCGCCGGGCCGATAAACACGCCGTCGACGCCTTCCACGTCCAGGATCTGCGGCAGGTTTTTCAGCGCCTCGCGGGTTTCAATCTGCACCAGCACGCACATGGCGTCGTTAGCCTGCTGCAGGTAGTCCGGGATGCGGTTCCAGCGCGAGGCGCGCGCCAGGGCGCTGCCGACGCCGCGAATGCCCGCAGGCGGGTAGCGCGTCGAACGTACCGCCAGCCGCGCTTCGTCGGCGTTTTGAACCATCGGCACCAGCAGGGTTTGTGCCCCCACGTCCAGCAGCTGTTTAATCTGCACCGGGTCGTTCCACGACGGGCGCACCACCGGCTGGCTGGGATAAGGGGCGATGGCCTGTAATTGGGTTAACACGGTCTGCACGCTGTTCGGCGCGTGCTCGCCGTCGATCAGCAGCCAGTCGAAGCCTGCCCCCGCCAGCAGCTCGGCGCTATAGCTGCTGGTCAGCCCCAGCCATAAGCCGATTTGCGGGCGGCCCGCCTGCAGCGCCGCTTTGAATGCGTTTTGCATGGTCCTCTCCTAAACAAAGCGGCAGCTGATGGAGCCCATGCTGCCGTAGTCGACGTGGAAGGTGTCGCCTCTGCTGGCGGGCACCGGGCGGGTAAACGAGCCGCCGAGAATGATTTGCCCCGGCTCAAGCTGCACGTCGTACGGCGCCAGCTTGTTCGCCAGCCACGCTACGCCGTTCGCCGGGTGGTTGAGCACGCCTGCGGCAACGCCGGTCTCTTCAATCACGCCGTTGCGGTAGAGCAGGGCGGAGATCCAGCGCAGATCCAGCGCGTCGGGCTTAATCGGACGGCCGCCGAGGATCACCCCCGCGTTGGCGGCGTTATCGGAAATGGTGTCGAACACCTTGCGCGGGCGCTGGGTTTCCGGGTCAACGTTGTGGCAGCGGGCGTCGATCAGCTCCAGCGCGGGGATGACGTAGTCCGTAGCGTTGTAGACGTCGAAGATCGTGCAGTTCGGGCCGCGCAGCGGTTTTGCCAGCACGAAGGCCAGCTCCACTTCGATGCGCGGAACGATAAAGCGATCGACGGGAATGTCGCTGCCGTCGTGGAAGAACATGTCGTCCAGCAGCGCGCCGTAGTCCGGTTCGCTAATCTGCGAGCTGGCCTGCATCGCTTTCGAGGTGAGGCCGATCTTGTGGCCCTTCAGCACGCGGCCTTCGGCGATTTTCAGGCTGACCCATTCGCGCTGGACGGCGTAGGCGTCTTCAATCGTAATCTCCGGGTACTCAAGGGAGATCGCACGGATCTGCTCCCGGGATTGTTCCGCCTGATGCAGACGATGGGCGATCAGGGTATGGGTATGTTTGTCGAGCATGGCGATATCCTGTTTTATGTTTTTTCTCCCTCTCCCCGTGGGAGAGGGACGGGGTGAGGGCATCAGGCCGCAGAGATTTCCCCTCACCCTAACCCTCTCCCAAAGGGAGAGGGGACGGTTTTACTTAAACAACGCGTGCACGTTGTTTTGTTTGTAATTGAGCGTCGGATGCAGCTCGTCGAGCTCGAACGACAGTGCCAGATAGCGGGCGGCCATCAGCTCCGCGAAGTGCGCCTTGATCAGCCCAAACAGCATCTCCCCCACGGCTTCCCGGCTCTCCAGGCTGCGCCCGGCACCAATCTTCAGCGTCATATGCACAAAGGCGTAATCGTGCTTGCCGTCGGCCATCTGCCAGGTGTCCAGCCAGTGGGCGCGGCTGCGGATACCGCCGATGGGGAAGATGCCCGTGGCGGCGAGCGCCTCGTTGACTTTGGCGAACAGCCCCGGCAGGTCGGCCTGCTCGCGGATGTTGTCGGTACATTCAGCAATAAAGTGCGGCATGGTGGCTCCTTACGCGGGCAGCGGGAAAACGGCGTTAACCTGGCCGGTGCCGGAGCTGGCGAACAGCTCGGTGAGGAACTCCACCTTGCCGTCGTACTGGTCCCAGCCGAGCATGCCCAGCAGCATCACGGTGTCGTGCATGTTGCCCTCGCCGTAGCAGTAGTCGGCGTACTCCGGCAGCATGCTGCAAAACTCCTTAAACTGGCCTTCGCGCCACAGCTTCACCACGCGCTCGTCCATCTGACGGTCAAACTCGCGGGTGTAGCTGTTCATCCCTTCTTCCGCACGCTGGTCGTCGATAAAGCGGTGCGACAGCGAGCCGCTGGCGAGCACCGCCACGGTGCCGTCGTATTTTTCGATAGCGCTGACGATGGCCTCGCCCAGCCTGCGGCTGTCGGCGAAGTCGTGAACCGTGCAGAACGCCGAGATGGAGATCACTTTGAAGTGCTTATCCGCATTCATGTAGCGCATCGGCACCAGCGTGCCGTACTCCAGCTTGAGGCTCGGGATGTTGTGCGCTTTGGCGCGCACGCCGAGCTTCACCGCTTCGTCGGCGATCAGCTGGCCGAGCGCCGGGTTGCCGTCGTAGTCATAGGTCATGTCGCGGATAAAGTGCGGCAGCTCGTTGCTGGTGTAGACGCCCGCAAAATGGTCCGCACAGTTGATGTGGTACGCGCTGTTCACCAGCCAGTGGGTGTCGAACACGATGATGGTGTCCACGCCCAGCTCGCGGCAGCGCTTGCTGATCTCTTTATGCCCGTCGATGGCCGACTGGCGGCAGCCGTGGTTTTTCCCCGGCAGCTCGGAGAGGTACATGGACGGTACGTGGGTGATTTTCGCCGCTAACGCTAGTTTACCCATGGTCAGATCCCCCACTTTGGAATTGGATGGTCGCCCATGGAGATGCAGACGTTCTTCATCTCCGCGAACACCTCGAAGCTGTACTCGCCGCCCTCGCGGCCGGTGCCGGAGGCCTTCACGCCGCCAAACGGCTGGCGCAGGTCGCGCACGTTCTGGGTGTTGACGAACACCATGCCCGCTTCGATATTGCGCGCCAGGCGCAGCACCTTGCTGATGTCCTGGGTCCAGATGTACGACGCCAGGCCGTACTCCACGTCATTCGCCAGGCGCAGGCCTTCCGCTTCGTCCTTAAACGGCAGCAGGCAGGCCACCGGCCCGAAGATCTCCTCCTGCGCCACGCGCATGCGGTTGTCGACGTCCGCCAGCACGGTTGGTCGCAGGAAGTTGCCGCCCTTCAGGTGCGCAGGCAGATCGGTCGGTTTGTCCGGGCCGCCAGCCAGCAGGGTTGCGCCCTCTTCAATGCCGAGGCGGATGTAGCCGGAGACCTTCTCCCAGTGCTGCTTGCTGATGAGTGCGCCAATCTGGGTGTTCGGATCGGTCGGGTCGCCCACGCGGAGGCGGTTGGCGCGCTCGGCAAAGCGCTTGACGAATTCCGGGTAGATGCTCTGCTGGATAAAGATGCGCGAGCCCGCGGTGCAGCGCTCGCCGTTGATGGAGAAGATGGTGAACAGGGCTGCGTCCAGCGCGCGCTCGATGTCGGCATCTTCAAAAATCAGCACCGGGGATTTACCACCCAGCTCCATGGAGTACTTCTTCAGCCCGGCGTTTTTCATGATGTTACGCCCGGTGGCGGTGCCGCCGGTGAAGGAGACGGCGCGCACGTCGTGATGGCGCACCAGCGCGTCGCCTGCCGTCGCGCCGTAGCCCTGCACCACGTTCAGCACGCCCGCCGGAATGCCCGCCTCCAGCGCCAGCTCGCCCAGACGGTCGGCGGTCAGCGGGGAGAGTTCAGACATTTTCAGCACCGCGGTGTTGCCGAGTGCCAGGCACGGGGCGACCTTCCAGGTGGCGGTCATAAACGGCACGTTCCACGGCGACACCAGCGCGCAGACGCCCACCGGCTGCACCAGGGTGTAGTTGAGCATCTTGTCGTCCACCGGGTAGGTTTTGCCGTTCATCTGCTGGCACACCTCGGCGAAGAACTCGAAGTTGTGCGAGGCGCGCGGAATGAGCACGTTTTTGGTCTGGTGGATCGGCAGGCCGGTGTCGGCGGTTTCCATGGCGGCGATCTCGGGCACGTTCTGGTCAATCAGATCGCCCAGGCGGCGCATCAGGCGCGCGCGCTCCTTCATCGGCAGATTGGCCCATTTCGGGAACGCCTCTTTGGCGGCGGCAACGGCCTGGTGAATTTCAGCTTCACCGCCGGAGGCGACTTCCGCTAATACCTCGCCGGAGGCCGGGTTGGTGGTGTGGAAGTACTCGCTTCCGGCGACGTTTTTACCGTTGATCCAGTGGTTTATCTTTTTCATTTTGCAGTCTCCTCGCTGACAATTCTGTTCACCAGGCGTCCCACGCCCTCCACTTCCACCACCACCTCATCGCCCGGCACCACGTCGGACAGCCCTTTTGGCGTGCCGGTGGCAATCATGTCGCCCGGCTGCAGGGTCATAAAATCGCTCAGGTACGCAATCAGGAACGGAATGCTGAAGATCAGATCCGCCGTGGTGCCTTCCTGGCGCAGCTCGCCGTTGACGAAGGTGCGCAGGGCGAGATTGTGAGGGTCGGGAATCGCCGCTTTCGGCACGATGTGGGGGGAAATGGGCGTCAGCCCGTCGCGGCTTTTTACCCGCAGGTTCGGGCGGTAGTAGTTTTCCAGGTAGTCGCGGATGGCGTAGTCGTTGCAGACCGTATAGCCCGCCACGTAGTCCATCGCCTCGGCTTCGCTGGCCTTACGCGCGGTTTTACCGATGACCACCACCAGCTCGGCCTCGTAGTGCATGTATTCGATATTGTTCGGGCGCACCGACGTCTGGTTGTCGCCGTTGAAGGTGTTTGGCGCTTTGATAAATACCAGCGGCTCGGTGGGCGGCTTGAAGTCCAGCTCGCTGGCGTGATCGGCATAGTTCAGACCGAGGGCAAACAGCGTGGCGTGCGGCGGCGTGCTGTGCGCAATAGTGACGTTGCGCTCATCTACCACCGGGTTTTCCAGCGGCGGAAAGCCTGCCGCCAGAATCCGCACGCGATCGCCCGGGCGGATCTCAACGCGGCTTTGCGGCGTGCCGAGCAGGATCGCATCGCCGGGGTTGAGGGTGGCGAACTCGCTCAGGGCGCTCAGCAGTTCGGCAGCGCTGCGCTGAAGATCGGCGGTGTTCCAGTGGTCCGCTTCGCGACCGTTGATCTCGGTAATGATGGTCAGGTTATCCACGCTATCAACGGCGACAAGTTCGCCCAGCGGGCAAAATCCGTCCCGGCATTTGGCCTTGATGGCCGGGCGGTAGAAGCTCTCTTCCGGCAGGCTCACTTCGTTGGCCAGCGCGTATCCCGCGATGTAGTCCGCGGCGTCCTCCACGCGCACCCTGCTGGCGGTTTTGCCCACCACCAGCGCCACCGTCGCGCCGCTCAGCACCGTTTCCCCCTGCGGGAAGGGGATCGGCTCGCCCGCGCGAATCACCGTGTTGTGCGGTTTTATAAACCACACGGCTGTTTTCGGCGGCGTGCTGTAGGGGGCTTTTTCAAACGCCTCGCGCCAGGCTTCACGCTGGCTTCGATGGTTGAGGGCGACGGCAAAAACGGTACCTTTCATTCACATACTCCTCACCCCGGCGGTCCGGGTTATGATTTCATTAATATGTTAATGATCTGGTTTTATGCTTTTGCTGTTTATTTCGCAATCAGAAGTGAAAAATTTGTGATATGAATAACAATAAATTTACATATTGGTAATTATTTATAGGTAAATCAGCTGGTTAATAAATTTGAATGGTTTCTGTTAGACTTTTTGGCAGAAAACGTGTTGTTTATAAAAGCATCTTTTAGTGATTGTTTACTTGTTAATGATGTGAAGGGAGAGCCTATGCATGACTCATTAACCATCGCGCTGCTGCAGGCGCGGGAAGCGGCGATGTCGTACTTCCGCCCGATCGTGAAGCGGCATAACCTGACCGAGCAGCAGTGGCGCATTGTGCGCGTGCTGGCTGAGCATCCGTCGATGGATTTTCACGATCTGGCGTTTCGCACCTGCATCCTGCGCCCGAGCCTGACCGGCATTCTGACGCGCATGGAGCGTGACGGCCTGGTGCTGCGCTTAAAGCCGGTCAACGACCAGCGCAAGCTGTACGTGTCGCTGACCAAAGAGGGGAATGCGCTGTATGAACATGCCCAGGCGCAGGTCGAAGAGGCGTATCAGCAAATTGAGGCGGAATACACGCCGGAGAAGATGAAACAGCTGACGGCGCTGCTGGAAGAGTTTATTGAACTCGGAAACCGTCATAACGCAGCGCGGGAAGAAGAGTAAAAACCACAAATTCCAGAATGATTTTCGTAAAGTTTTCCCTTTCCAGGCCGAAAATTCTGTATCTGTCTGAGGAAAGAGAAAACATGTTAAACCGTATCAAGATTGTCACCAGCTTAATGCTGGTTTTAGCGATATTTGGCCTTTTACAACTCACGTCCGGTGGTCTTTTCTTTAATGCCCTTAAGAATGACAAAGAGAATTTCACCGTCCTGCAAACCATTCGCCAGCAACAATCCACGCTGAACGCCAGCTGGGTCGCGTTGCTGCAAACCCGTAATACCCTGAACCGCGCGGGTATCCGCTACATGATGGATCAGAGCAATATCGGCAGCGGCGCGACCGTTAACGATTTGATGCAAATCGCGTCTACGTCTCTGAAACAGGCGGAAAAAAACTGGGCTGCCTACGAAGCCCTGCCGCGCGATCCGCGTCAAAGCGATGCGGATGCCATGGAGATCAAGCGTAACTATGATATTTACCACGGCGCGCTGGCGGAGCTGATTCAGCTGCTGGGCGCGGGCAAAATCAACGCCTTCTTCGACCAGCCGACCCAGAGCTATCAGGACGGTTTTGAGAAGCAGTATGTGAGCTACCTGCAGCAGAACGACAAGCTGTACCAGACGGCGGTCGAGGACAGCAACAGCTCCTTCAGCCAGGCTATCTGGGTGCTGATCAGCGTCCTGATTGCCGTGCTGGTGGTGATCGTGGCCGTCTGGCTCAACATCAAGCAGACGCTGATCTCTCCGCTGAATCGTCTGATCGACAACATTCGCCATATCGCCAGCGGCGACCTGGTGAAGCGCATTGAGGTTCAGGGCACCAACGAGATGGGTGAACTGGCCGACTCGCTGCGTCATATGCAGGGTGAACTGGTGCGTACCGTCGGCGACGTGCGTAACGGCGCGAACGCTATCTACAGCGGCGCGAGCGAAATTGCGATGGGCAACAACGACCTCTCCTCCCGTACTGAACAGCAGGCCGCTTCCCTGGAAGAGACCGCGGCCAGCATGGAGCAGCTGACGGCGACCGTTAAGCAGAACGCCGAAAACGCCCGTCAGGCGAGCCATCTTGCGCTGAGCGCCTCTGAAACCGCGCAGAAAGGCGGCAAAGTGGTGGATAACGTGGTGCAGACCATGCGCGATATCGCGGGCAGTTCGCAGAAAATTGCCGACATTATCAGCGTGATCGACGGCATTGCCTTCCAGACCAACATTCTGGCACTGAACGCGGCGGTAGAAGCGGCGCGTGCGGGCGAGCAGGGTCGTGGTTTTGCGGTGGTGGCAGGTGAAGTGCGTAACCTGGCCCAGCGCAGCGCCCAGGCGGCTCGTGAAATCAAGAGTCTGATCGAAGACTCCGTTGGCCGCGTGGAAGTGGGTTCAACGCTGGTAGAAAGCGCCGGTGAAACCATGGGTGAGATCGTGAACGCGGTTACCCGCGTAACGGACATCATGGGTGAAATCGCCTCTGCGTCTGACGAGCAGAGCCGCGGTATCGACCAGGTGGGTCTGGCGGTAGCCGAGATGGATCGCGTGACCCAGCAGAACGCCTCGCTGGTTGAGGAATCTGCCGCAGCGGCGGCCGCACTGGAAGAGCAGGCGAGCCGTCTGACTCAGGCCGTGGCGGTGTTCCGCATTCAGCAGGAGCAGATGAAAGCGCGCGAATTCGCTGCGGCTAAAGCGGTTTCCGCGCCGGTGATGGCGCGTAAAACCGCGACTGCCGATTCAGGCGATAACTGGGAAACGTTCTAACTCTGCGCGTTGTGCCGGGTGGCGGCTGCGCCTTACCCGGCCTACGGTTCAGGGTTTTGTAGGCCCGGTAAGCGCAGCGCCACCGGGCGATATTACATAGGCAGGCGCATGGCGCAGCGCGTTTCATACGCGAAACCGTGCGCTGCCTCTTCTTCCCTTTTCTGACGCAGTTCAGGCGTCAGCGTCGTCATTTTTTCAAACCCCAGCCGCGCATAGAACGGCGCGTTCCACGGTACGTCCCGAAACGTCGTCAACGTCAGCGACGCCAGCCCCAGCGTCCGGGCATGGGCAGCCGCACGGGCGATGAGCTGCCGACCAATCCCTTTTCCCTGCCAGTCCAGAACGACCGAAAGCTCCACGATAAACAGCGACGAAGAGTGCGCTTCGGTGAGGATAAACCCTGCGGGGCGGTCGTTAACCAGCGCCAGCCAGCTTAGCCCACGTTCGGCATACTCAAGGTGCTGCTCAGCGGAAATGACCTCACCGTCGGCAAGCCAGGCGAGCTCCTGGACTTCACGAAAGCGCTCGCCCGCCGCGCGTTCAATGGCGGGCAGGGCGGTAACGTCGCCGGGACGCGTGGGTCGAACGGTGAGGTTAAGGTCGACCATTAGCCTGCGCGACTCACAATTTTAATTTCTACCATGCCAATCCCGATTTCGCGCGGTGAGTGTCCAAGGATATTCCCTTCATTGGTCGACTGCGGGTCCGGCGGCACGATCACCAGGGTGTTGCTGCGCGATGGGTTCTCAAAATGCAGCGTGTGCGTGCTCACGTCGTTCCCGAGCGTCAGGGTCTGCTCCCGATCGCCCACGCGCACCGGTACGGGCCTGTTAGCGTTAGGGCCATACGCTCTGGCGGTGATCACCAGGTCGAACTGTTCCGGCAGCGGATGGGCGTACTCAATTTTCACCTCATTGCCCAGCTGCGCGTTTGACCAACGTCCCCAGGACTCCGGACGCGAGATGCCGCTAAACTGCTTCACTTCCTCGGGCGCGCCGGCCACGTTAAAGATAAAGCTGTCCGCTTTGTAGCGAATATCGTTATCGCTGACTTTCAGCATGTCGATGTTGTGCTGATAGCGCGCCGTATCAATCACCGTATCTTTAAACGCGGTTTTGCCTTTCCACTGGGCTTTGTCCACGTGCTGCACGGTTTGCTCCCCGCCGAGCTGGCCCTGAGAGACGCACCAGTCGGTAGAAAGCGCCAGCGGCTGCGACCAGAGCTGGCCCATTTTGAAACACCTGTCGACCCAGACGAAATTATCGCGCGGAGCAAAATCGGCCAGCTGATAGCGCAGCGGTGCGGAATATTCGCTTTCCGGCAGCGGCTCAACGCGCCCCTCCGACACGCGCACCAGCAGCGGCAGACGGAAGCTGCTGCCCGAGAAGGCAATCGTGTTTTTATCCCGATCTACAGTGAAGTCCTTCATCTCTTTCGGGAAGTTCCACAGGCGGATGATGTCTGGCTTCCAGGCGAGGATTTTTTCCTTCATGTTGAGGAACACTTCCGACAGGGATTGCCCCGACAGCGTGCTGCGGCCCAGGCCAATAAAGTTGTCGCCACCCAGAATGTCCAGCACGGTTGCGCCGTTATCCATGGAGTTGCGTTTGGTGGCGATGACCTCCTGCTGCGGCTGGTCGCCGCGCAGGACGAAGAACAGATTGCTGCGATCCTGCTTGTTGAGCTGATCCCAGGCGCTATTTTTCATCGCCAGATGGTCAGACGAAACGACGATGACGGTGTTTTTAAACCAGGGCGAGGCTTTGATTTTCTCGACCAGCGCGGCAATGTGCTCCTGGCTGCAGGTCACGGCGCTGAAAGACTTGTTGTTTTTGCCGTCAACGTCATAGCTTTTGCGTTTGCAGCTGCGCGAGACGAACCCGTCCGGATGGTGGGTGTCCACCGTCAGCGCAAAGAGGGAGAAGCGCTTGCCCGAGCGGGAAAGCTCCTCGAATTTCTTCCAGGTTTCGTCGAGTACCGTATCGTCATAGAAGCCCCAGTCGTTACGGTAGCTCGGATCGGCAACCGTCGTTTTTAACTCTTCTGAGCCATACAGGTGGTCAAAACCGTGGGATTTCAGGAACACGTCTTTTCCGGCAAAGCGCAGGTTTGCCCCCTGCATAAAATAGTTTTCGTAGCCGGAGTTTTTCAGGATATCGCCGAGGCAAATATTCTGCGGGAAGAACGTCGACATCGAGGCTGAGGCGTTACCCTCAAAAGGCGCGAACAGCGGGATACCGCACTGGGAGGCAACCATCCCGGCAATCGTGTAATCCGTACCGGGCAGCTGCATGGTGTGGCTGAAATCAAGACCTTCATTTTTCAGCGCACCCAGGTCTGGCGTCAGGTCCGGGAACGCATCGTTATCAAAGTACGTGCGTTCCAGGCTTTCACCGTAGATGTAAACCAGGTTGAGCTTCGGGTTGGCGATCGTTTTCGACGGTTCTTTATAGTAAGCCACGAAATCAGGATCGCCGTCGCGCGACTGGGATTTCACCAGCTCGGTGATCTGATGGAACGCCGGGCTGGCGTCGACGGAGGCCAGCGCCAGGAATAACGCCAGCAGGCTGTAGCCATGATGGTGAGGATGATGGCGACGTCGACGCAGCACCCAGGCCAGCGCGCCAAAAATCGTCACCAGCGCGACAATAATGCCGAGCCCCGGAAGAATGTACTTGCCCACACCCGCGCCCGTCAGGCTGTTCGTCAGCGTGTAGAGCACCGCATCGTTAATACCGTCACCGGTAAAGTAATCGCTGGCGTATAAGGTAATGTTTAAAATAATAAAAATGCCGAGCACCACCAGCGTGGCGATAAACCACCAGGTGTGACGGCCGGCTTTCCAGGCGTAAACGCCGACGGAAGCCAGAAAAAGGATAAGAGACATGAATTCAGACAACAGCATATCCTCATGACGCCAGATGGTTCGCTGGCTAACTGTTTATTTTTTGGGTCATACAATGTAATTGCGATGTCGTTAAGCTGCAATTTTAGTGTCACGAAAGTGTGCTGTTGTTAGGATTTGGTTTAGAAAATCGTTTTTATGAAGATGGACACATCCTGACAAACGGACGCTGAGACGGTGGCAGGTGGGAAAAACGCTCATTTAGCGCCGCGCTGCAAGACTATCGCATTAAACGCGGCGTGTTGTGGCAGAAAATGGGATGGATCAGGAGAGGAAGTTAACGCCTTGTTTCAGCACCAGATCGCAGGCTTTGGTTTTCACCTGTTTTGCCAGAGAAGAGTTGCCGAGGGTGCTCAGGTTCAGCTGCTGGCCGTTTTGCGCGTTAAGCAGGCCCTGAATGCCGTCCATATAGTTGGTGTCCGCTTTCTGCTCCTGGGTATCCAGACCCAGTTTACCCAGCACCTGGTTTTTCACGTTTTGCGCGTCGGTCACGGAGGCCAGCTTTTGCTTCGCGCAATATTCCAGAATCCCCGCCGCATTGTTCATCGTGCCCGCGCTGAGGCTCTGAGAGCTGTTGCCCAGCAGGCTGGTAAGGGAGGAGGCGGAGAGTCCGCCCTGAGAGCTGCTGCTCTCCTTGGTCAGCTCATTTGCTGCGCTTGACAGGGACTCCTGCCAGGACGCCGCTTGCGCCGCGCCGGTCACCAGCAGCGCGCCTAAAAAGGTGCTGATTAGAATCTGTTTTTTCATCATGGCTCTCTCAAAAAGGTCCGTTTTGGGCCGAAGGGGTTCCAGTATATACCTATGCCCTGGCGGCGATTCCTGGAACTGTCTTAATACTCTTTGCCGGTAACGCGGCTGCGGTAACTTTCCCAGTCGAAGATGACATAGAGACTGTTACCCAGCTTCATGCGGTCCATGACGCGTTCCCCCAGCAGGCGGGTCATCTCGTCGATATTGTGGTTCGTCAGCATGCCGGTGGGGCGCTTGGACGAGGAGCGGCGATCGACAATCTGGTTGATGATCACTTTTTCATAGCGGGATTCTGTCTGAACGCCAATCTCGTCGATGACCAGCAAATCCACATTGCTCAGATCGTTAAGCAGCTGTTCTTCGCTGGTTTCGCGGTTGCTGAAGGTGTCTTTCATCGCGGACATGATATCGGCCACGGTGATGATAAGAACCGATTTACCCCGCAGAAGCAGCTCGTTGCAGATGGCGGCTGCAAGGTGATTTTTTCCGGTGCCCGGCTTGCCGCTAAAGATGAAGCTGGCGATATTGCCGTCGAATTCATCCACGTACTGACGGGCGGCGGCAAGGGCGTTCATCTGTCCATTGGTTTCGACTTTATAGTTATCGAACGAGCAGTTCTGGTGCAGGGGACGGATACCGGAGCGGTTAAAGGTGCGCTGCATTTTCATCGCCCGGTTTTCCCTGGCGAGCGCGGCGGCGCGGATCTCACCTTGCTCTTTTTGCCACGCCAGCAGCTCTTCACCCGTGGTGAAAGCGGGCTTCACGTTGGCAGGCATCATTTTTTGCAGACGTTTCATCAGGTCGCCGACGTTCTTCATTTCGCACCTCGGAATCCGCTGGGGATCTGTTTATCCGGTTCTGAAAACGCGTTGATATCGCGTTTGGGCTGGCCGTTGTTGCCGGCGCGGGTAATTTGAAGATGACGCGCAAGCTTTTGCTGCCACTGAATGTGGGTGAAGACTTTCCCTTCCGCCTGCCACCAGGCGGTAAACGCGGCGAGCTCTTCGGCGGTGGTCGGTTGGGTTAACGCAATGCCCCAAAGCGCCGCCTGCCGCTGAAAATCCGCATCTGGCTGCCAGCCCGCGTACAGGGCAAATTTTCCCATCGGAACGGTCACGGGGACGTTGACCGGCTCATCAAAGAACTGGTTGTCCAGCGCGACATCGCTCGCCGGGCGTGACAGTTGCGCTTCGATCTCCAGAAGCTGTGCCAGGCGTTCCGGCGTGATTGCGTAAAACGCCGGCGCGTTGTCGGCAAAAACCGCAACCGTGCCGCCTTCGGCGTGGGTCAACACACCGCGTGGGTCGCGCATAAAGGCATCAATGCCAGCAATGCTGGTGGTCAGAATTCTGGAGGACATAGCGCTTACTCTACTGATTACTACGGGCGTGATATGGGCTTATGGTAGCACAGAGAGAGGAAAGGGAAGGAGGGGATTTCCCCGGTGGCGCTGCGCTTACCGGGGCTACGGTCGTAGGCCTGATAAGCGCAGCGCCATCAGGTATTTATCACGCGATGATGTTCAGGGTCACGTCGATGTTGCCGCGGGTCGCGTTAGAGTACGGGCAAACAATGTGCGCCGCGTCGACCAGCTTTTTGGCTTCCGCGGGATCCATACCCTCAACGTGGATGTTCAGTTTCGCTTCGATACCAAAACCGGTTGGCAGCGGGCCAATACCCACTTCGCCTTCAATAAAGGCCTCTTTTGGCAGGGCAAATTTGTCGCGCGCCGCCACAAACTTCATCGCGCCAAGGAAGCAGGCAGAGTAGCCGGCAGCAAACAGCTGCTCAGGGTTCGTCACTTCTCCCCCCATGCCGCCCATCTCTTTTGGCACGCCCAGTTTTACGTCCAGTACGCCATCGGAAGAGGTGGCACGACCGTCACGGCCACCGGTTGCTTTGGCTTTGGCGGTATAAACGACTTTTTCTAAAGACATGGCAGGTTCCTCATCTTGCTTTAATGTGTGCTATTAAATAGCGTGCGATATATATGGGTAATAATTACGCGTAAAGTATAGCCTTACGCGCGGTGTAGCTGTTGTCGCAAAAGTTCGAGCTGCTGTTTGAGCGCCAGCAGGGTGTCGGTATCACACTGCGCTGCGCAACCCACAGCATGGGGGATACCCAATGCCTGCTGCTGCAGTTCACGTCCCGCTTCGCTCAGGGTAACGGCGACCTGACGTTCGTCTTTGCGGGAACGGTGACGGTTGATTAACCCGGCACTTTCCAGCCGCTTCAAAAGCGGCGTCAGGGTCGCAGAGTCCAGAAACAGCCGCTCGCCGATGTCCGACACCGTCATGTCATCCTGCTCCCACAGCACCAGCATCACCAGGTATTGCGGGTAAGTCAGGTTCAGCGGTGCCAGCAGTTGCCGGTACAGCTTATTAAGCGCCAGATTTGCCGAATAGAGGGCAAAGCAGAGCTGGTTATCCAGCTTGAGCGCAGCGGTTGCGTCGTTCGTTTTCGCGTTCATGAAATGAATATAGATAGTGCACGATTTAATTGCAAGCAATTTTATGGGCAGGTGTAGCGGAGCGCTACCTGAACGGCCATTTTGCGGTAGTGCTGGCGCTGGGCCTGTTCGTCCGCACCGTCTTCAAACAGGAGCGTGAAGGTGTAGCTGTTGGCAACGTAGTGAAAGCTGAAGCTGCTTATCAGGCGGTGAAGATCGCGGGCGTCGACCGTCTGGCTGAAGAGCTGTTTTTCTTTGCCCCGGCGCAGGATCTCCTCCAGCAGGTCGAGCGCGCTGCGGTTGACCTGGCGAAGATAGCTCGACTGCTGCATAAAGCGGCCACGCTGCATGTTTTCCATGCAGATAATCCGGATGTAGTCTGGATGGTCGGCATGATAGTCAAAGGTGGCTTCAACCAGGTCGACCAGCGCTTCAACGGGGGGCATTCCTGCCAGGCTTAGCGCTTTTTCACTGGCGCGAATCTGGGTGTAAACGTGTTCCAGCACCAGGAGATAGAGATTCTCTTTATTTTTAAAATGGTAAACCACCATGCGTTTGGTGGTACCCGCTTTCTCCGCGATTTGCTCCATGCGGGCACCGTTCAATCCATACTCGGCAAAAAGCGCGATGGCGCTCTGAAAAATTTTCTCTTTCAGGCTGGATTCTTCGCCGTGCTCGGGGTGTTCGCTGCCAGGGTTAGCCACATCCTTTCCTTATTTTCACCAAACGGACCAGAAGGATTATCTCCATGGCAGCGAAATAACACAAATATCAAACGCGTGGGCGTTTGCGGTACAGCCACAGTCCGGGGATTGACAGCCCGATAGAGAGCGCGCCGACGATGGACGACGCCTTAAGAAAGTTGCTCAGAAGGAGGATCATCTGGGGCTCGGTGTAGCCAAAATGGCTGATTTTCACCGCGGAAATCATCGCCGTATACGCAGATATGCCCGGGAACATCGGGATCACGGCGGCGACGGTGAACACTTTGGGATGCGCCAGATACCAGCGCGACCACTGGATGCCGATACTGCCGACCAGCATGGACGCCATGAACGTTGACCATTCGATGTTAAAACCCGCGGTCATCATCACCATTCGCGAGCCATGGCCAATCGCGCCCAGCAGCGCACACCACGGCAGCGCGCGTTGCGGAACGTTAAATACCATCGCAAAGCCGACGGCGGGAATGGCGGCCAGAAGCATGTCCTGGGCCAGCGCCAGCAGAAAATCTATCACGCCCATCCGCGTAACCCCCAGAGTGTCATGGCCATAACCACGCCGATGCAGGTCGCCAGCGTCAGCAGGCTGGCGATAGCCCAGCGTGCCAGACCGGTATTAATGTGCCCTTTAAACATGTCGGCGACGGCGTTGATCAACGGAAAGCCCGGGACCAGCAGAAGCACGCTGGCGGCCATGGCAATCGTCGGGGTGTTAGCAAACTGCGGCAGGCGCAGAAGCAGGCCGGAAACCGTGGTGGCGACAAACGCGGTAATGCAGAAGTTAATCTGCGGATGCAACTGCCGGTGCGTCAGCATCTGGCGAACATACATGGCGATACTGCTGGCAAAAAAGGTGACGATCGCACCGTCCCAGCCGCCTTTATTGAGCTTACAAAAGCAGGCGCACGACAGCCCTACCATCAGCACGACAAGCCAGCGCGGATAACGTAACGGCTTAATTTGGTTGAACCGCTTTTCAATTTCATGGAGATCGAGAAGCTTGTGCTCAGCAAGGATCACGATGTGCTGCACTTCGGTCACGACGTGCATGTTAATGCCGCGGTCATGGTTTTTGCGGGTGGAGGTCAGGCACTGACCGTCTTTGATCGTGGTAAGCACAATGGCGTTGGATGAGATCGCGCTTTCAACGCTATCCATACCCAGCGCCACGCCCAGCCGGGTGGAGAGCTCCTCAACCAGCGCGCTTTCCGCGCCGTGCTGGAGCAGAAAAAGACCGCACTGAATACATAGCCGCGTGATAGCACGCTGCGTTGACCGATCTGCCTGCATGTATTGTCCTGAAGAAGATGGAAAGTTGCCGGTTGGCCCATAGTGATTACTTTTAGCACAAAGTGCAGTGCCTCTTGCTGTGGGCCAGATCAAGGTTTATGCAAACAGTTTCCGCCCGTATCGCGAAAGGGGAGTTGGATAAATTTATCAATGCGGTGAATTATTAATATGGAAATATAGAATATTTGTATTTAGTTATTCTAATTTTATATTGTCGTTATTTTAATGGCTCCGCAATTAAATTTATTTGCGCTTTATGAGATATTACCGCTGTTTTAGGCATTTCTTAAACTAAGAACATATCTCATCTTCTGCTTGTATTAATCAGTTTTACACTCAGGGACGAAAATACTCATACATTGATGCGTTTTAACGTGACTCATCAAATGAAGAATGGACACGGAGGGTCTATGTTGTCATTGCATGGTAAGCGCGGCGTGGTCATTAGCCGGATACCCGTGATGCAAAACGGGTTAGGGGGCTTGATGGCACGCCATTTCCCGGATTTTGAATTGACCTATTGCCGCTCACTGCAGGAGCTGACGCTGCTCCAGTTACGGCGCGCGGATGTCATTATTGCCGATGTTTCAGGTGAATACAGGAATCCTCGGGGCACCCTCGAAGAGTATTACGGTTTATTGAATCAATACCGGGACATTCACTGGATCTTTTTAGTTTCGCGGCCGCTTTATCCTATTGCGGTTGAGTTGCTTATGCGCCCGGAAAGTACGTTGCTTTCTGATATGGAGCCCATTGAAGGCGTGGTTAACGCAATTCGGGCTGGTAGCGAGCGGGCAGAGCGGATAAGCCAGACGTTATTAACCCCGGAACCTCAAAGTACGGAGGATGAAGACGAACACGTTATCGCGCTCACGCACTCCGAACGCAAGGTACTGCGTCTGTTAGGTAAAGGATGGGGGATTAACCAAATCGCCACATTGCTCAAGAAGAGCAATAAAACCATCAGCGCGCAGAAAAACAGTGCGATGCGACGGCTGTCTTTACGCAGTAATGCCGATATGTACGCCTGGATCAACAGTACGCAGGGAATGAGAGAGCTGAGTCTGATGTCAGCCTATGGAGAGTTCGAGGAATGGAAAAAACCGATTCAACAAGAAATATCGCCATCGTCGAAAATTGCACGATGAGTGCTGTTGGGCTACAGCATCTTTTTGCGAGGCCCGGCCTGAACCAATATCAGCTGCATCTGTTTAGCGAATTTGACAGCTTTAAGAAAGCGCTTCAGCACGTCAATTTTTTCTCGCTGATCTATTCACTTTCCGATGCGCGAGAGGAACGTCGTAACTGTCTGGCGCACCTGCGGGATCTCGCGTTTACGCATGGTCATATCCAGCGCATTATCCTGGTCGCTGATGAAACGGAAGCACGGTTAATTAGCCATCTTTCGCCGTCACGCCTTCACGGTGTGGTCAGTAAATCGCTGACGCTTGAGCACCTGCAGCAGGAACTCATGGTGTTGTTGAGTGAAACGCTGCGCATCAATGACAATATGATGAATCACTGGTACCGGAGTCAAAACAGAATGTTAAGCCCAACGGAACGGGCAATATTGCGTTATATGTCTTGCGGTTATTCTATTCCTCAAATCGCGGCACAGCTTGAACGCAATATTAAGACCATCCGGGCGCATAAGTTTAATGCGATGGTGAAGCTGGGGGTGAACTCTGACGTCGGGTTGCTCGATGCGGCGGATATTATTACTCACCTTCCGGCAAGAGAACCGCGAAGTTCGGCACTCGGCAAGCCGACCTTTTTATAACCTGCCCGTTGCGCGCCAGACAGGCTCTGGCGCATCCATCAGATGCAAACATCAACCCACTTTGCGGAAGTCAGCTCTGCCATTCTGTCAGGTGAAATACGCACGGCACTGTGAATTGCGCCTGCGGCGGGCAGGACTTCGGCGTACTGCTTTAATGAGATATCGCAGTAAACCGCGAGCGGATTTTCCAGCCCGAACGGGCACACGCCGCCAACGGGATGACCGGTGATTGTCACCACTTCATCACTGCTGAGCATGCGCGCTTTCGCACCAAACGTGTCTTTCAGCTTTTTGTTATCCAGACGCGCATCGCCTTTCGCTACCACCAGAATCACCTCATTTTTAACCTTCAGCGACAAGGTCTTGGCGATTTGTCCCGGTTCAACACGATGGGCGGCAGCAGCCAACGCAACGGTAGCGGTACTCTGGCTAAGTTCAATTACGTCTATATCCGGCGCGTTGTCGGCAAAAAACTGCTGTACAGACTGCAAACTCATTGTTTCCTCCTGACAAATATCCTGCGTAATCTGTCATAAGAATTTATGCTCTGTAAATATCTCTTAAGTAACAAATATCCCGAACGGCTGATTTCTGGATCCTCTTCACATTCACAGAAACCGGTTACAGTAACCGGTTGCAGAGCGTGATGCGTCGATTAATACTGAGTACGTAACGTCCCCTGTATCCAATAATAAGAGCAAATTATGAAACCATTTCGTCTGAGCAGTACCACTGGTACACAAGCCAGCAAGGTTGTGAAGCTGATTTATGGAACAACGTGCGGCGCGAATGTGCCCGTAACAAACGTCTGACAGGAGATCTGCCATGTCTGCCAACCATGCTGCGTTTAACCTGATATTCCGTTTCGTTGAAAATTACGTGAGTCCGATTGCCGGGCGGATCTCTTCCCAGCGTCATGTCATGGCTATTCGTGATGGGTTCATCTCCGCGATGCCATTTATGATTGTGGGTTCATTTTTGTTAGTGTTCGCTTACCCACCTTTTTCGCCTGATACCACCTGGGGGTTCGCCCGCGCCTGGCTGGATATGGCGAAGCAGTTTGAAGGACAGATCCTGACGCCGTTTGATATGACGATGGGCATTATGTCCATTTATATCTGTGCGGCGATTGCCTATAACCTTGGCAAACACTATGTCAAATCGCACCAGTTAGATCCGTTCATGTGTGCCATGCTGTCGCTGATGGCGTTTCTGCTGGTCGCGGCTCCGAAAACCGAAGGCACGCTTCCTGTCGACAGCCTGGGTGGGACGGGGATTTTTACCGCGATTCTGGTGGCGATCTACTGCGTTGAGATGATGCGTTTCCTCAAGGCGCATAACATCGGTATTCGCCTGCCAGACCAGGTTCCTCCGATGATCAAAAACTCTTTTGATCTGCTGATCCCGGTGCTGGTGGTGGTGTTAACGCTCTATCCTCTGAGCCTGGTCATTCAGTCTCAGTTTGGCATGCTGATCCCGCAGGCCATTATGTCGGTCTTTAAACCGCTGGTGTCCGCGGCGGATTCGCTGCCTGCGATCCTGCTGGCCGTGTTGATTGGCCATCTGCTGTGGTTCGCCGGGATCCACGGAGCCGCCATTGTCTCCGGGATGCTGCAGATGTTCTGGCTGACGAACCTGGGCGCTAACCAGACCGCGCTGGCCGCCAGCCAGCCTCTGCCGCATATTTTTATGGAGGCGTTCTGGACGTTCTTTATCGTGATTGGCGGGTCGGGCGCCACGATGGGTCTGGTGATTTGCTATCTGCGTAGCCGTTCAGCGCATTTACGCTCTATCGGGCGTTTGAGCGTGGTACCCAGCTTCTTTAACATCAACGAACCCGTCATTTTCGGTACGCCGATTGTGATGAACCCGGTGTTCTTTATTCCGTTCCTGCTGGCACCGATGGTAAATGCCGTGCTGGCCTGGGCAGCGATGACGTTTGACCTGATTGGCCGCGTCATCTCAGTGGTCCCCTGGACGGCACCGGCACCGATAGGCGCAGCGTGGGCTCTGGGCTGGGATTTCCGCGCGGCTATTCTGGTTGTGGTTCTGGCCTGCGTATCGGCAATCATCTACTACCCGTTCTTCAAAGTGTACGAGAAGCAGCTGCTGGAGCAGGAAGCGGAAGAAGCGCAGCGTAACGCGGAAGAGGACAATCAGCAGGTGGCATAGGTAAAAGTAAAACGGCAACGCAGGTTGCCGTTTTTAGTGTTTGTTCCCTCTCCCTGTGGGAGAGGGGCAGGGTGAGGGCATTAGGCCGGGCCTGTTTTTGTAGGCCCGGTAAGCGAAGCGCCACCGGGCAATTCACTGCACTACTTCAGCGTGCAATCCCCGCACTGCTTAACGTCCGGCAGGCGGTAGCGCTGGCAGCAGGTGCGGCGAACCAGAAGACCATCACGGAGTACGACGGTACGGAATAACGGGTTGTCACGGCCATCGGAAAGCTGTTTTGCAAAGAAACAGGACTGACGCAGGGTGTCAACGTTCTCATCACCAAGCAGAGGCTTCATTTCCGTTAAATACCAGTGGATTAAATAGCCCGTATTGCTCCAGATAAGCTTCCCATTAATCTCTCCCGTCGCTTCAAGCGCTTCCACCACCGGGATCAGGGCCTGCGTGATAAGCTGCTCCATACGTTCCTGAGCCGTCAGGCGTTCCGCGTTCTGGTCTTCGTGAAGATCGATCCAGAAGCAGGCTGCGCGCCCGGTTTCGTGAAACTCGACGTGGAAATTATCCGGCGAGAGTTCCAGCATGCTCTTTTGCGTTAACAGCGCCAGCATGAGGGGAGGCACCATCAGCCCGATATACCACTGCGCCCAGAGTGAGAGCAGAGGTTTATTTTCCCGCGTAAGGGTGGGCTGATTGCGATAGATATGGTCGGAATAGGTGGCCAGCAGCGATTGCAGTTTTGCCGGCTGGCGCCACTCTGCGAGCGTCATTGCATTGTTCGGGTGCGCTTCATCAAGCCGGATAAAGTCCAGCAGGTGGGCGCGCGTCTCCGCAATCTTATCCCGTATGGCATCCGCAAGCGAAGCATTCCCTCTGGTGAGGGGCGCTCGCCAGAGGAGGGGTTCGACGATGTGTGCGGTATGCGTGGTCATAGTATAGATAGAAATCTAAATGATAATGATTGCCAATCCTAACTATTGCTCATACCAATGGCAAGACTTTTGTCCTGGTGACATCGCCGTGATGTTTACGCCGTCTGCAGCTCTTCGCTCAACAGAATGTTATTGCGCCCCATATGCTTTGCTTCGTAGAGGGCTTTGTCCGCTTTTTCCAGCGCGCCTTCCACGTCTTCATCCTCGAAAATGGCAATACCAATGCTGATGGTGACGTTTGTCGCGACGCTCTCGTTAAACAGATGCGGGATTTTCAAATCGTAGACTTTCTGACGGATCCGCTCGGCCGTCTGGCGAGCATGCTCGAGTGAAATATTGGTCAGCAGCACCATAAACTCTTCCCCGCCAAAACGCGCCACAATATCGCGAGAACGCACGGCGTCGCGGATTGCCGCAGAGACGCGCTTCAGCGCCTGGTCGCCCATCATATGGCCATAATGGTCGTTATAGGCTTTGAAGTGGTCGATATCCATCAGCAGGACAAAGTGCTCGCCATTTTCTACCGTCGGCAGGTTCTCCAGACGGCTTTGCAGGCCGCGACGATTATAGAGCCCGGTAAGCGGGTCCATCATGCTGAGATCGGTAAGAGTTTCTCGCTCTTCCAGCAGTCGAGAGAGCAATTCCTGAGCGAAACGATCGTTGCGTCTTTGCAAAATGTTATGAATAGCGATTGCCACCACAGGAAGTGCGAAGGAATAGGTCATTCTCAGCCATATATCGTGATCGCTTAGCCACAGGCAGACAATAAAGGTGGGCAATGAGTGCAGCGTAAATGCTTTGATATTACTGGCGAATGCCAGCGTTCCGATAAAAAGCACCGTTAACAGGGCAATTAACAAATACGTCGCATGGTCGTGGGAAATTAAGGCGAATTTCGACACAATTTGCCAGGCCCATAAAATACCGAAGATCCCTGAAACGACAGGAATATTTATCTTCCGCGCGCGCTTTCTCCAGTGCCAGACGAACAGCCCTGTGCTGATGGAGAAAATAGCTATAAGCGGGGCAGATAACAGGCGTACGGAATTGAGCGGGTTTGTTACCGAGAACACTGCCGAGGTCGCGTTCAGAAATAAAAACAAACGTAACGACAATTGATATTTTCTGTGAACCAAAGACCGCCAGGATTGTGATGTCATAGTCGTGCGTTTTTATTAATATTTAATTAAAACAAATAAGTAGGTGTTGTTTCGCAATAAAATATGCAAAAAACTCAAAGAGTAATTATCAGAAAATCTTTAGATGTTGTTAACAGGTGTGCAATTTATCACCTTAGGCAATTCCTGTCATTACGCGAAAGGTAAAGGTCGATGGATTTTGATTCATTCAGCTGACAAATGATAATCTCTGTCATATGATATTGGTTATCATTATCGTTGTGAGAGGGCAGATCATGTTGAACAGGGCGCTGGGAAGTGGTTGGGGGGTATTGCTACCGGGAGCCATTCTCGGCGGTTTGATGTTTGCCGATCTCTCCCTTGATACCTGGAAAGCGATCATTGTGTCGGGTCTGTTAGTCACGTCAGGCATGATCTGGCATAAGCAGCTTCGCCACTTTGTTTTACTGCCATCCTGTGTAGCACTGGTCAGTGGAATTCTGGTGATACTGATGAGTTTGAAATAACAGGGAAAACAAGAGGAACTTCAGAAGGGATGTAAGATAATTGGTGCGAGGGGGGGGACTCGAACCCCCACATCCTAAGGACACTAACACCTGAAGCTAGCGCGTCTACCAATTCCGCCACCTTCGCACAGTCATCTTACTATTGTTGATATCGCCTCGTTGGTGCGAGGGGGGGGACTCGAACCCCCACATCCGTAAGGACACTAACACCTGAAGCTAGCGCGTCTACCAATTCCGCCACCTTCGCCCAGTGCGAGCAATATCATTGTGATTTATGGTGCGAGGGGGGGGACTCGAACCCCCACATCCGTAAGGACACTAACACCTGAAGCTAGCGCGTCTACCAATTCCGCCACCTTCGCATACCATCGATACTTTAAAAGTATCGTAACCACGGAGGCGCATTCTAGATGTTTTCAGCTTTACGTCAACTGAAAAGTGCTCACCTTTTATTGATTGCTGCAAAAATGGCCGGAACGGAGACGCCTGCTTGCCGGATGGTGATTGCGCTTATCCGGCAAGCAGGAGTGGAGATTACTTTTTGGCCTGACGCGTCATCACGGTACGGTAGACCTTAAAGCGGCCGGTCTGGGCGATCACTTCGTGGAAGCCGAAGGTTTCGTCGAGCACTTTCGGGTACGCCAGGAAGGCGTTTGCGACAATACGCAGCTCGCCGCCGCTGTTAAGATGACGGGTTGCGCCACGGATCAGCGTTTGTGCCGCTTCAAGGCTGGTTTCCATACCGTCGTGGAACGGCGGGTTGGAGATAATCATGTCGAAGCGACCGGTGACGTCAGAGAAGACGTTGCTGGCAATCACCTCGCCTTCAATGCCGTTTGCGGCAAGCGTTGCGCGGCTGGCTTCTACCGCCGGGGCGCTCACGTCACACAGGGTTAAACGCACTTTTGGTGAATGGCTGGCGAGCACGGTAGAGAGCACGCCAGCGCCGCAGCCCACGTCCAGCACTTTGCCTTTGGTGTGCGGCGTCAGGGTGGAGAGCAGCAGCTTGCTGCCCGTATCCAGCGCGTCACGGCTGAACACGCCCGGCAGGGTTTTGATGGTCAGGCCGTCAAGCTGGTACTCGTCCCAGTAAGCCTGTGGATCAAACGTTGTCTGTTTTTCCAGACGGCCATGGTACAGACCACAGCGGCGAGCGCTGTCGACTTTGTTCAGCGGGGCGTATGCTTCCAGCATCTGTTCAGCGCTGCGCACGCCGCTGCGGTTCTCACCCACCACGAAAATATCGCAGCCGACCGGCAGCAGGGAGAGCAGGTTCATCAGCTGGAACTGGGCTTCCGGTTTGTTCTTCGGCCAGTAGTAAATCAGCGTATCGCAGTCGGCGATATCGCTCTGCTCCGCCACCAGGCTAAAGCGCGCGCGCTCGCCCATCTGGCGGCTTAGCACCTGCCAGTGGTGGTAGTATTGGGTGTGGGCACGGCTTTCAGCACAGTCGAAACGCGCAGGCAGGTCATCCTGCATATCTCCGGCAAACAGAATACGGCTTTCTTCGAAATCATCACTGTGACGCAGCAAGACTTCACTTGCCGGGGTAAATGCAGACATGAATTGTTCCTCAATAAACTCAGGCGGGGATTATAGTAGGTAGATGGCGCACTTTCGACACATTTGCTATATTTGCGCGCCTGAGAGACAGGAGTTTTCCCTATGACATCCCGACGAGACTGGCAGTTGCAGCAGCTGGGCATTACCCAGTGGGCTTTGCGTCGCCCGACGGCGTTGCAGGGCGAAATCGCCATTTCCATCCCTGCGCACGTACGCCTGGTGATGGTGGCGGAAGAACTGCCTGCCCTGAATGAACCCCTGATCGATGATGTCCTTCGCAGCCTGAAGATGACGGCCGACCAGGTTTTACAGCTGACGCCAGAGCGAGTCGCGATGCTTCCTCCTGATAGCCGCTGTAACAGCTGGCGTATCGGAGAGACAAACGAGATCCCCCTCCAGGGGAGCCAGATCTCCACGCCAGCGCTGGACGAACTGAAAGCCAACCCAAAAGCGCGCAGCGCGCTATGGCAACAAATCTGCGAATATGAACACGATTTCTTCCCTCACGACGACTGACCTGACCACCGCGTTTGCGATTGAAACACGCGCCCACGCCTTTCCGTGGAGCGAAAAAACCTTCGCCAGCAATCAGGGCGAACGGTATCTGAACTACCGACTGGACGTTGACGGCACCATGGCCGCCTTCGCGATCACGCAGGTTGTTCTTGATGAAGCGACGCTGTTTAATATCGCGGTTGATCCCGCGTTCCAGCGCCGTGGGCTGGGAAGAGAACTGCTCGAGCACCTCATCCGTGAGCTCGAAACCCGTGACGTTTTCACCCTGTGGCTGGAGGTGCGCGCGTCGAATGTCGCCGCCATCGCGCTCTATGAAAGCTTAGGCTTTAACGAGGCGACAATCCGCCGTAACTACTACCCCACCGCAGAGGGACGTGAAGACGCCATCATAATGGCTCTGCCGATTGGATAATAAAAAATAAGGTTGTAACGATGAAATGGGACTGGATTTTCTTTGATGCCGACGAAACGCTGTTTACGTTCGATTCGTTCGGCGGCCTGCAGCGGATGTTTCTCGACTATAGCGTGACCTTCACCGCTGAAGATTTTCAGGACTATCAGGCGGTAAACAAGCCGCTGTGGGTGGATTACCAGAACGGTGCCATCACCGCGTTACAGCTTCAGCATCAGCGCTTTGACGTTTGGGCGGAACGCTTAAAGGTCAGTCCGGGGACGCTAAACGAGGCGTTCCTGAACGCGATGGCCGATATCTGTGCGCCACTGCCGGGCGCGGTTTCCCTGCTGAATGCGTTGAAAGGCAAGGTGAAGCTGGGGATCATCACCAACGGTTTTACCGCCCTGCAGCAGATCCGCCTTGAGCGCACCGGCCTGCGCGATCATTTCGACGCGCTGGTGATCTCCGAAGAGGTGGGTGTACCTAAACCGGATCCGCGTATTTTCGATTATGCGCTGTCGCAGGCCGGTAATCCTGACCGCGATCGCGTACTGATGGTGGGTGATACGGCAGAGTCAGATATCCTGGGCGGCATGAATGCCGGTCTGTCGACCGTCTGGCTCAATGCGCATAGCCGCGTGAAGCCTGAAGGCATCGAGCCGACCTGGACCGTAACATCGTTGAACGAACTGGAGCAACTCCTGTGTAAACAATGATTGCCTGCCCCCCATTGATGGGTAAAATAGCCGCAATTTTGTATTCCATGATGCGTGGCGTGCTGCCGCGCTTATAAAAGAAGATTTAATTATGACGTTGTCTCCTTATCTGCAAGAGGTGGCCAAGCGCCGCACTTTTGCCATTATCTCGCACCCGGATGCCGGTAAAACGACCATCACCGAGAAGGTGTTGCTGTTCGGACAGGCGATCCAGACTGCGGGTACCGTTAAAGGCCGTGGCTCCAGCCAGCATGCAAAATCTGACTGGATGGAGATGGAAAAGCAGCGTGGTATTTCGATTACCACCTCCGTGATGCAGTTCCCGTATCACGACTGCCTGGTGAACCTGCTGGACACCCCGGGCCACGAAGACTTCTCCGAAGATACCTACCGTACCCTGACGGCGGTGGACTGCTGTCTGATGGTGATCGACGCCGCGAAAGGTGTAGAAGACCGGACCCGTAAGCTGATGGAAGTTACCCGTCTGCGCGATACGCCGATCCTCACCTTCATGAACAAACTCGACCGTGACATCCGTGACCCGATGGAAGTGATGGACGAAGTGGAAAGCGAGCTGAAAATCGCCTGTGCGCCAATCACCTGGCCAATTGGCTGCGGTAAGCTGTTCAAAGGGGTGTATCACCTCTATAAAGACGAAACCTACCTGTATCAGACCGGTAAAGGCCACACCATTCAGGAAGTTCGCGTGGTGAAAGGTCTGGATAACCCTGAGCTGGACGTGGCAGTCGGCGAAGAGCTGGCCGCGCAGCTGCGCGACGAGCTGGAGCTGGTGAAGGGTGCGTCTCACGAGTTCGACAAAGAGCTGTTCCTGAGCGGTGAAATCACCCCGGTCTTCTTCGGTACCGCGCTGGGTAACTTCGGCGTTGACCACATGCTGGACGGTCTGGTGGAGTGGGCGCCACGCCCGATGCCGCGTAAAACCGACACCCGTGAAGTGGAAGCAAAAGAAGAGAAATTCACCGGATTCGTCTTCAAAATTCAGGCCAACATGGACCCGAAACACCGCGACCGCGTGGCCTTTATGCGCGTGGTGTCCGGTAAGTATGAAAAGGGCATGAAGCTGCGCCAGGTGCGTACCGGTAAAGACGTGGTGATTTCCGACGCGCTGACCTTTATGGCGGGCGACCGTTCGCACGTTGAAGAGGCGTATCCGGGCGACATCATCGGTCTGCACAACCACGGCACTATTCAGATCGGCGATACCTTCACCCAGGGTGAAATGATGAAGTTCACCGGTATTCCGAACTTCGCACCGGAGCTGTTCCGTCGTATCCGTCTGCGCGATCCGCTGAAGCAGAAACAGCTGCTGAAAGGCCTGGTTCAGCTCTCCGAGGAGGGCGCCGTGCAGGTGTTCCGCCCAATCGCGAACAACGATCTGATCGTTGGTGCAGTCGGCGTGCTGCAGTTCGACGTGGTTGTTGCCCGTCTGAAGAGCGAGTACAACGTGGAAGCGATTTACGAGTCTGTGAACGTCGCGACCGCGCGCTGGGTTGAGTGTTCTGACGTGAAGAAATTCGAAGAATTTAAGCGTAAGAACGAAATTCAGCTGGCGCTGGATGGCGGCGATAACCTGACCTATATCGCACCAACCATGGTGAACCTGAACCTGACCCAGGAACGTTATCCTGACGTTCAGTTCCGTAAAACCCGCGAGCACTAATCCCCTCTCAGAGCACGGCTGCCGCCGTGCTCTTCTTTAATTCCTGTCTTATTAATCCCTTGCGGAATGTTCTTAATTCAACGCAATTTCACGCTATTCGAGCGTTTTTTACCCAATTCTGAAAGCGGCTCTGTGAGAGTGATCTATATTTAACTCAGTGTTTAACACCGGGCGTGGATAAATTAACTGTTCAATGCATGACTTTAGGTTGTCCATTTTGCCCGCGTGTTTATTCGCAATATATAAAACTACTAAGGAAGTATGTAGCCCGAATAACGGGTCAACACAGGAATAGATCGATGAATATGACAAGACTGAAGATTTCGAAAACTCTGCTGGCTGTAACCCTGGGTAGCGTTCTGGTGAGCGGTTCCGCCCTGGCGGAAAGCACCACCATGGATAAAGCACAGTCCACTGCCGATACCGCAGGGCAAAAAATCGATAGCTCTATGAATAAAGTCGGCAACTTCATGGATGACAGCTCAATCACAGCAAAAGTGAAAGCCGCACTGGTGGATGATGAATCCATCAAAAGCACCGATATTTCCGTTAAGACCGACAAGAAAGTGGTCACGCTGAGCGGCTTCGTGGAAAGCCAGGCTCAGGCCGAACAGGCGGTGAAAGTGGCGAAGGGCGTCGAAGGTGTTGCCTCCGTCAGCGATAAGCTGCACGTACGTGACGGCAAAAACGCGTCGGTGAAAGGTTATGCCGGTGATGCCGCTACCACCAGCGAAATCAAAGCTAAACTTTTAGCAGATGACATCGTGCCGTCCCGTAAGGTGAAAGTGGAAACCACCGATGGTGTGGTTCAGCTTTCCGGTACGGTAGATTCGCAGGCGCAAAGTGAACGCGCCGAGTCCATCGCGAAAGCGATTGACGGTGTGAAAAGCGTTAAAAACGATCTGAAAACGAAGTAAATCTGGACCATTCGCCCGTCTGGCTAACACCTGCGGGCGAAATAAGAACGACTCTGGAAGAACGCCGGTGAGTGACCTGAGCGCTCACGTTTAGCGGCCGACATTAACTATGGTAAAGGAGAAGCTTATGTTTCGTTGGGGCATTATATTTCTGGTTATCGCGTTAATTGCCGCCGCATTGGGCTTTGGTGGACTGGCAGGTACAGCGGCATGGGCAGCTAAAATTGTCTTCGTTGTGGGTATTATTCTGTTCCTGGTCAGCCTGTTTACGGGTCGTAGACGTCCGTAGCAAACGCAATATTCCTTCAACAAAAAAAGCCAGTCACTGCGACTGGCTTTTTCTTATTTGCGTAACAGGTCGGGTGCGTTACTGTGGTGTTATAAAATAATCAAAACAGGAAAGCAGAGGTGGGGCAACGAATTCCCGTTACGCTCGGCAATATTGCGCCGCTGACGTTAAAACCGTTTCGCGCAGGTCAACTCGCGCTGGTCTGCGAAGGTGGAGGACAGCGCGGCATTTTCACCGCCGGCGTGCTGGATGAATTTATGCGCGCGCAGTTCAACCCGTTTGACCTTTACTTCGGCACCTCTGCCGGCGCGCAGAACCTCTCTGCCTATGTCTGTAACCAGCCCGGCTACGCGCGAAAGGTCATTATGCGCTACACCACGGCGAAAGAATTTTTTAACCCGGTGCGCTTTGTGCGCGGCGGCAATCTGATCGATCTCGACTGGCTGCTGGAGTCGACCTCCAGCCAGATGCCGCTGGCCATGGATACCGCTGCCCGTCTGTTTGATAGCGGCAAAGAATTCTGGATGTGCGCCAGCCGGGGCGATGATTATTCGCCGGGCTATTTTTCTCCTCAGAAGCAGAACTGGCTGGACATCATCCGCGCCTCCAGCGCGATCCCCGGCTTTTATCGTACCGGCGCCCTGCTGGACGGCATTAGCTATCTGGACGGCGGGATCAGTGACGCGGTGCCGGTGCAGGAAGCCGCCCGGCGCGGGGCGAAAACCATCGTGGTGATCCGTACCGTGCCGTCGCAAATGTATTACACGCCCCAGTGGTTTAAACGGATGGAGCGCTGGTTGGGCGACAGCAGCCTGCAGCCGCTGGTGAACATCGCGAAGCAGCATGAAACCACCTACGGCGCGATGCAGCGCTTCATTGAAAAACCGCCGGGTAAGCTGCGTATTTTTGAAATCTATCCGCCTAAGCCGCTGCTGAGCATGGCCCTGGGCAGCCGCGTTCCTGCGCTGCGCATGGATTACAAAACGGGACGGCTGTGCGGGCGCTATTTCCTGGCGACGGTGGGGAAAATGCTGGCGGAGCAACCGCCGCTTCATCGCCATAAACGCATTATTATGCCGCCTGCGATTGTCGCCAACGACGCCCTGACGATGCCGCTGGTGGATATTCCGCAGGCGAATGACGCTTTACTGGATAACGAGGATCTGGCGTGACGCACCGCTTTGTCGATACCCACTGCCACTTTGATTTCCCGCCGTTTACGGGGGATGAAGCGCAAAGTATTGCGAGAGCTGCCGAGGCAGGCGTTCAGGCCATCATTGTGCCGTCAGTGGAAGCGGCCTATTTTTCCCGGGTGCTGGATCTTTCCATGCGGCACCCCGCGCTCTATGCCGCGCTCGGCCTGCATCCGATTGTGATTGAGCGGCATCTTGATGAGCACATTGAGAGGCTTGATGAGGTAGTGCTGACCGCAGGAGACAAACTTGTCGCCATCGGTGAGATCGGCCTCGATCTTTATCGCGAGGATCCGCAGTTTGAGCGCCAGCAGACGATCCTCGACGCGCAGCTCAGGCTGGCGAAGCGCCACGATCTGCCGGTGATCCTCCATTCGAGACGCACGCACGATAAGCTGGCGATGCACCTGAAGCGCATCGATCTGCCGCGCAGGGGCGTAGTGCACGGTTTCTCCGGCAGCCTGCAGCAGGCGCAGCGTTTTATTGAGCTGGGCTATAAAATCGGCGTCGGTGGCACCATTACCTATCCGCGCGCCAGTAAAACCCGTGACGTGATGGCCCAGCTGCCGCTGTCGGCGCTTCTGCTGGAAACCGACGCGCCGGATATGCCGCTGAATGGTTTTCAGGGCCAGCCGAATCGTCCGGAACAGGCGGCGCGCGTGTTTACCACCCTGTGTGAACTGCGAAAGGAGCCTGAAGAGGTGATTGCCGATGCGCTGCTTGAAAACACCCGTTCGGTATTTGGCATCACGCTATAGGTAAAGCGCCGGGCGGATCACCGTTATCTTCTGTTTTTCCAGCGCCAGCGCCAGCGGCTCAACGTCCTCTGGCGTGGCGCTGCGCCATGATGATGCCTCACCGTAAACGCCATGGGCATGAAATGCGTTGATGCGCACCGGCACATTTCCAAGCCCGTGGATAAAGGTCGTTAGCGGTTTGAGATGTTCCAGGTAATCACACTGCTCCGGAATAACCAGCAGGCGAAGTTCCGTCAAACGGTGACGATCTGCCAGCCAGCGGATGCTCTGTTTAATCAGCGGGTTTTCGCGCCCGGTCAGGAAGCGGTGATGCTCGTTCCCCCACGCCTTCAGATCCAGCATCGCGCCATCCAGTACCGGCAGCAGCTTTTGCCAGCCGGTTTCGCTTAACAGACCGTTGCTGTCTACCAGGCAGGTGAGGTGACGCAGGGCAGGATCGGCTTTGATCGCTGAGAATAGCGTCACTAAAAACGGCAGTTGCGTTGTGGCTTCGCCGCCGCTCACGGTGATCCCTTCGATAAACGGTGCGGATTTGCGGACCTGGGTGAGGATCTCGTCCAGGCTGAAGCGGTGCGCCATAGGCGTTGCCTGCTGCTGGCACAGGTGCAGACAGGTGTCGCACTGCTGGCAGTCACTCTCCTGCCACCAGACGCGTCCGGCCTGAATGGTCAGCGCGTCGTGCGGACAGTGGGGCACACAGTCCCCGCAGTCGTTGCAGCGGCCGATCGTCCACGGGTTGTGGCAGGTTTTGCAGCGCAGGTTGCAGCCCTGCAGGAACAGGGCCAGGCGGCTGCCCGGCCCGTCCACGCAGGAAAAAGGAATGACCTGACTAACTAAAGCGCATCTGCTGTTCATGGCTAATCACGCGCGGTTGACGTTCCAGAATACGGGTATTGCGCGCGGCCTCTTCTCCCAGCCACGTGGTATTGGTGCGCGATCCCGCTTCCCGGTATTTCTCCAGATCCGATAGTCGCACCATATAACCGGTCACGCGGACCAGATCGTTACCCGCCACGTTGGCGGTAAACTCACGCATACCCGCTCTGAACGAGCCCAGGCAAAGCTGAACCACCGCCTGCGGGTTGCGTTTTACCGTCTCATCCAGCGTCAGGATATCGCTAATCCCGGAAGAGTAGTGCTTGTGGTGGGGGGCCACCGCCAGCAGATGGCTGATGGGATCCGGCTCGTCGCCGTAGGGCAGGCGCGCGCCCGGCGTGGTGCCGGAGTCGGAGCTGATCCCCGACTGCGCGTGGAGCATCGCGCGGTGCTTCCAGCCGTGCTTCACCGGCGTGTTTTCCACGAACGCCGCAAGCTGTTCGCTGATGCGATAGCCCAGCGCGTTGGCCTGTTCGTCCTTTCCGTAGCGTCCCGCTATTCCTGCTTTCTCACAGAGCGCGTTTACCGCTTCCGCCAGGCCGTACATGCCAAACATGGGCACAAACCGATCGGCATCAATCAGCCCCTCTTTTACCAGGAAGCTATTCTCAAAGAAGCCAGATTGCCCGTACAGGAAATCGCAGCGTGCATCGATGATGGCAATTTGCTGCTGGCAGTAGTGCGGGAGCGCGCGGGTGAAGAAGTCTTCAATGGATGTGCTGCGTTCAGCAATGGCTTTGAGGTTAAGGCGCACCAGGGTGCTGCCACCGCCTGCAAGCGGCAGGGAGTTGTAACAACTCACCACGCCGTAACGGCCTTTTGTGAAAATTTTATCATTCATCGGGCCATTAGAAATATGCGGTTTACTGCATTCACATATGTTTTTTGCCACCTCAAGCAGCAGGTCGTCCGGGGTGATATCGGGATCGTAGATAAAGGTCAGGTTCGGCGCGACCTGCTTCAGTTCTGCGTCGGCACGCAAAATAGCACGGGTGATGGGGCCGTCGTCAGGCCCGATATTTGCGTGCATAAACGCATCCGGCAGCGTACGGTCGAGATAGCGCCAGAAACGTTTTATTCGGCTATCGATCGCTTCTTGTGTTAGAATTCTAACATATGGAGTTAATATCGCATCAAGCTGACCGAGATAGACCGGCATCGATGTGACGGACGGAACATGATGGTAGAGGATGGTTAACAGCGAGAGGGCGTCGTCGAGATCTTTTGCCCCTTCCAGCTCCAGCCATTCTGAACCGTTAGCCAGAAATTTTGCGTAATCCGGCAGAACGTAACGGGGTTTGTAAGGCGCGTGGCCTTCGAACATGTCGCAGATAACCCCCTCGTCCAGCGCGGCTCTCGCGGCCTCAGGAAGCGCCGGATAAGACAGGTTGTTTTCCGCTTCCAGCGCCAGAAAATGACGTTTTTGTTCCGGGGTTAACACCGGGCTTGTCACAATGTGCTGGCAACGTTGTTGCAGGGCGTCGGGGCTGGAGTGGGGCATATTCGCTTCCTTGAGTGTTCTGCGGATGATGAACGGATTGTAGGAAGCCAGCCTGTCGGGGCTTTTGATCCGACAGGGGGTATCGCTGCTTTAGTCGACAATTTACGCGCTAAAGTTTGAAGAAGATCTCATTACAGTAATGCAAATTTGTACGCAGTTTTCATTAACTGTGATGAATGTCGAAGTGTGGATGCGGGTGAATGTTAGAATACTCACAGACCCGCAAGGTAAAATTTATACGGCACTGCCGTTGGAGAATGTTATGACCGATTTAACTGCAAGCAGCCTGCGCGCGTTGAAACTGATGGACCTGACCACCCTGAACGATGACGACACCAATGAAAAAGTCATCGCCCTGTGCCATCAGGCGAAAACGCCGGTGGGTAACACCGCAGCCATCTGTATCTACCCGCGCTTTATCCCGATTGCCCGTAAGACGCTGAAAGAGCAGGGCACGCCGGACGTGCGCATTGCAACCGTAACTAACTTCCCGCATGGCAACGATGATATCGAGATTGCGCTGGCAGAAACCCGCGCGGCGATTGCCTACGGCGCAGACGAAGTTGACGTGGTGTTCCCGTACCGCGCGCTGATCGCCGGCAACGAGCAGGTTGGTTTTGACCTGGTGAAAGCCTGTAAAGACGCGTGTGCGGCGGCAAACGTGCTGCTGAAAGTAATCATCGAAACCGGCGAGCTGAAAGAAGAGGCGCTGATTCGTAAAGCGTCTGAAATTTCCATCAAAGCCGGTGCGGATTTCATTAAAACCTCTACCGGTAAAGTGCCGGTGAATGCGACTCCAGAAAGCGCGCGCATCATGATGGAAGTGATCCGCGACATGGGCGTGTCCAAAACCGTTGGTTTCAAACCTGCGGGCGGCGTGCGTACTGCCGAAGACGCGCAGCAGTTCCTGGCGATTGCCGACGAGCTGTTTGGCGCCGACTGGGCTGATTCCCGCCACTACCGCTTCGGCGCGTCCAGCCTGCTGGCCAGCCTGCTGAAAGCGCTGGGTCACGGCGACGGCAAGAGCGCAAGCAGCTACTGATTGCCAGACAATGCCGGATGACGCTTCGCTTATCCGGCCTACAGGATCGTAGGGCGGGTAAGCGTAGCGCCACCCGCCACAACTCCCCCGATTCCGCATGGAGGTTACCGTGTTTCTCGCACAAGAAATTATTCGTAAAAAACGTGATGGTCATGCATTAAGCGACGAAGAGATCCGCTTCTTTATCAACGGCATTCGTGATAACACCGTCTCAGAAGGGCAGATTGCGGCTCTGGCGATGACCATTTTCTTCCACGATATGTCGATGCCTGAGCGCGTGTCGCTGACCATGGCGATGCGAGATTCAGGAACCGTTCTGGACTGGAAAAGCCTTAACCTTAACGGCCCGATTGTGGACAAACACTCCACCGGCGGCGTGGGCGACGTGACGTCTCTGATGCTCGGCCCAATGGTGGCAGCCTGCGGCGGTTACATCCCGATGATCTCCGGACGCGGCCTGGGCCACACCGGCGGTACGCTCGACAAACTGGAAGCCATTCCGGGCTTCGATATCTTCCCGGATGACAACCGCTTCCGCGACATTATTAAAGACGTTGGTGTGGCGATTATCGGCCAGACCAGCTCTCTTGCTCCGGCAGACAAGCGTTTCTACGCGACCCGCGATATCACCGCGACCGTTGACTCCATCCCGCTGATCACCGCCTCTATCCTGGCGAAGAAACTGGCTGAAGGGCTGGACGCGCTGGTGATGGACGTAAAAGTGGGCAGCGGCGCGTTTATGCCGACCTATGAACTTTCTGCTGCGCTTGCCGAAGCGATCGTTGGCGTCTCCAACGGCGCGGGCGTGCGCACCACCGCGCTGCTCACCGACATGAACCAGGTGCTGGCCTCCAGCGCCGGTAACGCGGTCGAAGTGCGTGAGGCGGTACAGTTCCTCACCGGCGAATACCGTAACCCGCGTCTGTTCGACGTCACCATGGCGCTGTGCGTTGAGATGTTAATCTCCGGCAAGCTTGCCAGAGACGATGCGGAAGCGCGCGCGAAACTGCAGGCGGTGCTGGACAACGGCAAAGCGGCGGAGATCTTCGGCCGCATGGTTGCGGCGCAGAAAGGCCCGACCGATTTCGTCGAAAACTATGCGAAATACCTGCCAACCGCGACGCTCAGCAAAGCGGTGTATGCCGATAGCGAAGGCTTCGTTTCCGCAATGGACACCCGTGCCCTCGGCATGGCGGTGGTCTCGATGGGCGGCGGCCGCCGCCAGGCATCGGACACCATTGATTACAGCGTCGGCTTTACCGATATGGCCCGTCTGGGCGACAGCGTTGACGGTCAACGTCCGCTGGCGGTGATCCACGCCAAAGACGAAGCCAGCTGGCAGGAAGCGGCTAAAGCGGTGAAGGCAGCCATTACGCTTGACGATAAAGCACTGGAAATCAAACCGACTGTCTATCGCCGCATCACTGAATAACTGTATACTGATCTGATCGCTATTTTTTGAAGCACTACGTACGGAGAACAATTATGAAACGTGCATTTATTATGGTGCTGGACTCATTCGGCATCGGCGCAACCGAAGATGCAGAACGTTTTGGTGACGTGGGTTCCGATACCATGGGTCACATCGCGGAAGCCTGTGCGAAAGGCGAAGCGGACAACGGTCGTAAAGGCCCTCTGACTCTACCCAACCTGACCCGCCTTGGTCTGGTGAAAGCGCATGAAGGCTCTACCGGTAAAATCGCAGCCGGTATGGACGGCAACGCGGAAGTCGTGGGTGCCTACGGCTGGGCTCACGAGCTCTCCTCCGGTAAAGACACCCCGTCTGGCCACTGGGAAATCGCCGGTGTGCCGGTGCTGTTCGACTGGGGTTATTTCTCCGATCACGAGAACAGCTTCCCGCAGGAGCTGCTCGATAAGCTGGTGAAGCGCGCCAATCTGCCGGGCTACCTCGGCAACTGCCACTCTTCCGGTACCGTAATTCTGGATGAGCTCGGCGAAGAGCACATGAAAACCGGCAAGCCGATTTTCTACACCTCCGCTGACTCCGTGTTCCAGATTGCCTGTCACGAAGAGACCTACGGCCTGGATAAACTCTACGAGCTGTGCGAAATCGCCCGTGAAGAGCTGACCGAAGGCGGCTACAACATTGGCCGCGTGATCGCGCGTCCGTTTGTGGGCGACAAAGCGGGTAACTTCCAGCGTACCGGTAACCGTCACGACCTGGCCGTTGAGCCACCGGCGCCAACCGTGCTGCAGAAGCTGGTTGAAGAGAAAGACGGCCACGTGGTTTCCGTGGGTAAAATCGCGGATATCTACGCCAACTGCGGCATCACCAAAAAAGTGAAAGCCACCGGTCTGGATGCGCTGTTCGATGCCACCATCAAAGAGATGAAAGAAGCGGGCGACAAGACCATTGTCTTCACCAACTTCGTAGACTTCGACTCCTCCTGGGGCCACCGTCGTGATATCGCGGGTTACGCCGCCGGTCTGGAACTGTTCGACCGCCGTCTGCCGGAGCTGATGGAGCTGGTGGGTGAAGATGACATTCTGATCCTGACCGCGGACCACGGCTGCGACCCAAGCTGGACCGGTACCGACCATACCCGTGAGCACATTCCGGTGCTGGTGTACGGCCCGAAAGTGAAGCCGGGCTCGCTCGGTCACCGTGAAACCTTCGCGGACATCGGCCAGACTATTGCGAAATACTTTGGTACGTCTGACATGGAATATGGCAAGGCCATGTTCTAAACGGATTGGGTGCGGCCTGATGCCCTCATCCCGGCCCTCTCCCACAGGGAGAGGGAGAACAGAATGTAGGCCGGGTCAGGCGTAGCCGCCACCCGGCAAAAACAACAATGTAAAAGGAACTGAAGATGGCAACTCCTCACATTAATGCAGAAATGGGTGATTTCGCTGACGTCGTATTGATGCCGGGCGACCCGCTGCGTGCGAAGCACATTGCAGAAACCTTCCTGGAAGACGTGCGTGAAGTGAACAACGTTCGCGGCATGCTGGGCTTCACCGGTACCTACAAAGGCCGCAAAATCTCCGTGATGGGCCACGGCATGGGTATCCCATCCTGCTCTATTTACACCAAAGAGCTGATCACCGACTTCGGCGTGAAGAAAATCATCCGCGTGGGCTCCTGCGGCGCGGTGCGCATGGACGTTAAGCTGCGCGACATTGTTATCGGGATGGGTGCCTGCACCGATTCCAAAGTTAACCGCATGCGTTTCAAAGACCATGACTTCGCGGCGATTGCTGACTTTGGCATGGTGCGTGACGCGGTTGACGCGGCAAAAGCGCTGGGCGTTGAAGCGCGCGTGGGTAACATCTTCTCTGCTGACCTGTTCTATGCACCGGACGGCGGCGAGATGTTCGACGTGATGGAGAAATACGGCATCCTGGGCGTGGAAATGGAAGCGGCGGGTATCTACGGCGTCGCGGCTGAGTTCGGTGCGAAAGCGCTGACCATCTGCACCGTGTCTGACCACATCCGTACCCACGAGCAGACCACTGCTGCCGAGCGTCAGACTACCTTCAACGACATGATCAAAATCGCGCTGGAATCCGTTCTGCTGGGCGATAAAGGGTAAGAGCTGTTGTGCCGGGTGGCGGCTTCGCCTGACCCGGCCTACGGTTTTGTAGGCCCGCTAAGTGCAACGCCAGCGGGCTTTTTTACTAGCGCACGGCCTGCGCAATCCATGCTGACAAATCCCTTAACTCTTTCTCCTGCTCCGGGAAATCCCCAATCAACGCGTCGCATTCCTGCTGCAGCATATCCGCCCGGTACAAACAGCCCTGCAAACGTGCCGCCAGCGCCTCTAACGGTGCCGGGTTCAGGCTATCGGTAAACACCTGCGTGCGGGTGATATGGCCTTTCTCCACGTCAAAGTGCAGCTCCACGCCGCCCCAGGTAAAACGCTCGTCCAGCAGATGGGAAAACGCAGGCGCCTGACCGAAGTTCCACTCCCAGCTGCTCTGGCGGGCGAAGGTGTCGGCGAAGTTGGGCAGGTCCGGGGTTTTGTCAGGGGAGATCACTTCTGCTTCCACTCGCTCGCCGTAATGCTCAAAGAATGCCTCGCGGATCGCATCGCAAATCTGCTCGTGGGTAATTCCCGGCAGCAGCTCCACCAGATTCGCCACGCGCCCGCGCACGGAGGTAATGCCTTTCGCCTGGAGCTTTTTCTTATCAGGATTCAGATAGTTCGCCAGGCGGCTCAGGTCAGCGTTCAGCAGCAGGGTGCCGTGGTGGAAGCCGCGATCCATCGTTTCGCGGTAGGCGGAGCCGGAGACCTTCCGGTCGCCCTCGGGGGTTTTCACCACCAGATCGTTACGCCCGGACGCTTCCGCCGTCACGCCGAGCGAATTGAGGGCGTTAAGGACGATGGAGGTTGAGATGGTTTTGTCGTACTCCGGTTTGCCCGCCATAAAGGTAAAGCAGGTATTGCCCAGATCGTGAAACACCGCGCCGCCGCCGCTGCTGCGGCGCGCCAGGCGGACGTCATCCTCTTCCATACGCCGCGTGTTGCACTCTTTCCACGGGTTTTGCGCGCGGCCAATGACCACCGTATCGGCGTTACGCCAGAGAAACAGTACGCGCTGGGTAGCGGGCATCTGGCGGAAGATGCACTCTTCTACCGCGAGATTAAACCAGGGATCGTAAGAGTCAGAGATAAGCAGGCGTAACGTCGTCATGGCAAAGTTCCTTTTCCGAATCGTTCGCCTACTTTATCACTAATCTTTCTTCTCGCTCTCTTCGTCTTCGGGGACGGATTTGCTGGCGGTCAGCAGGAACGGGGATTGCTGCCAGCGCGAGCGCTTGCCGCGAAGCAGGGTACGCGCCAGCACAACGCCGATGGCGAGTGAAAGCAGCAGCATCAGGCGCAGAATATTGGTGGTATTATCGACCTGTTTGGCTTCAGTGGGCAGGGTGTGGGTATCGAGGGTCAGGCGCAGATAGCCCAGCGGGCCATTCTTCCCCTGAATAGGTTCGACGATCTGCTGGTTAAAATAGCCCCCGGCTTTTTTGCCGTCCAGCGCCAGCCTGTCGCGCACGTCGACGTGCTCGCCCGCGCGGGCAATCAGGTTGCCTTGCTCATCATAGACGCCGGCATCAAGAATGCGGCTGTTCTCCGTGAGCAGGCGTAAAACCTGGCCTATCCGCTTATCGTCCGGCGTTTCGGTACGCATGGACGGCGCGACGTTGAGCGTCACCTGGCGCGCCAGCGTGCGGGCCAGCTCTTCAAACTGCGGGTTGCGTTGCCGTTGATGGTTCTGGCTAAACCACGATGCCCCTTGCATCAGCACGACTAATAGTGCGAGACAGGAAAGGACAATCACGGCGCGATGAAGCCGGAATTTCAGTTTTGCGCGAGCCATATTCCACCTGCTGAAAATTTACGGCTTAATGTTGCCAGAAGTGATGGTTACAGGGTAGCCTCATGCGTTATTTTCCCTCTGCAACCTTCCGGCGCGAACGAAATTACAGGAGCTTTAATGCCGAACATTACCTGGTGTGACCTGCCAACGGATGTCTCTTTATGGCCAGGATTGCCGCTCTCTTTAAGTGGCGATGAGGTGATGCCTCTGGATTACCACGCCGGTCGTAGCGGCTGGCTCCTCTACGGACGCGGTCTGGATAAGCAACGCCTGACCCAGTATCAAAGCAAGCTGGGTGCGGCGATGGTCATCGTCGCCGCCTGGTGCGTGGAAGACTACCAGGTGATTCGCCTTGCGGGTTCCCTGACGCAGCGCGCAACGCGTCTGGCGCATGACGCCGGGCTGGACGTCGCGCCGCTGGGTAAAATCCCTCACCTGAAAACCCCTGGCCTGCTGGTCATGGACATGGACTCAACCGCCATTCAGATCGAGTGTATTGACGAGATTGCGAAGCTGGCGGGCAGCGGCGAGCTGGTGGCGGAAGTTACCGAGCGTGCGATGCGCGGCGAGCTGGACTTTACCGCCAGCCTGAGACAGCGCGTGGCGACCCTGAAAGGGGCCGATGCCAACATTCTGCGCCAGGTGCGCGACGTGCTGCCGCTGATGCCTGGGCTGACGCAGCTGGTGCTGAAGCTGCAGTCCCTCGGCTGGAAAGTGGCGATCGCCTCCGGTGGCTTCACCTTCTTCGCGGATTACCTGCGGGAAAAACTGCATCTGACCACCGTGGTGGCCAATGAGCTGGAGATCATGGACGGCAAGCTGACCGGCCAGGTGATCGGCGATATCGTGGATGCCCAGTACAAAGCCAACACCCTGACCCGTCTGGCGGAAAAATATGAAATTCCGGTCGTCCAGACCGTCGCCATCGGGGACGGCGCGAACGACCTGCCGATGATCAAAGCGGCCGGGCTGGGCATTGCCTACCATGCCAAGCCAAAAGTGAATGAAAAGACGGAAGTCACTATCCGTCACGCTGACCTGATGGGGGTGTTCTGCATTCTCTCCGGCAGCATTAATCAGAAATAACGGTCTGCTTTGTAGGCCGGGTAAGCGTAAGCGCCACCCGGCACGCTGGCCGCACAGAAATAACGAGGTAAACCGTGGCGAAAGCTCCAAAACGCGCATTTGTCTGTAATGAATGTGGTGCGGATTATCCGCGCTGGCAGGGGCAATGCAGCGCCTGTCATGCCTGGAACACCATCACCGAAGTGCGTGGTGTGGCGGCTTCGCCGAGCGTGGCCCGCAACGAGCGCCTGAGCGGCTATGCCGGTAACGCGGGCGTGGCGAAGGTGCAAAAACTCTCGGACATCAGCCTCGAAGAGCTGCCGCGCTTCTCCACCGGGTTCAAAGAGTTTGACCGCGTGCTCGGCGGCGGCGTGGTGCCGGGTAGCGCCATTCTCATCGGCGGTAACCCGGGGGCGGGTAAATCGACCCTGCTGCTGCAAACGCTCTGCAAGCTCGCCGAACAGATGAAAACCCTGTACGTCACGGGCGAAGAATCACTTCAGCAGGTGGCGATGCGCGCGCACCGTCTGGGCCTGCCGACCGGCAACCTGAACATGCTCTCGGAAACCAGCATCGAGCAGATCTGCATGATCGCTGAAGAAGAGCAGCCGAAGCTGATGGTTATCGACTCCATCCAGGTGATGCACATGGCGGACATTCAGTCCTCGCCGGGCAGCGTCGCGCAGGTGCGTGAAACCGCGGCTTACCTGACGCGTTTTGCCAAAACGCGCGGCGTGGCGATTGTGATGGTCGGCCACGTGACCAAAGACGGCTCGCTGGCGGGACCGAAGGTGCTTGAACACTGTATCGACTGCTCCGTGATGCTCGACGGCGACGCGGATTCCCGCTTCCGTACCCTGCGTAGCCACAAGAACCGGTTTGGGGCGGTGAACGAACTGGGCGTGTTTGCCATGACTGAACAGGGGCTGCGTGAAGTCAGCAACCCGTCGGCCATCTTCCTGAGCCGTGGCGATGAGATCACCTCCGGCAGTTCGGTGATGGTGCTGTGGGAAGGGACGCGCCCGCTGCTTGTCGAAATTCAGGCGCTGGTGGACGTGTCGATGATGGGCAACCCGCGGCGCGTGGCGGTCGGTCTGGAACAGAACCGTCTGGCGATCCTGCTGGCGGTGCTGCACCGTCACGGCGGGCTGCAGATGGCGGATCAGGACGTCTTCGTTAACGTGGTCGGCGGCGTCAAAGTCACTGAAACCAGCGCAGACCTGGCGCTGCTGCTGGCGATGGTCTCCAGCCTGCGCGACAGACCGCTGCCGCAGGATCTTGTCGTCTTCGGCGAAGTGGGCCTCGCCGGGGAAATCCGTCCGGTGCCCAGCGGTCAGGAGCGTATCTCCGAGGCGGCAAAACACGGCTTCCGCCGGGCGATCGTTCCCGCCGCCAACGTGCCGAAAAAAATCCCGGAAGGGATGCAGGTATTTGGCGTGAAGAAACTCGCAGATGCGTTAAATGTCTTTGACGACTTATAATTACGTAAATTTGATTTTGCAGGAGGCACCGTAATTTATGTCATCATTTGACTACATCAAGACCGCAATCCGCCAGAAGGGCTGCACGCTGCAGCAGGTGGCGGACGCCAGCGGCATGACCAAAGGCTACCTGAGCCAGCTGCTGAACGCCAAAATCAAAAGCCCCAGCGCGCAGAAGCTCGAAGCGCTGCACCGCTTTCTGGGGCTGGAGTTCCCGCGTATGCAAAAGAACATCGGCGTGGTGTTCGGCAAGTTTTACCCGCTGCATACCGGGCATATCTATCTGATCCAGCGCGCCTGTAGCCAGGTTGACGAGCTGCACATCATCATGGGCTACGACGAAACCCGCGACCGCCAGCTGTTCGAAGACAGCGCCATGTCGCAGCAGCCCACGGTGTCAGACCGCCTGCGCTGGCTGCTCCAGACCTTTAAGTATCAGAAAAACATTCGTATTCATGCCTTTAACGAAGAGGGCATGGAGCCGTATCCGCACGGCTGGGACGTGTGGAGCAACGGTGTAAAAACCTTTATGGAAGACAAGGGGATTGCGCCGAACTGGATCTACACCTCTGAAGAGTCCGACGCGCCGCAGTTCCGCGAGCATCTGGGCATCGAGACGGTGCTGATCGATCCGAAACGCACCTTTATGAACATCAGCGGGGCGCAGATCCGCGAAAACCCGTTCCGCTACTGGGATTACATTCCGACCGAAGTGAAGCCGTTCTTCGTGCGCACGGTAGCTATTCTGGGCGGCGAGTCGAGCGGTAAATCAACGCTGGTCAACAAGCTGGCGAACATCTTCAACACCACCAGCGCGTGGGAGTATGGCCGCGATTATGTCTTCTCGCACCTTGGCGGCGACGAGATGGCACTGCAGTATTCCGACTATGACAAAATTGCGCTCGGACACGCCCAGTACATTGATTTTGCGGTGAAATACGCCAACAAAGTGGCGTTTATCGATACCGACTTCGTCACCACGCAGGCGTTCTGTAAAAAATACGAAGGGCGCGAGCACCCGTTCGTGCAGGCGCTGATTGACGAATACCGCTTTGACCTGGTGATCCTGCTGGAGAACAACACCCCGTGGGTGGCTGACGGCATGCGCAGCCTCGGCAGCTCCGTGGACAGGCGAGAGTTTCAGACCATGCTGGTGGAGATGCTCAACGAGAACAACGTTGAGTTTGTGCATGTGGAAGAGTCGGACTACGACTCCCGCTTCCTGCGCTGCGTCGAGCTGGTGAAGGAGATGATGGGGGAGCAGGGGTAGGCGTTAACCTCCCTCTCCCTGTGGGAGAGGGCCGGGGTGAGGGCATCAAACCACTCAGAACTCAACCACCACTTTCCCCCGCATATGCCCCTCCAGCACCTTACGGTGCGCCTCGGTAATGCTTTCCACGCTCAGCCCATGCAGCGTTTCACTCAGCGAACTTTCCACCACGCCGTTATCCACCAGCTTCGCCACCTCATCTAAGATCTCCCCCTGACGCGCCATATCTGCCGTCTGGTACATGCTGCGGGTATACATAAATTCCCAGTGCAGGGCGGCGGATTTGGACTTCAGCTTGTCCTGGTTCAGCGGACGTTCATTCTCGACGATAGAGCAGATATGCCCCTGCGGCGCAATCAGTTCGCTGACCGCATCCCAGTGCCCGTCGGTGTCGTTGAGGATGAAAATATAATCCACAAAGGTGAGCCCGTGTTTCGCCAGCTCGCCTTTCAGGTCGCGGTAGTTGACGACAACGTCAGCCCCGCGATCGCGGCACCACCGGGCGGAATCTTCTCGCGAAGCGGTTGCGACGATCTTCACCTTGCTGTTGTGCTTCGCAAACGGGATCGCCAGCGATCCCACGCCGCCCGCGCCGCCGATGATCAGCAGCGTTTTGTCCGCCCCGGCATCCTGAATATTCAGCCGTTCAAACAGACCTTCCCACGCGGTGAGCGCGGTCAAGGGCAGTGCAGCGGCAGCCGCCCAGCCGAGGCTGGCAGGCTTGTGCCCGACAATCCGCGCATCGATCAGCTGATGCGTGGTATTGCTGCCCGGGCGGGTGATGTCGCCCGCGTACCACACTTCATCCCCCGGTTTGAATCCGGTGACGCCAGCCCCAACGGCTTTGACGATCCCGCTGGCATCCCACCCGAGAATGCGCGGCGCGTTCAGCCCGTTTTTAGCAACGCCCGCGTGGACTTTGGTATCGACCGGGTTAACGGAGACGGCCTTCACCTCTACCAGCAGATCGTGCTCGCCGGGCTGCGGCATCGGCGGGGTGATTTCAATGAAGGTGGACGGATTTTCTGGGTTAACGGCGATGGCTTTAACAGACATGGTGTGCTCCTCAATGGAATGCGTTTTGTTGAGGCTAGTCTATAAAGTGGACAGCTGCGTGATAAGATGGACAATCAAGAACTCAGCGTTCGTACAGGATGAACAATCATGTTTAAACAGCTGCAGGATATGGCGCTGTTCGCGCTGGTGGCGGAGATGGGCAGCTTTACCGCGGCGGCGCAGAAGGCGGAACTGCCGAAATCCAGCGTTAGCCAGCGAATTAGCCAGCTGGAGCAGCAGGTGGGGATCCGTCTGCTCAACCGCACCACGCGCAGGATCAGCCTGACATTTGCGGGCGAGCACTATCTGGTGCACTGTCGTGAGATGCTGGCGGCCAGCGAGCGGGCGGAGTACGCCATTCAGCGGCTGCGCGAAAACCCGAGCGGGCGGCTGCGGATCACCTGCCCGGCGGGGATAGGGGCGACGCTGCTGGCGCATATGAATGCCGAGTTCCAGCTTCGCTATCCTGACGTGTCGCTGGACGTGTCGATCTCTGATGACGTGGTGGATCTGGTCGAGGCCGGGTTTGACGTGGCGCTGCGTACCGGCAAGCCGCAGGACTCCTCCCTGATTGGCCGGATGATCGGGCACTGCCCGCGCTACATGCTGGCCTCGCCGGACTATCTGGCGCGTCGGGAATCGTTAATTCATCCCCGTCAGCTGGTGGAACACCGCTGCATTACGCACCGGGCATGGTCGGAGTGGCTTCTGCGAAGCGAAAGCGAGGATTACCGCTACCTGCCGGATAACGCACACATGACCGATAATCTGGTATACGCCCGCGAGTGTGCGATTGCCGGTGCGGGGATCACGCTGTTACCCGCGTTTCTGCTGGAGGATAAGATCGAAAAGGGTGCGCTGGTTCAGGTGCTGCCGGAGTGGAATGTTGAAGGTAACGATCTTTGGCTGGCGTACCCAAGCCGCAAGCTGAACTCGCCCGCGCTGATGAGCTATATCGAGTTTGCGATGCAGTTCGATGAGGTGAAGCGGTATTACGTGGGTGGGTGATTTTGTGCGGCCTGATGCCCTCACCCTGACCCTCTCCCACGGGGAGAGGGTACAAACATAAAAAACGGCAACCGAAGTTGCCGTTTTGCTTTTATTTCGCAATACGCTTGTACTTAATACGCTTCGGCTCCAGCGCGTCGGCGCCCAGCGTGCGTTTCTTGTACTCTTCGTATTCGGTGAAGTTACCTTCGAAGAACTCCACTTTACCTTCGTCCTGGTAGTCCAGGATGTGGGTCGCGATACGGTCCAGGAACCAGCGGTCGTGCGAGATAACCATCGCGCAGCCCGGGAACTCCAGCAGGGCGTTTTCCAGCGCGCGCAGAGTTTCAATGTCCAGGTCGTTTGTTGGTTCATCGAGCAGCAGAACGTTACCGCCAACCTGCAGCAGCTTCGCCAGGTGCAGACGACCGCGCTCGCCGCCGGACAGCTCGCCCACGCGTTTGCCCTGGTCGGTGCCTTTGAAGTTGAAGCGGCCAACATAGGCGCGGCTTGGCATCTCGGTGTTGCCGATACGCATGATATCCAGACCGCCGGAGACTTCTTCCCACACGGTTTTGCTGTTATCCATCGCGTCACGGAACTGGTCAACGGAGGCCAGCTTCACGGTTTCACCCAGGGTGATAGAGCCGCTGTCAGGCTGTTCCTGACCGGACATCATGCGGAACAGGGTCGATTTACCCGCGCCGTTCGGACCGATGATGCCAACGATAGCGCCTTTCGGTACGGAGAAGCTCAGGTCGTCGATCAGCAGGCGGTCGCCGTAAGACTTGCGCAGGTTGCTGACTTCAACCACTTTATCCCCCAGACGTGCTCCAGGCGGAATAAACAGTTCGTTGGTTTCGTTACGTTTCTGGTATTCGGTGTTGTTCAGCTCTTCGAAGCGTGCCAGACGGGCTTTGCCCTTAGACTGACGGCCTTTCGCGCCCTGACGAACCCACTCCAGCTCTTTCTCAATAGACTTGCGACGCGCCGCTTCCTGAGAAGCTTCCTGCGCCAGACGCTGATCTTTCTGCTCCAGCCAGGAGGAGTAGTTGCCTTCCCACGGAATACCTTCGCCGCGGTCCAGCTCCAGGATCCAGCCAGCGACGTTGTCGAGGAAGTAACGGTCGTGGGTGATCGCCACAACGGTGCCTTCGAAGTCGTGCAGGAAGCGCTCCAGCCACGCCACGGATTCCGCATCCAGGTGGTTGGTTGGTTCGTCGAGCAGCAGCATGTCTGGTTTTTCCAGCAGCAGGCGGCACAGCGCCACGCGGCGGCGTTCACCCCCGGAGAGCTTCTCAACTTTCGCATCCCAGTCCGGCAGACGCAGGGCATCAGCCGCGCGCTCCAGCTGCACGTTCAGGTTGTGACCGTCGTGCGCCTGGATAATCTCTTCATACTTGCCCTGCTGCGCGGCCAGCTTGTCGAAGTCCGCATCCGGTTCGGCGTATTTGGCATACACTTCATCCAGACCTTTCAGCGCGTTAACCACTTCGGAAACCGCTTCTTCAACGGATTCGCGAACGGTGTGTTCCGGGTTCAGCTGAGGTTCCTGCGGCAGGTAGCCAATCTTGATGCCAGGCTGCGGACGGGCTTCACCTTCGATGTCTGTATCGATGCCCGCCATGATGCGCAGCAGGGTGGACTTACCGGCACCGTTGAGACCCAGAACACCAATTTTTGCGCCCGGGAAGAAGCTCAGCGAGATATTTTTAAGAATATGACGTTTCGGCGGGACAACTTTGCCGACACGATGCATGGTATAAACGAATTGAGCCACGTTGGACTTCGCCTCTTTTATCGTGATGAGAAGGAATTTCAGCCTCGAAGTGTAGCCTTTTTCACGTCCTAATCCCAGCCAGGAACGTCGGGAGTGTTAAAACGCGCAAGAAAGGTAAAAAAGTGTCCATGACGTGGCGCGTTGAAGGATGCCTGGTTAGCATAAGTTAATTAGACTTTGACGTGGCAAGACGCTGCAATTGACGAAAAAACAATGAGGAAGAGCTTGTGGAAAAAGCCAAACGGGTGGTCTGGCGTCTGCTGGCTGCCAGCGTATGCGTAATGGCGGTAAGCCAGGCGGTGCATGCCGATTCACTGGATGAACAACGTAACCGCTACGCCCAGATTAAACAGGCGTGGGACAACAAGCAGATGGATACCGTGCAGGCGCTGATGCCGACGCTAAAGGATTATCCGCTGTATCCGTATCTGGAGTATCGCCAGATAACCGACGATCTGATGAACCAGCCTACCGTCACCGTGAATAACTTCATTCAGGCGAACCCGACCCTGCCGCCTGCCCGAAATCTCCAGTCTCGCTTTGTGAATGAGCTGGCGCGCCGCGAAGACTGGCGCGGACTGCTGGCGTTTAGCCCTGAAAAGCCGAACGCCACCGAAGCCCAGTGTAACTATTACTACGCGAAATGGGCGACCGGCCAGCAGGAAGAGGCCTGGGCCGGGGCGAAAGAGCTCTGGCTGACCGGGAAAAACCAGCCGAACGCCTGTGATTCCCTGTTCGGCGCATGGCGCGCTTCCGGCAAGCAGGATCCGCTGTCCTACCTTGAGCGCATCCGTCTGGCGATGAAAGCCGGTAACACGCGTCTGGTGACCTCGCTGGCGGGGCAGATGCCGTCCGATTACCAGACGATCTCCACCGCGGTTATCTCGCTGGCTAACGATCCAAACAGCGTGCTGACCTTTGCCCGCAGTACGGGCGCGACCGATTTTACCCGCCAGATGGCGGCGGTGGCCTTTGCCAGCGTGGCGCGTGACGATGTGGAAAACGCGCGGCTGATGATCCCGCAGCTGGTGCAGGCGCAGCAGCTCAATGAGGAGCAAACCCAGGAGCTGCGCGACATCGTGGCGTGGCGACTGATGGGCACCGATGTGACCGATGAACAGGCGCGCTGGCGTGACGATGCCATTATGCGTTCGAACTCCACGTCGCTGGTGGAGCGCCGCGTGCGCATGGCGCTGGGCACGGGCGATCGCCGTGGGCTGAATACCTGGCTCGCGCGGTTGCCAATGGAGGCCAAAGAGAAAGACGAATGGCGCTACTGGCAGGCCGATCTGCTGATGGAGCGCGGTCGTGATGATGAAGCTAAAGAGATCCTCCATACGCTGATGCAGCAGCGCGGGTTTTACCCGATGGCCGCCGCGCAGCGTCTGGGCGAGGAGTACACCTTCCGCATTGATAAAGCGCCCGCTAACGCGAACCCGGCGCTGACGCAGGGGCCAGAAATGGCGCGCGTTCGCGAGCTGATGTACTGGAATATGGATAACACCGCGCGCAGCGAGTGGGCGAATCTGGTGACCAGCCGCACCACCGATGAGAAAGCCCAGCTTGCCCGCTATGCGTTTGATAATCACTGGTGGGATCTCAGCGTGCAGGCGACGATCGCCGGCAAGCTCTGGGATCATCTCGAAGAGCGTTTCCCGCTGGCGTATAAAGATCTTTTCGATCGCTATACCAGCGGCAAAGATATCCCGCAAAGCTACGCGATGGCGATCGCTCGTCAGGAGAGCGCCTGGAACCCGAAAGTCCGTTCCCCGGTGGGCGCCAGCGGCCTGATGCAGATCATGCCGGGCACGGCGACGCACACGGTGAAGATGTTTAATATTCCGGGGTACAGCAGCCCGTCACAGCTCCTGGATCCGGATACCAATATCAACATCGGTACCAGCTATCTCCAGTACGTGTATCAGCAGTTCGGCAATAACCGCATCTTCTCTTCGGCGGCGTATAACGCGGGGCCTGGACGCGTGCGTACCTGGCTCGGCAACAGCGCCGGACGCATCGACGCCGTAGCGTTTGTCGAGAGCATCCCGTTCTCGGAAACGCGCGGGTACGTGAAGAACGTGCTGGCCTATGACGCCTACTATCGCTACTTCATGGGGCAGAAAGATACCCTGATGAGCGATGCCGAGTGGCAGAGACGTTACTGATCGGCGTGGGTTGTGTTATGCTGTACTCGCTAATGAGTACAAGAGGCAGCATAACATGACCCAGCATTCCCCGTATTCCTCGGCAATGGCCGAACAACGTCATCAGGAGTGGCTTCGTTTTGTGGAGCTGCTGCGTCAGTCTTACGAGCAGGATTTGCACTTGCCCCTTATGCAGCTGATGCTCACGCCGGACGAGCGTGAGGCGCTGGGCACGCGCGTGCGGATCATTGAGGAGCTGCTGCGCGGTGAGATGAGCCAGCGTGAGCTGAAAAATGAGCTTGGTGCGGGTATCGCAACGATCACCCGCGGCTCGAACAGCCTGAAGTCGGCACCGGTTGAGCTGCGCCAGTGGCTGGAAGCGGTATTGCTGAAAAACGCCGGATGACGGCTACGCCTTATCCGGCCTGGAAACTTACCGATAAATCGCGTTATGGAACGGGCTTAACGCCAGAATCACCGCCTGGTGGTAAACGCCTGAACGCGTCAGCGCGCCTGCGGTAAAGACGCCAATCGCTCCTTCTTTACGACCAATCTCATCAATGCCGGTGTACTGCGACATCACCGGCCCGAGCGCTTCACCCGCACGGACTTTTTCCAGAATGATCTCCGGCAGCGGCAGGGTGGCCGAACGCGCTTCACCTCGCTGCTCGCGGCTTTCGATGACCACCCAGCTAAAAGTTGCGCCTTCGTCGATACCTGCTTCAATCGCTACCCAAAAGTCAGCATCCGGTGCCGCGGCCTTAGCGTTTGCCACGCGATTTCGTGCGCCAGCGCGCGTTTCCTCGCTGCCAAAGGGTTGTTCAGGTACGCCGCTCTCGACGCCGATGGCCTCAATATGGCAGGATCCTGCGCCGAAGATCTCGTCAAATGCCCTTAGAATTGCCTGAATTTTGGCAGGATTAGTGGTAGCAGAGACAACATGGTGCATAATTAAGCTCGATTCAAAAAAAACTCATCGCAGTATAACGGAAAAAAAGCATGTTACAGGTATACCTTGTTCGCCACGGTGAAACGCAGTGGAACGCCGAGCGACGTATTCAAGGCCAGTCAGACAGTCCTCTCACTGAGAAGGGTGTGCAGCAAGCGTGGCAGGTGGCGGAACGCGCCAGAACGCTGGGGATTACCCACGTGATTACCAGCGATTTAGGTCGCACACAGCAGACGGCGCGCATCATCGCAGATGCCTGCGGCTGTGACGTCATGCTGGAGCCGCGCCTGCGCGAGCTGGATATGGGCGTGCTGGAAAAACGCCATATCGATACGCTGACGGAAGCGGAAGAGGGCTGGCGCCGCACGCTGGTGAACGGTACCGAAGATGGCCGTATTCCTGAAGGCGAATCCATGCAGGAGCTCAGCGTACGCATGCATGCCGCACTGGCGGAATGCCTGAAGCTTCCGGCGGGAAGCCGTCCGCTGCTGGTGAGTCACGGGATTGCGTTGGGTTGCCTGGTGAGCACCATTCTGGGGTTACCGGCCTACGCTGAGCGCCGTTTGCGTCTGCGCAACTGCTCCATTTCCCGAATTGACTATCAGGAAAGCGCGTGGCTGGCCTCGGGCTGGGTAGTGGAGATGGCAGGGGACATTTCGCATCTTGATGCCCCTGCGCTTGACGAACTGCAGCGTTAACGACGTATCGGAATCAAGAATTCCATACGCAGATTGATTGGGCCTTCTTCCGGTTTGGCATCCTGCGCCGGGTAGTAGCGCTCAATGTCCTGACCCTTACGGCGATTCAGATTCAGCATCGGCATGCAGGTTCCGTAAACGGTCAGGATAAACTCCTGAACCCCCGTTCCCAGCCCTTCATAGGCGAACATCACGTATTCGCCGCCTTCCAGCACGACAGGCTTCGAACCCTGAATATACCCATTGGCCATCTCTGGCGTCAGCGCGGTGGTGTAGAACACCTCCTGCTCGTCGTCTTTTTCCTGGCTTGGGTGCGTTTCGTTGAGGCCATACAGAATTGGCGGGATCGCCGGTGCGTGGCTCAGGAAGTCGCGCCAGAACTGGACGCGCATCTGATGACGGAACTCAGAAATCTGCTCCAGTGAACAGGAGTAGCTCTGGGTTGTGCCGATCAGATGGGTTTCCGGCAGCGCGACAATTTCATATTTCGGCATTGCGAACTCGCCCAGACGCAGCGGCGGACGCATGCCAAACGAGCTCCAGTCAGGCGAGCGACGATAAAGCGCTGGCGTCAACGAGAACTGTTTTTTAAAGGCGCGGGTGAAGGTCTGCTGCGAATCGAAACGATATTGCAGGGCAATATCCAGAATCGGCCGCGCGGTCAGGCGCAGTGCCACAGCAGATTTTGATAAACGACGTGCGCGAATATAGGCCCCGATAGCATGACCGGTGACATCCTTGAACATCCTTTGCAGATGCCACTTGGAATAGCCTGCTTTAGCCGCCACATTATCCAGTGACAAAGGCTGGTCGAGATGACCTTCCAGCCAGGTGAGCAGGTCGCGAATAATTCCAGCCTGATCCATATACTATCCTCATCCTTAAAACAGCAGGTGCCTGATAACAGGTTAGCGGATAATAGCATTTTTTGATGTTTTAGCATTCAGTGTTTTTTTTGCGCATTCATGCTTTTTAGAGCACATTACAGGCAGATATATTCTAATCCTGTGATCTTGCTACATTTTTGTCTAAAGTGTTGAATAATCGCTCAGTGTAATTTTAAAGAATGGTAACAATATGAAATACAAGACTTTGATCTTCACCGCGTTGATGCTGATGGTCGGGCGCGCGGCGCAGGCAGAACAGATTGGCTCCGTCGATACCGTGTTCAAAATGTTTGGCCCAGACCACAAAATCGTGGTGGAGGCGTTTGACGATCCGGACGTGAAAAACGTCACCTGCTACGTCAGCCGCGCGAAAACGGGCGGTATCAAAGGCGGGCTGGGGCTGGCGGAAGATACCTCCGATGCGGCGATTTCCTGTCAGCAGGTGGGGCCGGTTGAGTTGAGCGATAAAATTAAAAACGGTAAAGCGCAGGGCGACGTGGTATTCCAGAAACGGACCTCGCTGGTGTTTAAAAAGCTGCAGGTGGTGCGTTTCTATGATGCCAAACGCAACACCCTGGCTTACCTCGCCTATTCTGACAAAGTGGTGGAAGGCTCGCCGAAAAACGCGATCAGCGCGGTGCCGATTATGCCGTGGCATTAATTCAGGGATGAACCATGCAACAACCTGTGGTCTGGCTGGTTGAAGACGAAACCAGTATCGCCGATACGCTGATCTACATGCTTCAGCAGGAGGGATTCGCGGTAAAGGCGTTTGAACGCGGTTTACCCGTGCTGGAGGCGGCGCGGCGGCAGGCTCCGGCGCTCGCCATTCTGGACGTCGGGCTGCCGGACATCAGTGGATTTGAGCTTTGCCGCCAGCTGCTGGCGCAGCATCCTTCACTGCCCGTGCTGTTTCTGACGGCGCGCAGTGATGAGGTAGACAAGCTGCTTGGCCTGGAAATGGGCGCTGATGACTACGTTGCGAAACCTTTTTCACCTCGTGAAGTCTGCGCCCGGGTGCGGACGATTTTACGGCGCATGCAAAAATCCGCCGCGCCAGCAGAAACGTTGCGCATCGGGCAGTTTGAACTGAACGAGCCTGCCGCGCGAATTAGCTGGTGCGGGGAAGCATTGCCCCTGACCCGCTACGAGTTTTTGCTGCTCAAAACCTTGTTGCAGGCTCCCGGGCGGGTCTTTTCTCGTCAGCAGCTCATGGACAAGGTGTGGGGTGAAGACGGCGACAGCTTCGATCGTACCGTGGACACCCACATCAAAACCCTGCGCGCCAAGCTGCGGGCGGTGAACGAGGAACTGTCACCCATCAGCACCCATCGCGGTATGGGCTACAGTCTGGGCCTTTACTGATGCGCATTGGGATGCGGCTATTGCTGGGGTATTTTCTGATCGTGGCCATCGCCGCGTGGTTTGTGCTGTCGATCTTTGTTCAGGAAGTAAAGCCCGGCGTGCGCAGGGCAACCGAGGGCACGTTGATCGACACCGCGACTCTGTTGGCTGAAATTGGACGTGATGATTTGCTTTCGGGTCATGCGCAGCAGGGCAAACTGGCGCAGGCCTTTTCTCAGCTTCATCAGCGCCCCTTCCGCGCCAATATCGGCGGGATTCATAAAGTGCGTAACGAGTACCACGTCTACATGACCGATGCGCAGGGCCGCGTCGTGTTTGATTCCGCCGGTCTGGCCGTGGGGCAAGATTACTCGCGCTGGAACGATGTCTGGCTGACGCTTCGCGGTGAATACGGCGCGCGCAGTACCCAGAGCCATCCTGACGATCCGGAGAGCACGGTGATGTATGTTGCCGCGCCGGTTGTGGATCAGGGCAAGATTATCGGCGTGCTGTCGGTCGGGAAACCTAACAGCGCGATGGCCCCGGTTATCCATCGCAGCGAGCGGCGGATCCTGTGGGCAGGCGGGGCGCTGCTCGGCATTGCCCTGCTGATCGGTCTTCTCGTCGCCTGGTGGATCAATCGTTCTATCAGTACGTTATCGCGCTATGCCGACTCGGTGACCACGGATACGCCTCTCCCGCTGCCTAATCCTGGCAGCAGCGAACTGCACAAGCTGGCCCTGGCGCTGGAGAATATGCGCATTCGCCTGGAAGGGAAAAACTACATTGAACACTATGTCCATGCGCTCACCCACGAGCTGAAAAGCCCCATCGCCGCTATACGCGGCGCGGCGGAAATTCTCGCCGAGCAGCCGCCGCCGCAGGTGGCCGCGCGGTTTATCGATAATATTCTGGTGCAAAACGCGCGCATGCAGTCGCTGGTTGAAAAACTGCTCACCCAGGCGCGGCTTGAAAATCGGGTCGAGATTACGCCTCAGACCGTCCGCGTCGACCTGCTGTTTACGCGTCTTGCCGACGCCCGCTCGGCGGTGCTGGCGGCAAAAGAGATTGGGCTGACACTCCAGCCCGCTTCGCTTCATGTTGAAGGCGATCCCGACCTGCTCGAGCAGGCGCTCGGTAATTTGCTGGATAACGCTATCGATTTTACGCCGCAGGGGGGCGCCATTGAACTGGCGGCCCGGGAAGAGCAGGGGCAGATACAGCTTCTCGTCACCGACAGCGGAAGCGGGATCCCGGATTACGCGCTGGCGCGTATTTTTGAACGCTTTTATTCCCTGCCGCGCGAGAACGGGTTGAAGAGCAGCGGACTCGGGCTGGCGTTTGTCCAGGAGGTGGCACGTTTGCATCAGGGAGAGATTACGTTGCGTAATCGTGATGAAGGCGGCGTGATGGCCACGCTGACGCTTCACCGTCTCTTCACATAACTTCAAACTGACCCCACACGGCCTGGTTACGCTCTCCTCATCACAAAGGAGACGTAATGATGAAATCCCCCCTGTTCTGGAAAGTAAGCACCCTGCTGGGGTGCATCCTGCTGCTGTTAGTCCCGCTTTTTATGGTCAGTAACCTGATATCAGAGCGGGAGAGCTACCGCAACGATGTCGAAAATACGCTTCGTCAGAGCACCAGCGGACCGCAAAAGCTGGTCGGTCCGATGATTGCGATTCCGATGACGGAGATCTTTTACAAGATAGAGGACGAGAAGAAAGTCGAATACAAGAAAAGCTATATGCATTTCATTCTGCCGGAATCTCTGGTTGTGGAAGGGAACCAGCGCGTGGAGTCCCGCAATATTGGCATCTACGACGGGCAAATCTGGAACACTGACCTGAAGATAAAAGCGCAGTTTAATACCGACGAGCTGAAGCAGCTGAAAGGGGAAACGATCGCGACAGGGCAGCCGTTTATCGTGACGGGCGTTGGCGACGCGCGGGGCATTGGCACGGTCAGTATCTCTAAAATCAACGGTGAGACGCTAAGCGTGGAACCCGGCTCAGGCGTCTACGGGGCGCTTGCAGGGATCCACATCCCGCTGACCGACAAAGCGCTGGAAGCCAAAACGTTTGCGCTTGAGATGTCCCTCAGCCTGGCGGGAACCGGCAGTTTTGCGGTGGTACCGGTAGGGCGTAATAGCGAAATGACCCTCACCAGCAACTGGCCGCATCCGGGCTTTATGGGCGATTATCTCCCTGTTAAGCATCAGATTGGCGAGTCTGGTTTCCAGGCGAACTGGCAGAGCAGCTGGTTTGCAAATAACCTTGAAAGCTGGTTCTACGACAAGGAGTCGCCGGAGTGGGAGGCACTCCCGGCCTTTAGCGTCACGGTAGCCACGCCCGCCGATCAGTATCAGCTGACCGACCGTGCGATCAAGTACGCCATTTTGCTGATTGCGCTGACGTTTATGGCCTTCTTTGTCTTCGAAACCTTAACCGGATTGCGCCTTCATCCGATGCAGTATCTGCTGGTGGGGCTGTCGCTGGTCCTGTTCTATCTGGTGCTGCTGGCGCTGTCAGAACACGTCGGGTTTACGCCAGCCTGGGTTGTTGCAAGCCTGGTAGGCGCAGCGATGAACGGAATGTACCTGCAGGCCGTGCTGAAAAGCTGGAAGCGCAGCGGGCTGTTTGTGCTGGCGCTGCTCGGGCTGGACGTGGTGATGTGGTTCCTGCTGCGCTCGGAGGACAGCGCGCTGCTGTTGGGGTCAGCGGTTCTCGCGCTGGCGCTGTTCGCCGTGATGTATCTGACCCGGCATTTCGACTGGTACTCGCTCTCTCAGCCGAAGCGACCTGAGCCACCCGCAGCATCGGATGACGATACGATGCGGATCTGGAAATAAAAAAAACGGCGCAAATGCGCCGTTTTTTAATGCGTTAACTGCGGGATTACTCCTGCAGATCGCCGCAGAAACGGTACCCTTCACCGTGGATCGTGGCGATGATTTCCGGCGTATCTGGCGTAGATTCGAAATGCTTACGAATACGACGGATGGTCACGTCTACGGTACGGTCGTGCGGTTTCAGCTCACGGCCGGTCATTTTCTTCAGCAGCTCTGCACGGGACTGAATTTTGCCCGGGTTTTCGCAGAAGTGCAGCATCGCGCGGAATTCACTGCGCGGCAGTTTATACTGCTCACCGTTCGGGCTAATCAGCGAACGGCTATTGATATCAAGTTCCCAGCCGTTGAATTTGTAGCTGTCTACGCTACGACGCTCTTCGCTGACCGTACCCAGGTTCATGGTGCGGGACAGCAGGTTGCGTGCACGAATGGTTAACTCGCGTGGATTAAACGGTTTGGTGATGTAGTCATCCGCACCGATTTCCAGGCCAAGAATTTTATCAACTTCGTTATCACGGCCCGTCAGGAACATTAACGCGACGTTCGCCTGCTCGCGCAGTTCGCGCGCCAGAAGAAGACCGTTTTTGCCCGGCAGGTTAATATCCATGATCACCAGGTTGATATCATTTTCAGAAAGGATCTGATGCATCTCTGCGCCATCGGTCGCTTCAAAGACATCGTAGCCTTCTGCTTCGAAAATGCTCTTTAACGTGTTGCGTGTTACCAACTCGTCTTCAACGATAAGAATGTGCGGGGTCTGCATGTTTGCTACCTAAATTGCCAACTAAATCGAAACAGGAAGTACAAAAGTCCCTGACCTGCCTGATGCATGTCGCAAATTAACATGATCGGCTTAACGTGACTAAAGTACGTAATTGCGTTCTTGATGCACTTTCCATCAACGTCAACAACATCATTAGCTTGGTCTTGGGTACTTTCCCTTTGGACCCGACAGTGTCAAAAACGGCTGTCATCCTAACCATTTTAACAGCAACATAACAGGCTAAGTGACACCAGACACCCAATAAAACTACGCTTCGTTGACATATATCAAGTTCAATTGTAGCACGTTAACAGTTTGATGAAATCATCGTAGCCGAATGCTAGCCTTTGTCACAATTTTTCAATAAACCAACTAGTTGCGGACATTGATTTATAAACGAAGCGAATCCAATCAGAATAGGGTATTCATGTCGCTATTATCATTATAAAACATAGGGATAATAGTGTTCTGTTAACATTCTAACTGATTGTTCAGACAAGGAATAGTTTAGCGTTTTTAATTTGTTATGAAACGCTATTTCGGTGATTTGTGTTGCAATTTTGTAAATTCGCGCTGCGTAATATGTTGAGGCGCATCACATTTTTACCCGCTAACTGATTAAAAAGAGACCATAAATGCATCTGTCGATTGTACTGGTTGCCCCAGCCAGAGCAGAAAATATAGGCGCTGCCGCGCGTGCCATGAAGACCATGGGTTTTACCGATTTACGTATTGTGGACAGCACGGCCCACCTGGAGCCTGCGGCACGTTGGGTGGCACATGGTTCAGGCGATATTCTCGATAATATAACCACTTACGCGACGCTGGCTGATGCGCTGCACGACATTTCATTTACCGTTGCAACCACCGCGCGCACCCGGGCGAAGTTCCACTACTACGCCACCCCGGCTGAACTGGTGCCGATGCTGAGCGAGAAAAGCCAGTGGCTGGATAAAGCCGCACTGGTGTTTGGTCGCGAGGATTCCGGATTAACCAACGAAGAGCTGGAGCTGGCGGACGTTCTTACCGGCGCGCCGATGGTAGCCGATTACCCCTCCCTGAATTTAGGCCAGGCGGTTATGGTCTACTGCTATCAATTAGCCTCCCTAATACAAATCCCCCAGCCTCAGGCAGAAGGGGCAAATGAAAATCAGCTGGCTGCGCTGCGGGCGCGCGTTGAGCAGCTGTTATCTCAGTTGGGGGTGACGGACGATCAAAAAATGGCTGACTGGCTGCAGCAGCGTTTGGGGCGTCTTGAGCAGCGGGACACCGCAATGCTGCACCGTTTGCTGCACGATATTGAAAAAAAATTGGCCGAGTAAAATACTGCCATAAGTTTTTACTATGGCGAATAAGTCTGTCCAGAAGGGTTGCTATTGGGCGAATCGGATGAAAATAAATCTGCAAGCAGCGGGACGTGAGAGTCTCCCGAATTGTGATCAAATTAAAAATTCGTTGACTTAAGGTGCCCGATCCTTTAACCCTAAAAGAATACAGCACAGACAGATAATAATGACAGAGTACACAACATCCATGAAACGCATCAGCATCACCACCATTACTACAACCATCATCATTACCACAGGTAACGATGCGGGCTGACGCGTACAGGAAAAACAAAAAAAAGCCCGCACCTAGACAGTGCGGGCTTTTTTTTCGGCTAAAGGAAACGAGGTAGAACCATGCGAGTGTTGAAGTTCGGCGGTACATCAGTGGCAAATGCAGAACGTTTTCTGCGTGTTGCCGATATCCTGGAAAGCAACGCCAGGCAGGGGCAGGTTGCGACCGTGCTCTCTGCCCCGGCAAAAATCACGAACCATCTGGTGGCGATGATTGAAAAAACCATCGGTGGCCAGGATGCACTCCCGAACATCAGCGACGCAGAGCGTATCTTCGCTGACTTACTGCAAGGGCTGGCAGAGGCGCTGCCTGGCTTCCCGCACGCTCAGCTGAAGTCCTTCGTTGAGCAGGAATTCGCGCAAATCAAACACGTCCTGCACGGCATCAGCCTCCTCGGCCAGTGCCCGGACAGCATCAACGCGGCGCTGATCTGCCGGGGCGAAAAACTCTCAATCGCCATCATGGCGGGCGTGCTGGAAGCGCGCGGCCATAGCGTGACCGTAATTGACCCGGTTGAAAAACTGCTGGCGGTGGGCCACTACCTCGAATCCACCGTTGATATTGCCGAATCAACCCGCCGTATCGCCGCAAGCAAAATTCCCGCTGACCACATGATCCTGATGGCGGGCTTCACCGCCGGTAACGAGAAGGGCGAGCTGGTGGTGCTGGGCCGTAACGGCTCCGACTACTCCGCCGCCGTGCTGGCCGCCTGTTTACGCGCGGACTGTTGTGAGATCTGGACTGACGTCGACGGCGTCTATACCTGCGACCCGCGCCAGGTACCCGATGCCAGACTGCTGAAGTCGATGTCGTACCAGGAAGCGATGGAGCTTTCCTACTTCGGCGCTAAAGTGCTTCACCCGCGTACCATCTCCCCGATTGCCCAGTTCCAGATCCCTTGCCTGATTAAAAATACCGGTAACCCGCAGGCGCCGGGTACGCTGATTGGCGCGAGTACCGATGAGGACGGTCTGCCGGTGAAAGGCATTTCCAACCTCAACAACATGGCGATGTTCAGCGTCTCCGGTCCGGGGATGAAGGGGATGGTCGGCATGGCGGCGCGCGTGTTTGCGGCCATGTCACGCAACGGTATTTCGGTGGTGCTGATCACCCAGTCCTCTTCCGAGTACAGCATCAGCTTCTGCGTGCCGCAGGCCGACTGCCTGCGCGCCCGCCGCGCGCTGGAGGAAGAGTTCTATCTGGAGCTGAAAGAAGAGCTGCTGGAGCCGCTCTCCATTCAGGAGCGTCTGGCGATCATCTCTGTGGTCGGCGACGGCATGCGCACGCTGCGCGGTATCTCCGCCAAGTTCTTTGCCGCGCTGGCGCGCGCCAATATCAATATCGTGGCGATTGCCCAGGGCTCGTCTGAGCGTTCAATTTCTGTTGTCGTGGACAACGATGACGCCACCACCGGCGTACGCGTGGTTCACCAGATGCTGTTCAACACCGATCAGGTCATCGAGCTGTTCCTGATTGGCGTGGGCGGCGTGGGCGGCGCGCTGCTGGAGCAGGTGAAGCGTCAGCAGGAGTGGCTGAAGAAGAAACATATCGATCTGCGCGTCTGCGGAATTGCCAACTCCAGAGCGCTACTCACCAACGTTCACGGTCTGAACCTGGAGAACTGGCAGGCCGAGATGAACGAGGCGAAAGAGCCGTTCAACCTGGGCCGCCTGATCCGTCTGGTGAAAGAGTACCACCTGCTCAACCCGGTGATCGTCGACTGTACCTCGAACCAGGCGGTGGCCGATCAGTACGCCGACTTCCTGCGCGAAGGTTTCCACGTGGTGACGCCGAACAAAAAGGCCAACACCTCGTCGATGGATTACTATCACCAGCTGCGTCTGGCGGCGAGCAAGTCGCGCCGCAAGTTCCTGTACGACACCAACGTGGGCGCGGGGCTGCCGGTTATCGAGAACCTGCAAAACCTGCTGAACGCGGGCGACGAACTGCAGCGTTTCTCCGGCATTCTCTCCGGCTCGCTGTCGTTTATCTTCGGCAAGCTGGATGAAGGGATGAGCCTGTCGGAAGCCACCCGCGCCGCGCGCGAGCTGGGCTATACCGAGCCGGATCCGCGCGACGACCTTTCCGGGATGGACGTGGCGCGCAAGCTGCTGATCCTCGCGCGTGAAACGGGCCGCGAGCTTGAGCTTTCGGATATCGTGATTGAACCTGTCCTGCCGGCAGAATTTGATGACGGCGGTGACGTCAGCGCCTTTATGGCGAATTTGCCACAGCTTGACGACGCTTTTGCCGCGCGCGTTGCGAAAGCCCGTGATGAAGGTAAGGTATTGCGCTATGTTGGCAACATTGAAGAAGATGGCGTGTGCCGGGTGAAGATTGCCGAAGTGGATGGCAACGACCCGCTGTACAAAGTCAAAAACGGCGAAAACGCCCTCGCGTTTTACAGCCACTATTATCAGCCATTGCCGCTGGTGCTTCGCGGCTATGGCGCAGGGAACGATGTTACGGCGGCGGGTGTGTTTGCCGATCTGCTGCGTACCCTGTCATGGAAGTTAGGAGTTTAACATGGTCAAAGTTTATGCCCCGGCTTCCAGCGCGAATATGAGCGTCGGATTTGACGTGCTGGGTGCGGCGGTGACGCCGGTGGATGGTTCGCTGCTGGGCGATACGGTCACGGTGGAAGCGGCGGATAGCTTCAGCCTGAATAACGTGGGCCGCTTCGCCAGCAAACTGCCGTCTGAGCCGCGCGAAAATATCGTCTATCAGTGCTGGGAACGCTTCTGTCAGGAGATCGGCAAAAACGTGCCGGTTGCCATGACGCTGGAAAAAAGCATGCCGATTGGCTCGGGACTGGGTTCCAGCGCCTGCTCGGTAGTCGCCGCGCTGGTGGCGATGAACGAGCACTGCGGCAAGCCGCTGAACAACAACCGCCTGCTGGGGTTAATGGGCGAGCTGGAAGGGCGCATCTCCGGCAGCATTCACTATGACAACGTGGCGCCGTGCTTCCTCGGCGGCATGCAGCTGATGATCGAAGAAAATGGCATCATCAGCCAGCAGGTGCCAGGGTTTGATGAGTGGCTGTGGGTGCTGGCCTATCCGGGCATTAAGGTTTCTACCGCGGAAGCGCGTGCGATCCTGCCCGCGCAGTATCGTCGTCAGGACTGTATCGCCCACGGGCGTCATCTGGCGGGCTTTATTCACGCCTGCTACACCCGTCAGCCGCAGCTGGCGGCGAAGCTGATGAAAGACGTCATTGCCGAGCCGTACCGCACGAAGCTGCTGCCCGGCTTTAACGAGGCGCGACAGGCCTCGATGGATATCGGCGCGCAGGCGTGCGGCATCTCCGGCTCCGGCCCGACGCTGTTCGCCCTTTGCGACAAGCCTGACACCGCGCAGCGCGTGGCGGACTGGCTCTCTAAACACTACCTGCAAAATCAGGAAGGCTTTGTTCATATTTGCCGTCTGGACACGGCTGGCGCACGAGTACTGGGATAATCAATGAAACTCTACAACCTTAAAGATCATAACGAGCAGGTCAGCTTCGCGCAGGCGGTAACTCAGGGGCTGGGCAAAAACCAGGGGCTGTTTTTCCCGCATGACCTGCCGGAAGTTCAGCTGACCGACATCGACGAGCTGCTGAAGCAGGACTTTGTTACCCGCAGCACCAAAATTCTCTCGGCGTTTATCGGCGATGAAATCCCGCAGGAACTGCTGGAAGAGCGCGTGCGTGCGGCGTTCGCTTTCCCGGCGCCGGTGAAGCAGGTTGAGCCTGACGTTGGCTGCCTGGAGCTGTTCCACGGCCCGACCCTGGCGTTTAAAGACTTCGGCGGCCGCTTTATGGCGCAGATGCTGACCCACATCAGCGGCGACAAACCGGTGACCATCCTGACCGCAACCTCCGGCGATACCGGTGCGGCGGTGGCGCACGCGTTCTACGGCCTGAAAAACGTCCGCGTGGTGATCCTCTATCCGAAAGGCAAAATCAGCCCGCTGCAGGAAAAACTGTTCTGTACGCTCGGCGGCAACATTGAAACCGTGGCAATTGACGGCGATTTCGATGCCTGCCAGGCGCTGGTCAAGCAGGCCTTCGACGATGAAGAGCTGAAGGTGGCCCTGGGTCTGAACTCCGCCAACTCTATCAACATCAGCCGTCTGCTGGCGCAGATCTGCTACTACTTCGAAGCGGTGGCGCAGCTGCCGCAGGAAGCGCGCAACCAGCTGGTGATCTCCGTGCCGAGCGGCAACTTCGGTGACCTGACGGCGGGCCTGCTGGCGAAATCCCTGGGTCTGCCGGTGAAACGCTTTATCGCCGCCACCAACGCCAACGACACCGTGCCGCGCTTCCTGAAAGACGGGAAGTGGGCGCCGAACGCCACGCAGGCAACGCTCTCTAATGCGATGGATGTGTCGCAGCCGAACAACTGGCCGCGCGTGGAAGAGCTGTTCCGTCGTAAGATCTGGCGTCTGGGTGACCTGGGCTACGCCGCGGTGACGGATGAAACCACCAAAGCGACCATGCGCGAGCTGAAGGCGGTGGGGTATACCTCTGAACCGCATGCGGCGATTGCCTACCGCGCGCTGCGCGACCAGCTTAACCCGGGTGAATACGGCCTGTTCCTGGGCACCGCGCATCCGGCGAAGTTCAAAGAGAGCGTGGAAGCGATCCTGGGCGAAACGCTGTCGCTGCCGAAAGAGCTGGCCGAGCGTGCCGACCTGCCGCTGCTGTCTCATGAACTGCCGGCAGATTTTGCCGCGCTGCGTAAGCTGATGATGGCTCGAGCGTGATTTGTGTCGGGTGGCGGCTACGCCTTACCCGACCTACAACGGCTCAGAACGTAGGCCGGGTAAGCGCAGCGTCACCCGGCAACAGCAGTACTGTACCGAGGCCGGGTAAGGCGAAGCCGCCACCCGGCTTTTTTGTGAAGAAATTAAGGAGAAATAAAGCAGGAAAAAAGCAGAAATTCCCAATAAATGCGGTCACTTAGCGTTTAGGATTGCAGAGAATAACATCCCCCGTTCCCCTCGCGTAATCTCCTTACATCGGCCCACGTTGGGCAAGAAGAATAAGGAGTCACCTGTGTCTACACTGAAACCTGCACTCATCGCGCTTTCACTGGTGCTGGCCGCCCCCATGGCGGTTCAGGCGTCTGAAATTACCCTCATACCTGCGGTAAAACTGCAGATTGGCGACCAGGATAACAACGGGCACTACTGGGACGGCGGCCGCTGGCGAGACCACGACTGGTGGAAAGCGCACTATGACTGGCGTGATAACCACTGGCGTCCACATGATGAGCATCGTAAACATGACGATCGCCATGATGACCATCACCACGATGACCACCGTGACGATCGCGGCCCGGACTGGAAACACCATTAATGCAAAACCCCGCCATCTGGCGGGGTTTGTTTTTACTGCTCGTGGCGCTTAAACACCAGCTCGCCTCTCCCCGACGACGCCTCGTCAAAGAAATAGCCTTGGCTGTTAAAGGCGGTCAGCTGCTCCGGCTTCGTCAGGCGGTTCTGGATGATGTAGCGGCTCATCAGGCCGCGCGCTTTCTTGGCGTAGAAGCTGATCACCTTGAACTTGCCGTTCTTCTCGTCGAGGAACACCGGTTTGATAATCTCTGCATCCAGCTTTTTCGGTTTCACCGACTTGTAGTACTCATCGGATGCCAGGTTAATCACCACGTTATCGCCCTGAGCGCGCAGCGCCGCGTTCAGCTTGTCGGTAATGATATCGCCCCAGAAATGGTACAGGTCTTTGCCTTTGGCATTTTCCAGGCGAATCCCCATCTCCAGACGATACGGCTGCATCAGGTCCAGCGGGCGCAGTACGCCGTACAGACCCGACAGCATGCGCAGATGCTGCTGGGCAAAATCGAAATCGGCTTCGCTAAAATCTTCCGCCTGCAGGCCGGTATAGACATCGCCTTTAAAGGCCAGAATCGCCTGGCGAGCGTTCGCCGGGGTGAAATCCGGGTGCCACTCGTGAAAGCGGGTCGCGTTAAGATCGGCCAGCTTGTCGCTGATGCTCATCAGCGAGGCGATTTGCGGCGCAGAGAGCTTACGCGCTTCGCGGATCAGCTGTTGCGAGTAGTCCAGCAGTTCAGGCTGGGTATAGCGCTCGGTGGCGAGCGGGCTCTGGTAGTCGAGCGTTTTTGCAGGTGAAATCAGAATCAGCATATCCAGTCCTTGCAGGAAATTTAGAGCGACTTTAGCAAAAAATCGCCCTGAATTGATCGATAGCTGTTATTGTCGCGGCAAATCATCCCACGTGCCGGGGGCAAGCTGCGCCTTAATGTCGGGATAGCGGGCGGGATCAAATACCGGTGGCACGCCGAGTTTGCGCTGGCGCAGATAGTCTCTGGCAATCAGGGTCACAACGGGCGAGAGCAGCAGGATCGCCGTGAGGTTAGTGATCGCCATCAGCGCCATAATAATATCGGCCAGCTGCCAGACCAGCGGCATACTGAGCAGGGAGCCTGCTATCACCATCAGTATGACCCCCAGGCGCAGGGTTCCGATTGCGGCGCGCGAGTCGAGCTTCAGGAAAATAAGGTTATTTTCGGCGTAGAGGTAATTCACCACAATCGAGCTGAAGGCAAACAGGATCAGGATGAGCGAGACAAACCCTGCACCCCAGCCGCCGGTCAGGTTCACCAGCGCCTGCTGGAGAAGCTGTATCCCGGCGGTTCCCGACGAATGCGGTACGGGGCCTGCCAGCAGCAAAATCATGGCGCTGGCGGAACAGATGATAATGGTATCGGTAAAGACGCCAATCATCTGCACAATGCCCTGTGCGGCCGGGTGCGGCGGCCAGGAAGAGGCGGCGGCTGCCGCGTTGGGGGTTGATCCCATACCGGCTTCGTTGGAGAACATTCCCCGCTGAAAACCCGCCATCAGCGCCTGGCTGAAGGTGTAGCCCAGCGCCCCGGAGGCCACCTCGCGCCAGCCAAAGGCGCTTTTGAAGATGGTCGCAATCACGCCCGGAACCAGGTCGATATGCAGTGCGGCGACGAACAGACTCGCCACAACCCAGAGCAGCGCCATAATGGGAACCAGCCACTGCATCAGGCGGGCGATGCCCTTAAGACCGGCAGAAATGGTGAGCAGAACGACGAGGGCTAAAGCGATACCGGCGACCCACTCCGGGCAGGAGAAGGCGTAGCTCAGGGCATTGGCGACAGAATTTGCCTGGACGGTATTAAAAATAAGACCGTACGCGAGCAGTAAAAAAAGCGAGAACAGGACGCCCATCCAGCGCATCCCCAGGCCACGCGCCATGTACCAGGCAGGACCACCGCGAAACTGGCCGTTTTTATCTTTCTCTTTATAAAGCTGGGCGAGCGAACTTTCGGCAAAGGAGGTGGCCATTCCGAGTAGCGCCGTCACCCACATCCAGAAGACCGCGCCTGGCCCGCCCGCGCTGATGGCCAGCGCAACGCCCGCCAGATTACCGCTGCCGAGCCGTGCCGCCAGGCTGGTACAGAGTGCCTGGAACGACGTTAATCCGCCCGGCTGGGGCGTAACGCTGTTTTTCAGACTTCTGCCAAACTTGCGAATATAACGAAACTGGATGAACCCACTGCGTAGCGTAAACCAAATACCTGCTCCCAGAAGCAGGTAAATCATTATCGAACCCCAGAGGACTTCGTTAATAAAGAAAAAGAAATCAGGCATTAACGTCCCTCTTGTTGATGCCAATGTGAATATGTAAGCGCTACCACTGATTGGGCATGCTGTTGCTTAGCAGCCTGTTAATCTTCCCAGTTTACCATACTCTGCCTAAGCGCACTGTCTGCGGTTGCGCTACCCCTCCGTCGTGTTATCATCAGGGCAGACCGGTTACATCCCCCTAACAAGTAAACCTGTCATTTTTCCGCTGCAGGCATGCTGTCGGTAGCGTGAATTATCCAGGGCACGTTAAAAGAGAAACACTATCATGACGGATAAATTGACCTCCCTTCGTCAGTTCACCACTGTCGTAGCTGACACCGGAGATATCGCGGCAATGAAGCTGTACCAGCCGCAGGATGCCACAACTAACCCTTCTCTGATCCTTAACGCCGCACAGATCCCTGAGTATCGCAAACTGATTGACGACGCAGTGACCTGGGCGAAAGCACAGAGCAACGACCGCGCGCAGCAGGTTGTGGATGCCACCGACAAGCTGGCAGTGAACATCGGTCTGGAAATCCTGAAGCTGGTTCCTGGCCGTATCTCTACCGAGGTGGATGCGCGTCTCTCCTACGACACCGAAGCGTCTATCGCCAAAGCGAAACGTCTGATCAAAATGTACAACGACGCTGGCATCAGCAACGACCGTATCCTGATCAAACTGGCTTCCACCTGGCAGGGTATCCGCGCGGCAGAGCAGCTGGAAAAAGACGGTATCAACTGTAACCTGACCCTGCTGTTCTCCTTCGCGCAGGCGCGTGCATGTGCAGAAGCGGGCGTATACCTGATTTCTCCGTTCGTGGGCCGTATTCTGGACTGGTACAAAGCCAACACCGATAAGAAAGAGTACGCACCGGCTGAAGATCCAGGCGTGGTTTCTGTTACTGAAATCTACGAATACTACAAACAGCACGGCTATGAGACCGTGGTTATGGGCGCAAGCTTCCGTAACGTCGGTGAAATCATCGAGCTGGCTGGCTGTGACCGCCTGACCATCGCGCCTGCCCTGCTGAAAGAGCTGGCTGAAAGCGAAGGTACTCTGGAGCGTAAACTGTCCTACACCGGTGAAGTGAAAGCACGCCCAGAGCGCATCACTGAATCCGAGTTCCTGTGGCAGCACAACCAGGATCCAATGGCTGTAGACAAACTGGCGGACGGTATCCGTAAGTTTGCTGTTGACCAGGGCAAACTGGAAAAAATGATCGGCGACCTGCTGTAATCATTCTGCGTGACCGGGCTTCCGGTCACGCGTCTTACCCCCGCCTCTGTCTGAATTTCCTCTCTGCGTGTATCATTCCCTTTAATCAGTACTCTTTGAATGGAATGGATATGAATACCTTACGCATCGGCTTAGTGTCGATTTCTGACCGCGCCTCCAGCGGCGTTTACCAGGATAAAGGCATCCCCGCTCTGGAAGAGTGGCTTGGCAGCGCGCTGACCACCCCCTTTGACATTCAGACCCGCCTGATCCCTGACGAACAGCCGATCATCGAGCAGACGCTCTGCGAGCTGGTGGATGAGATGAGCTGCCACCTTGTTCTGACGACGGGCGGAACCGGCCCCGCGCGCCGCGACGTGACGCCGGACGCAACGCTGGCGATTGCCGATCGTGAAATGCCGGGCTTCGGCGAGCAGATGCGCCAGATAAGTCTACACTTTGTCCCGACGGCCATTCTTTCCCGCCAGGTGGGGGTAATCCGCAAGCAGGCGTTGATCCTTAACCTGCCGGGCCAGCCGAAGTCGATTAAAGAGACGCTGGAAGGGCTGAAATCAGAAGATGGCAGCGTCCTCGTTCACGGCATCTTTGCAAGTGTACCGTATTGTATACAGCTGCTTGACGGTCCCTATGTGGAAACCGATGAGAAAGTGGTAGCAGCTTTTCGTCCGAAAAACGCACGTCGCGAAACAATCTCCTGAAATTAATCAATATGTGACATTAGCTGAAGCGGCGATAGCGTGGTAAAGCTTTTACGGTATAGTAATTTTTTCTTTACGATTGCTGTAAAAATAAATCCACAATAAACGCATAATGGTTCGCTATGTCACATAACACCCGACCTCTGAATCGACAGGACTACAAAACCCTCACGCTCGCGGCCTTAGGCGGCGCGCTGGAGTTTTACGACTTTATCATCTTCGTCTTCTTCGCCGCCGTGGTGGGAGAACTCTTCTTCCCGGCGGATATTCCTGAATGGCTGCGTCAGGTGCAAACCTTCGGCATTTTTGCCGCCGGGTATCTGGCGCGTCCGCTGGGCGGCATTATCATGGCCCACTTTGGCGATCTGGTCGGGCGCAAGAAGATGTTTACCCTTAGCATCCTGCTGATGGCCGTACCCACGCTGGCCATTGGTCTGCTGCCCACCTATGCCTCGATGGGCATCCTTGCTCCGCTGCTGCTGTTGCTGATGCGCGTCCTTCAGGGCGCGGCGATTGGCGGTGAAGTGCCGGGCGCGTGGGTGTTTGTCGCGGAGCATGTTCCGGCGCGCCGCATTGGTATCGCCTGCGGAACCTTAACGGCGGGGCTGACCGTCGGAATCCTGCTCGGTTCGGTGGTTGCAACGATTGTTAACACCAGCATGACGCAGCAGGCCGTGCACGACTGGGGCTGGCGTATTCCGTTCCTGCTGGGCGGGGCGTTTGGTCTGGTGGCGATGTACCTGCGCCGCTGGCTGCAGGAGACGCCGATTTTCCTCGAGATGCAGCAGCGCAAAGCGCTGGCGCAGGAGCTGCCGGTGAAGGCGGTCGTGGTACGCCATAAAAAAGCGGTGGTGGTGTCGATGCTGCTCACCTGGCTGCTTTCGGCGGGCATTGTGGTGGTGATATTGATGTCCCCGGTGTGGCTGCAAAAGCAGTACGGCTTCGCCCCTGCCGTGACGCTACAGGCGAACAGTATCGCGACAATCATGCTCTGCTTTGGCTGTCTGGCCGCCGGGCTGGCGGCAGATCGTTTCGGTGCCAGCGTTACCTTTATCGTCGGCAGCCTGTTACTGGCCGCATCAAGCTGGGCGTTTTACCATCTGGCGGGCAGCCATCCTGAACAGCTGTTTTTGCTGTACGGCGTGGTAGGGTTGTGCGTGGGCGTAGTGGGTGCTGTGCCTTACGTCATGGTGCGAGCTTTCCCGCCGGAAGTGCGTTTCACCGGGATCTCGTTCTCTTACAACGTCTCATATGCCATTTTCGGCGGGCTGACGCCAATTGCCGTCACCGTGCTGATGGGCGTGTCGCCGATGGCGCCAGCCTGGTATGTACTCGCGCTCTCGCTGATGGGGCTGGTATTAGGATTTTGGCTGCGTCAGGCGGGGGGATGTCGTGCCCGCGAGGCGGGCACGACAGAGGGATCAGTGTTTTTCACCAATCGGTAGAATGGTGCGGTCAAACTGCTCGTTCAGCACTTCACCCATTGCGAGGTAGATAGCGCTTGCGCCGCAAACCAGACCAATCCAGCCTGCAACATGAACGATGCCTTCGTTATCCACCAGGTGACCAATCGCCAGCAGGGCGAACAGCACGGTCAGGCTCAGGAAAACGAACTGCAGCATGCGGTTACCTTTCAGGGTACCGAAGAACATGAACAGGGTGAAGACGCCCCACAGGCCCAGGTAAACGCCCAGGAAATGGGCGTTTGCCGCGTCCGCCATGCCCATTTTAGGCAGCAGCAGAATGGCAACAAGGGTCAGCCAGAAAGAACCGTAAGAGGTGAAGGCGGTTAAGCCGAAGGTATTGCCTTTCTTATATTCCAGCAGGCCCGCGAAGATTTGCGCGATACCGCCGTAAAAAATGCCCATCGCCAGGATGATGCCATCCATCGGGAACATCCCGATATTGTGCAGGTTCAGCAGGATAGTGGTCATGCCAAAACCCATCAGGCCCAGCGGAGCCGGATTAGCCAACTTAGTGTTGCCCATAAGTCCTCAAAAAAATCATCATTAATATGGTGAAATGGTTAAACCCGCGTCAGTACTCCCTGACTGGGCGCGGCATCATAATGGGCGCAATCGATGGCGTCTATGATCTCATCAGGGTGAAATTAAATTTTTTTTATGCTTGCCCCTTGATGGATGCCGTCGCGACCCCATCTTGTAGTCAACCGCAGTGTGTGGACCTGAAAAAAATCAAATCTGGGCAGTTGAAAAAGCACGTTCTGCCCTTATTACAGGTACACAACCACATGTTGACTGAATTTTTAGTGGAGACGTTTAGATGGGTAAAATTATTGGTATCGACCTGGGTACTACCAACTCTTGTGTAGCGATTATGGATGGCACTACTGCACGCGTGCTGGAGAACGCCGAGGGCGATCGCACCACGCCTTCTATCATTGCTTATACCCAGGATGGTGAAACTCTGGTTGGTCAGCCGGCTAAACGTCAGGCAGTGACAAACCCGCAAAACACCCTGTTTGCGATTAAACGCCTGATCGGTCGCCGCTTCCAGGACGAAGAAGTTCAGCGTGACGTTTCCATCATGCCTTACAAAATCATCGCGGCAGATAACGGCGATGCGTGGCTTGATGTGAAAGGCGCTAAAACTGCACCACCGCAGATTTCTGCTGAAGTGCTGAAGAAAATGAAGAAAACCGCTGAAGATTACCTGGGTGAACCGGTAACTGAAGCTGTTATCACCGTACCTGCTTACTTCAACGATGCTCAGCGTCAGGCAACCAAAGATGCTGGCCGTATCGCAGGTCTGGAAGTAAAACGTATCATCAACGAACCAACCGCTGCTGCACTGGCTTATGGTCTGGATAAAGAAGTTGGCAACCGTACTATCGCGGTTTACGACCTGGGTGGTGGTACCTTCGATATCTCTATTATCGAAATCGACGAAGTTGACGGCGAAAAAACCTTCGAGGTTCTGGCAACCAACGGTGATACCCACCTGGGTGGTGAAGACTTCGATACCCGTCTGATCAACTACCTCGTTGACGAGTTCAAGAAAGATCAGGGCATTGACCTGCGTAACGACCCGCTGGCGATGCAGCGCCTGAAAGAAGCCGCTGAGAAAGCGAAGATCGAGCTGTCTTCCGCTCAGCAGACCGACGTGAACCTGCCGTACATCACTGCAGACGCGACCGGTCCTAAACACATGAACATCAAAGTGACCCGTGCGAAACTGGAAAGCCTGGTAGAAGACCTGGTGAACCGTTCAATCGAGCCGCTGAAAGTAGCTCTGCAGGACGCTGGCCTGTCCGTATCCGATATCCAGGACGTTATCCTGGTCGGTGGTCAGACCCGCATGCCAATGGTTCAGAAGAAAGTGGCTGAGTTCTTTGGTAAAGAGCCACGTAAAGACGTTAACCCGGACGAAGCGGTTGCAATCGGTGCTGCGGTTCAGGGTGGCGTACTGACCGGTGAAGTTAAAGACGTACTGCTGCTGGACGTTACCCCGCTGTCTCTGGGTATCGAAACCATGGGCGGTGTGATGACTGCGCTCATCAACAAAAACACCACCATCCCGACGAAACACAGTCAGGTGTTCTCTACCGCTGAAGACAACCAGTCTGCGGTAACCATCCATGTGATTCAGGGTGAGCGTAAGCGTGCGGCGGATAACAAATCTCTGGGTCAGTTCAACCTGGACGGTATCAATCCGGCACCGCGCGGCATGCCGCAGATCGAAGTGACCTTCGACATCGATGCTGACGGTATCCTGCACGTGTCTGCGAAAGACAAAAACAGCGGTAAAGAGCAGAAGATCACCATCAAGGCATCTTCTGGCCTGAACGAAGCGGAAATCGAAAAAATGGTTCGCGATGCCGAAGCTAACGCGGAATCAGACCGTAAGTTCGAAGAGCTGGTTCAGACCCGCAACCAGGGCGACCATCTGCTGCACAGCACCCGTAAGCAGGTTGAAGAAGCAGGCGATAAACTGCCAGCGGAAGACAAGACTGCTATCGAAGCTGCACTGAGTGCGCTGGAATCCTCACTGAAAGGTGAAGACAAAGCGGACATCGAAGCGAAGATGCAGGAACTGGCGCAGGCTTCTCAGAAGCTGATGGAAATCGCTCAGCAGCAGCACGCTCAACAGCAGGCGGGCGCTGACGCTTCAGCGAACAACGCGAAAGACGACGACGTTGTCGACGCTGAGTTCGAAGAAGTTAAAGATAAAAAATAATCGCCCTGATGCAGGGTAATTAATCGGCACGGGCGTAGGAGAACTCTCCACGCCCGTGCTCGCATGTTAAGGGGCTTAAAAAAACCAATGGCAAAGCAAGACTATTACGAGATTTTAGGCGTTCCGAAAACTGCGGAAGAGCGTGAAATCAAAAAGGCGTACAAGCGCCTGGCCATGAAATTCCACCCGGACCGTAACCAGGGTGACAAAGAGGCTGAAGCCAAATTTAAAGAGATCAAAGAAGCCTACGAAGTCCTGACCGATGCACAAAAACGTGCGGCCTATGACCAGTACGGTCACGCAGCCTTTGAACAGGGCGGCATGGGCGGCGGTGGATTCGGTGGCGGCGGCTTTGGCGGCGGCGCTGACTTCAGCGATATCTTTGGCGATGTATTTGGCGACATCTTCGGCGGCGGTCGTGGTCGTCAGCGCGCGGCGCGCGGCGCGGATCTGCGCTACAACATGGAGCTGACGCTGGAAGAGGCCGTTCGCGGTGTCACCAAAGAGATCCGTATCCCGACGCTGGAAGAGTGTGACGTTTGCCACGGCAGCGGCGCGAAAGCGGGTACGCAGCCTCAGACCTGTCCAACCTGTCACGGCTCTGGTCAGGTACAGATGCGTCAGGGCTTCTTCGCGGTACAGCAGGCCTGTCCGCACTGTCACGGTCGCGGTACGCTGATTAAAGATCCGTGCACCAAATGCCACGGCCACGGTCGCGTTGAGAAAACCAAGACCCTGTCCGTTAAAATCCCGGCTGGCGTCGATACGGGCGACCGCATCCGTCTGGCAGGTGAGGGCGAAGCAGGCGAGCACGGCGCACCGGCAGGCGATCTGTACGTTCAGGTGCAGGTAAAGCAGCACGCCATCTTCGAGCGTGAAGGTAATAACCTGTACTGCGAAGTGCCGATCAACTTCGCGATGGCTGCACTGGGCGGTGAAATCGAAGTACCGACGCTGGATGGTCGCGTGAACCTGAAAGTGCCGGGCGAAACCCAGACCGGCAAGCTGTTCCGCATGCGCGGGAAAGGCGTTAAATCCGTTCGCGGTGGTGCGCAGGGCGACCTGCTGTGCCGCGTCGTCGTGGAAACGCCGGTTGGCCTGAACGACAAGCAGAAACAGCTGCTGAAAGAGTTGCAGGAGAGCTTTGGCGGCCCGACGGGTGAGAAAAACAGCCCGCGCTCCAAAAGCTTCTTCGATGGCGTCAAAAAATTCTTCGATGATTTGACCCGTTAATCTGTTCTCAGGTTTTCATCCGTAAAGGCCCGGAAGCGATTCCGGGCTTTTTCTATTTATGGGTATTGCTCGGTAAAACTGAATCTATACTCAATATTAATCTGTTTTTGCCGAGCTATCTGGCTTGGTATTATGGTTTTATCGAGGTATTGTTGTAACAGAGAGAATTAAAGTGAAATTACTACACCGTTTTTTTAGCAGTGAGGCGTCCGGCGGCGTGATCCTGATTATTGCCGCTGCGGCCGCGATGGTGCTGGCTAACCTTGGCATCACGCAGGGACTCTACCATGCATTTCTGGAAACGCCCGTTGAGCTGAAGGTCGGGGCGCTCGAAATTAAAAAGAACATGCTGCTGTGGATCAACGATGCGCTAATGGCGGTGTTCTTCCTGCTCGTCGGGCTTGAGGTTAAGCGTGAGCTGGTTCTGGGCTCGCTTGCCAGCCGCCAGCGCGCGGCGTTTCCGGTGATTGCCGCGCTCGGCGGGATGGTGGTGCCGGCGCTGCTCTTCCTGGCGTTCACCTGGCAGGATCCGATTGCACGTCACGGCTGGGCGATCCCGGCTGCGACGGATATCGCCTTTGCGCTCGGGGTGCTGGCACTGCTGGGAAGCCGCGTGCCGGTGGCCCTGAAAATCTTCCTGATGGCGCTGGCGATCATCGATGACCTGGGCGCCATTGTGATTATCGCGCTGTTCTACACCAGCGATCTGTCGATCCTGTCCCTGAGCGTGGCCGCTGGGGCGATTGCCGTGCTGGCGCTGCTGAACATCTTCAATGTTCGCCGCATCGGTATCTATATCCTGGTGGGGATGGTGCTGTGGACGGCGGTGCTGAAATCGGGCGTGCACGCGACGCTGGCAGGTGTGATCGTCGGCTTCCTCGTGCCGCTTAAGCCGCAGGACGGTAAGTCGCCTGCCAAACAGCTGGAGCATGTGCTGCACCCGTGGGTCGCCTTTATGATCCTGCCGCTGTTTGCGTTTGCCAACGCGGGCGTTTCCCTCGGCGGCGTGACGCTGGACGGGCTGACGTCCGTGCTGCCGCTGGGCATCATTGCCGGGCTGTTTATCGGTAAGCCGCTGGGCATTAGCCTCTTCTGCTGGCTGGCGACGAAGCTGAAGCTGGCGTCTTTGCCGCACGGCACCACGTTTAAGCAGATTATGGCCGTCGGCGTGCTGTGTGGCATCGGGTTTACGATGTCGATCTTTATCTCGACGCTGGCGTTTGGTGCGCATGCGCCTGAGCTTATCGTCTGGGCTAAACTCGGCATTCTCATCGGGTCATTACTGGCCGCGGTAATCGGTTATACCTTGTTGAAGGTGAAATTGTCCGGACAGGCTGTCCAGGCATAACGGAACACCGGGAGGAGGCGATCCTTCTCCCGATACACACTCAGGGAGAGAAGACGCGATGTCTCATTTAAATTACAACCATCTGTACTACTTCTGGCACGTCTATAAACAGGGCTCGGTGGTGGGGGCGGCAGAGGCGCTCTACCTGACGCCGCAAACCATCACCGGGCAAATCAAGGCCCTGGAAGAGCGCCTGCAGGGCAAGCTGTTCAAGCGTAAAGGGCGTGGGATTGAACCCAGCGAACTGGGCGAACTGGTTTTCCGCTATGCGGACAAAATGTTCACCCTGAGCCAGGAGATGCTGGATATCGTCAACTACCGCAAAGAGTCGAACCTGCTCTTTGACGTGGGCGTGGCGGATGCGCTGTCCAAGCGGCTGGTGAGCGGTGTGCTGGATGCGGCGGTGGTGGAAGATGAGCAAATCCATCTGCGCTGCTTTGAATCCACCCACGAGATGCTGCTGGAACAGCTGAGCCAGCACAAGCTGGACATGATTATCTCGGACTGCCCGATCGACTCCACCCAGCAGGAAGGGCTGTTCTCGGTGAAAATTGGCGAATGCGGCGTCAGCTTCTGGTGCATTAACCCGCCGCCGGAAAAACCGTTCCCCGCGTGCCTTGAAGAGCGCCGCCTGCTGGTGCCGGGAAGACGTTCCATGCTCGGACGCAAGCTGCTGAACTGGTTTAACTCGCAGGGGCTAAAGGTAGAAATCCTCGGTGAGTTCGACGATGCGGCGCTGATGAAAGCCTTTGGCGAAGCGCATAACGCGATCTTCGTTGCGCCGACGCTGTATGCGCACGATCTCTATTCGGACGATAAGATTACGGAGATAGGCAGAGTGGATAACGTGATGGAGGAGTATCACGCCATATTTGCCGAACGGATGATTCAGCACCCGGCGGTACAGCGAATCTGTAACCGTGACTACGCGGCGCTGTTTACGCCACCGGCAATCTGAAGGCATAAAAAAACCCGCGTTAAGCGGGTTCTTTAAACAAGCAACAACAAGTAGCGATTAAGCCAGTTTGTTGATCTGCGCGGTCAGGTTTGCTTTATGACGCGCTGCTTTGTTTTTGTGGATCAGACCTTTAGCAGCCTGACGATCCACGATTGGTTGCATTTCGTTAAATGCGTTCTGCGCTGCAGCTTTGTCGCCTGCTTCGATTGCTGCGTATACTTTCTTGATGAAAGTACGCATCATAGAGCGACGGCTTGCGTTGTGCTTACGAGCCTTTTCAGACTGAACGGCACGTTTCTTAGCTGATTTGATATTAGCCAAGTCCAACTCCCAAATATGTTCTATGTGGACAATTCAAAGGCCGAGGAATATGCCCTCTTTGCCTTCTTTTGTCAATGGATTTGTGCAAATAAGCGCCGTTAATTAGCGACGCTACGTTACGTAGTGATGGCGCAGGATTCTACCAGCTTGTCTTCCCTGAATACAGCCTTTCGGCATAAAAATCGCAGTTCACGAGCAGATTTTTTCGCTGCGAAAGGTCAGCCTGATGAAATCATTACGGCTTTCTGTTTTGCGCGAACAATCGCCGGTTAACCTTAACCGCTGTACAAGGTATACTTTGGCGATTTTCACTGTTTTGAGCCAGACATGAAGCTGATACGCGGCATACATAATCTCAGCAGCGCGCCACACGGGTGCGTGCTGACCATTGGTAATTTCGACGGCGTGCATCGTGGTCATCAGGCGCTGTTGCAGGGATTGCGTAAAGAAGGGGAGGCCCGTGGCCTGCCCGTTGTAGTGATGATTTTCGAGCCGCAGCCGCTGGAGCTGTTCGCGGGCGATAAATCTCCCGCCCGCCTCACTCGCCTGCGCGAGAAGCTGCGCTATCTGGCGGAGTCCGGCGTGGACTATGTATTGTGTGTGCGTTTCGATCGCCGCTTTGCCGCGCTGACAGCACAAAATTTCGTCAGCGACCTGCTGGTTAAGCGTCTTGGCGTGCAGTTTCTCGCCGTGGGCGATGATTTCCGCTTTGGCGCTGGTCGTCAGGGCGATTTCTTGCTATTACAGAAGGCTGGTCTGGAGTACGGATTTGACGTCACCAGCGCGATGACCTTCTGCGAAGGCGGCGTGCGCGTCAGCAGCACGGCGGTTCGCCGGGCACTGGCCGATGACGAACTGGATACGGCGGAAACCCTGCTGGGGCATCCGTTCACTATCTCTGGCCGCGTGGTCCATGGCGATGCGCTGGGCCGCACGATAGGCTTCCCGACGGCGAATATACCGCTGCGTCGTCAGGTTTCCCCGGTTAAAGGGGTGTATGCGGTGGAAGTGGCAGGACTGGGCGATAAGCCGTTTTACGGCGTCGCCAACATTGGTACGCGTCCGACCGTCGCCGGTGTGCGTCAACAGCTAGAAGTGCACCTGCTGGACGTTGTAATGGACCTCTACGGTCGCCATATAGATGTGATACTGCGTAAAAAAATACGCAACGAGCAGCGATTTGGTTCGCTGGATGAACTAAAAGCGCAAATTGCGCGAGATGAATTGACGGCCCGCGAGTTTTTTGGGCTTTGAACCCGGCTTAACTGCCTACGTGATAAATACGGAACCGAGAATCTGATGAGTGACTATAAATCAACCCTGAATTTGCCGGAAACAGGGTTCCCGATGCGCGGCGATCTCGCCAAGCGCGAACCGGGAATGCTGGCGCGTTGGACCGATGATGACCTGTACGGCATCATTCGTGCAGCCAAAAAAGGCAAAAAATCCTTCATTCTGCATGATGGCCCTCCATATGCGAATGGCAGCATTCATATTGGTCACTCGGTTAACAAGATTCTGAAAGACATTATCGTGAAGTCCAAAGGCCTCACGGGATATGACTCGCCTTACGTTCCGGGCTGGGACTGCCACGGTCTGCCGATCGAGCTGAAAGTAGAGCAAGAGTTTGGCAAGCCGGGTGAGAAGTTCACCGCCGCCGAGTTCCGTGCGAAGTGCCGCGAATACGCCGCTACGCAGGTTGACGGTCAGCGCGCTGACTTCATCCGTCTGGGCGTGCTGGGCGACTGGTCGCACCCGTACCTGACCATGGACTTCAAAACTGAAGCCAACATCATCCGTGCGCTGGGTAAAATCATCGGTAACGGCCACCTGCACAAAGGCGCTAAGCCAGTGCACTGGTGCGTGGACTGCCGCTCTGCGCTGGCAGAAGCGGAAGTGGAGTATTACGACAAAACCTCTCCTTCTATTGACGTGGCATTCCATGCCGTCGATCAGGATGCGGTGAAAGCCAAATTTGGCGTGTCGTCCGTTAACGGCCCAATCTCTTTGGTTATCTGGACCACCACCCCGTGGACCCTGCCAGCCAACCGCGCGATCTCCCTGTCCGGTGAGTTCGAATACGCGCTGGTTCAGGTTGAAGGTCAGGCGGTTATCCTGGCGAAAGATCTGGTTGAGAGCGTGCTGAAGCGCGCGCATATCACCGACTACACCGTGCTGGGCACCGTGAAAGGTGACGCGCTGGAGCTGATGCGCTTCAAACACCCGTTCCTGGACTTCGACGTTCCGGCGATCCTGGGCGACCACGTGACGCTGGAAGCGGGTACCGGTGCGGTGCATACCGCCGGTGGCCACGGTCCTGACGACTACAACATCAGCCTGAAGTATGGTCTGGAAATCGCTAACCCGGTTGGCCCGGACGGCTCTTACCTGCCTGGCACCTACCCGGCGCTGGACGGTATCAACGTCTTCAAAGCGAACGACATCATCGTCGACATGTTGCGCACCAGCGGCGCGCTGCTGCACGTTGAAAAAATGCAGCACAGCTATCCGTGCTGCTGGCGTCACAAGACTCCGATCATCTTCCGTGCGACCCCGCAGTGGTTCGTCAGCATGGATCAGAAAGGTCTGCGCGAGCAGTCTCTGAAAGAGATCAAAGGCGTGCAGTGGATCCCTGACTGGGGCCAGGCGCGTATCGAATCCATGGTGGCTAACCGTCCTGACTGGTGTATCTCCCGTCAGCGTACCTGGGGCGTGCCGATGTCTCTGTTCGTACATAAAGAGACGCAGGAGTTGCACCCGAACACTCTGGAACTGATGGAAGAAGTGGCGAAGCGCGTCGAAGTTGACGGCATTCAGGCGTGGTGGGATCTCGACTCCCGCGACATCCTGGGCGCTGACGCAGACAGCTACGAGAAAGTGCCGGATACCCTGGACGTATGGTTCGACTCCGGGTCTACTCACTCCTCCGTGGTTGACGTGCGCCCGGAATTTGCCGGTCACGCTGCCGATATGTATCTGGAAGGGTCTGACCAACACCGCGGCTGGTTCATGTCATCGCTGATGATCTCCACCGCCATGAAGGGTAAAGCACCTTACCGTCAGGTACTGACTCACGGCTTCACCGTGGATGGTCAGGGCCGTAAGATGTCCAAATCTATCGGTAACACCGTTTCTCCGCAGGATGTGATGAACAAGCTGGGCGCAGACATTCTGCGTCTGTGGGTGGCCTCTACCGACTACACCGGCGAAATGGCGGTGTCCGACGAGATCCTGAAGCGTGCCGCCGACAGCTATCGTCGTATCCGTAACACCGCGCGCTTCCTGCTGGCGAACCTGAACGGGTTCGATCCGGCAAAAGACATGGTGAAACCGGAAGAGATGGTGGTGCTGGACCGCTGGGCGGTAGGCTGCGCGAAAGCGGCGCAGGACGATATCCTGAAAGCCTATGAGTCTTACGACTTCCACGAAGTGGTGCAGCGCCTGATGCGCTTCTGCTCCATCGAGATGGGCTCGTTCTACCTCGACATCATCAAAGACCGCCAGTACACCGCGAAAGCGGACAGCGTGGCGCGTCGTAGCTGCCAGACCGCACTGTTCCACATCGCAGAAGCGCTGGTGCGCTGGATGGCGCCGATCATGTCCTTCACCGCGGATGAAATCTGGGGCTATCTGCCGGGCGACCGTGAGAAGTATGTCTTCACGGGCGAGTGGTACGAAGGCCTGTTCGATCTCTCCAGCACCGAAGCAATGAACGATGCCTTCTGGGACGAACTGCTGAAAGTGCGTGGCGAAGTGAATAAGGTTATCGAGCAGGCGCGTGCAGACAAGAAAGTCGGCGGCTCTCTGGAAGCGGCAGTGACCCTGTACGCCGAACCGGAGCTGGCGGCGAAGCTGACGGCGCTGGGCGATGAATTACGATTTGTCCTGTTGACCTCCGGTGCGAAAGTTGCGGATTATGCCGAAGCTACTGCTGATGCTCAGCAGAGCGAACTGCTCAAAGGACTGAAAGTCGCGCTGAGCAAAGCCGACGGTGAGAAATGCCCGCGCTGCTGGCATTACACCACCGATGTTGGCCAGGTGGCGGAACACGCAGATATCTGCGGACGCTGTGTAAGCAACGTCGCCGGTGACGGCGAAAAACGTAAGTTTGCCTGATGAGTAAAACTCTCTGTTCAACAGGACTGCGCTGGCTGTGGCTGGTTGTGGTGGTGCTGATTATCGATCTGGGCAGCAAGTTCCTGATCCTCCAGAATTTCGCTCTGGGGGAGACGGTCCCGCTGTTCCCGTCGCTTAACCTGCACTACGCACGTAACTACGGCGCAGCGTTTAGTTTCCTTGCCGACAGCGGTGGCTGGCAGCGCTGGTTCTTTGCGGGTATCGCTCTCGGTATCTGCGTGATCCTGGCGGTGCTGATGTACCGCTCGAAGGCCACGCAAAAGCTGAATAACATTGCCTACGCGCTGATCATTGGCGGCGCCCTGGGCAACCTGTTTGACCGCCTGTGGCACGGCTTTGTGGTCGATATGATCGACTTCTACGTCGGCGACTGGCACTTCGCGACCTTTAACCTCGCCGATAGCGCAATTTGCATCGGTGCGGCGTTAATCGTGCTGGAAGGCTTCTTGCCAAAACCGGCCGCGAAAGAGCAGGCTTAATTGTCAATGCCGGGTGGCGCTGCGCTTACCCGGCCTACAGAATTTGTGGCCTCCCGTAGGCCCGGTAAGCGCAGCGCCACCGGGCAACAGGTGACCCAAAACAAGCGAGCAATTTGCATGTCTAAATCCGTACAGAGCAACAGCGCGGTTCTCGTTCACTTCACGCTGAAGCTGGATGACGGCTCCACGGCTGAATCCACCCGCAACAACGGCAAACCGGCCCTGTTTCGTCTTGGCGATACCTCACTTTCTGAAGGTCTTGAGCAGCAGCTTCTCGGTCTGAAAGAGGGTGAGAAAAAAGCCTTTTCGCTGGAGCCGGATGCCGCGTTTGGCGTACCGAGTCCGGACCTGATCCAGTATTTCTCGCGCCGTGAGTTCATGGACGCGGGTGAACCGGAAATCGGGGCGATTATGCTCTTTACCGCTATGGACGGCAGCGAAATGCCTGGCGTGATCCGCGAAATCAACGGCGACTCTATTACCGTTGATTTCAACCATCCGCTTGCCGGGCGTACCGTTCATTTTGATGTTGAAGTGCTGGAAATCGATCCTGCACTGGAGGCCTGAAATGCAGATCCTGTTGGCTAACCCGCGCGGCTTTTGCGCCGGTGTAGACCGCGCTATCAGCATTGTTGAAAACGCGCTGGAGATTTACGGCGCGCCGATTTATGTGCGTCACGAAGTGGTGCATAACCGCTACGTGGTCGACAGCCTGCGCGAGCGCGGCGCAATCTTTATTGAGCAGATCAGCGAAGTGCCGGACGGTGCGATCCTGATCTTCTCCGCGCACGGCGTCTCGCAGGCGGTACGCAACGAGGCGAAAAGCCGCGACCTGACCGTATTCGATGCCACCTGTCCGCTGGTGACAAAAGTGCATATGGAAGTGGCGCGCGCCAGCCGTCGTGGTGAAGAGTCGATTCTGATTGGCCATGCCGGGCATCCGGAAGTCGAAGGCACCATGGGCCAGTACAGCAACCCGGAAGGGGGTATGTATCTGGTTGAGTCGCCGGAAGATGTCTTGACGCTGAACGTGAAAAATGAAGACCGTCTGTCGTTTATGACCCAGACGACGCTCTCCGTAGATGATACCTCGGACGTGATTGACGCCCTGCGCCAGCGCTTCCCGAAAATCGTCGGTCCGCGTAAGGATGATATCTGCTACGCGACCACTAACCGTCAGGAAGCGGTGCGCGCACTGGCTGAACAGGCGGATGTGGTGCTGGTGGTCGGCTCCAAAAACTCGTCTAACTCCAACCGTCTGGCCGAACTGGCGCAGCGCATGGGGAAAATGGCTTTCCTGATTGATGACGCGTCGGATATTCAGGAAGCGTGGGTTAAGCACGCGGCCTGTGTCGGCGTGACGGCCGGGGCGTCTGCGCCAGATATTCTGGTACAGAACGTCATTTCCCGTCTGCAGGAGCTGGGCGGCGGCGAAGCGGTGCCGCTGGAAGGACGTGAAGAGAACATCGTTTTCGAAGTCCCGAAAGAACTGCGCATCGACGCCCGCGAAGTCGAATAGTCCTTTTTCTGATGAAAGGCCAGCACCTCCTGTGCTGGCCTTTTTTTTACCCGTTACTTTATCGTGACGACAAAATCATGTCTTTTACTGATATTTAAGTCGGTTTCACGTTAAATTCTAATTATTGGTGTTTTCAGTTGGCAGTGCTTCTCAAGGCTGGTTAATCTGAAAACGGTTTACATCATTTTAACGTAAGAGAATAACTATGCATGATGCACAGATCCGTGTCGCCATTGCGGGCGCGGGTGGACGTATGGGCCGTCAGCTTATTCAGGCGGCACTTCAGATGGATGGCGTCGCGCTTGGCGCGGCTCTGGAGCGTGAAGGTTCTTCGCTTCTGGGGACCGATGCCGGCGAGCTGGCGGGCGCAGGCCACACGGGCGTTACCGTGCAAAGCAGCCTGGAGGCGGTAAAAGAGGACTTCGATGTGTTCATCGATTTTACCCGCCCGGAAGGGACGCTCGCGCATCTGGCGTTTTGTCGCCAGCACGGCAAGGGGATGGTGATCGGCACCACCGGTTTTGACGATGCGGGTAAGCAGGCTATCCAGGATGCATCAAAAGAGATTGCGATCGTCTTCGCCGCAAACTTCAGCGTGGGCGTTAACGTCATGCTGAAGCTGCTGGAGAAGGCCGCGAAGGTGATGGGCAACTACACGGATATTGAGATCGTAGAAGCTCACCACCGTTACAAAGTTGATGCGCCATCAGGTACGGCGCTGGCGATGGGCGAAGCGATTGCTCATGCACTCGATAAAAATTTAAAAGAGTGCGCGGTCTACACCCGCGAAGGTTACACCGGCGAACGCGTGCCGGGCACCATTGGTTTTGCAACCGTGCGGGCGGGTGACATCGTCGGCGAACACACGGCGATGTTCGCCGATATTGGTGAACGCGTCGAAATTACGCATAAAGCCTCCAGCCGAATGACGTTCGCCAACGGCGCGGTACGTTCCGCTTTGTGGCTTAAAAACAAGAAAGATGGTCTTTTTGATATGCGAGACGTGCTCGATCTCAACAATTTATAAGCATTATTACCCATCGTGATGTGGTTATTGCAGTCGTAATTGTTTGATTGCATAGGGCAATATTTTATTGCCCTTTTATTTTACCTACTTCATGTTTTATTTTGCTTTAAAGCCATATATATCTATTTAATGTTGCATTTTAACGTTACTGAAATGTAAATTTTGACCATTTGGTCCACTTTATTATGCTCTATCGCGTTATTTTTTATTAAACCAGGCGCGCAAGCGTTTTCTGCTGTGATTTACCTGATCTTTTTGTCGCTTAAGCCGCATTCTTCTCGCCAGGCCTGCAAAAGACTAAACAAAATATCCGTTTTAAGTTGACTTTTACCCACCAAATCCCCAGAATGCCGCCGTTTGCCAAAAATCCGCTGGTAACACATTTGCATTGATCCATGACATGCTATGAATTAATATGCAAATAAAGTGAGTGAATATTCTCTGGAGGGTGTTTTGATTAAGTCAGCGCTATTGGTTCTGGAAGACGGAACCCAGTTTATCGGTCGGGCCATAGGGGCAACGGGTTCGGCGGTTGGGGAAGTCGTTTTCAATACTTCAATGACCGGTTATCAAGAAATCCTCACTGATCCTTCCTATTCTCGCCAAATCGTTACTCTTACTTATCCTCATATCGGCAATGTCGGCACCAATGCGGCTGACGAAGAATCTTCTCAGGTACATGCGCAAGGCCTGGTCATCCGCGACCTGCCGCTGATTGCCAGCAACTTCCGCAATACCGAAGACCTCTCTTCTTACCTGAAGCGCCATAACATCGTGGCGATTGCCGATATCGATACCCGTAAGTTAACGCGTCTGCTGCGCGAGAAGGGTGCACAGAACGGCTGCATCATCGCGGGTGATAACCTCGATGCGACGCTGGCGCTGGAAAAAGCGAAAGCCTTCCCGGGCCTGAACGGCATGGACCTGGCGAAAGAAGTGACGACCGCTGAAGCCTACAGCTGGACCCAGGGTAGCTGGACGCTGGAAGGCGACCTGCCGGAAGCGAAAAAAGAGAGCGAGCTGCCGTTCCACGTGGTGGCCTACGATTTCGGCGCCAAGCGCAACATCCTGCGCATGCTGGTTGACCGCGGCTGCCGCCTGACGGTGGTTCCGGCGCAAACGTCTGCCGAAGACGTGCTGAAGATGAATCCGGACGGTATTTTCCTGTCCAACGGCCCTGGCGACCCGGCGCCGTGCGATTACGCTATCGCCGCCATCAAGTCCTTCCTGGAAACCGACATCCCGGTATTCGGCATCTGCCTCGGCCATCAGCTGCTGGCGCTGGCGAGCGGTGCGAACACCGTTAAGATGAAGTTCGGCCACCACGGTGGCAACCACCCGGTGAAAGACATCGATAACAACACGGTGATGATCACCGCGCAGAACCACGGCTTTGCCGTCGATGAAGCCTCGATGCCGGCTAACCTGCGCGTGACCCATAAGTCGCTGTTCGATGGCACCCTGCAGGGGATTCATCGCACCGATAAGCCAGCATTCAGCTTCCAGGGGCACCCGGAAGCCAGCCCGGGCCCACACGACGCCGCGCCGCTGTTCGATCACTTCATCGAACTTATCGAGCAATACCGTAAGACCGCTAAATAATCAGGAGCCGAGAAGACAATGCCAAAACGTACAGATATAAAAAGCATCCTGATCCTTGGCGCTGGCCCGATCGTCATCGGCCAGGCCTGCGAATTCGACTACTCCGGCGCGCAGGCGTGTAAAGCCCTGCGTGAAGAGGGTTACCGCGTTATCCTGGTGAACTCTAACCCGGCAACCATCATGACCGACCCGGAAATGGCCGATGCAACCTACATCGAGCCGATTCACTGGGAAGTGGTGCGTAAAATCATCGAGAAAGAGCGTCCGGACGCGGTGCTGCCAACCATGGGCGGCCAGACGGCGCTGAACTGTGCGCTGGAGCTGGAGCGTCAGGGCGTGCTGGCCGAGTTCGGCGTGACCATGATTGGTGCGACCGCCGACGCGATTGATAAAGCAGAAGACCGTCGACGCTTCGACGTGGCGATGAAGAAAATCGGCCTCGACACCGCGCGTTCCGGTATCGCACACAACATGGAAGAAGCGCTGGCCGTCGCGGCTGACGTGGGCTATCCGTGCATCATCCGTCCATCGTTCACCATGGGCGGCACCGGCGGCGGCATCGCCTACAACCGAGAAGAGTTCGAAGAGATTTGCGAACGCGGTCTGGATCTCTCCCCAACCAAAGAGCTGCTGATTGATGAATCGCTGATTGGCTGGAAAGAGTACGAGATGGAAGTGGTGCGTGATAAAAACGACAACTGCATCATCGTCTGTTCTATCGAAAACTTCGATGCGATGGGTATCCACACCGGCGACTCCATCACCGTTGCGCCAGCCCAGACCCTGACCGACAAAGAGTATCAAATCATGCGTAACGCCTCGATGGCGGTACTGCGTGAAATCGGCGTGGAAACCGGCGGTTCTAACGTGCAGTTCTCCGTTAACCCGAAAACCGGCCGTCTGATTGTTATCGAAATGAACCCGCGCGTGTCCCGTTCCTCCGCGCTGGCCTCTAAAGCGACCGGCTTCCCGATTGCGAAAGTGGCGGCGAAGCTGGCGGTGGGTTACACCCTCGACGAGCTGATGAACGACATCACCGGTGGCCGCACGCCTGCGTCCTTCGAGCCGTCCATCGACTACGTTGTCACCAAAATTCCACGCTTCAACTTCGAGAAATTCGCAGGCGCGAACGACCGTCTGACTACCCAGATGAAATCTGTCGGTGAAGTGATGGCGATTGGCCGCACGCAGCAGGAATCCCTGCAGAAAGCGCTGCGCGGCCTCGAAGTGGGCGCGACCGGCTTCGACCCGAAAGTGAGCCTGGACGACCCGGAAGCGCTGACGAAAATTCGTCGCGAGCTGAAAGACGCGGGCGCAGAACGTATCTGGTACATCGCCGATGCCTTCCGTGCGGGCCTGTCCGTCGACGGCGTGTTCAACCTGACCAACATCGACCGCTGGTTCCTGGTGCAGATTGAAGAGCTGGTGCGTCTGGAAGAGCAGGTGGCTGAGCTGGGCATCACCGGCCTGGACGCTGACTTCCTGCGCGTGCTGAAGCGTAAAGGCTTCGCCGATGCGCGTCTGGCTAAGCTGGCGGGCGTGCGCGAAGCGGAAATCCGCAAGCTGCGCGACCAGTACGACCTGCACCCGGTCTACAAGCGCGTGGACACCTGTGCGGCTGAATTCTCGACCGACACCGCCTACATGTACTCCACCTATGAAGACGAGTGCGAAGCGAACCCGTCCGTCGACCGCGACAAGATTATGGTGCTGGGCGGCGGTCCAAACCGTATCGGCCAGGGCATCGAGTTCGACTACTGCTGCGTACACGCCTCCCTGGCGCTGCGTGAAGACGGTTACGAGACCATCATGGTCAACTGTAACCCGGAAACCGTATCGACCGACTACGACACCTCTGACCGCCTCTACTTCGAGCCGGTTACGCTGGAAGACGTGCTGGAAATCGTGCGCATCGAGAAGCCAAAAGGCGTTATCGTGCAGTACGGCGGCCAGACCCCGCTGAAGCTGGCGCGCGCGCTGGAAGCAGCAGGCGTGCCGGTTATTGGCACCAGCCCGGACGCGATTGACCGTGCGGAAGACCGCGAGCGTTTCCAGCAGGCGGTTGACCGTCTGAAGCTGAAACAGCCGGCGAACGCCACCGTCACCGCCATCGAAATGGCCGTTGAGAAGGCGAAAGAGATTGGCTACCCGCTGGTGGTGCGTCCTTCGTACGTGCTGGGCGGCCGCGCGATGGAAATCGTGTATGACGAAGCCGACCTGCGCCGCTACTTCCAGACCGCGGTAAGCGTCTCCAACGATGCGCCAGTGCTGCTCGACCGCTTCCTCGACGACGCGGTGGAAGTGGACGTTGACGCCATCTGCGACGGCGAAATGGTGCTGATTGGCGGCATCATGGAGCACATCGAGCAGGCGGGCGTGCACTCCGGTGACTCAGCCTGTTCTCTGCCTGCGTACACCCTGAGCCAGGAGATCCAGGACGTGATGCGCCAGCAGGTGCAGAAGCTGGCCTTCGAGCTGCAGGTTCGCGGTCTGATGAACGTCCAGTTCGCGGTGAAAGACAACGAAGTCTACCTGATTGAAGTGAACCCGCGTGCGGCGCGTACCGTACCGTTCGTCTCCAAAGCCACCGGCGTACCGCTGGCGAAAGTGGCGGCGCGCGTGATGGCGGGCCAGACGCTGGCGCAGCAGGGCGTGACCAAAGAGATCATTCCACCGTACTACTCGGTGAAAGAAGTGGTGCTGCCGTTCAACAAATTCCCGGGCGTTGACCCGCTGTTAGGGCCAGAAATGCGCTCTACCGGGGAAGTGATGGGCGTGGGCCGCACCTTCGCAGAAGCGTTTGCGAAGGCGCAGCTGGGCAGTAGCTCCACCATGAGAAAATCAGGCCGTGCGCTGCTCTCCGTTCGTGAAGGCGACAAAGAGCGCGTGGTTGACCTGGCCGCTAAGCTCCTGAAACAGGGCTTCGAGCTGGATGCAACCCACGGTACGGCGATTGTGCTGGGCGAAGCCGGCATCAACCCGCGTCTGGTGAACAAGGTGCATGAAGGTCGTCCGCACATTCAGGATCGTATCAAGAATGGCGAATACACCTACATCATCAACACCACCGCAGGCCGCCAGGCGATTGAAGACTCCAAGCTGATTCGCCGCAGCGCGCTGCAGTACAAAGTGCACTACGACACCACCCTGAACGGCGGTTTCGCAACGGCCATGGCGCTGAACGCGGATGCCACCGAGAAGGTGATTTCAGTGCAGGAAATGCACGCGCAGATTAGCAAGTAAGTCAAAATGCCCGGTGCCGTTCGGCTGCCGGGCATTCTCCCCATCTTCAGAACCTTCTGGTTTTTCATCCGCTTTCAGTCAGTTAGCCTAAAATGGTTAGGTCGATAACGAAATTCAACTGAGAGCAGGGGAAAACACCATGCAAAATAAATTACTGATCGCTTCCGTTCTGGCTGCCACGACAATGTTTACCGTTGCGGGCTGTTCGTCTAATCAGGCCGTAAAAACCACCGATGGCAAAACCATTGTCACCGACGGCAAACCGCAGGTGGATGACGATACCGGTCTGGTGTCGTACAAAAACGCCGAAACCGGTCAAACCGAGCAGATCAACCGTGACCAGGTGAAATCCATGGGCGAGCTGGATAACTAATTCAGAATTCTGACGTAAGCCCGTCAATAATATTCACTATTAGCCTGTTGAATTACTGACTACACTCTTTTGTTAAAAGAAAGCAGTAACAACAGGCTAATCAATGATTCTGATAATTTATGCCCATCCATATCCGCAGCACTCGCATGCGAATAAGCGGATGCTTGAGCAGGTAAGGACGCTTGATAACGTAGAGATACGTTCCCTCTATCAACTCTATCCCGATTTTAATATCGATATCGCCGCCGAGCAGGAGGCGCTTTCCCGTGCCGATCTGATTGTCTGGCAGCATCCCATGCAGTGGTACAGCACGCCCCCGCTCCTGAAGCTGTGGATTGATAAAGTCTTCTCCCACGGCTGGGCGTACGGCCACAACGGCAATGCGCTAAAAGGAAAAAGCCTGATGTGGGCGGTCACTACCGGCGGAGGGGAAAGTCACTTTGATATCGGTTCCTTCCCGGGTTTTGACGTCCTGGCGCAGCCGCTGCAGGCGACTGCGCTCTATTGCGGTCTGAACTGGCTCCCGCCGTTTGCGATGCACTGCACGTTCGTTTGCGATGATGAAACGCTGCAGGCGCAGGCTCGCCATTATAAACAACGCTTACTTGAGTGGCAGGAGGCGCACCATGGATAGCCATACGCTGATACAGGCGCTGATTTACCTCGGCGCGGCGGCGCTGATTGTGCCCGTGGCGGTACGCCTGGGGCTGGGCTCTGTTCTCGGCTACCTGATTGCGGGCTGCGTTATTGGGCCGTGGGGCTTTCGTTTAGTCACCGATGCCGAAGCGATACTGCATTTCGCTGAAATTGGCGTGGTGCTGATGCTGTTTGTGATTGGCCTGGAGCTTGACCCGCAGCGGCTGTGGAAGCTTCGCGCCTCGGTATTTGGCGGTGGGGCACTGCAGATGGTGGCCTGCGGCCTGCTGTTGGGCGGGTTCTGCATCCTGTTGGGTATGGACTGGAAAGTGGCAGAGCTCATCGGCATGACGCTGGCGCTCTCCTCAACGGCCATTGCCATGCAGGCGATGAACGAGCGAAATCTGACGGTATCCCAGATGGGACGCAGCGCGTTCTCGGTGCTTCTGTTCCAGGACATTGCCGCTATCCCGCTGGTGGCGATGATCCCGCTGCTGGCGGCCAGCGGTTCCTCTACCACGCTGGGCGCTTTCGCGCTGTCGGCACTGAAGGTGGCGGGCGCACTGGCGCTGGTGGTGCTGCTTGGCCGCTACGTGACCCGCCCGCTGTTGAGGTTTGTTGCCCGTTCTGGCCTGCGCGAAGTGTTCAGCGCCGTGGCGCTGTTCCTGGTGTTTGGCTTCGGTCTGCTGCTGGAAGAGGCTGGGCTGTCGATGGCGATGGGGGCGTTCCTCGCAGGCGTTCTGCTGGCGAGCTCTGAATACCGTCACGCGCTGGAAAGCGATATCGAGCCGTTCAAAGGGTTGCTGCTGGGGCTGTTTTTCATCGGCGTCGGGATGTCCGTCGACTTCGGCACGCTGGTGACGCACCCGCTGCGGATCGTCGTCCTGCTCGTCGGCTTCCTGGTCATTAAAATGGTGATGCTGTGGCTGATTGCGCGTCCATTGAACGTGCCGGGCAGGCAGCGCCGCTGGTTTGCCGTGCTGCTGGGGCAGGGGAGTGAATTTGCGTTCGTGGTCTTTGGCGCCGCGCAGATGGCTAACGTGCTCGATCCCGAGTGGGCGAAAGCGCTGACGCTGGCGGTCGCACTGTCGATGGCGGCGACGCCTGTGCTGCTGGTGATGCTGACGCGCCTGGAAAAATCGGACAGCGAGCAGGAGCGCGAAGCCGATGAGATTGACGAGGAGCAGCCGCGCGTCATCATCGCCGGATTTGGTCGCTACGGGCAGATCGTCGGCCGCTTACTGCTGTCGAGCGGAGTGAAGATGGTTATCCTCGATCACGATCCCGACCATGTCGATACCCTGCGTAAATTCGATATGAAGGTATTCTACGGGGATGCGACTCGTGTCGATCTGCTGGAATCCGCCGGGGCGGCAAAAGCCGAGGTATTGATTAACGCCATTGACGATCCGGAAACCAGCATGCAGATGGTGGAGATGGTAAAAGAACATTTCCCGGCGCTGACCATTATTTCCCGCGCGCGCGATGTGGATCACTACATCCGGCTGCGGCAGGCGGGCGTAGACGCGCCGGAGCGTGAAACGTTTGAAGGTGCGCTGAAGTCTGGCCGTATGGCGCTGGAAAACCTGGGGCTCGGCGCGTATGAAGCGCGCGAGCGGGCGGACCTGTTCCGCCGCTTTAATACCGAGATGGTTGAAGAGATGGCGGCGATGGCCGGCAGTACGGCCACCGAGCGCGCGGCGGTGTTTAAACGCACCAGCGCGATGCTGACGGAAATCATTAACGAGGACCGTAACCACCTGTCGCTTACCCAGCGCCATGGCTGGCAGGGCACGGAAGAGGGCAAGCATACCGGCGATCCGGCTGACGAGCCCGAGAGTAAACCTTCCGCGTGAAGTGGAGTTGCCAGCAATATTAAAAAATTTCTTTATCTTTACCCTGCCGCCAGTCGACGAAAGATTAAGCTTTCCGTATAGTGGCGGCAATTTTTTGCATCCGGGAAATTTTCAATGATCAGTCTGATTGCAGCGCTGGCGGTGGACCGCGTTATCGGTATGGAAAATGCCATGCCGTGGAACCTGCCTGCCGATCTCGCATGGTTTAAACGTACTACGTTAAACAAGCCGGTAGTGATGGGCCGCCTGACCTGGGAGTCGATTGGTCGTCCATTGCCGGGCCGTAAGAATATCGTTATCAGCAGCCAGCCGGGCACTGACGATCGCGTCGAATGGGTAAAATCAGTAGACGAGGCGATTGCTGCATGCGGCAATGCCGAAGAGATCATGGTGATTGGCGGTGGGCGCGTGTACGAGCAGTTCCTGCCAAAAGCGCAGAAGCTGTATCTGACCCACATTGATGCAGAAGTGGAAGGGGATACCCATTTCCCGGACTACGATCCGGACGAGTGGGAATCGGTATTCAGCGAATTCCACGACGCGGATGCACAGAACTCCCACAGCTACTGCTTCGAGATTCTGGAACGTCGTTAAGTGATTGTCCCTCTCCCGGCCGGGAGAGGGAATAGCGTATCAGGAGGCAACGGCCTCACTTTCTCCTAAGTCCAGCTGTCGGTTGGACGGCTGCACAAAGTAAGCTTTATCTTCCCAGCGTAAGCAGGTTAACTCTCCGCCCCAGCAGCATCCGGTATCCAGACCGTAAATCCCTTCCGGTGTTCCTTTTCCTTCCAGCGCAGCCCAGTGACCAAATACCACGCTGTACTCGCTGGTCACCGGTCCCGGAATGGCAAACCACGGTTTCAGCGGGGCGGGCGCACTTTCCGGCGTCTCTTTGGAATACATGTCGAGCTGCCCGTTCGGGAAGCAGAAACGCATGCGGGTGAACGCGTTGGTGATGAAGCGCAGGCGTGCCAGACCGCTGAGTTCTTCGCTCCAGTGGTTCGGCATATCGCCGTACATGGCATCGAGGAAGAAAGGATAGGAGTCGCTCGCCAGCACCGCCTCAACGTCACGCGCGCAGGTTTTCGCCGTCTCAAGATCCCATTGTGGCGTGATCCCGGCATGCGCCATGACCAGCTTTTTCTCTTCGTCGATCTGCAGCAGGGGCTGACGGCGCAGCCAGTTAATCAGATCGTCCGCGTCCGGCGCTTCCAGCAGTGGGGTGAGGCGATCTTTAGTTTTGTTGCGGCTGATCCCGGCGAAAACCGCCAGCAGATGCAGATCGTGATTACCCAGCACCATGCGCACGCTGTCGCCCAGCGATTTGACGAAACGTAATACTTCAAGGGAGCCGGGGCCACGCGCGACTAAATCGCCCGTCAGCCAGAGCGTGTCCTGACCTGGCGTAAAGTCGACCTGTTTTAATAATGCGATCAGTTCATCGTAGCAACCGTGAACGTCGCCAATCAGATATGTAGACATTAGATTAATGAATGAATGTGGTTACGGCGAGACGGAACACAGGAATGGCAACGCGGAATCCATTGCCATCGACGTCGACCATTTCATAATGGCCTTGCATGGTACCCATCGGCGTTTCAATCACCGCGCCGCTGGTGTACTGGTACTCTTCGCCAGGGGCGATGTGGGGCTGTTCACCGACCACACCTTCGCCCTGAACTTCGATTTCGCGGCCATTGCCGTTAGTGATAAGCCAGTAGCGCCCGCGCAGCTGCACGGGCATCCGCCCCAGATTGCGAATGGTCACGGTGTAAGCGAAAACAAAACGTTCTTCGTCCGGGGAGGACTGTGATTCAACATAGACGCTTTGTACATGGACACATACGCGGGGCGAATCAATCATGGCTTAACTCTCCTTCGGCGGCGCATTATCGCTGATGTAATTAGCCAGCTTGCAGTACTGCTCTACGGAAATGTTCTCCGCACGCATTGCCGGGTCGATCCCCAGCTCGGCTAATACCTCAACGGTAAACGAATTGCTCAGGCTGTTACGGATCGTTTTACGGCGCTGGTTAAAGGCTTCTGTGGTAATGCGGCTCAGTACGCGCAGATCTTTAACCGGATACGGTTTCGTTTTGTGCGGCACAAGGCGCACAACCGCTGAATCCACTTTCGGTGGTGGTGTGAACGCTGACGGCGGTACTTCGAGTACCGGGATCACGTTGCAGTAATATTGTGCCATCACGCTTAAACGACCATACGCTTTACTGTTCGGGCCTGCAACCAGACGGTTAACAACCTCTTTTTGCAACATGAAGTGCATGTCGGCAATGGCATCAGTATAGCTAAAGAGGTGGAACATGAGCGGCGTGGAGATGTTGTACGGCAGGTTGCCGAAGACGCGCAGCGGCTGGCCCATTTTTTCCGACAGCTCGCCAAAGTTCATGGTCATGGCGTCCTGCTGATAGATGGTCAGCTTCGGCCCGAGGAACGGGTGCGTTTGCAGGCGTGCGGCCAGATCGCGGTCCAGTTCGATGACGGTCAGCTCGTCGAGGCGTTCGCCTACCGGCTCGGTCAGCGCGGCAAGGCCCGGGCCGATTTCGACCATCGCCTGACCTTTTTGCGGATTAATAGCCGAGACAATGCTTTCGATCACGAACTGATCGTTAAGGAAGTTTTGCCCGAAACGTTTACGGGCTAAGTGGCCCTGATGGACTCGATTAGTCATTGAGTATTAACAATCATTTTGATGGCGAGATTAAGCGCCGTAATAAAACTGCCGACATCCGCTTTCCCCTGGCCTGCCAGATCCAGCGCAGTACCGTGGTCAACGGACGTTCGAATAAAGGGTAAACCGAGGGTGATATTCACCCCGCGGCCAAAGCCCTGGTATTTTAGCACGGGCAGGCCCTGATCGTGGTACATCGCGAGCACGGCGTCGGCATTATCCAGGTATTTCGGCTGGAAAAGGGTATCCGCAGGCAGCGGCCCGCTGAGATTCATCCCTGTCGCCCGCATTTCATTGAGCACCGGAATAATGGTGTCGATCTCTTCGGTGCCCATGTGCCCGCCTTCTCCGGCGTGCGGATTCAGGCCGCAGACCAGCACGTGCGGCTGCGGAATCCCGAATTTTGTCTGCAGATCGTGGTGCAAAATCCCGATGATCTCGCGCAGGAGTTCAGGGGTGATCGCATCAGGAATGGCTTTGATCGGCAGATGGGTTGTCACCAGCGCAACGCGCATCTCCTCCGTCGCCAGCATCATCACCACTTTCGGGCTGTGCGAGCGCTCTTCGAAGAACTCCGTATGCCCGGTAAACGGTATGCCCGCTTCGTTGATGACGCCTTTGTGGACGGGGCCGGTAATCAGGGCGGCAAATTCGCCCTTCAGGCAACCGTCGCAGGCGCGCGCAAGGGTTTCAACGACATAATGACCGTTTTCCGTGCTGAGCTGGCCCGGGATGACCGGCGTACGAAGGGGAACTGAAAGAAGGGTGAGCGTACCGGCTTGCTGCGGTGCAGGCTGTTGGCCTTCAACGTAGGGGATGAGCGTTAAAGGCAGACCGAGCAGCGTTGCCCGGTCTTGTAACAGTGTTGCATCGGCGCAGACAACCAGTTCTACCGGCCAGCTGCGCTGGGCGAGCTGGACAACGAGGTCAGGCCCAATCCCGGCGGGTTCGCCGGGCGTGATAACAACACGATGCTGTTTCATTAGTTACTCAGAACTTTCACGTAAGCACTGGCGCGTTGTTCCTGCATCCAGGTTGCTGCTTCTTCAGAGAACTTACGGTTAAACAGCATACGATAGGCTCTGTCTTTCTGTGCCGCATCCGTTTTATCAACGTTACGGGTGTCCATCAGCTCGATCAGATGCCAGCCAAACGAAGAGTGGACCGGCGTGCTGATCTGGCCTTTGTTCAGCTTCATCAAGGCGTCACGGAAGGCAGGATCGTAAATATCCGCAGCCGCCCAGCCCAGATCGCCGCCCTGGTTAGCAGAGCCTGGATCCTGAGAGAACTCTTTTGCTGCCTTCGCAAACGAGGTTTTGCCGCTCTTAATGTCTGCTGCGATCTGTTCCAGCTTCGCACGCGCCTGATCGTCAGTCATGATCGGTGACGGTTTCAGAAGAATGTGGCGAGCGTGAACTTCGGTGACGGAGATATTTTGGCTCTGGCCGCGCAGATCGTTCACCTTCAGAATGTGGAAGCCCACGCCTGAACGGATAGGACCGACGATATCCCCTTTCTTCGCCGTGCTCAGCGCCTGGGCAAAGATGGATGGCAGCTCCTGAATACGTCCCCAGCCCATCTGGCCGCCTTTCAGCGCCTGTTGGTCAGCGGAGTAGGTGATTGCCAGCTTGCCAAAGTCGCCGCCGTTACGCGCCTGTTCAACGATAGAACGCGCCTGGCTTTCTGCTTCCGCAGCCTGATCTGACGTTGGGTTCTCTGGCAGTGGGATCAGAATGTGGCTCAGGTTCAGCTCTGTGCTCGCATCGTTCTGGTTACCCACCTGTTTAGCCAGCGCGTCCACTTCCTGAGGCAGGATCGTGACGCGGCGACGCACTTCGTTGTTACGCACTTCCGAAATCAGCATCTCTTTACGGATCTGGTTACGGTAGGTGGCGTAGCTGATGCCGTCATAGGCCAGACGGCTGCGCATCTGGTCTAAAGACATATTGTTCTGCTTCGCGATGTTAGCGATCGCCTGATCGAGCTGCTCGTCAGTGACCTTCACACCCATTTTCTGCCCCATCTGCAGAACGATCTGATCCATGATCAGACGCTCCAGGATCTGGTGGCGCAGCGTGGCGTCATCCGGAAGCTGTTGACCGGCTTCGCCCGAATTGAGCTTCACCGATTTCATCAGACCGTCAACGTCACTTTCAAGCACGACGCCGTTGTTAACCACAGCAGCGACTTTATCAACAACCTGGGGGGCCGCGAAGCTGGTATTCGCAACCATAGCGACACCGAGCAGCAGCGTTTTCCAGTTCTTCATACTTTTTCCATTTCAATTAACCGCAAAGCGGATTACGTTGCAAATCAAGCACATTACAAGGCGCTACTGTACGGCAGAATATTCGAGCGCAGCATTTTCTGCGTACCCAGACCGTAGTTGGAACTCAGGCCACGTAACTCGAAGTTAAAGCCAATCACGTTATCGTATTTGCTCTGATTGTTTTCCCAGCCGTTAAGCTTACGTTCGTAACCGACACGCAGCGCGTAACAGCAGGAGTTATATTGCAGACCTACCATCTGGTCAGCAGCTTTATTGGCGTTAGTGTCGAAGTAGTACGCGCCTACGATTGACCAGCGGTCGGCGATTGGCCAACTCGCTGCGCCACCCACCTGCGAAATACCGTCTTTATACTGCTCTGCAGTACCATAGTTTGGTAACGTCGCCTGAATATATTCCGGGCTGGCATAACGATAGGTCAACTGCAACATACGATCTTCATCCCGACGATACTCAATGGACGCCGTACTGTTGGCGATATTGTCGAGACGGGTGTCATATTGCACGCCACCGCGCAGACCCCAACGATCGGTCATGCGCCAGTAGGTATCACCAGCCCAAATCAGCGAACCTGTCTTGTTATCTTTCTCCCACTTAATATTGTCATCGCCCGTGCGAGACTCGGTGAAATAGTAGATTTGACCAACAGAAACGTTAAAACGTTCAACGGCAGCGTCATCATAAACGCGCGATGTGACCCCGGTCGTTAACTGGTTCGCTGAGGCGATGCGGTCAAGACCACCGTAGGTACGGTCGCGGAACAGGCCGCTGTAGTCAGATTGCAGTAACGAGGAGTCGTAGTTATTGATGTTGCTCTGGTCGCGATAAGGCACGTACAGGTACTGCATACGTGGCTCAAGCGTCTGGGTATAGCCATCCGCCAGAAGTTCCATATTGCGTTCGAAGATCAGCTTACCGTCCATTTTGAACTGCGGAAGCGTACGGTTTACGGATTCCTCAAGATGGGCGTTATTGCTGGTATTGTAATCATCAATATTTTTTTGCTGATAGTGTGTCGCCATCAGCTTGGCTTCCGTGTTCAGGCTTGCCCAGTCATTCGACCATGGCAAGTTGATGACGGGCTCCAGGTGAACTCGGGTGGCTTCCGGCATACTGGAATTGGTGTTTACAAAATGCACCGCCTGACCATAAATACGGGTGTCGAACGGACCCACGTCATTCTGGTACCAGTTAACGTCCAGCTGCGGCTCGGCACCATAGGTACTCGCGGTCTGGCTGGAGAACACCTGGAACTGCTTGTTGGTTACCGTCGCATCGAAGTTCTGCACCGCATAGCCAACGCTGAAGATCTGTGTGGCGTAACCGTCGGTGCTTGAACCGTATTTTGACGAGAAATCGTTGAAGTAGTTCGGGTCACTGACCTTGGTGTAGTTGACGTTGAAACGCCAGACCTGATCCATCACCCCAGAATGCTGCCAGAAATACATCCAGCGGTGCTTGTCGCCTTCAGTCGGATGCTCGTCCTGGAAGACTTTATCCGACGGCAGATAATCCAGCTCCATCAGACCCGCACCGGCGTGGGTCAGATAGCGGAACTCGTTCTCCCACATGATGTTGCCGCGCTTGTGGATATAGTGCGGCGTGATCGTCGCATCCATGTTTGGCGCGATGTTCCAGTAATACGGCAGTTGGAACTCAAAGTAGTTCGTGGTGCTGTATTTGGCATTCGGGATCAGGAAACCGGAGCGACGTTTGTCACCCACGGGAAGCTGCAGATAAGGGCTGTAAAATATCGGCACCGGACCCAGCTTGAAGCGGGCGTTCCAGATCTCTGCGACCTGTTCTTCGCGGTCATGGATAACCTCGCTCCCGACCACGCTCCAGGTATTCGAACCCGGCAGACATGACGTGAACGTACCGTTTTCCAGGATCGTATAGCGGTTTTCACCGCGCTGTTTCATCAGGTCCGCGTCACCGCGCCCCTGGCGACCCACCATCTGGTAATCACCTTCCCAGACGTTAGTATCTTTCGTATTCAGGTTTGACCAGGCTTTCGGACCTTTCAGGATGACCTGATTGTCGTCGTAGTGCACATTACCCAGCGCATCCACCGTTCGTACCGGCTCGGCCGCACCTTCCGGCTGCTTCTGGTGCAACTGCACTTCATCTGCCTGCAGGCGGCTATTACCCTGGTTAATATCAACATTGCCCGTAAACGTGGCATTGTCAGGGTAAGTCCCTTTCGAACTGTCGGCAGTAATGGTTACCGGCAAGCTATTTGTATCGCCACTCACCAGTGGGCGATTATAACTTGGGACGCCAAGCATACACTGCGAGGCGAGATCGGCCGCCAGCCCCTGTTGACTGTACAGGGCGGTGCCAATCATTGTGGCCAGGAGGGTGGGGATACGTTTTTTCATACGTTGTATTTTATTGTTCCGTCATCAGTGGCTACGGCTTACAAACGCTCAGAGACTATCTTACTCATCTGCGCAGTACCAGCGTTAATCCTGCCCGTTTGCGTGCCAGAGTGTTAGGCTCGCTATCGAATGACGAGTATGATAAAGCAAATTATAGGCGATGTCCTTCAATTGACCGTGACTTGAACACAGTGATGATGACGTTGCGTCGGCCAGGAATATGACTATCCGGGGAGTATATGCAGTATTGGGGTAAAATAATCGGCGTTGCGTTCGCCATCATCATGGGTGCCGGGTTCTGGGGGATTGTGCTTGGGCTTATTATCGGCCATATGTTTGATAAGGCGCGCAGCCGCAAAATGGCCTGGTTTGCCAATCAGCGCGAGCGTCAGTCACTCTTTTTCTCCACCACCTTTGAGGTGATGGGGCACTTAACCAAATCCAAAGGGCGTGTCACAGAAGCCGACATTCAGATTGCCAGCGTCTTTATGGATCGCATGAACCTGCACGGCGACTCCCGTCTGGCAGCGCAAAATGCGTTTCGCATCGGTAAATCGGATAATTATCCGCTTCGCGAGAAAATGCGTCAGTTCCGCAGCATCTGTTTTGGACGTTTTGATTTAATTCGGATGTTTCTGGAAATTCAAATCCAGGCGGCCTTCGCCGACGGTTCGCTTCACCCTAATGAACGTGATGTGCTGTACGTCATTGCGGAAGAGCTGGGCATCTCCCGCATGCAGTTCGACCAGTTCCTGCGCATGATGCAGGGCGGGGCGCAGTTTGGCGGCGGCTATCACCAGCAGTCGTCCGGCGGAGCCTGGCAGCAGGCGCAGCGTGGTCCGACGCTGGAAGATGCCTGCAACGTGCTTGGCGTAAAGCCCTCTGACGATCAGACCACGATTAAACGTGCCTATCGTAAGCTCATGAGCGAGCATCATCCGGACAAACTGGTCGCGAAAGGCCTACCGCCAGAAATGATGGAGATGGCGAAGCAAAAAGCGCAGGAAATCCAGAAGGCGTACGAGCTCATCAAAGAGAAGAAAGGTTTCAAATAAGAAAAAGCCCGACGGTGTCGGGCTTTTTTTTTAGAAGTCCACCGGGGCTTTAAACGTCATCGCGTTACCGAAGGCCGGATGAGTGATGGTGAGCGTCTGCGCGTGCAGCTGCAGACGTGGCGCTAAGGCCAGCGCTTCAGGCGGCGCGTAGAAGCGGTCGCCCAGAATCGGATGACCCAGGGCGAGCATATGCACGCGCAGCTGGTGTGAACGTCCGGTAATCGGCTTAAGCAGGACGCGCGCGGTATTATCCGGCGCGTACTCCAGCACTTCATACTCGGTCTGCGCGGCCTTGCCGGTTTCATAACACACCTTCTGCTTTGGCCGGTTCGGCCAGTCGCAGATCAGCGGTAAATCCACCAGCCCTTCCGCCTGCGCGGGGTGGCCCCAGACGCGGGCGATATACTGCTTTTTCGGCTCGCGCTCGCGGAACTGGCGCTTTAATTCGCGTTCCGCGGCTTTATTCAGCGCCACCACAATCACGCCGCTGGTGGCCATATCAAGGCGATGGACGGACTCCGCCTGCGGATAATCGCGCTGAATGCGCGTCATCACGCTGTCTTTGTGTTCGTCCAGACGCCCCGGCACGGACAACAGGCCGCTGGGCTTGTTGACCACCATAATGTGTTCATCCTGATACAGAATGACCAGCCAGGGATCCTGCGGCGGATTGTAAGGCTCTATCACCATTTTGCGCTCCGTTTACTGATGCGTCACAACGATAAGACGCAGGGCATCCAGACGCCAGCTCGCCTGATTCAGGCTTTCCAGCACCTGCTGACGGTTGCTTTCAATCGCCGCTAGCTCGTCGTCACGGATGTTCGGGTTAACGGCTTTTAACGCTTCCAGACGGGATAGCTCCGCAGACAGTTTGTCGTCGGCTTCGCTGCGCGCGGCGTCAATCAGCGCTCTGGCCGCTTTTTCAATCTGGGTTTCACCCAGTTGCAGAATAGCGTGCACGTCCTGCTGTACCGCGTTCACCAGCTTGCTGCCCGTATGGCGGTTTACCGCGCTCAGCTGTCGGTTGAAACTCTCGAATTCAACCTGTCCCGCCAGGTTCGTGCCGTTTTTGTCCAGCAGCAGGCGGACGGGCGTTGGCGGCAGGAAGCGGGTGAGCTGCAGCTGTTTCGGCGCCTGCGCTTCCACAACGTAGATCAGCTCCACCAGCAGGGTGCCCACCGGCAGCGCCTTGTTTTTCAACAGGGAGATGGTGCTGCTGCCGGTATCGCCGGACAGGATCAAGTCCAGACCGTTGCGGATCAGCGGGTGTTCCCAGGTGATAAACTGGGCATCTTCGCGGGACAGCGCCACATCACGCTCAAAGGTGATGGTACAGCCATCTTCCGGCAGTCCCGGGAAATCCGGAACCAGCATGTGATCGGACGGGGTCAGGACAATCAGGTTCTCGCCACGGTCGTCCTGGTTGATGCCGACGATGTCGAACAGGTTCATGGAGAAGCCGATCAGACTGGTGTCATCATCTTGTTCTTCAATGCTGTCGGCAAGCGCCTGCGCTTTTTCACCGCCGTTGGAGTGGATCTCCAGCAGGCGGTCGCGGCCCTGCTCCAGCTGCGCCTTCAGCGCATCGTGCTTCTCACGGCAGGACTTGATCAGCTCATCAAACCCTTCCACGTTTTCCGGTGCGGCCAGGTAGCCGATCAGATCGCCATGCACCCGATCGTAAATGGTGCGGCCCGTCGGGCAGGTGTGTTCAAACGCGTCCAGACCTTCGTGGAACCAGCGCACCAGCACGGACTGGGCGGTTTTTTCCAGGTAAGGAACGTGGATCTGAATATCATGCGCCTGACCGATACGATCCAGACGGCCGATACGCTGCTCCAGCAGATCCGGGTTAAACGGCAGATCGAACATCACCAGGTTGCTGGCGAACTGGAAGTTACGGCCTTCAGAGCCAATTTCCGAGCACAGCAGAACCTGTGCGCCGCTGTCCTCTTCCCCGAACCACGCCGCGGCGCGGTCGCGCTCGACGATGGACATGCCTTCGTGGAACACGGCGGCACGAATACCTTCGCGCTCGCGCAGGACCTGCTCCAGCTGCAGCGCGGTGGCCGCTTTGGCGCAGATCACCAGCACTTTCTGGGAGCGGTGCGCGGTCAGGTAGCCCATCAGCCACTCCACGCGCGGATCGAAGTTCCACCAGGTGCCGGTATCGCCTTCAAATTCCTGGTAGATTTGTTCCGGATAAAGCATGTCGCGGGCGCGCTCTTCCTGGGTTTTGCGCGCACCCATAATGCCGGAGACTTTAATCGCCGTCTGATACTGCGTCGGCAGCGGCAGCTTGATGGTGTGCAGCTCGCGTTTCGGGAAGCCTTTGACGCCGTTACGGGTGTTTCGGAACAGCACGCGGCTGGTGCCGTGGCGGTCCATCAGCATGTCGATCAGCTCTTTACGCGCGGATTCCGCGTTGTCGCTCTCGCTGTTCGCAGCCTGCAAAAGCGGCTCGATGTCCTGCTCGCCAATCAGATCGCTCAGGGTGTTGAGTTCGTCATTTGAAAGACGCTTGCCCGCCAGCAGCATAGCGACGGCATCCGCGACCGGACGGTAGTTATTCTGTTCCTCCACGAACTGCTCAAAGTCGTGGAAACGGTTTGGATCGAGCAGGCGCAAGCGGGCGAAGTGGCTTTCCAGGCCCAGCTGCTCCGGCGTTGCGGTCAGCAGCAGAACGCCAGGCACGCGCTCGGCAAGCTGCTCGATAGCCATGTATTCGCGGCTCGGCGCGTCTTCGCTCCAGACCAGATGGTGCGCTTCGTCAACGACCATAATGTCCCACTCGGCATCGCACAGGTGCTCAAGGCGCTGCTTGCTGCGGCGCACGAAGTCCAGGGAGCAAATGACCAGCTGTTCGGTTTCAAACGGGTTGTCGGCGTCGTGCTGCGCTTCGGCATAGCGTTCGTCATCGAACAGGGAGAAACGCAGGTTAAAGCGGCGCAGCATCTCAACCAGCCACTGGTGCTGCAGGGTTTCTGGCACCACAATCAGCACGCGTTCGGCAGCGCCGGAAAGCAGCTGCTGGTGCAGGATCATGCCCGCTTCGATGGTTTTACCCAGACCCACTTCATCTGCCAGCAGCACGCGCGGCGCGTGGCGACGGCCCACGTCATGGGCGATGTTCAGCTGGTGGGGGATCAGGCTGGTGCGCTGGCCGCGCAGGCCGCTCCACGGCATGCGGTACTGTTCACTCTGGAACTTACGCGCGCGATAGCGCAGGGAGAAGCGATCCATACGGTCGATTTGCCCGGCAAACAGGCGGTCCTGCGGCTTACTGAACACCAGCTTGCTGTCGAGCAGCACTTCACGCAGGATGACATTGGCCTCGTCGGTGTCCAGGCGAGTCCCGATGTAGGCGAGCAGTCCATTCTCTTCTTTTACGTCTTCAATCTTGAGCTGCCAGCCGTCATGGCTGGTCACGGTGTCACCCGGATTAAACATCACGCGGGTTACAGGGGAGTCATTGCGAGCGTACAGACGGTTTTCACCGGTGGCTGGGAAGAGGAGGGTAACCATACGCGTATCGATTGCTACGACGGTTCCTAATCCAAGTTCGCTTTCTGTATCGCTGATCCAGCGTTGACCAAGTGTAAAAGGCATAGTTGTTCGGCTCTAATCTTTAATTGCAGGCAATAGTTCGACCCCCGTCAAAAAAGACGGTCATCGAAAAATGGGTCCGGGAATGGAAAGGGCGCTATGGTACTGGATGGCAGCCATTTCGTCACGCGTCAAAATAGGCCAAGTTGCCCTGTCGCTAGTGTAGCAAAATCATCGTCGATGAAGGGCAAAATTCCGTCGGCAACCGGCTGAAGCTGACGCGTCAGATAGTGTTCGTAATCCAGAGGAGAATGCTGATAATCCACGGGTTCCGGGCCGCTAGTGGTCCAGACGTATTTGATGGTTCCCCGGTTTTGATACTGCGGCGCGCGGCCACGGCGTACGTTTTCTTCATCCGCCAGACGCGCGGCGCGTACGTGAGGAGGAACGTTACGCTGGTACTCCGCCAGCGGGCGGCGCAGGCGCTTGCGGTACACCAGCTGCGCGTCAAGTTCGCCCGCCATCAGGCTGGCTATCGTCTCACGCACGTAGTCCTGATATGGCTCATTGCGGAACACCCGCAGATAGAGCGTCTGCTGGAACTGCTGCGCCAGCGGCGTCCAGTCGGTACGCACCGTTTCCAGCCCTTTAAAAACCATCCTCTGCGCATCGCCTTCCTGAATCAGCCCGGCATAGCGCTTCTTGCTGCCCTGATCGGTACCGCGAATGGTGGGCATTAAAAAGCGGGCGAAATGGGTTTCAAATTCCAGCTCCAGCGCGCTGGTTAACCGCTCTTTCTGCAAATGTTCCTGCCACCAGTCGTTCACGAAGGCGACCAGCGCTTTGCCGATTTGCGCGGCGTCGTCTTCTGAATGCGTGCCCTTAAGCCACACAAAGGTGGAGTCCGTGTCGCCGTAGATGACGTCATAGCCCCGGGATTCAATCAGCGCTTTAGTCTGGCGCATAATCTCGTGCCCGCGCATGGTGATCGAGGAGGCCAGACGCGGGTCAAAGAAGCGGCAGGCGCTGGTGCCCAGCACGCCGTAAAAGGCGTTCATGATGATTTTCAGCGCCTGAGAAAGGGGTTTGTTACCGTGGCGCTTGGCCTCGTCGCGGCCGTTCCAGATGTTTCCCACGATTTCAGGCAGGCAGTGTTTTTGTCGCGAGAAGCGTGCGCCGAGGAAGCCTTCGGTGCTGTGCTCATCATCCGGCTGGGCCATACCCTCAACCAGCCCGACGGGATCGATCAGGAAGGTGCGGATAATCGACGGGTACAGGCTTTTGTAATCCAGGACCAGAACGGAGTCATACAATCCTGGTCGGGAGTCCATGACGTAGCCGCCGGGGCTGGCCTGCGGCGGCACGTCCCCAAGGTTGGGGGCGACATATCCCACGCGGTGCATGCGGGGAATATAAAGATGGCCGAACGCGGCTACCGAACCGCCGTGCCTGTCGACAGCCAGTCCGTTCACCGTCGCGCGCTCCAGCAAGAACGGCATGATCTCGGTTTTGTGGAATATCTGCGTGACCAGCTCGCAGTCTTTCAGGTTATAGGTGGCGAGCGCGGGTTTATCTTCGTTAAAGCGCCGGTCGATCTCGTCCATTCTGTCCCATGGATTGTCGATGGATTTGCCTTCGCCAAGCAGCTCCTGCGCGACGGCTTCGAGGGAGAATGAAGAGAAGTTCCAGAAGGCGGATTTTAGCGCCTCTATGCCGTCGATAATCAGGCGACCGTTAGCCTGCGCAAAGAAAACGCCGTTCTTAAAACCGTGTTCGCGCCATTCCAGCTCGCTGTTTCCGCGCCCCAGCATCAGCGGGATGCGGTAGCGCTCGGCGTGCTTTTGCAGCACGCGCAGGTCGAATTGCACCACGTTCCAGCCGATCAGAACATCGGGATTGTAGTCGGCAAACCACTGGTTAAGCTTCTCCAGCAGCTGTGGGCGGCTGTTGACGTACTCAAGCCGGAAATCCAGCGCGGTAGCATCACCATTCGGCGGCCCAAGCATGTAGACGACCCGATCGCCGCAGCCTTCCAGGCCAATGCAGTACAGCTCGCCGTGGCGGGTGGTTTCGATATCCAGCGATACCCACTTCAGCGGTGGGCGATAGTGTGGGTTAGGCTTCAGGCGCGCGTTAACGACGCCGCCGTTTTGTTCGATGCCATCCACCCAGACGGGGGCGGTGATGAACCGCTCCATCAGAAAGCGTTCCGGTGGGCGGATATCCGCTTCGTAGAGCGTCACGCCCGCCTCGCGGAGCAGTTTTTCATAGCGCATCAGCTGTCGATGGGCGCGGCAGTAGAGGCCGTAAACCGGCTGGCGGTGGAAATCTTTCAGTTCAAGCGGGGTGATGCGCCAGCCGTTTTCGCCGCGCAGCAGCTGCTTCACCTTCTCGACGTGGGCTTCAGGAATAAAGGCCACGGATTCCTGCGGGGGCAGCGTAACGTGCAGCGGGCCGTTGTCCGTCGCCAGCCAGAACGCGACCTCGGTGCCCTGAGGGGTATCCCGCCAGTGTCGGGTCAGTAAAAAACCTTCTTGCGCCTGCGCCACGCCGTTATCCCATAAAACAAAACCAGGCCTGATTATAGCCTGGTTAAGGTGGGTTTGCTGGGGTTTTATACAGTGCCTGTTTTGCCGGATGGCGCTGCGCTTATCCGGCCTACAGGCTACTGCCCGTAATACGCCTTCGCGCCGTGCTTGCGCAGGTAATGCTTATCCAGCAGGGTTTGCTGCATGTCCGGCAGCTGCGGCGTCAGCTGTCGGCAGAAGATCCCCATATAGGCGACCTCTTCCAGCACGATGGCGTTATGCACCGCGTCTTCTGCGTTTTTCCCCCAGGCGAACGGGCCGTGGGAATGGACCAGCACGCCGGGCATTTGCGCCGCGTCGATCCCGTGTTTTTCAAAGGTTTCAACAATCACGTTACCCGTTTCCCACTCGTACTCACCGTTAATCTCCGCATCGGTCATCAGACGCGTGCAGGGAATGGTGCCGTAAAAGTAGTCCGCGTGGGTGGTGCCGGTCGCCGGGATGGACTGGCCCGCCTGCGCCCAGATGGTGGCGTGGCGCGAATGGGTATGCACAATGCCGCCGATGGTCGGGAATGAGCGGTATAGCAGTCGGTGAGTCGGGGTATCGGAGGAGGGTTTTTTGTTGCCTTCCACCACTTCGCCGGTCTCGAGGCTGACAACGACCATATCGTCTGCGTTCATCACCGTGTAATCCACGCCGGAAGGCTTAATCACGAACACGCCTTTTTCCCGGTCAACGGCGCTGACGTTGCCCCAGGTCAGGGTCACCAGATTATGTTTCGGCAGCGCCAGGTTGGCTTCGAGCACCTGACGTTTGAGATCTTCTAACATCGTTATCTCCCTGCCCGGTGAGCGTAGCGTCACCGGGCATTCCGTACTTAGCGTTTTGAACCGTAATAGACTTCGTTCCAGCGCAGCGCGTCTTTGAAGGCGGGCAGGCGCGTGTCGTTATCAATCACGGTCAGTTCGATGTCGTGCAGCTCGGCGAACTGACGCATGTCGTTGAGATCCAGCGCGTGGCTGAACACCGTATGGTGCGCGCCGCCGGCCAGGATCCAGGCCTCTGAGGCGGTTGGCAGGTCAGGCTGCGCTTTCCACAGGGCGTTGGCGACCGGCAGTTTCGGCAGGGAGTGCGGCGTTTCAACCGCATCGACGCAGTTCACCAGCAGGCGGAAACGATCGCCCAGGTCGATCAGGCTGGCGTTGATGGCCGGGCCCGTACGGGTGTTGAAGATCAGCCGCGCCGGATCGGCTTTACCGCCGATGCCGAGATACTGCACGTCGAGGATCGGTTTCTCTTCGACGGCGATTGTCGGACACACTTCCAGCATGTGGGAGCCGAGCACCAGGTCATTGCCGTTTTCGAAGTGGTAGGTGTAGTCCTCCATAAAGGAGGTGCCGCCCTGCAGACCGGTCGACATCACCTTCATGATGCGAAGCAGAGCGGCAGTTTTCCAGTCGCCCTCGCCCGCAAAGCCATAGCCCTGCTGCATCAGACGCTGTACCGCCAGGCCCGGCAGCTGTTTCAGGCCGTGGAGGTCTTCAAAGGTGGTGGTAAAGGCGTGGAAGCCGCCCTGTTCCAGGAAGCGCTTCATGCCCAGCTCGATGCGCGCCGCGTCCAGCACGTTCTGGCGCTTGTCGCCGTTGATTTGTGCCGCAGGAGTCAGGCGGTAGCTGCTTTCGTACTCGTCCACCAGCGCGCTCACGTCGCCGTCGCTGATTTCATTCACCACCTGCACCAGGTCGCCCACGGCCCAGGTATTCACGGAGAAGCCGAACTTGATCTGCGCGGCCACTTTGTCGCCGTCGGTGACCGCCACTTCACGCATGTTGTCGCCGAAACGCACCACTTTCAGGTGGCGGGTGTCCTGCTTAGAGACCGCCTGGCGCATCCATGAGCCGATACGTTGTTGCGCCTTGCCATCCTGCCAGTGGCCGGTGACCACCGCGTGCTGCTGACGCATACGCGCGCCGATAAAGCCGAACTCGCGGCCGCCGTGCGCGGTCTGGTTCAGGTTCATAAAGTCCATGTCGATGCTGTCCCACGGCAGGGAGGCGTTGAACTGGGTATGGAACTGCAGCAGCGGTTTGTTGAGGATAGACAGACCGTTGATCCACATTTTTGCTGGCGAGAAGGTGTGCAGCCACACCACCAGACCGGCGCATTTATCGTCGTAGTTGGCGTCGCGGCAGATGTGGGTAATTTCGTCAGGCGTGGTGCCCAGCGGTTTTAGCACCAGTTTGCACGGCAGTTTAGCTTCCGCGTTCAGCGCGTTAACGACGTGCTCCGCGTGTTTCGTCACCTGCTGCAGCGCTTCCGGTCCGTACAGATGCTGGCTGCCAATCACAAACCACACTTCATAATTATTAAAAATGGTCATCATCGTGTCCTTAATGGGTCAGGGTTGCCGTAGTGTCCGCGGTGCTTTTGGCTGGGGCGGCGACAGGGAGATAGTGAAGTTCGGCGCTTTTTGCCCATTGCTGGTAGCGCTGATAAAGCTGTTCAAAGCGTTGTGCCTGCTGGGCGCGCGGCTGAAGCGTGTTTTCGACGGCGCTCGCCATATGCTGCTGCGCGGTCGGAATGTCGGCGTGAACGCCTGCCGCCACGGCGGCGAAAATCGCCGCGCCCAGCGCGCAGCACTGATCGGAGGCCACAATCTGCAGCGGACGGTTCAGCACGTCGCAGCAGGCCTGCATGATCACCGGGTTTTTACGGGCGATGCCGCCCAGCGCCATCACGTTGTTCACGTCGATGCCCTGCTCGGTGAAGCACTCCATAATGGCGCGGGCACCGAAGGCCGTTGCGGCAATCAGACCGCCGAACAGCGCAGGCGCGTCGGTCGCCAGGTTGAGATCGGCGATCGCCCCTTTCAGACGCTGGTTGGCAAACGGCGTGCGGCGCCCGTTAAACCAGTCCAGCACCACCGGCAGGTGTTCGAGAGACGGATTTTTTGCCCAGGCTTCGGTGAGCTGTGGCAGAAGCTGCTTTTTGCTCTCGGCGATCTGGGTTTTCAGTTCAGGATGCGCCGCCGCCAGCCGATCCAGCGGCCAGCCGAGCACGCGACCAAACCAGGCGTAGATATCGCCAAACGCGGACTGACCGGCTTCGAGGCCGATGAAGTCCGGCACCACGCTGCCGTCCACCTGGCCGCAGATGCCTTTCACCGCGCGGTCGCCGACGGTGGCTTTATCCGCCGTCAGGATGTCGCAGGTGGAGGTGCCGATAACTTTGACCAGCGTGTTTGGCTGCGCGCCCGCGCCCACGGCGCCCATATGGCAGTCAAAGGCGCCGCCTGAGATGGCCACGTTTTGCGGAAGCCCCAGGCGTTTTGCCCACTCTTCGCAGAGGGTGCCGACCGGAATATCGGCAGTGAAGGTGTCGGTAAACAGCGGGTACGTCAGGCTCTTGTTGAGGATCGGGTCGAGCTCATCGAAGAACGCGGCCGGAGGCAGGCCGCCCCAGCTTTCATGCCACAGGGATTTATGCCCGGCGCTGCAGCGACCGCGGCGGATATCCTGCGGGCGCGTGGTGCCGGAGAGCAGGGCAGGCACCCAGTCGCACAGCTCAACCCATGACGCCGCAGCCTGTGCGACGGCGGCGTCGGCACGGGTGACGTGGAGGATCTTGGCCCAGAACCATTCGCTGGAATAAATCCCGCCGATGTAGCGCGAGTAGTCTGTTTTGCCCGGCTGATGGCACAGGTGCGTAATGGCTTCAGCCTCTTCCACGGCGGTATGGTCTTTCCACAGCACGAACATGGCGTTCGGGTTGTCGGCGAACTCCGGGCGCAGCGCCAGCACGCGGCCTTCGGCATCCACGGGGGCTGGCGTGGAGCCGGTGCTGTCGACGCCGATGCCGACAATCTCAGCCCGCTGGGCGTCAGTCAGTTCAGCCAGGACGGTTTTGATCGCCGCTTCCATCGACTCGATATAGTCACGCGGGTGGTGGCGGAACTGGTTGTTCGGCGCATCACAGTAGCGCCCCTCTTGCCAGCGCGGGTACCACTCAACGCTGGTTGCTATCTCCTGGCCGGACGTACAGTCCACTGCCAGCGCGCGAACTGAATCGCTGCCAAAATCGAGGCCAATCGCAATTGCCATGGTGTTGCTCCATCGAAAAAACAGGTATGGAAGAACATTAGAGACTGGGGACAAAAGTCGTCAGGCAGGATCCGCTAATCTTATGGACTAAATTGCTGTTACAACGGAAAGTGTGACGCCGTGCAAATATTCAATGTGGACATTTCTGCCGCACTTATAGACACTTTTGTTACTGGTTATCTGCCTGCTCTGGCGGAGAAATCAGGGGGAAAGGCTGAAACATGGCGGACGTAAAAGCGGCGTGATGCTTTTTGGATCTTTTCGCGGGCCATTTTTAAGCTGCTTTTAGTGATATGGACAATTGGTTTCCTTCAGGACCCTTGGGAGAACTGAATCTATGGCCGAAACGCAAAACGATCCCCTGCTGCCGGGATACTCGTTTAACGCGCACCTTGTGGCGGGACTGACCCCTATCGAGGCTGAGGGATATCTCGACTTTTACGTCGACCGACCGCTCGGGATGAAAGGGTATATCCTCAACCTGACCGTGCGGGGGGAAGGGATCATCAAGAACGGCGACCAGCAGTTTGTCTGCCGCCCCGGCGATATCCTGCTGTTCCCGCCGGGGGAGATCCACCACTATGGCCGTCATCCGGATGCCAAAGAGTGGTATCACCAGTGGGTCTACTTCCGTCCGCGCGCCTACTGGCAGGAGTGGCTTTCCTGGCCAGCTATTTTTGCGCACACCGGTTTTTATCGTCCGGATGAGGTTCATCTGGCGCAGTTTCGCGAGCTTTTTGCGCAGATTATTGAGGCGGGACAGGCCGGTGGGCGCTACGCTGAACTGCTGGCGATTAACCTGCTCGAACAGCTGCTGCTGCGACGAATGGAGGCGATTAACGAGTCGCTTAACCCGCCGCTGGATAACCGCGTGCGCGACGCCTGCCAGTACATCAGCGACCACCTGGCCGATAGCCAGTTTGATATTGCCAGCGTTGCTCAGCACGTCTGCCTGTCGCCGTCGCGGCTGTCGCATCTGTTCCGCCAGCAGCTGGGCGTCAGCGTATTGAGCTGGCGCGAGGATCAGCGCATCAGCCAGGCGAAGCTGCTGCTCAGCACCACCCGGATGCCGATCGCCACAGTGGGGCGCAACGTGGGCTTTGAGGATCAGCTCTATTTCTCCCGGGTATTTAAAAAATGTACCGGAGCCAGCCCGAGTGAATTCCGCGCAGGATGTGAATAAACGGTAAAAAAAGATAAACAAACAGGTGAATGCAGAAAGCAACCTGTAAACTATTCAGACAATTGTTGCCTTGACGCGGTGCGGGGCGCTAAGCAGAATCGCTGATTCGTTTTCTGACCGGAATAGTTATGCAGGCATTGCTGGAACACTTTATTACCCAGTCCGTTATGTACTCGCTCATCGCCGTGGCGCTGGTGGCGTTTCTGGAATCGCTGGCCCTGGTTGGGTTGATCCTGCCCGGCACCGTGATGATGGCAGGGCTTGGGGCGCTGATTGGCAGCGGCGAGGTTAATTTCTGGCAGGCGTGGCTGGCCGGGATTATCGGCTGCCTGCTGGGCGACTGGATCTCCTTCTGGCTGGGCTGGCGCTTTAAGAAGCCGTTGCACCGCTGGTCGTTCATGAAAAAGAACAAAGCCCTGCTGGATAAAACCGAGCATGCGCTGCATCAGCACAGCATGTTTACCATCCTCGTCGGCCGTTTTGTCGGGCCAACGCGTCCGCTGGTGCCGATGGTGGCGGGGATGCTGGATCTGCCCGTCGCGAAATTCGTGGTGCCGAACATTATCGGCTGCGTCTTCTGGCCACCGTTCTACTTCCTGCCGGGGATCCTCGCGGGTGCTGCGATTGATATTCCTGACGGTATGCAAAGCGGCGAGTTTAAATGGCTGCTGCTGGGCACGGCTGTGCTGCTGTGGCTGGCGGCATGGCTCTGCTGGCGGCTGTGGCGCAGTGGGAAAGCGAATATCGATCGCCTGACGCGCTACCTCCCGCGTACTCGTCTGCTCTGGCTGGCCCCGCTGACGCTGGGTGTGGCCGTGGTAGCCCTGGTCGCGCTGATTCGTCACCCGCTGATGCCGGTGTACGGCGAGATTTTATTAAAAGTGGTCAGCCGTTAAGGACTTTTTCCCTCTCCCTGTGGGAGAGGGTCAGGGCGAGGGCATCAGACCGCACAAGGTAAAAGCAAAACGGCAACCAGAGTTGCCGTTTTTGATGTTTGTACCCTCTCCCCGTGGGAGTGTACAGTCCGGGGACATGGTAGACAGGTGTTCGGGGACATGGTGAACACTTTTTAACATCCTTTACCCATGGTGATCGACTTTTTCTTCAGGT
>NZ_JAHAWC010000013.1:0-124507 GCF_018383635.1 Enterobacter sp. 120016 | reverse complement strand
TGGTAGTGTGGGGTCTCCCCATGTGAGAGTAGGGAACTGCCAGGCATCAATTAAGTGAAGAGGCCATCCGAAAGGATGGCCTTTTTGCGTTTATAGACTAAAAAAACGGTAGGCCGGGTAAGGCAAAGCAGCCACCCGGCAAGTCAGACCGCACTCCACCCCACAATGAACTCCGCAATCGCATCCACATCATTTAAGTCCAGCACCGGAACCTCAAGCGGCAATACAACATCACTGGCCACCGCAATCACATGCTCATCCAGCGTTAACTCGCTGAAAACATGCCCGGCATCGCTTCTGAACAGCAGGATCTTAGGCACGGCCTCATGCTTAAATCCCTCAACCAGCACCAGATCGAGCGTGGAATGATCCATCCGGCTGACCAGATAAGCGAGATCCAGCGGCGCCTCATCCGGCGTTTCTGTCATCAACGCCCAGCGTTGAGTACTTGCCACCATCGTTTGCGCCGCCCCCGCTTTACGCAACGCATAGCTATCTTTGCCCGGTTTATCGACATCCATATTATGGTGGGTATGCTTAACCAACCCTGGACGGATACCTCTGGCACAAAGCGCAGGAATGAGCTTTTTCAGCAGCGTGGTTTTCCCGGTCCCACTCCAGGCGGAAATGGCTACAACAGGTATCATCTTTTCTCCTGCATCATCTGCAGATCTTCACGCGTATTCACGTTCACAAATGCTGATTTCAAATCGCTAAAATCAACGGGATGGCCGCCAGACTCGCGCATAAAAACCATCACCCTGCGCTCACCCGCAGCCAGATAGGACTGCAGGGCTGGCGCTAGCGATCGGTGCATCAATGCGATAGCAGGATGGTCACGCTCGCCGTCATGTACCCAAACCACAGGAGCCGTACCGCGAAGCTGTAGCAAACGCTCGACAAGACAGGGCGGAATAAACGGGGTATCGCAGGGACAGAAGATAAACCACTCTCCTTGAGACTGTTGCATAACCGAAAGCATACCGGCCAGCGGTCCCGGGAAATCCTCAAGGATATCCTGGTAAACGGCGTACCCGCTGAGCCGGTAAGTATCGATATGCCGGTTAGCACTGATGACCATTGTCGACACCTGGTCTGCGAGCGTATCAGCGACACATTGCCATAAGGGTTTGCCATTCAGGCGTTGAAGCCCCTTATCTTTTCCCCCCATTCGCGTCGCTCTGCCACCTGCCAGAACGACCCCAATGATTTCCTGGCTAAGATTCACGAATATCGCCTCTTTTATTGTGGGATTGACCCTGCTAACGTGTCACTCTAAATGAAAGGAGCACCACCATGAAATGTAAACGTCTGAATGAAGTTATTGAACTCCTCCAGCCCGCCTGGCAAAAAGAGCCAGAGCTAAATCTGATGCAATTTTTACAGAAACTGGCGAAAGAGTCAGGTTTTGACGGCGATCTGGCAGACCTTTCTGATGACATCCTGATCTACCACCTTAAAATGCGTGACTCTGCCAAAGATGCTGTTATTCCTGGTATTCAGAAGGATTATGAGGAAGATTTTAAGACTGCATTATTGCGCGCCCGAGGCGTAATTAAAGAGTAAAAGCTTGTAAGCGGCGGCACCGAAATCGCCACAAGATGATATCCTGAATCATTCGTATAATTTCCGGATGATCGGATGAACGACCAGGCTTTTACTTTCCAGACATTACACCCGGACACCATTATGGATGCCCTGTTTGAACAGGGTATTCGGGTGGATTCCGGGCTAACACCGTTAAACAGCTACGAAAACCGCGTCTATCAATTTCAGGACGAGGATCGTCAGCGCTTCGTCGTAAAGTTCTATCGCCCTGAACGCTGGTCCGCAGAACAAATTCAGGAAGAGCATCAGTTTGCTCACGATCTGCTGGATGACGATGTTCCCGTTGCCGCACCGCTAAAATTCAATAACCAAACTCTCCTCACGCACGAAGGGTTTTACTACGCTGTATTCCCGAGCCTGGGGGGGCGCCAGTTTGAAGCGGATAATATCGATCAGATGGAGTGGGTTGCCCGCTATCTTGGGCGTATACACCAGACGGGACGCAAAAACCCCTTTATCACCCGCCCGACTATCGGGATTCAGGAATACCTTCTTGAACCGCGGGGAATATTCGAAACGTCTGCCATGATCCCCACTGCGCTGAAGGATGATTTCCTCAACGCCACCGATAAGCTCATTGCTGCTGTTAAAACCTGCTGGCGCGACGATATTTCCATCCTGCGTCTGCATGGCGATTGTCATGCTGGAAATATCCTCTGGCGTGATGGCCCGCTGTTTGTCGATCTCGATGATGCGCGTATGGGGCCAGCGGTTCAGGACCTGTGGATGCTGCTCAATGGCGATAAAGCCGAGCAACGCATGCAGCTTGAAACCATTATTGAAGCTTATGAAGAATTTAGCCCGTTTAATTCAGACGAAATTGCCCTGATTGAGCCTTTACGTGCGATGCGTTTTGTTTATTATCTCGCATGGTTAATCAGGCGTTGGGACGATCCCGCATTTCCCCGGAATTTCCCGTGGCTTACCGGAGAGGATTACTGGCGTAGCCAGATATCTACATTTACCGAGCAGGTCAAGGTTCTTCAGGAACCCCCTCTGCAATTAACGCCGATGTATTAATTAGACACACCCAGGAGAGAGTTAATCATGAAAAAAATTTGGCTGGCGCTGGCAGGTATGATTCTGGCATTTAGCGCTTCTGCTGCGCAGTTTACCGACGGCAAACAGTTCATCACGCTGGACAAACCGGTCGCTGGCGAGCCACAGGTTCTGGAGTTCTTCTCGTTCTACTGCCCGCACTGCTATCAGTTCGAGCAGGTTCTGCATGTGTCCGACAACGTGAAGAAAAAGCTGCCGGAAGGCACCAAAATGACCAAGTACCACGTCGAGTTCCTAGGCCCATTGGGTAAAGACCTGACTCAGGCGTGGGCTGTTGCTATGGCACTGGGCGTGGAAGATAAAATCACAGCGCCAATGTTTGAAGCCGTACAGAAAACCCAGACCGTTCAGACCACAGCGGATATCCGTAAAGTGTTCGTTGATGCCGGCGTGAAAGGTGAAGATTACGACGCAGCCTGGAACAGCTTTGTGGTGAAATCCCTGGTGGCTCAGCAGGAAAAAGCGGCTGCTGACCTCCAGCTTCAGGGCGTTCCGGCGATGTTTGTTAACGGCAAATACCAGCTGAACATGCAGGGCATGGACACCAGCAGCATGGATATCTTCGTACAGCAGTATGCTGATACCGTGAAATACCTGGTTGAGAAGAAGTAATTTCGCTGATGTTAAAACGCCGGTCACTGACCGGCGTTTTTGTATGAAGATTTAATCTTGTCTATCTGTTCGTCTTTCTCTTTCCAGAGCGTATTGAGCCACTGCTGGAAACGACGTTTGAAATTCTTATCGTTAACGTAGTCACCGTGCAGTCCGGCATCTATCGGGACCAGATCGACACGCACAACAATGCGCGTCAGTTTGCCGCTGAGCATATCGAAGAACGGCGTCTTATCATTTTCCGGATAGCAGAGCGTGACGTTCAGGAGTTTATCGAACTGTGCTCCCAGCACGTTAAGCGCCATCGCAATACCCGCCGCCTTCGGCGGCAGCAGATGCTGATAAGGAGAGCGGGTTTGTTGATGCTTCTCTTCCGTAAACCGGGAGCCTTCAACAAAGTTCACGATGGTTGTTGGATGCGCGCGAAACTTTTCGCAGGAACGGCGCGTGGTCTCCACATCTTTGCCGCGACGCTCGGGATGACGAATCAAATAGCTGCGCGAATAGCGTTTCATAAACGGCATATCGAGCGCCCAGCAGGCCAGCCCGATAAAAGGCACCCAGGCGAGCTGCTGTTTCAGAAAGTATTTATTCATCGGAATGTGTTTGCGAAACAGTACGCATAACACCACGATGTCCGCCCAGCTGTGGTGATTGCAGATCAGCAGATACCAGTTCTTCTTGTTAAGGCTCTCCAGCCCTTTAATATCCCACTTCAGATGCGGGTTCAGGCACAGCAGGATCGCCAGTCCTTCGCACCAGCAGTACATCATGAAGTTACAAAATGCGGACACGGTTCGCCACACCGCGGGGACAGGCAGCAGCAGTTTAACGAGCCCGGCGAGAATGATCGGCACAGAGCAGGCGACCGTCACCAGAATAGTTAAAATGATGCTTAACAGTAATGTTATTGCAGCGAGCAATCTCGGCATGATGAGCTTTTTCAGGTAGTTAGCTGTAAGTGAGCGGCCGGCTATGCGACGCTGGGCGCTGATTTTACCAGAAAACAGGCAAATTAATGGCGCTTTCACGTGATGATTTGGCCGCTTTTACCCTGTCGTAGACGATTTCACTGTCACTCGGCGCTTATCAAGGCTTATATCCACATAGACTAAATTGCCATCAGTTGGCCATATAGATAAGATCTAATGACATAACAGCATGATAATTAAGATCTAAAAATTATCGCATATGTGTTTTTTGCGTCTGTTATTCATATGAAGTGAAAATATGCACAAACTTATCCACAGTTTGATTTTTGCGAGCGATCCTCACGATCGCAAAATCTTTTCCTGTATCAGGCGCTAATAACTGATGTTTTCATCCTTCTGTGGCATCCTTTACCCATAAATTGATTAAAGGCACGGACATTATGGTTCAGATCCCAGAAAACCCTCTTATTCTCGTCGATGGCTCTTCTTACCTGTATCGGGCATACCATGCGTTTCCTCCTCTGACCAATAGCGCAGGGGAACCCACCGGCGCAATGTACGGCGTGCTGAATATGCTGCGCAGCCTGATCCTTCAGTATCAGCCAACCCATGCGGCTGTGGTCTTTGATGCGAAAGGTAAAACTTTCCGCGATGAGCTGTTTGAGCATTACAAATCTCACCGTCCGCCAATGCCTGACGATCTGCGTGCGCAGATTGAGCCGCTGCACACCATGGTAAAAGCGATGGGGCTGCCGCTGCTGGCCGTCTCCGGCGTTGAAGCCGATGACGTCATCGGTACGCTGGCGCGTGAAGCAGAAAAGATAGGGCGTCCTGTACTGATCAGCACCGGTGATAAAGATATGGCGCAGCTGGTGACGCCAGGTATCACCCTGATTAACACCATGACCAACACCATTCTGGGGCCTGAAGAGGTGGTCACAAAGTATGGCGTGCCGCCTGAGCTGATTATCGACTTCCTCGCGTTGATGGGCGACTCCTCGGATAACATCCCGGGTGTCCCTGGCGTCGGTGAAAAAACCGCGCAGGCGCTGCTTCAGGGGCTGGGCGGTCTGGATACGCTGTACGCGGAATCAGATAAAATCGCCGGGCTCTCCTTCCGTGGCGCAAAAACCATGGCCGGAAAACTGGAAGAGAACAAAGAGGTGGCTTATCTCTCCTATAAGCTGGCGACAATCAAAACCGATGTCGAACTGGAGCTGGGCTGTGAGCAGCTTGAAGTGCAACAGCCTTCCGCTGACGATCTGCTGAGCCTGTTTAAGAAATACGAATTCAAGCGCTGGATCACTGACGTCGAAGCCGGTAAATGGCTACAGGCAAAAGGGGCCAAACCTGCTGCAAAGCCGAAGGAGACGATCGTCGTTGACGCAGAAGAGCAGGCGGAAGAAGAAGCTGTGGCGCTTTCCTTCGACAACTACGAAACCATTCTTGAAGAGTCGCAGCTGATCGCCTGGATCGAGAAACTGAAAAAGGCACCGGTCTTTGCCTTTGATACCGAAACTGACAGTCTCGATAACATCTCAGCCAATATGGTTGGCCTGTCATTTGCGACAGAGCCGGGTATTGCCGCCTACGTTCCCGTGGCGCACGATTACCTGGATGCGCCGGAGCAAATTTCCCGTGAACGCGTGCTTGAGCTGCTGAAGCCGATCCTGGAAGACGAAAAGGCGCTCAAGGTTGGGCAAAACCTCAAGTACGACCGCGGCATTCTGCAAAACTACAGCATTGAACTGCGCGGGATTGCCTTCGACACCATGCTTGAATCCTACATTCTGGACAGCGTCGCGGGTCGTCATGATATGGATTCCTTATCTGACCGCTGGCTCAAGCACAAAACCATCACCTTTGAAGAAATTGCCGGTAAAGGCAAAAATCAGCTCACCTTTAACCAGATTGCTCTTGAAGAGGCGGGGCGCTACGCGGCGGAAGACGCTGATGTCACGCTGCAGCTGCACCTGAAGATGTGGCCAAAACTGCAGAAGCATGAAGGTCCGCTGAACGTGTTCCAGCATATCGAGATGCCGCTGGTGCCCGTGCTGTCACGCATTGAACGTAACGGCGTGAAAATCGACCCAACGGTGCTGCATAACCACTCCGGGGAGCTGGCGCAGCGTTTGACCGAGCTCGAGCAAAAAGCGCATGAGCTTGCAGGCGAGCCGTTTAACCTCTCTTCACCGAAGCAGCTGCAAACCATTCTGTTTGAAAAGCAGGGTATCAAGCCGCTGAAGAAAACCCCAGGCGGCGCACCGTCAACCTCTGAAGAGGTGCTGGAAGAGCTGGCGCTGGATTACCCGCTGCCAAAAGTGATTCTGCAGTACCGTGGTCTCGCGAAGCTGAAGTCTACCTACACCGACAAGCTCCCGCTGATGATCAATCCGAAAACGGGTCGCGTGCACACGTCGTATCATCAGGCCGTAGCGGCGACGGGGCGCCTTTCGTCAACCGATCCAAACCTGCAGAACATCCCGGTACGTAACGAAGAAGGCCGCCGTATTCGCCAGGCTTTCATCGCACCAGAGGATTATCTGATTGTCTCTGCTGACTACTCGCAAATTGAGCTGCGCATTATGGCGCATCTGTCCCGCGACAAAGGCCTGCTGACCGCGTTTGCGGAAGGGAAGGATATCCACCGTGCAACCGCGGCCGAAGTCTTCGGTTTGCCGCTGGACAGCGTGACCAACGAACAGCGCCGCAGCGCTAAAGCGATCAACTTCGGCCTGATTTACGGTATGAGTGCATTTGGTCTTTCGCGCCAGCTCAATATTCCGCGTAAAGAGTCGCAGAAGTATATGGATCTCTACTTCGAGCGTTATCCGGGCGTGCTGGAATATATGGAACGTACCCGCGCGCAGGCGAAGGAAAAAGGTTACGTCGAAACCCTGGATGGCCGCCGTCTCTACTTACCGGACATCAAATCCAGCAACGCGGCGCGTCGCGCTGGCGCAGAGCGTGCGGCGATCAATGCCCCGATGCAGGGTACCGCGGCGGACATTATTAAGCGTGCAATGATCGCCGTTGATGCCTGGCTGGAAAAAGAGAAGCCTCGCGTGAAAATGATCATGCAGGTACACGATGAACTGGTATTTGAAGTGCACAAAGACGACCTGGACGCCGTGTCGAAGAAGATCCACGAACTGATGGAAAGCAGCATGACGCTTGACGTGCCGTTGCTGGTGGAAGTGGGAAGTGGCGAAAACTGGGATCAGGCTCACTAACGGTTCTTCGCATAACGCGCTTTTTATGTAAGTTTGCAACATAACAACGCGCGTTTTGTGACGATCATTAGAATTCCCTATGTAAAGAATGAAAAAAAACTACAAAAAGTGCTTTTTCTGCAGCACAAAAAGGGGTAGAGTTATCGACGTAGGGTACAGAGGTAAGATGTTCTATCTTTCAGACCTTTTACTTCACGTAATCGGATTTGGCTGAATATTTTAGCCGCCCCAGTCAGTAATGACTGGGGCGTTTTTTATTGCGGCAAAGAAAAATTCAGGCAAAAAAAACGCGGCCATCGCCGCGTTCGGTATTACTCTTCTTCCGCTTCCGTCGCGGGTTCCAGCTCGCTAAACCAGGTGTCGAGCTTCTGACGCAGCTTGTCCACGCCCTGCTTTTTCAGGGAGGAGAACGGTTCAACCTGCACATCACCGTTGAACGCCAGCACCGCTTCGCGAACCATATTCACCTGCGCTTTGCGCGCGCCGCTTGCCAGCTTATCGGCTTTCGTCAGCAGTACCAGCACGGCGATATCGCTTGCTACAGCCCAGTCGATCATCTGCTGATCCAGATCTTTCAGGGGATGGCGAATATCCATCAGCACCACCAGACCTTTCAGGCACAGGCGTTTTTCCAGGTATTCACCCAGCGCACGCTGCCACTTGATTTTCATCTCTTCCGGTACCTGCGCGTAACCGTAGCCCGGTAAGTCGACCAGGCGTTTGCCCTCAGCGACTTCAAACAGGTTGATCAGCTGGGTACGGCCAGGTGTTTTTGAGGTACGCGCCAGGCTCTTCTGATTGGTCAGCGTATTCAGGGCGCTGGATTTCCCCGCATTGGAGCGGCCAGCAAATGCCACTTCAATACCGGTATCAGAAGGAAGGTGGCGAATATCGGGCGCACTGGTGACAAAATGCGTCTGTTGGTAGTTCCAGGTAGTCACGTGGTCGTCTCCAAAATCGTAATCTGAAGGGGATTATACCCGAATGCAGGCAAAAGGCTTTTCTGATTGCTATGACCTGTAGGCGAATGCCCCAACCGGTGTGAGAGATCGGCCTGTGATGCTATGGGAGATTTCAGAGAATTCGCAGGCGTCAAAAAAGCCAAACTGTTTTAAATCATAAGCTTATTTCCGGGTAATTGTCTGAAAATCCCTTTTTGTACCGTTTCGTTGCTTGTTAGTTTAACGGAACAAGGTAAAGTGTGCGTCAGGGCGAGGAAGCCAACAGGATATCGACTTAAGGACAAGGGTCAGGAACGCCAGGAGGCGAAGACGCAGGATTGTCAGGATGACCAGCGCCTGGAGGCGTTTTAACAGGAAACGGAACCGTATCACGGACGGTATTTGCCAAGGGATAAATAGGGTTTGTTGTTGGCAAACATGGAATGTCTGACCCGCTAAGGGTTGTGAGTCAGGAAAAAAGGCGACAGATTGCTCTGTCGCCTTTTTTCTTTGCTTGCTTTCTGCTAGATTTCGCCGCAATTCTATACTGAAGAAAACGACTTAAAGATAAAACATCATGAAAAAACCAACCTCCGCTGCGGGCGCGAAACGCCCTGCAAAAGCACGCCGCAAAACGCGCGAAGAACTGAACCAGGAAGCGCGCGATCGTAAACGCGACAAAAAACATCGCGGTCATACTGCGGGTAGCCGTGCCAACGGTGGTGGTGCAGCGGGTGCTTCTGCAAAAGGCAAACAGCAGAAAGACCCTCGTATCGGCAGTAAAACTCCCATTCCACTGGGCGTGACAGACACCCCGGTCACTAAGCAGCACAAACCAAAGAGCGAGAAACCTATGCTTTCACCGCAGGCTGAGCTGGATTTGCTGGAGAACGATGAGCGCCTGGACGCGCTGCTGGAACGTCTTGAAGAGGGGGAAACCCTGACCGCTGAAGAGCAGTCATGGGTGGATGCCAAGCTGGATCGTATCGATGAACTGATGCAGAAGCTGGGCCTGTCATACGACGATGACGAAGATGAAGAAGAAGACGAGAAGCAGGAAGATATGATGCGTCTTCTGAAGGGTGGAAACTAACATTTGCACCCGGCAGGCACGATAGTCCTGCTTATAACCCTTCCGGTTATATGTTATCTGGTGTGGTTATTCGTTAAACTACGGCGGTTGTCGCGGCGACAGAAGTGGCTGCGCACCCGAGTGATGGCCCGCAACGGGGCCAGAACGGGCCGCCGTATACGAACGCGACACCAACGGAAGGAGTGAGCATGTCAGCACCAACTATCGACTGGGATTTGGCCCTAATCCAGAAATATAACTATTCCGGGCCGCGTTATACGTCATACCCCACCGCGCTGGAGTTCTCCGATGCCTTCGGCGAGCGTGATTTCCAGCAGGCTGTCGCGCGCTATCCTGAGCGTCCGCTGTCGCTCTACGTCCATATTCCGTTCTGCCATAAGCTGTGTTACTTCTGCGGCTGCAATAAAATCGTTACCCGTCAGCAGCATAAAGCCGACCAGTATCTTGATGCGCTCGAACAAGAAATTGTCCATCGCGCACCGCTGTTTGCTGGCCGTCACGTCAGCCAGCTTCACTGGGGCGGCGGCACGCCAACCTATCTGAACAAAGCGCAAATCAGCCGCCTGATGACCCTGCTGCGCGGCAATTTCAGTTTTAACGCCGACGCTGAAATCTCGATCGAAGTCGATCCGCGTGAAATTGAGCTGGATGTACTGGATCACTTACGCGCCGAAGGCTTCAATCGTCTGAGCATGGGCGTGCAGGATTTCAATAAAGAGGTTCAGCGTCTGGTGAACCGCGAGCAGGACGAAGAGTTTATCTTCGCCTTACTCAATCACGCGCGTGAGATTGGTTTCACCTCGACCAATATCGACCTGATTTACGGCCTGCCAAAGCAGACGCCGGAAAGCTTCGCCTTCACCCTGAAGCGCGTGGCCGAACTCAACCCGGACCGCCTGAGCGTCTTTAACTATGCGCACCTGCCGACGCTCTTTGCCGCCCAGCGCAAAATCAAAGATGCCGATCTTCCTTCTGCCCAGCAGAAGCTGGATATTCTGCAGGAAACCATCACCTCGCTGACCGAAACCGGCTATCAGTTTATCGGAATGGATCACTTTGCTCGTCCGGATGACGAGCTGGCGATTGCTCAGCGGGAAGGCGTTCTGCACCGCAACTTCCAGGGCTACACGACGCAGGGCGATACCGATTTGCTGGGGATGGGCGTCTCCGCCATCAGTATGATTGGCGACTGTTACGCGCAGAACCAGAAAGAGCTGAAGCGCTACTACCAGCAGGTTGATGAAACGGGCAACGCGCTGTGGCGCGGCATTGCGTTAACGCGCGACGACTGCATCCGTCGCGATGTCATTAAGGCGCTCATCTGCAACTTCCGTCTCGATTTCAGCGACGTTGAGTCGCAGTGGGATCTGCATTTTAGCGATTATTTTGCGGAAGACCTGAAGCTGATTGCACCGCTGGCGAAAGACGGGCTGGTGGATGTGTCGGAGAGCGCGATTGAGGTCACGCCGAAAGGGCGTCTGTTGATTCGTAATATCTGCATGTGCTTTGATGCGTATCTGCGTCAGAAAGCGCGTATGCAGCAGTTCTCGCGAGTGATTTAAGGCGCATTGCCAAAAGCACGAAACGTAGGCCGGGTAAGGCGAAGCCGCCACCCGGCTTTTACGTTCAACTCGCTAGCTAAACAGCCCAACCAGCGCCGCGCACAACATAGCCGCAACGGCTGTTTGTGGCGTGTGGCTTTCAGCGGCTCCGCTAGAGAGCATATTCACGATTGTTTCCAGCATGATGTTCACCCCCAATTTCCGGGCACGATCATACAAAACTCATCGGAACAGTAAAGCGCAAAATAACGGCAATTTGCGCTCAATTAATAACCTTTACACAGCGGAGTACGATCACTCCATTCCCAGCTCTTTAAGCTTGCGCGTCAGGGTATTACGTCCCCATCCCAACAGGCGAGCGGCTTCCTGCTTATGACCCTGCGTATGACGAAGCGCGGTGGTTAACAGCGTACGCTCCATCTCTGGCTGAGCTTCAGACAGCAGGTTTTGATGACCGGAACGCAGCGCGCGGTCGGCCCACTGTGCCAGCAGCGTCGCCCAGCTGTCCGGCAGCGCGTGCCCGGTACTGCTTTCAGGTGCGGTCGCTTCAAACAGCTCGGCCGGTAAATCCTGAATCAGCACTTCCTGCCCGGCGGCCATTACGGTTAACCAGCGGCAGGTGTTTTCCAGCTGGCGCACGTTGCCCGGCCACGCCAGACGCGTCAGAGCGGCATCGGTTTCCGGGTGAAGCTGCTTGGCTTCCACACCCAGCTCGCGGGCGGCCACCTGCAGGAAATGGCGTGCCAGGCGGGGAATATCTTCCCGACGCTCACGCAGCGGCGGCAGATGAACGCGGATGACGTTCAGACGGTGGAATAAATCCTCGCGGAATTTCCCTTCCTGCACGCGTTGCTCCAGGTTCTGGTGGGTCGCGGCGATAATACGCACGTCCACCTTCACCGGCGCATAGCCGCCCACGCGATAAAACTGCCCGTCGGCCAGCACGCGCAGCAGGCGGGTCTGGACATCCAGCGGCATATCGCCGATTTCATCCAGGAACAGCGTGCCGCCGTCAGCCTGTTCGAACCGCCCCTGACGAATGGTATTTGCGCCGGTAAATGCCCCTTTTTCATGGCCGAACAGTTCGGACTCAATCAAATCCTTCGGGATCGCCGCCATATTCAGGGCGATGAACGGCGCTTTTGCCCGTGGGCTATGGCGATGCAATGCATGCGCCACAAGCTCTTTACCGGTTCCCGATTCACCGTTAATCAATACGCTGATGGACGAGCGGGACAAACGGCCAATAATGCGAAACACGTCCTGCATCGCCGGCGCTTCGCCGATGATGTCTGTCGTTGGCCCAAAATCGGGCGCGTGGCGCGGCTGTTGCTGCTCCTGATAATGGCTAATCGCGCGCTCAACCAGCGCCACCGCTTCGTCGATATCAAACGGTTTGGGCAGATAATCGAACGCCCCTTGCTGGTAGGCGCTCACTGCGGCATCCAGATCGGAGTGCGCGGTCATTATGATGACCGGAAGCATAGGGTGGCGTTGTTTGATCTGCTTTAACAGCGCCAGCCCGTCCATGCCCGGCATACGAATATCCGAAAGCAGAACATCTGGCGTTTTGGTGGTGAGTGCGTCGAGCACTTCGCTGCCGCTCTCAAACGTCGTGCAGCTTAATCCCGCCCCTGTGAGCGCGCGTTCAAGCACCCAACGGATGGAGCTATCGTCATCGACTACCCAGACTATCCCTCGTTGCATAAACGTCACCTTTATTTTTTAATCGGCAGGAAAACCGAAAACTCGGTATGTCCCGGCCAACTGGTAAATTCAATTTTCCCGGAGTGTTGATCGATCAAACTGCGGGCAATGGATAAGCCCAGGCCGGTACCGCCTTCGCGACCGCTTACCATCGGGTAGAACAGGGTATCCTGTAGATGCGATGGAATGCCGGGCCCGTTATCCTCAACGTCGATTCGGGCCGCCAGCCGGTAGCGCACGCCGTGTAACGTGAGCTGGAAGGCGGTGCGGGTGCGTAAAATAATCTCGCCCCCTTCGGGTCCCAGCGCCTGCAGGGCATTACGCACAATATTCAACAGGACCTGCTCAATCTGGTCCGGATCATGGGCCAGTTCCGGCAGGCTTGGGTCGTAATCACGTACCAGGGTGACGTTCTCCGGCAGCTCCATTGAGACGAGCTTCACCACCCGCTCAGCCACTTTATGGATGCTTTCAGTGACGTGCATTCCCGGCTGCTGAGGACCGAGAAGACGGTCTACCAGATTCCGCAGACGGTCCGCCTGCTCAATGATGACGTTGGTATACTCCGCCAGCGCGGGGTCGGGCAGCGCCTTGGTCAGAAGCTGCGCCGCGCCGCGTAATCCACCCAGCGGGTTTTTGATTTCATGTGCCAGACCGCGCACCAGGTCACGGGCGGCAATTTGCTGCGCATGCTGAAGCTGCTCCTGGCTCAGTCGACGCTGGTTATCCATCGGCGCCATTTCCAGCAGGATCATCCCATCGGGAAGACGCTGCGCGGTCAGCGACAGAATGTGCGAGCGCCCGTCGATCACCAGCGTCACTTCGTTATCGGTAAACCCCTGGCCAGCCTGCAAACTTTCCTGCATCAGGCCAATATTCAGCGAAAAATAGCTCAGGAGTTCAGGAAGCGGGGTGCCGAACAGTTTACGTGCGCTTTGGGCGAGCAGCTGCTGCGCCGCCGGGTTGGCGTAATGAACGGCCAGCTCGTCATCGACCAGCAAAATGCTGTTAATCAAAGAATTGAGGATCTGCCCAGCATCGGGCAGCGTGCCAGTTGCCATTCAGCAGTCTCCTGGAGTTGTTTGCACTGTTTTAGTGCAGTATAGCGTTTTCGGTGTAAAAAGCGCGTGAGATCAGGTTGTTGGTGGAGAAAAAAGCCCATCCGGAGATGGGCTAAAAGTTTCCACGGCAACTACCCCCGGCGCTTATCACGCCGGGTAAAACAACTTTATTAAACGCTGTAGTACAGCTCGAACTCAACCGGGTGTGGAGTCATACGTACACGGTCGTTCTCTTCAATACGCAGAGCGATGTAAGCGTCGATCGCTTCATCAGTAAACACACCGCCCGCAGTCAGGAACTCACGGTCTGCGTCCAGCGCCTGCAGGGCTTCTTCCAGAGAGCCAGCAACCTGTGGGATCTCTTTCGCTTCTTCTGGCGGCAGGTCGTACAGGTTTTTGTCCATCGCTTCGCCCGGGTGGATCTTGTTCTTGATACCGTCCAGACCGGCCATCAGCAGTGCTGCGAAGCACAGGTATGGGTTAGCCGCTGGATCCGGGAAGCGCACTTCGATACGACGTGCTTTCGGAGAAGCAACAACCGGGATACGGATAGAAGCAGAACGGTTACGTGCAGAGTAGGCTAGCATCACTGGCGCTTCGTAGCCCGGGACCAGACGCTTGTAGGAGTTAGTGGTTGGGTTCGCCAGGGCGTTGATCGCTTTAGCGTGTTTGATAACACCACCGATGTAGTGCAGCGCCTGCTCGGACAGACCGGCATATTTGTCGCCAGAGAACAGGTTGGTACCGTTCTTGGACAGAGACATGTGGCAGTGCATACCGGAACCGTTATCGCCAAACATTGGTTTTGGCATGAAGGTCGCGGTTTTACCGAAACGGTGCGCAACGTTGTGCACAACGTATTTGTAGATCTGAATCTCATCCGCTTTCTTGGTCATGGTGTTGAAGCGGGTAGCGATTTCGTTCTGGCCAGCGGTCGCCACTTCGTGGTGGTGCGCTTCAACAACCAGGCCCATCTCTTCCATGATCAGACACATGGTAGAACGGATGTCCTGTGAAGAATCGACCGGAGGAACCGGGAAGTAACCGCCTTTCACGCCAGGACGGTGACCTTTGTTACCACCTTCGTATTTGGTGGAAGAGTTCCATGCGCCTTCGATGTCGTCGATAGCCACGTGGGAACCAGAAATTGAAGCGCCGAAACGGATGTCGTCAAACAGGAAGAACTCTGGCTCTGGCCCGAACAGAACGGTGTCTGCGATGCCGGTAGAACGCAGGTACTCTTCAGCACGTTTTGCGATAGAACGTGGGTCGCGGTCGTAGCCCTGCAGCGTGCCTGGCTCGAGGATGTCGCAACGGATGATCAGGGTTGGTTCTTCGAAGAACGGGTCAATGAGCGCAGTGGTCGCGTCCGGCATCAGAACCATGTCGGATTCGTTAATGCCTTTCCAGCCACCAATGGAGGAGCCGTCAAACATTTTGCCTTCTTCAAAGAATTCGGCGTTCACCTGATGAGCAGGGATTGTGACGTGCTGTTCTTTACCTTTGGTATCGGTGAAGCGCAGATCAACAAACTTCACTTCATGTTCGTTCAGCATCGTCAAAACGTGTTCAGCGGACATACTTAACTCTCCAGATTGGTCATTGTCGTCGTGGTAACGAGGTCTTCAATTTCTGTTTGTACTGGCTGTTGCCATGTATTTTTTATAAAGCGAAATCTGTGCCAACTTTTAAAACACCCCAAAAAGGCGTTATCATGCGCACCATAGTGCAAAAGGGCTGCACCACGATGGATTTGTTGCACCAGTATAGTGCTTCAATGTGAACATTGAGCACCATATTGGTGCAATTTACGTTAAAGTGCCCTTTTACCGCTCCGTGAAAGCGATCACAAAGCATCTCTGCAATACTTGTTTGCGGGGGATGTTTGTGATCCTGTTTTGTAGTGCGATTAATCCGTGTACAATAACGCGCTATTTCTAAATGCCTGAGGCAAAGTTGTGATCGAAAATTTGCGTAACATCGCCATCATCGCGCACGTAGACCATGGTAAAACTACCCTGGTTGACAAGCTGCTGCAGCAATCCGGTACGTTTGATGCGCGTGCCGAAACCCAAGAACGCGTGATGGACTCCAACGATTTGGAGAAAGAGCGTGGGATTACCATCCTCGCGAAAAACACCGCGATTAAATGGAATGACTACCGTATCAACATCGTTGATACCCCAGGGCACGCCGACTTCGGTGGTGAAGTTGAACGTGTAATGTCCATGGTAGACTCCGTTCTGCTGGTCGTTGACGCAATGGATGGCCCAATGCCACAGACGCGCTTCGTGACCAAAAAAGCTTTTGCCCATGGTCTGAAGCCAATCGTTGTTATCAACAAAGTTGACCGCCCTGGCGCGCGTCCTGACTGGGTTGTTGACCAGGTCTTCGACCTGTTCGTTAACCTCGACGCGACCGACGAGCAGCTGGACTTCCCTATCGTTTACGCCTCTGCGCTGAACGGTATCGCAGGTCTGGACCACGAAGACATGGCTGAAGACATGACCCCGCTGTATCAGGCGATTGTTGACCGTGTTCCTGCGCCAAACGTCGATCTCGACGGCACCCTGCAGATGCAGATCTCTCAGCTCGACTACAACAACTACGTTGGCGTAATCGGCATTGGTCGTATCAAGCGCGGTAAAGTGAAGCCTAACCAGCAGGTTACTATCATCGATAGCGAAGGCAAAACCCGTAACGGTAAAGTTGGTAAAGTACTGACTCACCTGGGTCTTGAGCGTATCGAGAGCGACATCGCTGAAGCGGGCGACATCATCGCTATCACCGGTCTGGGTGAGCTGAACATCTCCGACACCATCTGCGATCCGCAGAACGTCGAAGCGCTGCCAGCCCTGTCCGTTGATGAACCAACCGTAACCATGTTCTTCAACGTCAACACCTCTCCGTTCTGTGGTAAAGAAGGTAAGTTCGTTACCTCTCGTCAGATCCTTGACCGCCTGAACAAAGAGCTGGTGCACAACGTTGCGCTGCGCGTTGAAGAAACCCCGGATGCAGACGCATTCCGCGTTTCTGGTCGTGGTGAGCTGCACCTGTCTGTTCTGATCGAAAACATGCGTCGTGAAGGTTTCGAAATGGCGGTTTCCCGTCCGAAAGTAATCTTCCGCGAGATCGATGGCCGTAAACAAGAGCCATTTGAAAACGTAACGCTGGACGTTGAAGAGCAGCACCAGGGTTCTGTGATGCAGGCTCTGGGTGAGCGTAAAGGCGACCTGAAAAACATGAATCCAGATGGCAAAGGCCGCGTACGTCTCGACTACGTGATCCCAAGCCGTGGTCTGATCGGCTTCCGTTCAGAGTTCATGACCATGACCTCCGGTACCGGTCTGCTGTACTCCACCTTCAGCCACTACGACGACGTGCGTCCGGGCGAAGTGGGCCAGCGTAACAACGGCGTGCTGATCTCCAACGGTCAGGGTAAAGCGGTTGCGTTTGCGCTGTTCGGTCTGCAGGATCGCGGTAAGCTGTTCCTGGGTCACGGTGCTGAAGTTTATGAAGGCCAGATCATCGGTATTCACAGTCGTTCTAACGACCTGACCGTAAACTGCCTGACCGGTAAGAAACTGACCAACATGCGTGCGTCCGGTACTGACGAAGCAACGGTTCTGGTTCCACCGATCAAGATGACTCTGGAGCAGGCTCTGGAATTCATCGATGATGACGAACTGGTAGAAGTGACTCCACAGTCAATTCGTATCCGTAAACGTCACCTGACCGAGAACGATCGTAAACGTGCGATGCGCGGTCCGAAAGAAGACTAATACGGCTAATGCGTATTAAAAAAAGCCGCTGAGAAATCAGCGGCTTTTTTGTTGTTATTTGAAGCTGTATTTCACCCCCAGCATCCCCTGGGTATCGCTGTAGCCTTTGTCGCCCATCTGCTGAGCCACATTGCCCCATACGCTAAGCTGCGGCGTAATTTGTCCTTCTACACCTGTCTTAAGTTCACCGATATTGCGAGTACCGCGCGTTTCATTGCTGACGTCATCCATGCGGATGCGCGTGGTCTGGGTATTGTGGATCCAGTTCGCCTCGATAAACGGCTGGAAGGTGCGGGCTTTACCGTCGTCAATCGCGTTATGTCCGCTGATATAGGCCTTCACGCCGAGACGTGTCATCAGGTTCCCCTGAGTCTCGTCTTTCACCCGCGTGCCGTTGCGCTCGCGATGGTCGTCAGCCTGCACGTCCATCCAAACGGCCTGCGCCTTCGGCTGGAGCCAGTAGCTGTTGCGGCCGCTTTCGCCCACCTTAACGCTATAGCCAGCTTCTACAGAGGCGGTTACGCCGCTGGAGCGATAACGCTCAGTCGCCTGATCCTGCCCCATCACCTTATTGTCGAACCAGTTATACAGCATCCAGCTATCAACGTAGGTACCGCTTTTATCCGCGTCGTTTGCGTACCAGGTGCCGTACAGGCCTACGCTATAGCCATTCACTTCGCCACGTGAGTTGTATCCGGTCAGGCTGGAAGCACTCCGGCTCTGGCTGTTGCCGTAGCCCGCCATCAGGCCGAGATGCCACCGATCCAGGCCGTCTGTGCTCCACTGGGCGACATCACCACCCAGCTGCAGCACGTAGCGATTGGCGGTCGTTTTTAACTGGCCGCTGCCGTCTCTGAAACGCGTATGGCCGCCGACGTTACGCATCCACAGGCTCGTTACTTTTTGCTCGCCTGTGAGGATATCGGTGTACTGCGTTTCACCCAGACGGTCGTGCAGGCGGGTCATAAACAGCGTATTTGCCGCATAGCTGTTTGCCTGATAGCTACCAAATTCCGGGCGATACTGATGCTCGCTTTTCGGTGGTGCAGCAGGAGGGACCGGTTCCTGCGGCGGAATCACCGGGTCGACGGGTGGATCTACCGGGTCGACAGGCGGGTCCACAGGGTCAACAGGTGGGTCTATCGGGTCAACCGGTGGGTCAACGGGCTCAACCAGGCTGGTCAGAAACCAGTTTTTACCTTTTTGCACAACGTTATAGTCATAGCCTCCCGCCACGATACGGCTGGCCTTCTCAAACGTTCCGTCAGAGTTGCCGCCCACGCTGACAATTTCAATCCCTTCTACGGTTTGTGCGCCAGTACCGCCAATGTTGTTCACTTCCACCCCGGTATGACCGGAGGTGTTCCCTTCAACGATCAGTTTGTCCGTTTCCGAGGTATCGTCAAACAGCACGGTATTGAAAACCAGCTTGCCGCCGTTGCCGATAAAATCGTCACTGATGGTCAGGGTTTGCCACGCCGCATCCTCAGCATGCTGGAAGTTAATCGTGCCGCCCGCATTCAGCGTCAGGCTGGTCAGCGTGGAGCTGTCGCGCATATTCCACACGGCATCATTCATCGTAAGCGCGATAGTCCCGGTACCGTTGGCGTTGCTCTCAATGTAAGACGCCCCGTTCCAGAGTGAGTTATCCTGCATGGTTAGCGCGATCGCGCTGTTCTGCGCTGCGGCAGTGCTGGTGGCCGCGACGCCGCCTGCGGAGAGGATATCGCCGTTGAGGACGAATTTTCCGCCCGCAGAGGCATCAATCACGCCACCGCTGCCGGCGTTCAGGGCATAGCTTCCGCTGTCGCGCTGGCCTGCGGTGGTAACGGTTGCACCACCCTCGAGCGTAATCACGCCGCGTGACCAGGCATACATCCCGTGCGGCGCCTGCGCGGAGCTGCTGGTTTTCTCGCTGCTGTTGACCGCAATCGTGACCTTATCTCCAAGATTCACCGCGCCTGTGTACGCATAGACGCCATGCGCGCTGGCTCCGTTGGTGGTGATGGTCGCGCCCTCATCAAGGGTGATGGTTGACGAGCCGGTAGAATAAACCCCGGAGGCGCTGGCCGCGTCGGTGGTTATCGCCGCTTTTTTTCCCAGCTCAATTTTAGATGCGGAACCTGCATACAGGCCGTAGGCCGATGTGCCGTACGTTTCGATGGCGGCCTCATTCCCCAGACGAACGTATGAGCCGCTCTGGTTGGTACGAATCCCCTCGGCGTAGGTACCACGCGTTACAATATGCGCACGATCGCCGACGATAACGTTATTTTTGGCCTTTGACGCATCATTCAGTGCATAGGCGCTGATACCTCGACCGGTACTGCCGGTGGTTTCGATATAGAGATCGTCACCCACATAAATATTGGCGGAGCCGAGAGAGCCCTGGCTGAAGGAGCTGTATCCGGCATTGATGCCGTCACCGCTTTGGCCATTGACGTAAATATGGGTGCGGTCGCCGGTAATGATAAACACCGGGTTGTCCGGCGTGTTCATACCATGGGTGCGAATGCCGTCCACGTCTTTACCATTATTGGCGGCCACTTTTGACTGGGTGCGAATAGTGAGATCGTCACCAAATATCACCCCCGGGCTGCCGGACGTGGAGTTCTGAATAACGGTGACCGAATGCTCAAAGGCTTCCGCCCCTGGTCCTTCGAGGGTGATCCCATCTCCGTAGATCGGGATATTACCCGCGCTGTACTGGTAGACATAGTTAGGATCGCCGGTATTTTTGCTAAAGTTCGCGTTTGCCGTTGCAGGAATCAACGCCTGTATTTCTGCAGGCAAATCCGTTACTGCTCCAGAGGCAGGTAAATTAGCAAAATCTATTACCGCCGCATGTGCGGTAAATAGCGCTGACGATAACGCCAGAGAAATCGCAGCGGCGATTGGTGAGTGTTTCATTAAATATGGCATAGATAGCCCCTTTCTTTCAGGCGTAGAACATCCTCCACAGCATTAAATGTGGGTATGTTAAGTGGTTGAAATTACAAAATAGAAACGAGAATTTTATGAATACTGGTACCTAACTTCCTCTCAAGTCGTATTTTATGAACATAAATTTTTTTAACATCAATGCTATCTGTTTTTATAATCTCCTGGAGGCACGCTCCTGATAAAAATCGGTTAAGTAAAGTGAATTCGACGGTATTCAACGTACTTCCTCGTCTGCTATTCACCCTTCTACCGGAGAAAAGATGGCTAATTTTTTCCTGTAATATAACGTCATTATCATCCGAATAAATAACTCCCTTTATTTCACTGCGGTGATTGAATAAATAATTAGCTAGCGCCTCCAGCCTGCGGTCCGTGATAATCACGATGTTCATGTTGGTTATCGCCAGACGTTCAATCCATTGCGGATCGGCAAGTACGCGCAGGTTGTACATCGAAAAATCTACAAAAATAAATCCACGTGATAAGTGATTCTTATTCCCGTGCAATATTTTATTTTCAACTGCAGTCTGCAGGAAATGGTTACCAACCGGCCAAACCGCGAACGAGGCGTTGCCACAGTATTGTGAACGTACTGCGTTGTCTGGATATAACTGACAGGACAATTCACAGCTTATACAGCGGACAACCTTTTGCGACGATGTTATCATCCAGTCCACTCCTGTCTTATTTTCATAGTCAATATTTCACTGCCGCTCAAATGTGTCAATCTTGAAACATATTTGGTGAACCTGCCTTATTTACGAAAAACAATGGCAGGGAATATAAATTCCTGGTGGTCTCTATTCCGTCAGGCCGTCGTCAAAGCGAAAGAACATCAGCTGGCAGAAGAAACCAGGAATATTCATCAATCCTTTAAGATTATTCGACAAAAAAAAGTCGAAAAGGAGATTTACGAAATAGCACTAATAGCTAAAGATTCGTTTCTTCTTTCTGCCGTTACGTCAGCCTTTTCTCTGGTTGCGGCTCAATATAGTTATTTAGCCTGGCGAAGTGTAATGAAATCTCATTATGTCGTTTTAGATGAGGTAAGCCTAAGAAAAGCAGCTTGTAACAGATTGAAAAGTAATACGTTGTTTTTAATCTTAGGTGGGGTGGTATCGCGTCCTAATCCATCTGACCTATAATGTTGTTAAATATACGTATATGTTTTTAGCGTATAAAGTTAAGCATTGTTATTGCAGAGGAAAGGAAAATTGTATCTCATTAACAAGTTGGTCGAGTATGATCCAGAAAACAAAACGCTGGCGAATCATATTACCGGGCGCTCGATACAATTACAGCTTCCTGCCAATCTCTGTTTTCTTTTTCTCGTCACTCATCCTGGGGAAATTATTTCGCAAAACCAGTTAATGGTGGTGGGGTGGGGGGAGCGCAATGACGTCACCACACCGAATACCTTTTACCAGGCCATTTTGACATTACGCAATGCTCTGGCTGAGGTGGGGTTACCGCGCGATACGGTAAAAACGATTTCTCGCCGCGGGCTGATGCTTTCCGAAGCCACTCAGGTTGAAGTATTTAGCCCAACCGCTGAGCTGACAATCGTCAATAAAGACGTGGCAATAGCCGAAAGCACCGCGAGGCAGAAGCCGGCCTGGTTGATAATTATCACCGCGACGCTTTTGCTGATCGCGCTTATCAACGGGGTGATATTATATAAACACCACCAGAACATGCCGTTTAGTCACTTCATTCCACTTTCAACGGGCAGCACGACCAACGCCTGCCAGCTTTTTTATGCACCTAATGAACATATTCAGGATCATTACTTGACCCTGTTAAAAAACAATCCCGGTCTGTGCGCCGAAAAACAATACGTTTTTCTCATCGGCTATAGTAAAACGGAGCGGATCGCGGCGTTTGTCTGTAATAACGATGCGCGACGGGACGCGGCAGCATTATGTACCACGCATTATTTTTGGGCGCATGAGCAATGAAGACACTCCGGAACCGTATTATTTTGCTGGCTGCGTTTCTGATGGCCGCTATCACCAGCGGCTGGTTAGCGTATTCGCATTTTTCGAGTACGCCGATACGCTGTACGGGAGATGTGGAATGGACGATTGGTAAAAACCGATTTGTGGGTACGGTGTCCTGGCGGATGCAGCATCGGGAGGGGTCTACCGTCATTAACGGTAAATTATTTGGTCAGACGGTTTCTGAAGTTAACCGGACCATCTATTTTCACTACAGCTATCATCAGAACGCGCGCGTATTAAATAACGATCGGATTGTTAAAACCTTCGCCGATGATGCGGATGAGGTTGATATCAATGCAACGCTGCCGGGTTTTTATCGTACGCCGGGAAGAGAGCTGAGCCTGATGATCGATGAGTATCGCGGGGCCTGGCTTTTCGCCGCGTCAAACGTCCCTTCACTTTACTGTCGTAAAAACGTGCCGTAGAAATCGATCGCACACCTTAGACGGCACGCATAGTCAAATCTCTCTATTCCCGCTACAGTTACTTCTCCACGGCGAGCAGGAGATAACCATGCTTTATATCTTTGATTTAGGAAACGTAATCGTCGATATCGATTTTAATCGCGTGCTGGGTGCATGGAGCGACTTTAGCCGCGTTCCGCTGGCGACACTGAAGCAGAATTTCGCGATGGGCGAAACCTTCCATCAGCATGAACGCGGCGAGATCGACGATGAAGAATTCGCGGAACGTTTCTGTCAGGAGATGGATCTACCCTTAAGCTACGAGCAGTTTTCACACGGCTGGCAGGCAGTATTTGTCGCCATCCGGCCTGAAGCGATCGACATCATGCATAAGCTTCGCGAGCAGGGCCATCGGGTCGTCGTGTTGTCAAATACCAACCGTCTGCACACCACGTTCTGGCCTGAGGAATACCCTGAAGTTAAGGCGGCGGCCGACAAGATCTATCTTTCGCAAGAGATGGGGATGCGTAAGCCTGAAGCGCGAATTTATCAGGCTGTTCTGCAGTCAGAGGGATTCACCGCGGCCGATGCGGTCTTTTTCGACGACAACGCCGATAATATAGAGGGAGCTAGCCAGTTGGGTATAACGTCAATTCTGGTGACCGGAAAAGAGACGATACCAAACTACTTCGCGAAGCAGCTATGCTAAAAACCGTTCATCAAAAAGCCACGCATCATACTCGCCCGCTGAGGGCCTGGCTGAAACTGCTCTGGCACCGTATTGATGAGGACAACATGACCACGCTGGCGGGTAACCTCGCCTACGTGTCGTTGCTCTCATTAGTGCCGCTGGTGGCGGTCATCTTTGCCCTGTTTTCCGCCTTTCCGATGTTTGCGGACGTCAGCCTGCAGCTTCGTCATTTTGTCTTCGCGAATTTCATTCCTGCAACCGGGGATGTCATCCAGAACTACATTGAGCAGTTTGTCGCCAACTCCAGCAAGATGACGGCAGTGGGGGCATGCGGTCTTATCGTCACGGCGCTGCTGTTGATGTATGCCATCGATAACGCACTGAACACGATCTGGCGGAGTAAAAAAGCGCGGCCAAAAGTGTATTCCTTTGCCGTGTACTGGATGATCCTCACGCTGGGGCCGCTGCTGGCCGGGGCGAGCCTGGCAATCAGTTCGTATCTCCTTTCCTTGCGCTGGGCGAGTGATCTAAACGGCGCTATTGATAATGCGCTTCGCATCTTTCCGTTGATCCTGTCGTGGCTCTCGTTCTGGCTGCTCTATAGCGTCGTGCCGACCACGCGCGTGCCTAACCGCGATGCGGTTGTGGGGGCGCTGGTAGCGGCGCTGCTTTTCGAGCTCGGTAAAAAAGGGTTTGCCCTCTACATCACCATGTTCCCGTCCTATCAGCTGATTTACGGCGTGCTGGCGGTGATCCCCATTTTGTTTGTCTGGGTCTACTGGACCTGGTGTATCGTCTTGCTTGGTGCCGAAATAACTGTCACTCTCGGCGTATACCGCGAACTGAAAAAAGCAGCAGAAGCTGAAAAACAACAAGAAGCAGACCAACCATGATTGCATTGATACAGCGCGTAACCCGTGCCAGCGTCACCGTGGAGGGAGAGGTGACGGGTGAAATTGGCCCAGGACTTTTGGTGTTGTTAGGTGTCGAAAAGGATGACGACGAACAAAAAGCCAACCGCTTGTGTGAGCGCGTGCTGGGCTACCGTATTTTCAGCGATGCGGAAGGCAAGATGAACCTGAACGTCCAGCAGGCGGGCGGCAGCGTGCTGGTGGTTTCCCAGTTTACGCTGGCAGCGGATACCGAGCGCGGCATGCGCCCGAGCTTCTCTAAAGGCGCCGCGCCGGATCGTGCAGAAGCACTTTACGAGTACTTTGTTGAGCGTTGTCGCCAGCAGGAAATGAATACGCAAACCGGACGATTCGCTGCAGATATGCAGGTTTCGCTGGTGAACGATGGCCCCGTCACATTCTGGCTCCAGGTATGAGCCAACTGGCGGCTTGGCCGCGGGTAACAAGAGAGAGTACAGCTATGTATCACCTTCGAGTACCGCAAACGGAAGAAGAGTTAGACGCTTATTACCAGTTCCGCTGGGAAATGCTGCGCAAGCCACTGCATCAGCCAAAAGGCTCTGAACGCGATGCCTGGGACGCGATGGCCCACCATCAGATGGTGATGGACGAAGAGGGTAACCTCGTCGCCGTCGGGCGCTTATACATCAACGCCGATAACGAAGCGTCTATTCGCTTTATGGCGGTTCATCCCTCCGTGCAGGACAAAGGTCTGGGGACGCTAATGGCGATGACCCTTGAGTCCGTTGCCCGTCAGGAAGGCGTTAAGCGCGTCACCTGTAGCGCCCGCGAAGATGCCGTAGAATTCTTCGCCAAACTCGGTTTTGTGAATCAGGGGGAGATCACGACCCCGCAAACCACGCCGATTCGTCATTTTTTGATGATTAAACCCATCGCCACGCTGGATGATATTCTTCATCGCGCCGACTGGTGTGGTCAGCTGCAGCAGGCCTGGTATCAGCACATTCCACTCAGTGAAAAAATGGGCGTGCGCATTCAGCAGTACACCGGACAAAAATTTATTACCACCATGCCGGAAACCGGCAATCAGAACCCGCACCACACCCTGTTTGCCGGAAGTCTTTTCTCGCTGGCCACGCTCACCGGCTGGGGGCTTATCTGGCTGATGCTGCGCGAGCGCCATCTGGGCGGCACCATCATTCTGGCCGATGCCCACATTCGCTATAGCGCACCGATAAGCGGCAAGCCGACCGCCGTGGCCGATCTGGGATCACTGGGCGGCGATCTTGACCGTCTGGCACGCGGCCGCAAAGCTCGCGTACAAATGCAGGTCGAACTGTTTGGTGATAAAACACCGGGCGCGGTGTTTGAAGGCACCTACATTGTTCTTCCGGCGAAGCCTTTTGGCGCGTATGAAGAGGGTGGGAACGAGGAGGAGTAATCTCTTGTTCATTCACCTCGGGCGTGCTTAATCCGCCCGGCGATATCCCGCATTACGTCTCGCGCTGACTGGCTGACGCCGCCAAGCTGAAAGAAGCCATGGATGACGCCCAGCCAGCGCTGAGCGGTACACTTCACACCCTGCTCAGTCAGATGCTGATACAACATTTCTCCCTCATCGCACAGCGGATCGTACTCTGCGGTAATGATATGCACTGGCGGAAGCCCGTAAAAATCATCGCGCCACAGCGGGCTAGCTTCCGGATGCTGGCGGTCAGTTTCTGCGAGATACATTTCATACCCACTAAGCAGGGTATCGCGGGTGATAATATAATCTGTGCCATTAAGGGCATAGCTTTCAAAACTGGCCGTGGCGTCGAGCATGGGATAGATAAGAATAAGCTGTACAGGTTGCCACTGCTTTTTAATCTTAAGCCTCAGCGCCGTTACCAGCGCCAGATGCCCTCCTGCGCTGTCTCCACAGAGGGTGAGCCGGTTCTTATCTACGCCTAATTTGTCTGCATACTGCCAGACCAGATCCGCACCTCTTTCAGCATCGTCATGCGCGGCGGGAAAGGTATGCTCCGGTGCCAATCTATACTGAATCGCAATTACCCGACAATTGCCGTAGTACGCTAACTGACGCAGTTGATTATCATGGGTATCAAAGCCGCCGCTGATAAAGCATCCGCCGTGATAGTAGATGGCTGCAGGCAATATTTCAGGCGCATTGAGAGGTGAAAACACCCGAATGGTAAGACCGTCAAGAACGAGCGTCTCCACCTGTACGCGCGTTTCTGTCTTCCCGGCAAGCCCCGTGCTGGCAATATACCCAGCTCGTCGTACCTCAATGGTCTGTCGACGCGACGAGGGCCGACCTGCAGCGATAAATCCCTGAACCAGCTGCGCAATGCCCTGTTCCAGTGCCATGAGAATTCCCTTTAACTGTATGGATATACAGTTTTATAACCTGGTTTGATCCAAAAGAAAATAAGAAAATTGTCGAGGATTAAAATCTGGAAAGCGGCTCGCAAAGGCGAGTGCGGTTGTCACACTGCTCCCGTGGCCCTCATTTTTGTCTGCAAGGCTTGAGGTGTTTTGTGCTGATATCAGGTCTGGAATCTGAACCACCGGATGATTACCTGCACTGAGGTGGGCCAGAAGATTATTTCCCGTCTGCATTTCTTTTCCTTAATATATTCACTGAAGTTATTTGAAATGCAATATTACTGATGCCACTGTTATTTTTTCGAGCCGCTTCGCATTTATTAAACATTCCCTGTAATACATCGCTGTGTTTTTATCCATAGCGGTATAATAGGCACAGGGAGTTTCAGCGGCATGGGCTGTGAATAATATGTAATGAAAGTGAAACGGTAAGTACGCGGTATAAAGGTGTTGACGCACCGATATACCGCTAACCACAAACAACTAAACAGGAGTTGATTATGGCTGAGAAGAATTCTATGCCAGAGTGGGCTATTGCCCAAACAGAAAATGCAGTATTTGAGGATGATAACGAAATCCGCGAGCCGGTGCACAAAAAAGATGCCCGTCGCCTCCATGGTAAGCGGACTGATGCTGCTCCTTTACATCCGAGAGCTGAAACGCCTCAGGACAGTTCAGCCTGTTGTGAGCTTTATTCCCGTATGGACAGAAATTATCTGCCCCTTAACGGAAAGTGGTTGTCGAATGCAGGTTTTATTGATGGCATGCCGGTGAAAATCCGTGTGATGAAGGATTGCATCGTGATTACGCCACAGCATACGCGCGAGTTATGGGGATGTCTTGAAGGTATGAGTGTGGTGAATATAAATAAGCAGAAAGTGGCTAACTGGCTGAAGACGTTTCCTGGGGCGCTGAATGACCTGGGGGATGTGCCGGTGATTAAGCGGGGCAGGTAAGGGTATTGCTGTGCTCCCGGAGTATTGGCCGGGAGCGATGAATATTGTTTTATCGCCTGGCTATTTTTTTCACTATACTCAACGAAGCTATCTCCGCAAAGTGTAAAGCTATTTATAGATAAATTCATAATCTATAATATAGGTCCCAATGTTGGTTGTATGTGCTGTTACCCATATATTATTCATTCCTGGCTTTCGCTGTTTAGCTAAATTGGTTTTATTTGTACAGAGTTGGATCCAGCGATCGGTATGAAAATCTTTAAACCATAATCCTGCTTCACAATGACCAGATTTTCCCAGAGAAGGTCCAGGGAGGGATATTTCATAATCAGTCTGATATTGAATGGTTTCTCCTGGTAACAGATAAGAGTAGACGTCATAAAAATTAAAGCTGCATACAAAGCCGAAACAAAAACCGCCACAAAACATTTCAACGACATGTTTTGATGTTTTACTCACAGGTCGAAAGTATGTTGCGCGACCAGCACATATAAGACCAAGGGCGGAGCCAACAGTTATGTAAGTTGTAAATTCAGGTATGTCGCGCATTAATATTGACCGCATTGCGATACGTGTAGACCACCCCATATAACACAACCATAATGCCAGAATAAGAAATATGATCGCTACTATGTAATGGGTGCGGCTGTATTTAGAGTGTAATTTTCTAAACATCCGGAATTTTCGGCTCCAACGTATGCATGATTAAAAAGTATATGGGGTGCCTCTAACCTGGTATAGAAACGCAAAAAAGAGGCAACTCCCGTTATCACTTAGAACCGATAACCAATACCAACGTTAAAACCGCTGATAGAGTAGTTACCATCCATATCTGCCTGAGTGCCTTCGTAACCGATGTTAACAGCAATATGCTCCTGCAGATTAATAAGTACACCTGCTCCATAAGCGAAAGAGGTTGATTTTTCGGAGAGATCTTCACGCCCAATATAATCTGATGCAGAATCTTCCCATTTCGTCGTGCCTGAAGCTTTGACATAAGCAAAACCACCAAGGGTGTATAAGGAAACGTAGTCGTTAATTCGCCAGGCGGGGCCGACTAAAAAGGAGTAATATTTTACATCAGCACTGTTGGTTACGGCATCGTTTGCAACATAATAGCTATTCTTACCGTCGCCCTGCATATAGGTAAAGGAGCCAAGGATACTCAATGGGGAATCAAATTCATAACGGTACTGCAGGTTAGCGCCGCTAATATCATTGAAGTTTTGTACATCGCTTTGTGCATAGCCCAATGATACCGTGTGGCTACTGGCAAGTGCTACGCTACTCATCGTAGAAACTGCCAGCAGTACAGCCAGACAAATGTTTTTCATATACTTATTCCGTTAAGTTAATCGCTAAATAAATTTTTTATTTATCTTCAATTACACCAGATGAATTTAATAACCCAACACCCTGATGGTAATTATTGGCGTTTAATGAGAAAGCTTTTACCGTATTGTTACTGTTCATGATGAACTGCAGGGTATTAAGTTTGATTTTTTTACTTCCTGCTAATGCTTCCACATATCCTCCGACATTCGGTAACCAGCCAAACTGGCTGTTGCTGATATCGGCGTACATATAAATGACTATCTGATTACCTTCCTCATCAAACGCGTTATCATTTGGCTTGCCGAATTTATTCTCGATCTCCTGAAATGTTGTTTTTCCTGGCGTAACAAATGATGTTAACTCAACGTCAGAGAGTTTACTGACGAAGCTGTAATCGGTGCTGGTTTTATATCTCAGAACAATATGTCTGGTGACCGTGTTTTTATCCGTCAATACGCTCAACACCGTTGTGTCCTGAGTAAATCCTGAACTCCAGGTACGGTACCAGTTTACAACTTTTTTATCCGGCCACGCGTTAATAAGCACGGCTTTATCACCGTAGATAGCCTGCAGATCAGAGTAAGTGGTTTTTCCATCGACGATAGTATTGTTAATTTCAGCAACGTCTTTTCCAGCTAATGGACCTGCTTGTGGCAACATACTGCAGCCAGAAAGTCCAAAAAAACTGACAAGCATTGCGCAATATAAATATTTCATATAATATCCATTCAGGTTATATTTGTGCTTGCGACATCATGATGTATTGGTTGCAGACCGGCTTAATGTTAACTTCCATTTGTTTCCGAAACCATTTCTGCAATATTTCCATTATAACAATAAGCAATTATGTTTTCATTAGTTGAGTCTTTAATGGTGGTGAGTTTTCTTCTGAAATATTTTTACTGGTTTAGCATCAGATGCAAAGGCACCCTGTGCCACCAGATTATTTTCCACCTGCATCTCTTTGCTTGAATATATTCACTGAAGTTATTTAAAAGAAAACGTTACTGGTATCGTTATTATTTTCTCGAGGCGGTGCACAAAAAAGATGCCCGTCGCCTCCATGGTAAGCGGACTGATGCTGCCTCTGTGCATCCAAGAGTAGAATCGCCGGAGGAGAGTTCAGCCTGTTGTGAGCTTTATTCCCGGATGGATAAAAATTATCTTCCCCTTAACGGGAAGTGGTTGTCGAATGCAGGATTTATTGATGGCATACCTGTGAAAATCCGTGTGATGAAGGATTGCATCGTGATTACGCCACAGCACACCCGTGAGTTATGGGGATGTCTTTAAGGTATGAGTGTAGTGAATATAAATAAACAGAAAGTCGCTAACTGGTTGAAGATGTTTCCGGGAGCGCTGAATGATACTGGTGATGTGCCGGTAGACAAGCGTGGGAGCGGGCATTGTGGGTAAGACTGGCGGTTGATAAAAAGATCCCGGCTCAAGGGCCGGGATCTTTGACGGTCAAAAGAAGTCTGGATCTACCAGACCTTCCGCTTTCAGGATCTCAAGGAAGCGTTTGTAAGCTGTCTCATCCAGTTCAAGAAGATCGTCCAAAAGCTTTTCTTTTATCAATGCCCAATGATAAATACCATGCCCATTATTTTTAAAATAAACACAATCGCCTTCAATTTCCGGGTCAATAACCGTTACCTCTCTAGCTGAGTAAGCAGATAACCCACCATAATTTTTGGGCATCCCTAAAAAATTTACTTCACCATTAATGAAGTAAATTGCGTATACATCAACAACCTCGCCATCACGTTCTTTTATTTTCATCGAACTTGATCCTTTATGTTACTTATGACGTCTTGAGGATTGGGCTGAATCCTTTGTGGTGTAGTTATTTTCAGGTCATACGCCTTATCAGTTGTTGAGTTGTACTGATAATGGACAGTTACTGTTGAACCATCTGAAAGTTTTTGTTTTGCTTCCATCTTCTGGAACCCTGCAGATGCGGGGAAACGTGGATCATTATTCATTCCATCCAATGTCTTGCCAATTGTCGGATTTTCTTCAACCTGATTCCACAAAAGTTGCTCATTCAGATCCCTCGGTGCAGTAAACTGTTTTCCCGGCTTAGCCGTCGAGATCTTCTCCGCTGCACTGATTAGTATCTTGTTATCAATAACCTTTGCGGCTTTTCCAGCCAGAGCCAGTGCTCTTTCTGCCGGTATAGATGACAGCAGCGCCAGTGCGTAATCTTTCGCATCTTCCGCTGAAAGCAGCGCCATTACCGTATCTGTTCCCGGATTGTTTTCCAGGATCGCTTTGATAATGTCCGCGCTTTCCGGCAAATCACCCTGCACGATATCCTGCAATCCAGCCTGAACTTGCTCCGGCGAAAGATTATTATCCTGCGCATACTTCACCCAGGATGCGGCTGCTTGTCCGGTTTCCGTCATCCCTTTCGGCAGACTCAGCGTGTTATTCTCCACCGTCGTCTTCCCGGTCTGCGCCCCTGCAACCGCAGATGCCGTGCTGTCACCCGTCAGCCCGCCCGCGATGCCTGCGGCGAGGGTCGCCAGGGTGCTGATGGTCTGCTTTTCACTTTCGCTCAGCGCAGCAACATCCTTCCCGTACATCTCCAGCGCGAGCGTGCCCGCCAGCTCTCCGGCGGCGGCACCCGCCGCACCTGCAAGCGCGTCTTTCCCCTGCACTGCCGCCAGTACGGCACTGGCCACCGCGTGGGCCGCGGCTTTTTCCATCCCGTCGTCCAGCCCGGACCGGTGACCGATAATCTCCGCCACGTACGGTGCGGCAGCCCCGGCCAGCGCGGCGGTCATATCTCCGCCCGCCACCCCCTGAGCCGCAGCGGTGGCGGCCTGGATGGCCCGCTGGATGTCGCTGCCCGTGCCGGACTGCGCCTCCCCGTTCAGCTCGCCCTGCGTCCGGGCGATATCAGACACCTGGCTCCCGATGTCGCTGATAAGCTGCGCCTCGTCGAGCCTGCGCTGCTCTTTCTCCTTATCGAAGATAGCGTCGATGCTGCCGTTTGCATTCTCCGTGTCGCGGGAGAGGGCGGCGGTGTCCTGCGCCTGATTCGCTTTATCACGGACAATCACCGTGCCATTTTCAACCGCAGCACGCGTGGTGCCCTCCGCGCTGCCGCTGCTGTCTGCCCCGCTCAGCATGCCGTTTGCCATATTCCCGGCAAACTGTCCTGCGATACTGCCGCCGGTGCTGATGCCCGCGCTCTGGTGCTCCACGCTGTATTCGGCTGTGTTCTGGATATCCCGCCAGCCGAGCGTGCCGGTGTCGAGGCGGTTTTTCTCCGCCATGGCGGAGGAGGCGATAACCGCACCGTCCAGCTGCGTGTGGCCGCCCACCGTGACGTCAAACCCGCCGGAGCCTGCGAATATCCCGCTCTGCTCCCGCACGGAGGCAAAATCGCTGTCCATTTTGTCGCGGCTGTAGCTGATGCCGCCCGAGCCGGTCATGGTGCCGAAGCTGAAGCTGCCGCCTGCGCTGATGTTCTTCTGGCTGCTGTCGTAGCGGTCGGTGTCCTGTTCGCTGGTAATGGTCAGGTTACGCCCGATATCGGCCAGCACGCTCTCCCCGCTGACCTGCGCCCCGGTGAGATTCGTATCGCGGCCGCTGATAATCGTGAGCGTATCCCCCGCGTTAACCGTGGTTTCGGCGTGGGTGAGGGTGGTGCCGTTCTCCTTACCTTTCCCGGCATTCACGCTGGCGGAAACGTTGATGCCCGCGCCACCGGAGCCAAAGCCAATCCCGATGCCCGCGCTGCCGCCGTGGCTCTCATTTTTGCCTTCAAGCGTTGAGGTGTTTTGCGCTGATATGAGGTTCACGTCGCGGCTGGCCTGAAGTAGCAGGTCGTTTCCGGCATCTAGCTGGCTTCCCTGCACCAGCACATCCCCGTCCGTCGCCACCACCGAGAGGTTATTTCCGGCGAAGAGGCTGCTGCCTTTCGCCGTGGTCTCCTTCATGGTCTGCGTCGATGTTGAGGACTGGCTGCCGTAAGAGAGGCTGATACCGACCGTGTTGTCGTTGCCTGCCTGGTTGCCGGTGGCCTGGTCGGTGAGGACTGCCTGCGCTCCCTGTCCCGCGGTCAGCGCACCTTTGACCGCCTGCAGCGCGGCCAGACGATCGTTATCGGTCTCCCTGGCCTGCTTCAGGGTGCTCACGCTGGTGTTAAGCGCGCTGCCCGCGGTACCGGAAAGGGCGAGCGTCAGGCCGGAGGATTTCTGCTCTACGGTGTGAGTCTGTGCGTTGCTGTCCGCGGCGGCGGTGATGCTGACATTTTTCCCGGCAAGCGTCATGTCCTGTCCGGCTATCAGGTCAGAGCCGTGCACCGCCAGATCATGACCTGCGCTGAGCGAGACATTGCCGTTTACGGAACCGATGGTACTGCCGCGATGGGTCACCTCCTGCGCATTATCCGTTACCTTCAGGCTCTGGCTGCCGTAGCTGATACCGATGCCGCCCGTGCCGGAGAGGCCGGATTTTTTCTCCTGTCGCTGATGGCTCTCCTGGCCGTGCTCTTCTGCGGAGGTGACGGTCAGGTTGTTTCCGGCTGCGAGCCGGACATCGTTATCTCCGACAATATCGCTACCCTGAACCCGTAAATCATGTCCCGCCTGCAGGGTTACGCTTTCGCCGCTGAACAGGGAACCCTGCGCCGTCTCGCTATTTACTACATCGTGCGTGGTCACGGTTTTTTTCGAGAACGCGCCGCTGCTGCCGGTGGACTGATGGTGTGATTCAAATTCGCTGCTGTCGATGGCGGCGGTGATGGACATGTCGCGACCTGCGCTGACGGCAAGGCTGCTGCCCGCTTCGACGGTCGCGGCCTGAGCGCTAATGTCGCGCCCGGCCAGCATTGCGACATCGCCCCCGCCAGCCACCTCGCTACCCACCTGCTGCGTGGTGGACTGCTTCAGCCAGTTATTTTTATCCCAGGTCAGGTTATCGCTGGCGGAGGTGGTCACGGTGGTGAGGTTCAGGTCACGTCCTGCGTTAAGCACCGTCTGGCTCTCGCTGCCGCTGTTAACGACCTGCGCCCCGGTCAGATTGAGATCGCGCCCGGCGTTAAGCACAAGCTTGCCGTCGTCGCCCTGAACGTAGATGCCCGCAACACGCTCAAGGGTGGTGCGCTCAAAGCTGTTTTTCCCGGCGGTACTTTTGGCGCTACGGGTCGTGGTGGTGAGATTGATATCCCGCCCGGCGGTTGCCAGTACGGAATTGTTACCTGAAATTGTGCCGCCGATGTTGTTAATGTCCGTGCGGGCCAACAGGCTGACATCCGCACCGTGAATGGTGCCCGCGCGGTTGGTGAGGGAGTCTGCGCTAAGCTGAACCCTCTCCTTGCCGTGGATCGTGCCGCTGTTAACCAGATCGCGGTTCAGGTTCATCACCACGTTCTGACCGCCCATCAGCGCGCCAGCGCCGTCAACGTCACCCGGCTGTACGCGAACATAAACCTGCGGCACCATCACCGTCTGCCAGCTTCCGTCCGCAAGCTGGACGCGGGTGTTGACCAGCCAAACCATATCTTCCGTCAGCAGACCCATCTGCTCGGCGGTGAGCGCTACCCCCGGAACAAGCTGATGCGCCTTGCCGAAGGAAATACCGGCATCCATTAGCGCTTTGAACTGCGTTTCGTCGTCACGGTGATCGCCCAGGTAACGCTCGCCGGTAAGCGCAATCACCTGCTCCCGCACCAGCCGCTGCTCGTAATAGCCGTCGCCAAGACGCTTGTGCATATTGTCATGGTCCAGCGCGAACGCGTCCTGCATGTAGTCGCTGCCCAGCCACTCTTTATTGTTCGTGAAGCGTGGGTCGGTCTCGATCAGGTAACGGGCATCGGGTGCTGGCAGCGTGTTAAACAGGCTGTTGTCCGGCAGGCGGATGTCGGGGGCGATTGCGCGGATCACGTCGCCCTCTGCGCCGCTGGCAGGGGTTTCAATCCATTTCCCTGCCGTATTGCTGGCAGGCAACACAGGGGAAAGTTTTTCCTGTTCCGGTGACGCCGCGTCGACGTCGACGGACAAGCTCCCTGTCCCATTGAGCGTGGCATCTGTTCCGTGCGCGGTGGCGGGCGAAAGGGTCATGCCGCTGCCCTCGGTCTGGCTGTATCCTTCCATTTTCCCTGGCGACAGGGTGATAGACTGGATCACCACGGGTGGCAGATAGTCCGAGGTACTTTTTCCCTGAGAGTCGCCGCCTTTTTTGGTTTTACGGCTGTAGTGTGTGACCGAGCCTGCATCCGTTATCCATCGGCTGCCTTCCGGCATGATGTTATCTACCGAATCGGCGGAAATACCGAGCGTACCACCCGCGACAATCTGGCTTTTGTCGTTCAGCACGTGGTTCGCGCTGATGGTCATTTGCCCGCCGGAGAGGATCTTGCCCGGGTCGCTCTCTGCGATAACCTCCTCTTCGATGGTGCGGGTGTAGTTGTACTCGTAAAAGTTGTCGTTGTTGGCACCGGTATCTTCCGGCGTGTTGAGGTTCAGCAGGTCGTCGGCCGAGTTATGGTCGACAAACACGCCTTCCTCATCAGCGCTCCAGCGGTTGGGCGATCCCTTGTGCTGGTACTCGTGGATCTGCTCGGTGGAAATCAGCGCCACCTCGGTGCTGAAATGGTCGTTGACGTTATTAAGCTGGCTGACGGAGAGTGCCATGTCACCTGCGGACTCTATGGTCGCGCTGTGGTTGTTCAGCGTTTGCGCCTGTCCGGTCGCAAAGCCGTTTTCGTCCACGCGTCCACCGATGGCGAGCACGCCATCGCTGTAAATCAGCGCGTGGTCACGGTTGTTGATCGTCCCCGCCCCGATGTCCACGCGCTGGCGTCCGGCAATGGTTGCCGCCGTACCGTCCTGGGCGAGGTTATTGAGCGTTGTCGCCTGAAGTGAAAGATGGTCGCCATAAAGTCGCCCCGTTCCGACGTTGGTCAGCGTGGCAGCGTGAATCCACGTCTGGCTGCCGTCGATAAGACCGTAGTTACTGAGGGATGAGGAGACGGTCAGCCAGGTCGCTCCGGCGGCAATCTCACCGGACGCGGTATTGAGCAGGCTGGCGGCGCTGAAATTAAGTTTCTCACCTGCCAGCAGGTTACCGCTATTGGTCACGCTACCTGGCGTGGTGAATGTCATGCTGCCGTTGGCGATGACGTCGCCCGAATTGTTAAAGCTCTGCTGCGTACGAATCATCATGTCGCCGAGCGAGAGGAGCTGCCCATCGCCGGTCAGGGAATCGGCTTCAAGCGTGACGTTCTCGCCGCCAATCACGACACCGTCAGTGTTGATGAGGCGCAGAGCCGCGCCGCTCAGCGACAGCGTGCCCGCGGCGGACAGTTCGCCCTGAGCGTTATTAAGGGTATCGACGTGAGCAATCTGCAGCGTATCGCCTGAAATCACCGTTCCCTGCGCGTTATCAAGCTGCTGGCTGACGATGGCCACATCCAGCCCCTCAATCCCTTTCCCGGCGGCCTGGGTGTTCCGGTTGATCAGGCTGGCCGCGTTGAGCGTTACCGTTGCGCCGCTGCGCATCAGCCCAAGCGTATTGTCGATGACCCCCGAAACGGCGTTAACCATCAGGTTGCCGAGAGATTGTATTTGCCCCTCGTGGTTATCAAGACGTTCGAGATTTAACGCGATCGCCTGCTCGCTGACCACGCGCCCGCCTGCGCGATTATCCAGCGACGCGGCGTGCAGCGTGATATCGCTCTTTGCTCCGATCGTGCCGTTCTGGTTATTCAGGCTGGTGGTCGCCAGCTGCATTGACGCCAGGCTGTAGAGCGTGCCTTGCTGGTTATCCAGCTGATATCCGTGTGTATCCAGGAAAATGCCGTTGCCCTGCATCACTCCCTGACGGTTATCAGTATCGCTGCGCGTTGCAAGCGTTAGCACGTCCAGCGCCACCAGCGTGCCAGCGATATTGCTAAAGCGGGTGGTGTCTAACGTCGCCTGTTTCCCCGCCAGCACGACTCCCGCATCGTTTTGCACATCGGCGGCCTGGATTGACATGTTCCCCTGGCTAACGATCCCGCCGGTGGCGCCGCTTTCGCGGTTGCTGATATGCTCCACGTTCAGCGTAAGGTCACCACCGCTCTGTACCAGACCGCCACCGTCGTTATCCAGCCGCTGCGCCGTGAGCGTAAGATCGCGTTGGGCGGCGATAACCCCTCCCTGGTTGACGAGTTGCGCCGTTTCTATACGCGCACTGTCACCCGATACCAGCGTTCCCTGCGTATTCTCAAGCGTCCCGGTACGTGCATTAAGCGCTCCCGTCGCGCTGACCGTACCGTTGCGGTTATTCAGCGCGTCGGTTAAGTCCAGCGTCATGCTTTCACCTGCGCTAACCGTACCGAACCGGTTGTCAACGGAGAGCGCATCCAGATGCAGGATGGCTTCAGAGGCCAGTATGCCGTCGCGGTTATCCACGCGGGTGGCCTGAATCGCACTCTTTTGCGCACCGGCCAACATGCCGTGCTGGTTATCAATGGCGCTGGCGAGGATATCCAGCTCGCCAAAGCTGACGATGCCCCCCGTGGTGAGGGTGTCCTTATTTGAAATCGCATTGCCGTGCGTGTTGATGGACATTGCCGAACCAGACTGGATAAGGCCGAAATCATTATTCAACGCGCCGCTTTCAAGGGACAGCGTGCTGCGGGCGGCGATTTGCCCGCTGACGTTAGTTATCGACTTGATGCTGGTGAGCGCGATACGGCCCTTTTCCGCACTAATAAGCCCACCGTCGTTGAGCAACTGGTCTGCGGTCACGCTGGCACCTTCTGCGGCGGCCAGAACGCCTTCGCGGTTATCCGTCGCACCCGCGGTCTGCACTGACAGGCTACCCCCATCTGCGGCCAGGATCTGGCCTTTACGGTTATCCAGCGCGGCGGCATTGAGGGATATAGCGGCGTTGGCGGCAATGGTACCGTCGCGGTTATCAATACCATCCCGGTGGGTGAGCTCCAGCGCCTGCGTTCCGCTCTGGCTTATCTGGCCTTTCTGGTTTTGCAGCTTTTTCGCCGTGAGCATGACGCGGTCGGCAGCAAGCAGGCCGCTGCTGTTATCGAGGGTGCCGGATGTCGTGACGCTGAGTCGCTCATTCGCGACGACCTGCGCGCTGGCGGTACTGATATCCCCTTGACCGGCATTAAGCGTGATGTTTTTTGCCTGCGTCAGGCTCCCGGTAGCATCGAGACCCAACCCGGTGGCGCTTACGTTACCGCCCGCCGCGTTCAGGCCATGCATCTCAAGTTTTCCGCTGGCGTTGAGCGTCATATCGCCCTCGCTGCCTAAGGTGCCGTCTGGCTGTACGCCTGCGGCCAGCGTGCCGGTGCTGGCAATCGTGTTGCCCGTCAGGCTGATGTTGTGCTGAGCTGCGATGGAGCCGCTGTTCTGTACGGAAGCCGTGCCAGAGAGGTCAACGTCTGCGGCAGACCAGATTGCACCGCTGTTTTCGATATGACCCTCGGCTGAGAGGGTGACCATACCGGCTTCTGCGCCAATGTTGCCCGCATTACGCACCCCGACGCCTTTTTCCGTCCCGCGAAGGCGAATTTTGCCGGCGTACATGCCGCCCACCTGCGATACATCCAGCGCCAGGCTGGGTTTTGCCGTGCCGTTATCCGCGAGCGCAGTAATCTGTTCGTGAGCGGCATCCACGCTGTTGCGCCCGGTCGTGACGCGTAAATCCTGGGCATGAATGGCCGCATTTACCTGCACCGCGCGGCCAATAATATCGGTGTGGCTCTGGCCGGTAGCGTTCATTCCGTTACCGTTAATGTGAATTTCACCCTGCTCGACCCGGTAGCCCGTTATCTGACCGTTCTGCATTTGCGCCGTGCCGGTGGTGAGCGTGGCACGCCCGGCGTTGATAAATCCGCAGCCGTCGCAGCTAATGCCCGACGGACTGGCGATGACGACGTCCGCTTTTTGTCCTGCCACTTCGATAAAGCCGTTAAGGCGGCTCGGATCGCGGGCGTTAACCTCGTTGAGGATAATTTTCGCTTCGCCTTTTGCCAGCCATGGGTTGGCTGCCACCATTCCACCAAGCTGGGTGGCGGCATTTTTATGGGAGTTGTTGAGAATGACGCCATTCTGCTCAACGTCGAACTGACTGAAGGTATTGCGGGAAACGCCACCCGCTGAAGGCGTCTGGATATTGACCTGCGGCGTACCGTTGGCGGTGCTGATAATGGTTGGCTGCTGTTTATTGGGTGCCGATGCATCCGCCACAATCCCTGCGGCCTGTACCGTTATTGCCCCGCTTGCCAGCCACAGGCTGAGGCTAATCGCCCCGACGCGGCAGATAAGTCGCTGGTGGTTATGTTGTAAACCGGAAGAGGGCGCGCTGCCAGAACAGCCGCGAGCCAGCTCCGATACCACCATCAGCATGCCGCGAGCTTTGTTAAAGACGATACGGTAAAGACGTTTGTTCATGTGAAAATCCTTTTATGTGTTATCCGTGCAGCGGGTGCGTCTTTTTCCAGTTCAGCAACGCGTCGCGCGTGACCCGTTTGCCGTAAAACGTTTTGATGCGGCGTCCTTTTTCTTCACCGCGATGCCAGAGAGAACGGGCCATGTGATGCGGGAAAATCTCTTCGCGTAACAGGCGGAACATGTCTCGCCCGTGGCCAAAGGGGGCGATAAAGTCGCGAAACCACAGGCGATCGCCGTTGCACCAGTCTTCCTCTGGCAGGGTAATGGCGGCCTCGTTGAGATAGCGGCGTTCAGCCTCTTCGCTCATCCACGCCCAGCTCAAAAAAAAGACCGGGCGACCTCCCATTTCCACCAGTACGTACTGCTGGCGCTTGATGACGGGCAGAAGAACCGCGGGCAGGACGTGCAGCGGTGCATCCCGATGGTTGAATGAGTGCATCCATAACCAGACCGATGCACCCAGCGCTTCCGCTTCGTTAAGGGTTTCGGCCAGCATAAGCGGACAGTGGACCGTGAATTCGCCATACCGCATCGTCAGAGATCCATGTTCAGGTTGAAACCGAAGGTGGCCGGGCTGGTTTTGAAGCCCTCGGGGCGAGAAAACGGAACGCCCGCAAACAGGTCGAAACCGACTTTCCAGAGCGTGCCGCGTAGCCCGGCTGCACCGCCGGCCAGATGATTTCCCGTCAGGTATTCCGTTCCGCTGCCCGCCACTTCTCCGTAGTCGGCTGCCAGATAAAACTCGGTGCCCGGGAGAGGGGTCTGTATGGAGAGATCGTTGCGTACCAGCCAGCCACGATCGGCGTTCAGGGTGCGTTCGCCATCAAAGCCGCGTACGGTCCAGCGCCCGCCAATGGAGAATTGATCCTGCGAAGTCAGCGGGGTGGTGCTGGTCTGACGCTGCCAGACTATGTCGTAGCGGAAATGCTGGTCGATCAGCTCAAACGGCAGGCTCAGGCGGGCATCCGTGCGAAGAATGCGGCTCAGCGCCGTGGCTTCATCGAATACTTCTTCTGGCGCAGGCTGTGCGCCAAACCAGCGAGTACCGCGCTGATAGCTGATTCCTGCATCCAGCGTTGCCGGGCCGATATAGTGACGGTGCGAAAGCCCCGCTTTCCAGGAGGAAACGTGGCGACGCTGCACCTCGATTTCAGTGTCGCTGATGTAATTTCGCGTTGTCCGGCTCTCGACGTCCCACGTGAATGATGTTTTTTGCGCGCTGTTGCGGTGCAGTACCCGGCTGAGCTGGGCAACCACGCTTTGGCTCTTGCCGCTGTAGCGGTAATCACCGCTCAACCCGGCGACCGTCTGGTGATAGTGGTAGTCGCTGCCGGTCAGGGAAAACCCCCACCAGCCAACCGGAACGGACCAGTGGGCGCTGAGGTTTTGGTTGCCTTTCTCCGGTCCGGTTTGCAGATCATGGTTAATGGAAAACCAGAAGAGATCGCTCAACGCCAGCGGGTTGTCCAGTGAGAGGGTCACTCCCCCCTGATAGCGTCCGGTTGATGACGAGCCGGAGTCGTCAAGCGACAGGCCAAGCCGCCAGAATTTGCGCTGCTGGCGGGAAATGACAATATCGCTCTCGCCGGGCTGTGCGGCAGGAACAATCTCCATTTCCACCTGAACGGTGGGTAAACGCTGAAGGTTCTCAAGCCCTTGTTCAATGTCCCGCAAATCGAGCAGATTGCCCTCATGCGCCGGGAAGGCGCCGTATAGCCAAATCCAGGAGCTGCTCTCACCGGTTAAGGTGACGTGACGAATTTTTCCCGGTATCACAGCCAGCTTTAAGTGGCCGCTTTTTATATCCTGAGCGGGAGCCAGCACGCGTGCTGTCGTCCAGCCATGGGAAATCAGCCGGTTCTGAAGCGTGCTCATCAGATAATTAATCCCTTTTGCGCCGAGGCATCTCCCAGCCGCCCGATCCGCGAGGCGTTGCAGCGGCAGCCAGTGTGGCAATGCTTCTTGTCCCGAGAGCGTGACGTCGTGAATAACAAAGCAGGGCGTTTCGGCAGGAAAGGCCGTGGTGATGGTTTTTTCGGCGGGGGGTTGCAGGCGAATATCCGGCGCCTGCGGCGTCAACTGGGCTTCCAGTGCTTGCTGACGCTGCTGCTGAAGGATAAATTGCTCATCTGCCGGTGCGGCGATAGCCGTCGCTGAAAGGCTGAGAATAGCGCAGATGAAAAAGACGGCGCTTTCCGTCGTTAATCGTTGAAATTCCATTTCAACATTTTCCCTTACAAAAAGTAATGTTTTCTTGCGAGGGATAGTGACGAAGTAAGAGAGAGTTTTCTACGCGTAGCGGCTAAATAAAATCCTAAAATTTAGCGTTGTGACAGGCACTTGAGAAGTGTGAAAGCGGACAAAAAGAGAAATTACAGGCCGGGCAAGCTCGCGCCGCCCGGCACTGTCACAGAGGATTACTCCCCTTCACCCGGGAACAGGAACGGGTTGATCGAGCTGCGGGCAAAGCCCTCCTGCTCCATCTTCGCGTCCAGAATCAGCGAGGCGAGATCGTCGGCCACCGCTTCGACTTTCGGGTCTTTTTCCTGATACAGAATCTTCAGGTAGGTCCCGCAGTCGCCGCAGCTTTCCGCTTTCACCGCCGCTTCTTCATTTTCCAGCGACCAGTAGTTCAGATCGCGGGTCTGTTCGCAGTTGCTGCACTTGATGCGCACCACGTGCCACTCGGTTTCACACAGGTTGCAGTGCAGGTAGCGCAGCCCCTGAGTGGTGCCGATTTGCACCATGCTCGATACCGGCATGGAGCCACAGACCGGGCAGAACTGGCGCGCCTCGCCGTATTCGGCGCGGGCTTTGCCCGGGATCAGGCTGGCCATTTGCGCCCAGTAGAGCGACAGCGCGGCCCAGATAAACGGGGCTTTATCGCTGCTGACCAGAGAGAAGTCAGAGGCAAACAGCGCGCTCGCCATCTCTTCCAGCTCCAGGTCAGAGGCTTTTTCCAGATTCTCAATGACCGCCAGCGCGGTGCCGCTCATCTCCGGCTTCAGCTCGGCAATCAGCGAATGCAGCAGCTTTTGCCAGTGTTTGTCGCGCGGCAGGACGTGAATGTCCAGCGGCGGCTTGCCCTGCTCGCTGGCTTCTTTGATGCGCGCGGTCAGGTCAATTTGCAGCGGGTGGTCGTACAGCACCACTTCCTGCGCGTGGGCAACCAGCGCGGCAAAGCGCAGAAAATCACCCAGCGGGTTGTTCTCTGCCAGCTCGCGCAGACGCTCTGCGCGGCGGTTGTAGAGGTTCTTGAGTCTGGGGAATAACAACGGCGGAATATAATCCGCCGTGCGTTTCTCGCTCGACCCCAGCTCATCTTGCGGGATTATGCGAATACTCATTCAGATGACTTTTCCTGTTTCTGGCGGACCTCTCGGTACCAGCGCGGGTGATGTTTCTTCGCCCACGTACTGGTTACCCATCCTTCCACCATCGCGGTAATGGTGCCTTTCACCCAGAGGGCGGCGTAGATATGCACCATGATAACCACAATTAACGCCACTGCGGCAAATGAATGCAGCATCAGCGCGAATCGGATCACCGGGATTGAGAAAGCAGGCGCAAAGTACGGACGCCAGATGATCACGCCGCTTACCAGCAACAGGACCAGGAAGATAATCGCCGCCCAGAATACGCATTTCTGGCCGAAGTTATAACGCCCGGTATCACCCACTTCCTCGTTGACGACGATCTTACGAATATTCTTCGCCCAAAAGATATCATCCCGATTGATTAGGTTATGGTGCCAGTAGCGGAAAAACATGATGATAAACGACGCGAACATGATGACGCCCACAAACGGGTGCAGAATACGCGCCAGCTGTGGTGTCCCCATGATCTGCATCAGCCAGTTGAAGGACGGGAAGAAGAATCCCAGCCCGCTTATCGCCGCCAGCATGAAGCAGAAGGCGGTGACCCAGTGGTTGATGCGTTCCGGCGCGGTGTAGCGCACGATGGTGTCACGTTTTCTCATTTGCGCACCTCGTCTTTCTCTTCATGCAGGTTGTCGTCTTCCTCTTCCGCGCGGTTCGGACCAACGCCGACGTAGTGGAAGATGCTCGCTGCGAAGGTGGCAGCAAAACCGACCGCTGCCAGCGGTTTCCAGATGCCTTTCCAGAACTTCACGGTGGCGCTGATTTCCGGGTTCTCCGGCAGGCCGTGGTACAGATTCGGCTTGTCGGCGTGGTGCAGCACGTACATCACGTGCGTACCGCCAACCCCGGCTGGATCGTACAGGCCCGCGTTGTCGTAACCGCGGGTTTTCAGCTCGCCCACGCGCTCTGCCGCCAGCGTTTTCATATCCTCTTTGGAGCCAAAGTGGATAGCGCCGGTTGGGCAGGTCTTCACGCACGCTGGCTCCTGGCCGACGGTGACGCGGTCAACGCACAGCGTGCATTTGTAGACGCGGTTGTCTTCCGGGTTCAGGCGCGGAACGTCGAACGGGCAGCCCGCGATGCAGTAGCCGCAGCCGATGCACTGTTCGGACTGGAAGTCGACGATGCCGTTGGCATACTGAATGATAGCCCCTTCTGACGGACATGCCTTCAGGCAGCCCGGATCCGCACAGTGCATACAGCCATCTTTGCGGATAAGCCATTCCAGTTTGTCGTTCTGCTCCACTTCCGAGAAACGCATCACCGTCCAGGACTTGGCGGTCAGGTCCGCCGGGTTGTCATATACCCCGACGTTGTGACCCACTTCGTCACGCAGATCGTTCCACTCTGAACACGCCACCTGACAGGCTTTACAGCCGATACAGGTGGTCACGTCGATAAGCTTCGCCACTTCCTGCTGGTGGTCCCGCGCCTGAGGCGCGGGCGTGAAACTGTTTGTCGCGGAACGACGGATAATGTCTTGAGATTGATAAGCCATAAGTCGTCTCCGTTACACCTTTTCCACGTTCACGAGGAAGGCCTTAAACTCCGGCGTCTGCGTGTTCGCATCGCCGACGAACGGCGTCAGGGTGTTCGCAATGAACCCTTTCTTCGCCACACCCTCATAGCCCCAGTGGATCGGGATACCGATGGTGTCCACCTCCTGACCGTGAACGTTCAGCGTGCGGATACGCTTGGTCACCACCGCCTTGGCTTTAATATAGCCGCGGTTAGAGGAGACCTTCACGGTATCGCCATGGGCGATGCCGAGCTTGCCCGCCAGCTTCTCGCCGATCTCCACAAACTGTTCCGGCTGCGCGATGGCGTTAAGCAGCGCGTGCTTGGTCCAGTAGTGGAAGTGCTCGGTCAGACGGTAGGTGGTGCCCACGTACGGGAACTTGTCCTTTTTACCCAGCGCTTCGAAATCGCCCTTAAAGATACGGGCTGCCGGGTTAGAGACCACGTTCGGGTGCAGCGGGTTGGTGCCCAGCGGCGTCTCAAACGGCTCGTAGTGTTCCGGGAACGGACCTTCCGCCATCTTATCGATAGCAAACAGGCGTCCCATCCCTTCAGGCTGCATGATAAACGGCCCAACGTCGCTGCCCGGTGCGGCAGTGCTGTAGTCCGGAATATCCACGCCGCCCCATTTCGCGCCGTCCCACTTCAGAAGCTGACGCTTCGGATCCCACGGGTTGCCCTGCGGGTCAGCGGATGCGCGGTTATAGAGGATGCGGCGGTTGAGCGGCCACGCCCATGCCCAGCCCAGCGTATTGCCGAGACCCGACGGGTCGGCGTTATCGCGGTTGGCCATCTGGTTGCCCTTCGGCGTCCAGCTACCGGCAAAGATCCAGCAGCCGCTGGAGGTCGTGCCGTCATCGCGCAGGTGTGCGAAGGTGCTGAGCTGATCGCCTTTCTTCGCCAGCACGGTACCGGTGGCCGGGTCGATAACGTCCGCCAGCGCCTTACCGTTGCTCTCCATCGCCACTTCTTCCGGCGCAGGGTTTTCCGGCGTCGAGTAGTTCCAGCTCATGTTCAGCAACGGTTCCGGGTTCGCGCCGCCTTCTGCCGCATACATCTTACGCAGGCGTAAGAAGATGCCGGCCAGGATCTCGCCGTCGTTCATGGCGATGCCCGGGGCGTCCGCGCCTTTCCAGTGCCACTGCAGCCAGCGTCCGGAGTTGACGATAGAACCGTTCTCTTCCGCGAAGCAGGTAGACGGCAGACGGAACACTTCGGTCTGAATCTTCGATGGATCGACGTCGTTCGATTCACCGTGGTTCTGCCAGAAGGTTGAGGTTTCGGTATTGAGCGGGTCAATCGTCACCAGGAACTTCAGCTTCGACAGAGACTCAACAACCTTGTTCTTGTTCGGGAACGAGGCAACCGGGTTAAAGCCCTGGCACAGATAGCCGTTCACTTTGCCCTGGTGCATCATCTCGAAATACTGCAGAACGTCGTAGCCTTTGTCCCACTTTGGCAGCCAGTCAAAGCCCCAGCTGTTTTCCGCCGTCGCTTTGTCGCCGAAGAAGGCTTTCATCATTGAGACGAAGAACTTCGGATAGTTGCCCCAGTAGTTTACCTGGCCTTCGAGCAGCGGTTTAGGCGTGCTGGCCGTCAGGTAGGTTTGCAGATCGGTCTGTTTCTCGCTTGGCAGGTTCATGTAACCCGGCAGGCTTTGAGACAGCAGGCCGAGGTCGGTCAGACCCTGAATGTTGGAGTGACCGCGCAGGGCGTTCACGCCGCCGCCTGCCATCCCCATGTTGCCGAGCAGGAGCTGAACCATCGCCATGGTACGGATGTTCTGCGCACCGATGGAGTGCTGCGTCCAGCCGAGGGCGTACAGGAACGATGCGGTTTTGTCCTTCGCGCTGGTTTCGGCGATCAGCTCGCACACCTTCAGGAAGTCCGCCTTCGGCGTACCGCAGATGTTTTCGACCACCTCCGGCGTGTAGCGGGATACGTGCTCTTTCAGCAGGTTCCACACGCAGCGCGGGTGTTGCAGGGTGGTATCGCGCTTCGCAAAGCCTTTTTCATCCAGCTCGTAGTTCCAGCTGGTTTTGTCGTATTTGCGTTTTTCGGCGTCGTAACCGCTGAACAGGCCATCTTCGAAGTGGTAATCCTCACGCACGATCAGGCTGGCGTTGGTATAGGCTTCGGTGTATTCGCGGTTATATTTTTCGTTGGTCATCAGGTACAGCAATACGCCTGACAGGAAAGTGATGTCAGTACCTGAACGAATTGGGGTGTAGAAATCCGCCACTGACGCAGTACGCGTAAAGCGGGGATCGATCACAATCAGTTTCGCACCGTTGTGGATTTTGGCTTCCATCGCCCAGCGGAACCCGACAGGGTGCGCTTCAGCGGCGTTACCGCCCATCACCACAATGAGGTTGGCGTTCTTGATGTCGACCCAGTGGTTGGTCATCGCACCGCGACCAAATGTTGGAGCAAGACTTGCTACCGTTGGTCCGTGTCAGACACGCGCCTGGTTGTCGACCGCGAGCATACCGAGTGCGCGCGTGAATTTCTGGGTTAAATAACCGGTTTCGTTGCTGGAAGCAGAGGCACACAGCATCCCGGTGGAGAGCCAGCGGTTGACCGTAACGCCGTCGGCGTTCTTCTCAACAAAGTTGGCATCGCGGTCTTCTTTAATGTGTTTTGCGATGCGGTCGAACGCCTCTTCCCAGCTGATTTGCTGCCATTTGTCGGAGCCTGGCGCGCGATATTCAGGGAATTTGAGGCGGCTTTCGGAGTGGATAAAGTCCACCAGACCGGCCCCTTTCGGGCACAATGCGCCGCGGTTGACCGGATGATCCGGGTCGCCTTCGATATGGAAAATAGACGCTTTGGCGTTTTTAGCACCGTCGCCGAGGCTATACATCAACAGCCCGCAACCGACAGAGCAGTACGTACAGGTATTACGGGTTTCACGGGTGCGCAGCAGTTTATACTGCCGCGTTTCCGCCAGCGCTACGCCGGGCGCAAAGCCCAGTGCCGCTGCCGTGGTGCCTGCCATACCGCCAGCGCAGATCTTAAAGAACTGCCTTCTGCTGACCTGCATGGGTCACTCCTTGTTTCGACATTGCTTACATATGTAGTTTTGACTTCGCGGCTGAAGAATGACCGCAAAGGAAAAAAATTTGCGTTAATCCCTCAATTCCACGAGGGATATCATCAGAATACCACAATGTCGGTACAGCTGTTCTAATGGCGTTAATACAAAGTGAACGTATTATCACCATGTTGATTATAAAGTGTGATATCGATCACATTAACAGCTCCGCTTGTTAAAGGGGTGTAGCGGGTGTCGGGTTGCACCCCTTCTAAATGAGTAGGAGAATGATTGTTGAAAAGTTGATCCATACTATGCGTACAGCCTGTGGATTATGCTGCAATAGCAGGCTCACCTCCGTGGTTGTTCAGGAATACCGCTGTGTCTAAACAAAACCGTGCTCCCCACTCGTCACCACTGCCTGCGGGCATTGTGGAACTGTCGGTACACAGACCGCCCCACATCACCCATGCCACGCCGGATTTTCTGGCGGAAGAAGTGCCCGTTGCGCTCGTTTACAACGGTATCTCCCACGTGGTGATGATGGCTTCGCCGAAGGATCTTGAGCTGTTCGCCATCGGTTTTTCCCTCTCGGAAGGCATCATCGACCATCCGCAGGAGATCTACGGCATGGACGTGGTGCAGGCTTGCAACGGCCTTGAAGTGCAAATCGAACTCTCCAGCCGCCGCTTTATGGGGCTGAAAGAGCGCCGCCGCGCGCTGGCCGGGCGTACCGGCTGCGGCGTCTGTGGCGTTGAGCAGCTCAATGATATTGGCAAACCCGTTGCGCCACTGCCGTTTACTCAGACCTTTGATCTGGCTCACCTCGACCATGCGCTCGAGCATTTGAACGATGTACAGCCCATCGGCCAGCTGAGCGGCTGCACGCACGCGGCGGCATGGGTGTTGCCGTCGGGGGATATTGCCGGGGGGCATGAGGACGTTGGTCGCCACGTGGCCCTGGATAAGCTGCTTGGTCGCCGGGCGCGTGAAAGTGACGTCTGGAAGCAGGGGGCGGCACTCGTTTCCAGCCGCGCCAGCTATGAGATGGTGCAAAAATCCGCGGTGTGCGGTGTGGAAATTCTGTTTGCGGTCTCAGCCGCAACGACGCTGGCGGTGGAGGTGGCGGCGCGCTGCAACCTGACGCTGGTGGGCTTCTGCAAGCCGGGAAGGGCGACCGTTTATACCCATCCACAGCGATTAATTTTTAGTCAATAATTTTGAATGATAATAGCAAATCCTTCCGCTTTTAGTTGTTCATGATGAGGTCTAGTATTTATCTCATCAAGGCACGGTGCCTTACCTAAACAACTTAATGAAAGGGTTTATATCATGAAAAGCATCAAAACTTTTGTCGCTGTAATCGCTCTGGCTGCTTCTTTCGGTTCTTTCGCTGCTCAGACCGTGACCGCAACCGCGTCGACCATTGACGGCGCAGAAGCGAAAATCGCGGCTCAGGCTCAGGAAGCCGGCGCGTCATCTTACAAAATTACCCAGGCGTTCTCAGGTAACCGCGTACACATGACTGCTGAACTGACTAAATAAGCCGTCCCACCGTCGAAAGAGCGCCCTCGGGGCGCTTTTTTAGCTTATGCCCGCCACGCGCAGCAGCGCGGTTACCACTGCCGCCGCTACGATCACCACAATTAACGGCATCTTCCGCCAGGCCAGAAACACCGCGAACGCCACGCCCAGCACGCGCGCCATGCCGGCAAAGTGGTCACCTTCATAAAACGTGGTCGCCAGCGCCACGGAAAACAGCAATACCGTTGCCGCATCTGACAGCAGCGCCTGCGAACGCTCTGACAATGCCAGCCTGCTGCCCAGTTTCGCCCCGCCAAGACGCATCAGATACGTTCCCGCAGACAAAAGGGCGATGCCGAGAATAAAAAACGTCATATTTCCCATTATTTTTTCCTCGCAGCGAGACCCAGTAAAGAGAGCAGCACCGGTAATCCCACCGGGGCAAACGGTACGGCGGCCAGCGACACAACGGCACCGCTGCAGGCGCGGATGAGCGTGGTTCGGTTTTTAAACGCGGGAACCACCAGCGCCAGTAATATGGCCGGGAATACCGCATCCAGGCCAATGGTTTCCGGATCCGGCAGCAGTTTGCCGACCATGGCACCCAGCAGGGCCCCCAGCGGCCAGACAATCGCCACGCCTAAACCACATAACCAGTACGCCGCTTTGCGCTGTTCGGGCGTTTTTTGCGACAGGCCAAAGACCACGCTTTCGTCGTTCATGATGTGGCAGCCCAAAAGGCTCAGGCCACGTTTGCCAACCAGTTCACGTACCGTCACGCCAAACGGCACGTGCCGCGCGTTGACCAGCAACCCCGCGGCCGCGGCCGCCAGCGGATTACCGCCGCTTGCCACAATGCCGATAAACATGAACTCAGACGCGCCCGCGAGTACGGTGATGGAGAGTACAAACGGTACCCAGACCGGGAAACCGTAGGCCATCGCCAGGGAGCCGTATGACATCCCGACCACGCCGACCGCGAGGCAGACCAGGATGATTGCTTTTATGGTGTCGCCTTTCAGGCAAGAGAGATGATGCTTCATACATTTTTAGCCATATCGAACGTGTATCCATTATAATGAACGCAACAGAGGTGTTTTTCAAGATGAACGATTCGTTCGATTTATAGAACAAAAGGGCCGTTTTATGACGCAGCCAATCAGCGTAATCGCCAAAAGCCTGGTGCGAGAACGCCTGCGAACCGGACTTTCACTGGCGGAAATCGCTCGCCGCGCCGGGATCGCCAAATCCACGCTTTCTCAGCTTGAGTCCGGCAACGGTAACCCGAGCCTGGAAACGCTGTGGTCGCTTTGCGTGGCGCTGGATATCCCCTTCGCTCGCCTGCTCGAACCACAGCAGCCTACCACTCAGGTGATCCGTCGCGGTGAAGGGACGAAGGTCGTTGCCGGACAGGCCAACTACGAGGCGATACTGCTGGCGGCATGTCCGCCTGGCGCGCGACGCGACGTATACCTCCTGCTTACCCAGCCGGGCGCAGACCGCATTTCCCAGCCGCATCCGCCGGGGTCCGTTGAACATATTATTGTGACGCAGGGGCGCGCGTTAGTCGGCCTGATCGACGCGGCGGAAGAGCTCGGCCCGGGAGATTACATCTGTTATCCCGCCGATCTGCCGCATATCTTTAAGGCGCTGGAGCCGGATACGCACGCGCTGCTGGTGGCGGAACAAAACTAACAGAGATACGGAAACTCATGTCGCTTAAAGCCATTGCCAAAGAACTGGGGCTGTCAGTCACCACCGTCAGCCGCGCCCTCAACGGATATGACGACGTCTCCGCCGAGACGCGCGCACGCGTGGAAGCAGAGGCCCAGCGCCGTGGTTACCGACCGAACACCTTCGCCCGCCGCCTGAAGATGGGCAAAATTGACGCCGTCGGGCTGGTGTTTCCCGTACACCCTGTTCCGCTCAATAACAGCGTATTTATGGACATGGTCGGCGAAATTAGCCACGAACTGGCGCGACATGAGATCGACCTATTGCTTATCGCCGACGACGATCTGGCGGATAAGCACAGCTATATGCGCATGGTGCAAAGCCGCCGCGTCGACGCGCTGATCGTGGCGCACACGCTGGATCACGATCCCCGTCTTGAGCAGCTGCAGGCCGCCGGTTTTCCTTTCCTGGCGCTCGGGCGCAGCCACCTTCCGCAGCCGTACGCGTGGTTTGACTTCGACAACTACGCCGGTACGCATCAGGCTACCCGCTGGCTGATCGAGAAAGGCCATCAGCGTATCGCGCTACTTGGCGAAAGCAACAATCAGGCGTTTATCACCCAGCGCCGTCAGGGCTATCTGGACGCCCTGCGGGAAGCCGGGCTTTCCAGCGAATGGCTGCGCGCCATGCCGCCTTCGCGCCGCGTCGGGTATGCCACCACGAGAGAACTCCTTGCCCTGCCGCAGCCGCCCACGGCCATCATCACCGACTGCAACACCCACGGCGACGGCGCGGCGATGGCGCTGGCACAGCTGGGGCGTTTATCCGGCGACAACGCCGTCGCGCTGGTGGTCTATGACGGACTGCCGCAGGACAGCATCGTCGATATCGACGTGGCGTCGGTGATCCAGTCCACCCGCCAGGGAGTCGGGAAACAGATTGCTGATATGGTGCGCCAGCTGATTAACGGCGACGATATTGAACAGCTTCAGGTGCTCTGGCAGCCAGAATTCTCTCCGGGCCAGACGGCCTAAACCCACAAAAATTCCTAACCCGATCACAGATCCGAAACGTTTTGGTTTGTATCCGAAACGTTTCGGATCAACACTCAGATCATCCCGATGACAGGAGATGTCTGATGCAAGATTCCGTTTTACGTCTCGAAACCACGACGGTAGACGTGGTGATTAAAACCCATCCGTTCGCCGAAATTCTCTACTGGGGGCCGCACCTTCAGCACTTTTCGCCGCAGGATGCGCTGAGCATTGCGCGCCCTGTTGCCAACGGCAGGCTGGACGTTGACTCCCCGGTCACGCTGATGGCCGAGCTGGGACACGGCCTGTTTGGCTCGCCGGGCATTGAGGGACATCGCCAGGGGCTGGACGGTTCCCCGGTGTTCAAAACCACGCAGGTGCAGCAGGACGTAAACACCCTGACGATAACCGCCGAAGATGAGCATGCGGGACTGCGCCTGACCAGCGAGCTGGCGCTGGATGCCAGCGGCGTGCTGGTGGTTCGTCACGGTTTAACGAACCTGAAAGCGATCCCCTGGCAGGTGGACCGTTTCGCCGTCACGCTGCCGGTGGCCGAGCGTGCGCAGGAAGTGATGGCCTTCCACGGACGATGGATCAGAGAATTTCAGCCGCACCGCGTAAAGCTTGAACACGACAGCTTCGTGATTGAAAACCGTCGGGGTAAAACCTCCCACGAGCACTTCCCGGCGCTGATTGCCGGTACGCCGTCGTTCAGCGAAATGCAGGGCGACGTCTGGGGCGTGCATCTGGGCTGGAGCGGTAATCACCGCCTGCGCGCGGAAGCGAAAACCGACGGTCGTCGCTATCTGCAGGCCGAAGCGCTCTACCTGCCGGGTGAAATGGCGGTTGAGGAGGGCGATACGCTCTGGACGCCGCGCCTGTATGCCAGCTACTCCACGCAGGGCCTGAACGGCATGAGCCAGCCGTTCCACCGCTACCTGCGCGACAACATCATCCGCTTCCCGGAAAACAAACCGCGCCCGGTGCACCTCAATACCTGGGAAGGGATCTACTTCAACCACGATCCGGACTACATCATGCGCATGGCCGACGAGGCCGCGGCGCTTGGGGTGGAACGCTTTATTATCGACGACGGCTGGTTCAAAGGCCGTAATGACGACCATGCCGCGCTGGGCGACTGGTATCTGGACGAGAAGAAATACCCGAACGGCCTGACGCCGGTGATCGACCACGTCAAACGGCTCGGCATGGAGTTTGGCATCTGGGTTGAGCCAGAGATGATCAACCCGGATTCCGATTTGTACCGTGCGCACCCTGACTGGGTGCTGGCGCTGCCGGGCTATCCCCAGGCGACCGGACGACACCAGCTGGTGCTCAATCTCAACATCCCGGAGGCCTTTGACTACCTCGTGGAGCGCATCAGCTGGCTGCTGGGCGAGCATGCGGTCGACTACGTGAAGTGGGACATGAACCGCGAGCTGGTGCAGCCGGGACACAACGGTAAAGCCGCCGCCGACGCCCAGACCCGCCAGTTTTACCGCCTGCTGGACATGCTGGGCGAGCGCTTCCCGCACATTGAGTTTGAATCGTGCTCATCCGGCGGCGGACGCATTGATTATGACGTACTGACCCGCAGCCACCGCTTCTGGGCGTCCGACAACAACGACGCGCTGGAGCGCAGCTCCATCCAGCGCGGCATGAGCTACTTCTTCCCGCCGGAGGTGATGGGCGCGCATATCGGTCATCATAAATGTCACGCCACCTTCCGCCAGCACAGCATCCAGTTCCGTGGTCTGACGGCGCTGTTCGGCCATATGGGGCTGGAACTGGATCCGCTCACCGTGGACGCACAGGAGCGCGAAGGCTATCGCCATTACGCCGCGCTGCACAAGCAGTGGCGGGAGGTCATTCACCACGGTACCCAGTGGCGTATTGATATGCCGGATGCCACCACGCTGGCGCAGGGGATTGTGAGCGAAGATAAGACGCAGGGGCTGTTTATGGTCAGCCAGCTCGCGATGCCGGACTACACCCTGATGATGCCGCTGCGCATGGCGGGGCTGGAGGCCAGTGCGCGGTACCGCGTCACGCTGCTCGATCACCCGAATATACAGATTACGGGCAAGGGAGGGCACACCATGCGTAAGCTGCCAGAGTGGATGGAAACGCCGCAAACGGTGAGCGGCGAGTGGCTGATGCAGGCGGGCATTGCGCTGCCGATTCTGGATCCGGAAACCGCCATTCTGATTGGCGTCGAACGCGTGTAAGGGTGACGGGCCGGGGAACTGGCCCTCCGTTGAGGATAAAAATAATGAACACAACAACCTGTACCCACAAAGACAACCCTAACTTCTGGATCTTCGGGCTGTTCTTCTTTCTCTACTTCTTCATCATGGCCACCTGCTTTCCGTTCCTGCCGATTTGGCTGTCGGACATCATCGGCCTGAATAAAACCCATACCGGGATTGTCTTCTCCTGCATCTCGCTGTCGGCCATCGCCTTCCAGCCGCTACTGGGCGTCATTTCGGACAAGCTGGGGCTGAAAAAACACCTGCTGTGGATCATCGCGGTGCTGCTGTTTCTGTTCGCACCGTTCTTCCTGTACGTCTTCGCGCCGCTGCTGAAAGCCAATATCTGGCTGGGCGCGCTGAGCGGCGGGCTGTATATCGGCTTTGTCTTCTCGGCCGGATCGGGGGCCATTGAGGCCTACATTGAACGCGTGAGCCGCAACAGCTTCTTTGAATACGGCAAGGCGCGGATGTTTGGCTGTCTCGGCTGGGGCTTGTGCGCCTCAACGGGCGGCATCCTGTTCGGCATCGATCCATCGTATGTTTTCTGGATGGGATCGGGAGCGGCATTGCTGCTGATGCTCCTGCTGGTGGTCGCGAAGCCGAAGCCCAACCAGACGGCGCAGGTCATGGATGCCCTGGGCGCGAACCAGCCGCAAATCACCGCAAAAACCGTGTTCAACCTGTTCCGCCAGCGCAGAATGTGGATGTTTATCCTCTACGTGATTGGCGTGGCCTGCGTGTATGACGTTTTCGATCAGCAGTTTGCCACCTTCTTCAAAACCTTCTTCGCCACGCCGCAGGAAGGCACCCGCGCCTTTGGTTTCGCAACGACTGCGGGGGAGATTTGTAACGCTATCATCATGTTCTGCTCGCCGTGGATCATTAACCGCATCGGCGCGAAGAACACGCTGCTGATCGCCGGGGTGATTATGGCGACGCGCATTATCGGCTCGTCGTTCGCCACCACCGCCGTGGAGGTGATTGCCCTCAAGATGCTGCACGCGCTGGAAGTCCCGTTCCTGCTGGTGGGCGCCTTCAAGTACATCACCGGGGTGTTTGATACCCGGCTGTCGGCCACCATTTACCTGATCGGCTTCCAGTTCGCCAAACAGTCGGCGGCGATTATTCTCTCCGCTTTTGCCGGGAATATGTATGACCGGATCGGCTTCCAGGAGACGTATCTGATGCTGGGCTGTTTCGTGCTGGCGATTACGGTGGTGTCGGCGTTTACGCTGAGCAGCAGGCGGGAGATTGCCGCCGCCGCGGGGGCAGCGGCGTTAACACATCAGTCCAGGTAAAAGACCTCTTTAAGCTCCGCACTCACCGGGCTGTTATCCGGGTTCGACGGCATGACGTCGCCCATATATTTCCACCAGCGCTGGCAGACGTCGGTATTCGCTACCGCGCTCCAGCGCTCCTCCGATTCAATCTCTACGGTCGCAAACAGCAGGTTGCGGGCTTTATCGAGATAAATGGCGTAGTGGTGTGCGCCATGGTCTTTCAACACCGATTCAAGCTCGGGCCAAATCGGGTTGTGGCGACGCGCGTACTCCTCGTGCGCGTCCGGGTTTACCTGCATCACAAACGCTTTGCGGATCATAAAGCCTCCAGGTACAGCTCACGGACCTCATCGCGGCTGGCGGTGCGCGGATTGCACGGCGCACACGGATCGGCGAGGGCTTTATCCAGCCAGCCTTCAATATCGGCTTTGGTTACGCCGAGCTGGCTGAAGCCCGCAGGGATACCGACGCGAGCGCTCAGGTCGCGAATCGCCTGAATGGCGGACATGCTGGCGGCTTCATCGCTCATGCCGCGCGTATCGACGCCCATCGCCTGCGCCACGCGGGCGAAGCGGACGACTGCGTTCGGGCGGTTAAAGTTTTCGATGACCGGCAGCAGGATGGCGTTGCACACGCCGTGCGGCAGGTTGTGGGTCGCGCCCGGCTGGTGCGCCAGAGCATGCACAAGGCCGAGACCCGCACTGTTAAACGCCATGCCCGCCAGATACTGACCAAACGCCATCTGCTCGCGTGCCTCAAGGTTATGGCCGTTGTCGACTGCTTCCGGCAGCCACAGGTTGATCAGGCGAATCGCTTCCAGCGCGTTGGCGTCGGTCAGCGGGTGCGCGCCGACGGAGACGTAGGCTTCAATGGCGTGGGTCAAGGCATCCATACCGGTTGCGGCGGTCACGGAGGCGGGAATATCGAGCATCACGCTGGCATCGTCCACGGCGATGTCCGGGATAATGTTCGGGTCAATAATCACCTCTTTCACCTGACGCGCGGAGTCGATGATCACCGCATTGCTGGTCATCTCCGCCGCCGTGCCTGCGGTGGTGTTGATCGCCACCAGCGGCACGCCCGCATTTTTCACCTTGCCGACGCCGGAATAATCGGTTGACGGGCCGGGGTTGGCGGTGAGGATTTTAATCGCCTTGGCGGTATCAATCGGGCTGCCGCCGCCGAAGGCAATCACGTAATCACACTCCGCGTCCCGGTAAGCCGAAAATCCTTTTTGCACTAGCGCTTCCGTCGGGTTCGGGAACACCTCGTCGAACAGGTGATAGGACATCTGATGGGCGTCCAGAGAGGTAAACAGGCTGTCGAGCAGGCCCAGCTTTACCAGCTGGCCGTCGGTAACAATCAGCGCTTTTCCCCACTGCTTGTTCGCTACCAGGTTGACCATATCGCCGATTGCGCCCGCGCCGTGAAGGCTGATTTTTGGAAGTGCCAACATAAAGCTCATGATAATTTTCCTTAACGATCAACGTTTTTTCTGCGAAAGCGTTATGCGTACAAATCCAGCGCGGATTGCAACGGGCTCACGCCAAAGCGTTTGCCCAGTGCGATCAGTTCTTCCCGGGTGATGGTTTGCTTCATGCCGCCCATGGAGTACACCTTCACCAGCACTTCCGCTGATTTCTCGGCGGTGTCGATCAGGCCAAAGGTTTCATCCAGCGTTGGGCCGCTGCCGAAGACGCCGTGGAACGGCCACAGCACCAGGGAATGCTTCTGCATATCCACGGCGGTTGCCTGGCCGATTTCGTCGGTACCCGGCACCATCCACGGCAGAATGCCCACGCCGTCCGGGAATACCACCAGACACTCGGTGCTGCCTTCCCACAGTTTGCGGGTGATGAAGTCGGCGCTGTTTTCCAGCACGTAGGTCAGGGCGATCAGGTTGGTGGCGTGGCAGTGCATGATCACGCGGTCTTTGCCGTGAGTCGCCTTGATGCGCTCGCAGTGGGAGAGGAAGTGCGCAGGCAGTTCGGAGGTGGGCACCGCCTCGTCGGTCAGGCCCCACAGAATGTGGTAGCCCGCGCCGTCGCTGTCCACTTTCACCAGGCCGAGGTTGGCCTCCGGGTCGAGCTGGACGTTGCGGAAGAACTTGCCGGAGCCGGTGACGATAAACGGCGTGTTGGCGAGCAGCGGCATCGGCTGGCTCAGCGCGATATAGCGCGGCGTCTGGTGGAAATCGGCGGCGAACGGTTCGATATCCGCGTCGTCCAGGCGCAGCGTCAGGTTGCCGCCGTTGCGCTCGTCCCAGCCCTTCAGCCAGGCGTCGGAGGTGGCTTTGATCATGCCCTGGACGAACCAGGAAGTGGTGATGGTCTGCATACTGTGTGGTTCCTTTGAAAATGCCGGGTGGCGCTGCGCTTACCCGGCCTACGCTTAGCTGTAGGCCCGGCAAGCAACGCGCCGCCGGGCGATGTTTTTACTGACGAGCGGCGAGAACGTCTTTCTCATACGCCCGCACGTTGTCCAGCCACTGGCTGCCCGCCGGGGCGTCGTTACGCTGGCAGTACATCTCCCACACCGCCTGCCACGGCAGGGATTTCTGCTCTTCCAGCAGCGCCAGACGTGCGGTGTAGTCGCCGTTAGCCTCCAGCTGTTTTAGCGCGGCGACAGGCTCCAGCAGCGCGCGCAGCAGGGCTTTCTTCATGTTGCGGGTGCCGATAACCCACGCCGCGATGCGGTTGATGGAGGCATCGAAGAAGTCGAGGCCGATGTGCACGCGGTCAAAGAGGTCGTGACGGATGATTTCGCTGGCGATCGCCTGGGTTTCGTCATCCAGCAGCACCACGTGGTCGCTGTCCCAGCGCACCGGACGGCTGACGTGCAGCAGCAGGCGCGGCACGTAGAGCATGGCGGCGGAGATTTTGTCGGAGATCACCTCGGTCGGATGGAAGTGGCCAGCATCCAGGCACAGCGCGGTCTGGCGGCTGGTGGCGTAACCCATATAGAACTCGTTCGAGCCAACGGTGTAGCTCTCGGCGCCAATGCCGAAGAGCTTGCTCTCTACGGCGTCGATGTGGTGCGCCGGGTCCAGCTTCTCGCTGATGGCCTCATCCAGCGCGGCCAGCAGGCGCTGGCGCGGAGCCAGACGATCGACGGTGATGTCCTTCATGCCGTCCGGGATCCAGATGTTCATCACCGACGGCGTGCCGAGCTGCTCGCCGAAATACGCCGAGACGCGGCGGCTGGCCTTCACGTGGTCGATCCAGAACTGGCGGATGTCGTCGTCCGCGTGGGCGAGGGTAAAACCGTCCGCGCTCAGCGGATGTGAGAAGCAGGACGGATTAAAGTCCAGGCCCAGCCTGTTGGCTTTGGCCCACTCTACCCAGTTCTTAAAGTGCTCCGGTTTGATTTCGTTGCGCGCCACCGGCTCGTCGGATTCGAGATAAATCGCGTGCAGGTTCAGGCGTTTTGGCCCCGGGATTAGGCTCAGCGCCAGCTCCAGGTCGGCGCGCAGTTCGGTCGCGTTACGCGCTTTGCCCGGGTAGTTACCCGTGGCCTGAATACCACCCGTCAGGGAACCGCCTGGGTTCTCGAAACCGGCGACGTCATCGCCCTGCCAGCAGTGCATGGAGACGGGCAGACGGTCGAGCTGGCGCAGCGCCTCTTCGACATCCACGCCGACGGCGGCGAAACGCTGTTTAGCCAGGCCCCAGGCTTGTTCTAATTGAGTGGTCATGCGCAAAGCTCCTTAGTCAGTCGGTTTTGCTGAAACTGCGCCCGAAAGCGGGCAATTTCACGGCAGGGATTGGGGGTAAAGGTGGTCAGACTGGCGTTCGCCGCTACCACCGAACGGAAGTCGTCAACGTTGGAAAGTTCGTCCAGGGTCATCAGCTGGATGCCGATATTGCCGAGCGTGGAGGCCTCCACGGGACCTGCCACCACGGTAATGCCGCAGGCATCCGCGCAGAGCTGGTTCAGCAGCTGGTTCTGGCAGCCGCCGCCCACGATATGCAGCTGGCTGAACGGCTTGCCGCGCAGATCGGCCAGCTCGCTGAGGATGTCGGCATACAGCAGGGCGAGGCTGTCAAAAATGCACCGCGCCAGTTCGGAAGGGCTGGACGGCACCGGCTGCCCGCCCTCAACGCAGGCGGCCTGGATTTCGGCGCTCATATGCGCCGGATTGATAAAGCGGTCATCGTTCGGGTTGATCAGGAACGTGCAGGCCTTCAGCTTCTCGGTTTCGGCGATAAGCGCAGGCAGGTCGGTAACGTTCTGCTCTTTCAGCACCCGCTGGAGCAGCCACAGCCCCATGATGTTTTTCAGTACGCGGTAGCGCCCTTCGGCACCGCCTTCGTTGGTAATGTTTGCGGCCATCGCGGCATCGCTGGCGTACGGGGTTTTGCTCTCAAAGCCCATCAGCGACCAGGTGCCGGACGAGAGGTACGCCGCGTCTTTACTCGCAAGTGGGGACGCTATCACCGCGCTGGCGGTATCGTGGCTGGCGACGGCAACGACGGGGATTGCGTTCCCCTGGGGGCAAATCCAGTGACCGATCACATTACCCGGGTGGGTTGGGGTGCCGAACCAGGAAGGCGATGCCCCCGTCCAGGCCAGCAGATGTTCATCCCAGCTATCCGAGTTGATATTGACCAGCTGCGTGGTGGTGGCGTTGGTATATTCCCAGTTCATGTTGCCGGTCAGGCGATAGCTCAGGTAGTCCGGGATCAGCAGCGCATGGGCCACGTCCGCGACCAGCTCCGGCTGTTGCTCGACCAGGGCACGCAGCTGATAAAGCGTGTTAAACGGCAGAAACTGGATGCCGCTGCGCCCGTAGATGTTGTCCTTGCCAAGCTGGGCGATAGCGTGCGCCATCAGGCCGTCTGTGCGGCTGTCGCGATAAGAAACCGGCAGGCCGACGCGCTCGCCATGGCTATCAAGCAGAACGTAGTCCACGCCCCAGGTATCAATGCCGATGCTGTCGATGCGAATGCCATCGTCGCAGACGTTGTTCAGTCCGATACGGATCTCCGCCTCCAGGGCATCGATATCCCAGGCCTCAAAACCGTCCTGCTTTTGCAGGCAGTTGGCGAAACGGTGCATTTCGCGAAGCGAAAGCGTGTGCTGCTCACGGTCCCAGCTCGCGAGCATTACGCGGCCGCTGGATGCGCCTAAATCGACAGCCACACAATGGCGAAAAGTCATGGTCGGGTCCTTTCTTAAGTCATTAGCGGTGAGTGTAAAAAAGGGAAGAAAAAGTCACCTTCTCACCACTGACAGGCCAAATCTCGCGCTGGCAAGAAAGCAAAGATGAATGTGAGGGAGTTCACAGTTTCCGGCAGCGGCGGGATTCTCAGGCAGTGTGACGCTGGCCGCATTTCCCGATCTTTCCCCCTGTTTCTTGAAAAATGGACAGCTTTTGCGAGGTTTACTGCCAAAAATTGAAGGTGAGCGCGGGAGGCCTTAATTACTATTTTGAGAACATTTTTCATTGGTGGGGGCCGTTATGACCGTACTGCACTGCGTGGATTTTTTTCCTTCAGGAGGTTCGCCCGTCGCGATTGAGCCGCGGCTTCCTCAGGCCGCGTTCCCGGAGCATCATCATGATTTTCATGAGATTGTGATTGTTGAACGCGGGACGGGTATTCATGTCTTCAATGGCCAGCCCTATACCATCAGCGGCGGTACGGTGTGCTTCGTGCGCGACCACGATCGGCACCTGTATGAACATACCGACAACCTGTATCTGACTAACGTGCTCTACCGTTCCCCGGACGCGTTCCAGTTTCTTTCGGGGCTGAATCAGCTGTTGCCCCAGGAGCAGGACGGACACTATCCGTCGCACTGGCGGGTGAATCAGTCCATCCTGCAGCAGGTGCGTCAGCTGGTGGGCCAGATGGAGAAGAGCGAGGACGGGCAGGAGACGCACGCCATTGCCACGCGCGAACTGCTGTTTATGCAGCTTCTGGTGCTGCTGCGCCGCAGCAGCCTGGTGGAAGGGCTGGAAGATAACAACGCGCGCCTGAACCATCTGATGGCCTGGCTGGAAGATCATTTCGCCGAGGACGTCTGCTGGGAAACGCTGGCGGATGATTTTTCACTGTCGCTGCGCACCCTGCATCGCCAGCTTAAGCAGCACACCGGGCTGACGCCGCAGCGCTACCTTAACCGTCTGCGTCTCATCAAAGCGCGTCATCTTTTACGTCATACCGACGAAAGCGTCACAGATATTGCCTACTGCTGCGGTTTTGGCGACAGCAATCACTTTTCAACGCTGTTTCGCCGGGAATTTAGCTGGTCGCCGCGCGATATTCGTCAGGGGAAAGACGCGATGCTTCAGTAACGCGAGGGCAGTCACCGTTTTATTTCCGCAAAAAAGCTAATAGTGTCAGGTTATTCGGCGTAGAGGTCGTGGTGTGGCTGCTCAGTTAATTCTTCGCAAAGATGATTTTTATGCCTCCGCGAGTCAGGCCGTCACGGTGGCCGATCGCTACCCGCAAGACGTGTTTGCCGAACATACCCACGAGTTTTGCGAGCTGGTGCTGGTGTGGCGCGGTAACGGCCTGCACATCCTCAACGACCGTCCCTACCGCATTACGCGCGGCGATCTGTTCTATATTCGCGCGGAGGATAAACACTCCTACGCCTCGGTTAACGACCTGGTGCTGCAGAACGTTATTTACTGTCCGGACAGGCTCAGGCTTAACGTGGACTGGGCCGCGAACATTCCAGGCTTTCATGATGCTAAGGGTTCTCCGCACTGGCGCTTAAGTAGTAACGGCATGGCTCAGGTCCGGCAGGTTATTTCTCAACTGGAGCAGGAGAGCCAGAAAAACGACCCGGTGTCTAACCAGCTGGCGGAGTTGCTTTTCGCCCAGCTGGTGATGACGTTGAAGCGCCACCGTTACGCCACTGATAACCCCTCCGCCACGACGCAGGAAGCGCTGTTGGATAAGCTCATCACCCGGCTTGCGGGCAGCCTGAATAAAAACTTTGTACTGGAGAAATTCTGCGAGCAGGAACAGTGCAGCGAGCGCGCGCTGCGCCAGCAGTTCCGCACCCTGACCGGGATGACGGTGAACCACTATCTGCGCCAGCTGCGCATCTGCCATGCACAATATCTCCTCCAGCATACGGAATGGATGGTCAGCGATGTAGCGATGTGCTGCGGCTTTGAGGACAGTAACTACTTTTCAGTGGTGTTTAACCGCGAGGTGGGGATGACGCCGGTACAGTGGCGTCATCGCAGTCGAAAAGGGTCGTAATCAATTTGCCATGCCGAGGCCGACGATATTGGCAGCGATAATAATCACCACGCAGCCGAGGCTCAGTACGCCAACCGGACGACGTCCGGCGTTCTTCCACTCTTTCAGCACCAGCCCTACCAGCCCGCCGCAAAGCACGTAGAAGCTCATGTGCAGCATCCAGCTTATGTAGTCGTACTGCGCCGGAATGCTGGCGTGGCCCCAGGCGTAGAAGAAGAACTGCAAATACCACATCAGGCCGCCGAGCGCGGAGAGCAGCACGTTGGTGATGATGAGCGATGTTGCCAGCGAGAAATCGGTTTTTACCGACAGGTTTTTGACTTTTGCCAGACGAATGAAGCAGAAGCCCAGGTTAACCATTGCGCCTCCACCCATAATCACGACATAGCTTGGCAGCGCAACGTACAGCGGGTCGACGCCCAGCGCGGCAGCCGCCTCGTGCATCGGTTTGGCGGCGTTCATGGCGAACGACATGCCGGCCGAGAAGATGCCGCACATGACCGCCAGCAGCAGGCCTTTCTTCAGGTTAAAATCTTCGGCCTTAATGCCCATCTTGCGCTCTTTCAACTGCCCCGCGCGAGTGACAATTCCTACGCCAATGACCGCCACCAGCACGCCCAGGAGCGTCATCCGCCCACCCTGAGTATGAATAAGCACGTCGAAATTGCCGTTGAGAATTGGCGTCATCAGGGTACCGACGATCAGCGTGATGCCAATCGCGATACCAATGCCCATCGACATGCCGAGATAGCGCATGGTGAGGCCATAGTTGATGTTGCCGACGCCCCACATCGCGCCGAACAGGAACACCGGCAGCAGGGTGGAGGCGCTGAAGGAGGAGAAGTAGCCCCAGAAATCGGGCAGCAGCATGGCGCTAATGGTCCAGGGCAAAATCAGCCAGGACACGATCCCGCCAACGGACCACATGGTTTCCCATGACCAGCCCCTCACTTTTTTAAACGGAGCATAGAAACAGGCTGCACTGGCAGCGCCTATCAAATGCCAGAAGATACCCATCGTAATCGCATGATTCATTTTTACACCCTCATCGTTTTTATCGTCAGTGGCTTCCCACCGACTTGAGGAGTGTAAAAATTAGGCGGTTTGGGAACCTTCAGAAGGTTGCCGCACATGTGTTCTGGATGGCAATCAGCACGTTAACCGCGTGAGCAGACGCACATTTCCGCTATTAATCGAAAAACGAATAACCATATAAAAACTACGGCATTGATAATCATTTTCAATATCATTTAATTAACTATAATGAACCAACTGCTTACGCGGCATTAACAGCTGTGCCGCCCGACAATAATGGAGAGGATTATGAGTTATACACTGCCATCCCTGCCGTATGCCTACGACGCACTGGAACCGCATTTCGACAAGCAGACGATGGAAATCCATCACACTAAACACCACCAGACCTATGTGAACAACGCGAACGCCGCGCTGGAAAGCCTGCCAGAGTTCGCTAACCTGTCTGCTGAAGAGCTGATCACCAAGCTGGACCAGCTGCCAGCGGACAAGAAAACCGTTCTGCGTAACAACGCTGGCGGCCACGCAAACCACAGCCTGTTCTGGAAAGGCCTGAAGACCGGTACCACCCTACAGGGCGACCTGAAAGCGGCTATCGAGCGCGACTTCGGTTCTGTTGACAACTTCAAAGCGGAATTCGAAAAAGCCGCTGCAACCCGTTTCGGCTCTGGCTGGGCGTGGCTGGTTCTGAAAGGCGACAAGCTGGCGGTAGTGTCTACTGCTAACCAGGACTCCCCGCTGATGGGTGAAGCAATTTCTGGCGCATCCGGCTTCCCAATCGTGGGCCTGGACGTGTGGGAACACGCTTACTACCTGAAATTCCAGAACCGTCGCCCGGACTACATCAAAGCCTTCTGGGACGTGGTGAACTGGGACGAAGCAGCAGCACGTTTCGCCGCTAAAAAATAAGGTTGCATTGACGCCTGTGAGAAGCGAGTCTTATGACTCGCTTTTTTTGTATCTGCGTAATGGAGGCAGCAATGCATTACCCGGTGAACGTGTTTACAGGCAAGGTAAGGGAGTACGACGGCAGCCGCCCGAGCGCCATCGCCAAAATTCAGGTCGACGGCGAGCTGACGCTAACCGACCTCGGGCTGGCGGGTGACGAGCAGGCCGAAAAGAAAATCCACGGCGGGCCCGAGCGCGCGCTGTGCCACTATCCCCGCGAACACTATCAGCACTGGAAAACCGAGTTCCCCGAGCAGGCGGACCTCTTCGTCGCCCCCGCGTTTGGCGAGAATCTCTCCACCGAAGGGCTCACCGAAAAGAACGTGTTTATCGGTGATATCTACCGCTGGGGCGATGCCCTGATTCAGGTGACGCAGCCACGCTCGCCGTGCTTCAAGCTCAACTACCATTTCGGCATTCAGGATATGTCTGCCCAGCTGCAAACAGCAGGCAAAACCGGTTGGCTGTACCGCGTGGTGCTGGCTGGGCAGGTTTCAGCGGACGCGCCGCTTGAGCTGGCGTCGCGCCTGAGCGATGTGTCTGTTTATGACGCCTGCGCCATTGCCTGGCATATGCCGTTTGATGACGAGCAGTATCATCGCCTGCTGTCGGCGGCGGGGTTATCCACCAGCTGGACAAGAACGATGCAGAAGCGGCGTTTAAGCAGCAAGATCGAGGATAATTCGCGGAGATTGTGGGGAAAGTAGTCCTTCGCAGCAAGTAGGCCGGGTAAGGCGAAGCCGCCACCCGGCACTAACAGCTACGAACGCTTATACAACGGTAGCCACAGCGTTAACCGTAGTCCACCCAGCGGGCTGTCGTCGGCTTTCACCCAGCCACGGTGCTGCTGCATGGCGGTTTCAACAATCGCCAGACCCAGTCCCGTACCACCCGATTCCCGGTCGCGCGCTTCGTCGGTACGGTAGAACGGACGGAAAATCTGCTCGCGGTCTTCCGGGCTGACGCCGGGGCCGTCGTCATCGACAATGACCGTAATCCCGTCTTTATCCACCGAGAAAGCCACCTCAATCTTGGTATGCGAGTAGCGCAGGGCGTTACGCACGATGTTCTCCAGCGCGCTTTCCAGCGTGTTGGGGTTACCGTACAGCGGCCACGGGCCCGGCGGGAAGTTGACGGTGAAGGATTTACCCATCTGTTCCGCTTCGAACGCCGCGTTGTCCAGCACCTCGTGCCACAGGTGATTGGCTTTCACCGTTTCGCTCACCAGCGCGTTTTTCTGCTGATTGCGCGACATCACCAGCAGATCGTTGATCATGCTGTCCAGGCGGTGAGCTTCCGTCTCAATACGCTCCAGCTCTTTGCTCTCACCGCTGCGGCGGCGCAGGAGCGCGGTGCCAAGCTGCAAGCGCGTAAGCGGGGTACGCAGCTCGTGCGAGATATCCGACAGCAGACGTTGCTGTGCGGTCATCATGCGATCGAGAGCGCTCACCATCTGGTTAAAACTGGTCCCGGCGGCAAGGAACTCCTGCGGTCCGGCTTCCAGTTCAGGGTGTTGTCGCAGGTTACCCTGCGCCACTTCATCGGCGGCATTCTTCAGCTTACGCGCCGGTTTTGCCAGGCTCCACGCCAGCCATAACAGCAGCGGCGAGCTGACCAGCATGGTGACAATCAGCAGCAGGAGAGGGCGGTCAAACAGCAGGTTGATAAAATCAGACTGGGAGTTGCTCGCCGGACGGATCAGGTAGAGCTGATAGTTATCCTCTCCGTCTCTGACGGAGAAAGGCCCCACCATTTCTACGCGGCCATATTTCTTCTTCTGGGGATGATCGGCGTTATCCGCCTGGCCAATGAAGTTGCGGATAATCTGCATTTCATTGCGATCGGCCCCAATGACGCGGCCTTCGCTGGTCACCAGCAGCAGGCGTTGTCCGGGCGGCGCCCACTTGTCGATAGCGCGAAACAGCCTGCGCCACCACATTAAATCGTTCGGCGGATCGTTTGCCAGCTCGGCTTCCACGTGCTGTTCGATCATCACGCCCTGACGTTGCTCGCTGTCGAGAAGCTCCGTCATCTGGCGTGAGTCGAGTTTTGGCAACATCAGTACGAGCATTAAAACCAGTGCCAGCGTCAGCCAGAAGATGGCGAAGATGCGGGCGGTTAAGCTTCCTATCATGAAGCGGAAACCATCAGATAACCGCGACCACGCAGGGTTTTAAACCATGGATGACCGTCTTTACGCTCCGGCAGCTTACGGCGCAGGTTAGAGATGTGCATGTCGATGGCGCGGTCAAACGGGGTCAGACGTTTGCCCAGCACTTCCTGACTTAAATGTTCACGCGATACCACCTGGCCGAGGTGCTGCGCCAGCAGATACAGCAGGGTGAACTCCGTGCCGGTCAGTTCCAGCGTCTGGCCATCAAAGCTCGCTTCCTGACGGCCCGGGTTCAGGCTCAGGGAGTCGACTTCAAGGGTAGGTGAGCTGTTGTCGGTATTTTGCTGCTGCTCGCTCCAGTGGGAACGACGCAGGATAGCGCGAATACGGGCAACCAGTTCACGGTCGTTAAACGGCTTCGGTAAATAGTCATCCGCGCCCAGCTCAAGGCCGAGTACGCGGTCAAGTTCGCTGCCGCGTGCGGTCAGCATGATAACGGGGGTCTGGTGTGTCTGGCGAAGCTCTTTCAACGTATCAATGCCGTTTTTCTTCGGCATCATCACGTCGAGCAAAAGTAAATCGATGCTGTCGTCAAGGAGACTCAGCGCCTGCTCGCCATCATGGGCAACCAGGACGTTGAAACCTTCCATGTCGAGCAACTCCTTTAAAAGGGATGTGAGCTCTCGGTCATCATCAACTAACAGGATTTTATTCATTGTTTAAATACCTCCGAGGCAGAAATTACGACATCAAGGCCGTCTAATCCATGACTTTACGTTGTTTTACACCCCCTGACGCATGTTTGCAGCCTGAATCGTAGACTGTCTCTCGTTGAATCGCGACACGAAAGATTTTGGGAGCAAGTGATGCGCAAAGTTACCGCTGCCGTCATGGCCTCAACGCTGGCGTTCAGTGCGTTTAGCCAGGCTGCTGTAGCTATCATCAGCGATAACAGTCCCTTACAAGAGGGTGCAACGCAGAACAGCAGCCAAAGCCATATGTTTGACGGCATAAGTTTAACCGAACATCAGCGTCAACAGATGCGAGATCTGATGCAGAGGGCACGACACGACCAGCCCCCTGTTAATGTTAGCGAAATGGAGACAATGCATCGCCTTGTCACCGCAGAAAATTTTGACGAAAGCGCTGTACGCGCTCAGGCCGAAAAAATGGCACAGGAACAGGTTGCCCGCCAGGTAGAGATGGCGAAGGTCCGCAACCAGATGTTCCACCTGCTAACGCCCGAGCAGCAAGCGGTTTTGAACACCAGACATCAGCAGCGAATGGACCAGCTGCGTGAGGTTGCACGGATGCAGCGAAGCTCAGAAACGACGTTTTTCAGTAGCAATAGCAGTACCCGTAGTAACCAGTAAACCCTGTTTTCCTTGCCATAGACACCATCCCTGTCTTCCCCCACATGATGTGGGGGTTTTTTTTGCCTGTCATTCTCTTTTGTTAACCGTTTATTCATCCTTCGACTCCCCATGCTTCCGTTATAATAGCGGCATGACATGACAGGAGCGTTTATGAATCAATCCTATGGAAGACTGGTAAGCCGGGCCGCAATGGCCGCGACGGTAATGGCGTCGTGTTTGCTGGTCATCAAGGTTTTCGCGTGGTGGTATACCGGTTCGGTCAGTATTCTGGCGGCGCTGGTGGACTCGCTGGTGGATATTGCCGCCTCGCTGACTAACCTGCTGGTGGTGCGTTACTCGCTGCAGCCAGCGGATGAAGAGCATACGTTTGGGCATGGCAAAGCGGAGTCGCTGGCCGCGCTGGCGCAAAGTATGTTCATTTCCGGTTCTGCGCTTTTCCTGTTTCTGACCGGCATTCAGCATCTCGTCTCGCCGACACCGATGAAGGATCCCGGCGTGGGCGTGATTGTGACGATCGTTGCGCTTATATGCACACTTGTTCTGGTAACGTTCCAGCGCTGGGTTGTTCGCAAAACGCAAAGTCAGGCTGTACGGGCGGATATGCTTCATTATCAATCTGATGTTATGATGAATGGGGCTATTCTTATTGCGCTCGGTCTGGCCTGGTATGGCTGGCATCGGGCCGATGCGTTGTTTGCGTTAGGGATTGGTATCTATATTTTATATAGCGCCCTGCGGATGGGGTATGAAGCGGTGCAATCACTGCTTGACCGCGCCCTCCCGGACTCAGAACGTAATGAAATTTTTTCCATCGTGACCTCCTGGCCCGGCGTCAGCGGTGCACACGATCTTCGAACGCGGCAGTCAGGGCCGACCCGCTTTATTCAGATTCACATTGAAATGGAAGACAACCTGCCACTGGTACAGGCTCACGTTATTGCTGAGCAGGTCGAGCAGGCGATTTTGCAGCGTTTTCCTGGTTCAGACGTCATCATTCACCAGGATCCCTGCTCGGTTGTACCCGGTCATGTTGGGCTTTCGTAATTCGTTGTAAAAAAGTGAGCCAGGCCAGCATTTTGTGTATAAATTACCGCCATTTGGTCTGACCTGAATCAATTCAGCTGGAAGGGATTGATATACTATTTGCAGTATTCGTTGGTCGATAAGTTTCTTCCGGCAACAGATTTCAATTTTGCATTCCTAAGTTCAGAGGTAGTCATGATTAAGAAAATCGGTGTGTTGACAAGCGGCGGTGATGCGCCGGGCATGAACGCGGCAATTCGTGGTGTTGTCCGTGCAGCGCTGACGGAAGGCCTGGAAGTTTTTGGCGTTTATGACGGTTATCTGGGCCTGTATGAAGATCGTATGGTTCAGCTCGACCGTTACAGCGTGTCTGACATGATCAACCGCGGCGGTACTTTCCTCGGTTCTGCACGCTTCCCGGAATTCCGTGATGAACACGTTCGTGAAGTGGCTATCGAAAACATGAAGAAACGCGGCCTGGACGCCCTGGTGGTTATCGGTGGTGACGGCTCCTACATGGGTGCAAAACGTCTGACCGAAATGGGTTTCCCGTGCATCGGTCTGCCGGGCACCATCGACAACGACATCAAAGGCACTGACTACACTATCGGCTTCTTTACTGCACTGGGTACCGTTGTTGAAGCGATTGACCGTCTGCGTGACACCTCGTCTTCTCACCAGCGTATCTCTATCGTTGAAGTGATGGGCCGTTACTGCGGCGACCTGACGCTGGCGGCAGCCATTGCGGGCGGTTGCGAATTTATCGTCGTGCCAGAAGTCGAATTTAGCCGTGAAGATCTGGTGGCTGAAATCAAAGCGGGCATCGCGAAAGGTAAAAAACACGCGATCGTGGCTATCACCGAGCACATCTGTGACGTTGACGAGCTGGCGAAGTACATCGAAGCCGAAACCAAACGCGAAACCCGCGCGACCGTACTGGGTCACATCCAGCGTGGCGGTTCCCCAGGCCCTTACGACCGTATTCTGGCGTCCCGTATGGGCGCGTACGCTATCGATCTGCTGCTGCAGGGTCACGGCGGCCGCTGCGTCGGTATTCAGAACGAAAAACTGGTTCACCATGACATCATCGACGCGATTGAAAGCATGAAGCGTCCGTTTAAAGGTGACTGGCTGGACTGCGCGAAAAAACTGTACTGATCGGCTCTGTTGCCCGGTGGCGGCAAGGTAAATGCAAAACGGTAACCCTTGGGTTACCGTTTTTTTATGGTTGCACCCTCTCCCGTGGGAGAGGGTTGGGGTGAGGGCATCAGGCCGCTCATTCACCTTTTTTATTCCACTACGTTATAGCCAATCTTTTTTTATTCTTTAATCCTCGAATCGCTTTCTGGCACGCTGCATTCATCAAAACACTACATAAGAGAGCTGGGCGATGAATAAATGGGGCGTGGGTTTAACATTATTGCTGGCATCGACCAGCGTTCTGGCTAAGGACATCCAGTTACTGAACGTGTCATACGACCCGACGCGTGAACTGTACGAGCAATACAACAAAGCGTTTGCAGCACACTGGAAGCAGGAAACCGGTGACAATGTCGTGGTTCGCCAGTCTCACGGTGGTTCTGGCAAGCAGGCGACCTCCGTCATCAACGGTATTGAAGCTGACGTGGTGACCCTGGCGCTGGCCTACGACGTCGACGCTATCGCCGAGCGTGGCCGCATCGACAAAAACTGGATCAAACGCCTGCCGGATAACTCCGCGCCATACACCTCGACCATCGTCTTCCTGGTGCGTAAAGGAAACCCGAAACAAATTAAAGACTGGAACGACCTGATCAAACCGGGCGTTTCTGTGATTACCCCGAACCCGAAAAGCTCTGGCGGCGCTCGCTGGAACTACCTGGGCGCGTGGGGCTACGCGCTGCACCACAACAATGGCGACCAGGCCAAAGCGCAGGAATTCGTGAAAGCGCTGTATAAAAACGTTGAGGTGCTGGACTCCGGCGCGCGTGGCGCCACCAACACCTTCGTCGAGCGCGGGATTGGCGACGTGCTGATCGCATGGGAAAACGAAGCCCTGCTGGCGACCCACGAGCTGGGTAAAGACAAATTCGAGATCGTGACCCCAAGCGAATCGATTCTGGCTGAACCGACCGTCTCCGTGGTCGATAAAGTGGTCGAGAAGAAAGACACCAAAGCGGTGGCGGAAGCGTACCTGAAGTATCTCTACTCACCGGAAGGCCAGGAAATTGCGGCGAAAAACTTCTATCGCCCGCGCGATCCGGCCGTTGCGAAGAAATACGACAGCGTATTCCCTAAACTGAAGCTCTTCACCATTGATGACGAGTTCGGCGGCTGGACGAAAGCGCAGAAAGAGCACTTCTCTAACGGCGGCACTTTCGACCAGATCAGCCAGCGCTAACCATTAGCCAATGACACGGTAACCCGGCGTGAGAAATCCGCCGGGTTTTTTATTTGGTCATCATTTTGCGTTACTCTTCTGCCTCTATTGAAAACAGGGAACGCGTTGTGAAAAAAATTATCTTATTGATCCTCATTGTCATCGCCCTTGCCGCAGGCGGCTGGTACTGGATGAAGGCGGGTAATCCGAATGCGTTGCGACATATCGTTCTCGACCAGTGTGTGCCGAATCAGATCCAGAACCGTAACCCGGCACCGTGTGCGCAGGTGAAAATGGATGCAGGCTATGTGGTATTTAAAGATCGCAACGGGCCGCTGCAGTACCTGCTGATGCCGACATATCGCATCAACGGTACCGAGAGCCCGCTGTTGACCGAAGCTCATACGCCGAACTTTTTCTGGCTGGCGTGGCAGTCGCGCAGCTTTATGACCCTGAAGCGTGGATCCGAGGTGCCTGACAGCGCCATTTCGCTGACGATTAACTCCCCGACAGGGCGCACGCAGAACCATTTCCATATTCATATCTCCTGCCTGCGCCCGGACGTGCGCGAGAAGCTCAACGCGGCACAGGGCGAAATCAGCACCCAGTGGCTGCCTCTTCCTGGGGGGCTGGAAGGTCATGAGTATCTTGCTCGCCGGGTGACGGAGAATGAACTGGTCCAGCGCAGCCCGTTTATGATGCTGGCAGAAGAGCTGCCGGAAGCGCGCGACCATATGGGGCGCTTTGCCCTGGCGATGGCGCAGCAGTCGGACGGTTCGTTTGTTTTGCTGGCGACCGAGCGCAATCTGCTGATGCTCAACCGCGCGTCGGCAGAGGAATTGCAGGATCATCAATGCGCTATCCTGAAGTAACCCCACCATAAATCGCGTTTACTCGGGCTGCCTGTCACCGTAGACTTGCTGAAAAATTCTACAGGAGACAGGTATGTCGCTCTGGTTAACGCATCCTCTGCTGCTGCCCTCACTGATCGTTGGCGTCACCATCGTGCTGTGGGCGACGTCGCTATTGCCGGAATTTATCACCGCGCTGCTGTTCTTCACCGCGGCGATGACCGCCAGAATCGCCCCGCCGGAGGTCATCTTCGGCGGTTTTGCCTCGTCGGCTTTCTGGCTGGTATTCAGCGGTTTTGTGCTCGGCGTGGCAATCCGTAAAACCGGACTGGCGGACAGAGCCGCCCGGGCGCTGTCGTCAAAGCTCACCGACTCCTGGGTGTTGATGGTGGCGAGCGTGGTGCTGCTGAGCTATGCGCTGGCGTTTGTGATGCCGTCGAACATGGGGCGTATTGCGCTGCTGATGCCGATTGTCGCGGCGATGGCAAAACGCGCCGGTATCGCCGACGGCTCCCGCGCCTGGTATGGGCTGGCGCTGGCCGTGGGGTTCGGGACTTTCCAGCTTTCGGCGACTATCCTGCCTGCTAACGTCCCTAATCTGGTAATGAGCGGTGCGGCGGAAGGCTCGTACGGCATCCATCTGAACTATGTCCCGTATCTGCTGCTGCACACGCCGGTGCTGGGCATTCTCAAAGGCCTGATCCTGATTGGCCTGATCTGCTGGCTATTTCCCGGTAGCCCGAAACCGCCGAAGGAACTGGCGCCGTCTGAGCCTATGGGGCGGGACGAAAAGCGTCTCGCCTGGCTGCTGGCGGTGGTGCTGGGGATGTGGGTGACGGAGAGCTGGCACGGCGTGGGGCCCGCGTGGACGGGGCTTGCGGCGTCGATCGTCGTCATGCTGCCGCGCATCGGCTTTATCACCGGGGAAGAATTTTCAGCGGGCGTGAACATGCGTACCTGCATTTACGTCGCGGGTATTCTCGGTCTGGCAATCGTGGTGACGCAAACCGGTATCGGAACGGCCGTGGGCGAGGCACTGCTTCGCATTATGCCGCTGGATGCAGACAGACCGTTCACCAGTTTCCTGGCGCTGACCGGTATTACCACCGCACTCAACTTCATTATGACCGCCAACGGCGTGCCGGCGCTGTACACCACGCTGGCGCAGAGTTTTTCGGACGCGACCGGTTTCCCGCTGCTGTCGGTGATCATGATTCAGGTGCTGGGCTATTCCACGCCGCTGCTGCCGTATCAGGCGTCGCCGATTGTGGTGGCAATGGGGCTCGGGAAGGTGCCTGCAAGGGCGGGGATGGTGCTTTGTCTCGCGCTGGCGGTGGCAACTTATCTGGTGCTGCTGCCGCTGGATTATCTGTGGTATAGCGTGTTAGGTAAGTTGTAGGGTTTTTGTAGGGCGGGTAAGCGCAAGCGCCACCCGCCACAAAGGCAATTACGCCTGTTTAGCCGCTTCTGCCGCTTTAACGATCACCGCGAAAGCGTCAGCTTTCAGGGATGCACCGCCAACCAGCGCGCCATCGATGTCTGGCTGGGTGAACAGCTCAGCAGCGTTGGCTGCGTTTACGGAACCGCCGTACTGAATAATCACTTGCTCAGCGACCTTCGCGTCGGCTTTAGCAATGTGGTCACGGATGAATTTGTGAACCGCCTGAGCCTGCGCAGGGGTTGCAGATTTGCCGGTACCGATCGCCCAGACTGGCTCGTATGCGATTACCGCGCCTTCGAACGCTGCCGCGCCCTGGGTTTTCAGCACTGCGTCGATCTGACGTGCGCACACTTCTTCGGTTTTGCCCGCTTCGTTTTCCGCTTCGGTTTCACCGATGCACAGAACCGGGATCAGACCCTGCTCTTTCAGCACGGCGAATTTCTTCGCGATGAACTCATCGGATTCTTTGTGATAGGTGCGACGCTCGGAGTGGCCGATGATGATGTATTTCGCGCCGATATCTTTCAGCATTTCAGCGGAGGTTTCACCGGTGAACGCGCCAGACAGGTTAACGTCAACGTTCTGCGCGCCCAGAATGATGTGGCTGCCGTCAGCGGCGTGTTTAGCCAGATCCAGGTACATATCCGGCGGAGCGATAGCAACCGCGCAGCCCGTCACGCCAGCCAGCTCTTTACGCAGGTTCGCAACCAGCTCGTTTACCATGTGGCGGCTGCCGTTCAGTTTCCAGTTACCCATCACTAAAGGATGTCGCATTTCAATTCTCCACGCTAAATAAGCGAATTAAGGAATATGGCCACCCTGTCGGGCAGCATGGTCTGTGAATCAGTATAGAGATTTTCCCTCGAAAGGCTTTGCTTTTTGTCATTAATTCGCCCCGCCGAGAGTGTCAAATAGTGCCAGCTTAATCGGTTCAACAGCGAAGGTCAGTCCTTTTTCGCCGTTGTCCGCCACAACATAGCGGATCGCGCCTTCGGTATCGGCGTAGTAACGCTTGTTTTTCCCGGCGGTAAGGAGTTTTTGCAGCTTTTGCTGACTTTGCTTTTTCGTCAGCGCAGGGGTAAAGGCCTGCAATACCGCGCTCATGTACTCCAGCGCTTTCGCCTTAGCGGCTTTCTGCTCTGGCCCCTGTATCGGCAGCCAGGTGATTTGCATGCTTTTAATTTTTAACGTACCGCGCTCCAGCGCCGTGGAGGCATACAAATTCTCGTTAATCTTGCTTGCCGCACGGGTCAGGGTAGGCGCGTCGCGGGGGCCATCAATGGCGCGAAACTCATCCAGCGGGAGCGTGGGGTTGGCCTGATTGAAGGCTTCACGAAACTGGCTGATGGACTGATCGAACGACGGCGCGCCCGCCAGCAGATACGGTGCTGTGGTCGGGGCAGTAGTTTCGGCGGCGTGCAGGGGATAACCCACGCTGAGCAGCGCTAAACACAGGAAGAGAGAACGTGCCGAACTTTTCATCAACATTGCCCCTGGCCGTAAGTGCTCATGATTAAAACGATATCTGGTCGGCTTGTCAAAAGGTCACAACTCCAGGGTAAAATGCGCGCTATACGATAATAAGGAACCTTACATGACCATACAGCAGTGGCTGTTTTCGTTCAAAGGGCGTATTGGACGCCGTGATTTCTGGATCTGGATGGTGACGTGGATTGTCGCCATGCTGCTTCTGTTTTTCGTTGCTTACAATGCATGGCTGAGCACGCAAACGGCGGCCTTCGCGCTGGTCTGCCTGCTATGGCCAACGGCGGCGGTTGTCGTAAAGCGTCTGCACGATCGCGGACGTTCCGGCGCGTGGGCATTTCTGATTATTCTGGCGTGGATGCTGGTGGCAGGAAACTGGGCGATGCTTCCGTCCATCCTGCCGTGGGTCGTGGGCAGGCTGCTGCCGTCGGTCATCTTCGTGATGATGATTGTCGATCTGGGCGCGTTTATTGGCACCCAGAGCGAAAACAAATACGGTAAAGACACCGTTGAGGTGAAATACCGCTGATCACCAGTAGTGTTCGGCGGTCATATGGCCCGGTCGGCGGCGAAGATGTTTCGTCATCTGCCGGGTATCCTTCAGAAGCTGCTGCGTGTCACGTACCATCTGCGGGTTGCCACACAGCATGACGTGGCTGGTTTCAGCATTAAGCGGCAAGCCCACCGCGTCTTCCAGGGCTCCACTCTCAATTAACGCCGGCACGCGACCGGTAAGCGTTCCTGCTACGGTTTCACGGCTGACCACCGTCTGAATCTTTAACTTCCCGCCGTACTGCTGTTCAAGCGCCTGCATCTGCGGCAAATAGCTCAGGTCTGCAGCGTAACGCGCAGCGTGAACCAGCACGATGTTTTTAAAGCGTTCCAGATCTTTGCCGTACTGCAATATAGAGAGATAAGGGCCGATGGCCGTACCGGTTGCCAGCATCCAGAGCGTGTCGCAGTCAGGGATCTCTTCAAGCACAAAGAAGCCTGCCGCTTCACTCACAATTTGCACCTCGTCGCCGGGCTTTAGGGCGGCAAGGCGCGGGCTGAGCTTACCGTCAGGAACGGTGACCAGATAGAACTCGAGATCCGGGTTATCAGGCGCGTTAACGTAAGAGTAGGCGCGCTGCACGCGCTCGCCGTCGACGTCCAGCCCCAGCTTCGCAAATTGCCCGGCTTTAAACGGGTTAACGGGAGCATGTACGGTGAGACTAAATAGCGCATCGGTCCAGAACTGTACCTTTGTGACTTTACCTGTTACCCAGTCCGCCATGATCTTCTCCTGTGCTGTTTCTCGGTTCTATCTTCCGTACTTGTGGTGACAATTTCCAGCCCGTCAGGGCCGGAAAGCTCTATCGATCAAACGGTTTTACAGAATGTGCGTCTGCACGTCAGGGTCTTTGCGGTCGAGATAGTGGATAGACTGGATGCGGCGAATGGTGCGTGATTTACCGCGGATCAGCAGGGTTTCAGTAGTGGCCATATTACCTTTGCGGGTGATGCCGTCCAGCAGATCGCCTTTGGTGATGCCGGTCGCCGAGAAGACAACGTTATCGCTACGCGCCATCTCGTCCAGAGCCAGCACTTTATTGGCCTCGATGCCCATCGCTTCGCAGCGTGCCAGCTCGTTTTCCCCGATACGGCGGTTCTCTTCGCTGTCGCCTTTCACCTCATGGCGGGGCAGCAGACGGGCCTGCATATCGCCATCCAGCGCGCGGATCACCGCCGCAGAGACCACACCTTCCGGCGCGCCGCCGATGCCGTACAGCACGTCGACTTCGCTGTCCGGCATGCAGGTCAGGATCGAGGCGGCAACGTCACCGTCCGGAATGGCAAACACGCGCACGCCGAGCTTTTGCATCTGCGCGATGGTGGCGTCGTGGCGCGGTTTTGCCAGAATAGTCACGGTAAGTTCGCTAAGGGGTTTGCCCAGGGCTTTGGCGATGTTGTGCAGGTTCTCTTCCAGCGGCAGGCTAAGGTCGATTGCGCCTTTCGCGCCAGGACCGACAATCAGCTTTTCCATGTACATATCCGGCGCGTTGAGGAAGCAGCCCTTATCGCCCACGGCCATCACCGCTAAGGCATTGGCCTGACCCATCGCCGTCATGCGGGTGCCTTCGATCGGGTCAACCGCGATATCCACGGCATCGCCTTTGCCGGTACCGACTTTTTCACCGATGTAGAGCATCGGCGCTTCGTCGATCTCGCCTTCGCCGATCACGATGGTGCCGTCGATGTTGACCTGGTTAAGCACAATGCGCATGGCATGGACGGCTGCGCCGTCTGCGGTATTTTTGTCGCCACGACCCAGCCATTTATAGCCTGCAAGGGCGGCTGCTTCGGTGACGCGGGAAAACTCGATAGCAAGTTCACGTTTCATGAGGTACTCGTGCAATCAAAAGGAATTGCACGAAGTTTATCACAGAGTGGGTAAGGTGCGGTCTGTACTCCCCTCACCTTAACCCTCTCCCCAAAGGGGCGAGGGGACTTAAAACACCCTCTCCCCAGGGGTGAGGGAATTAAGGACAATTACTCTTCGTGCTCTTCCCAGGCCAGGGCACGTTTCACCGCTTTCTTCCAGCCGCTGTAGCGGAAGTTACGCTCGGTGGTTTCGATGCCTGGGCGGAATTCGCGTTCGATAACCGCTTTTTCCTGCAGCTCGTCCAGGTTCTGCCAGAAGCCTACCGCCAGGCCGGCAAGGTACGCCGCGCCCAGCGCCGTCACTTCACGCACTTCAGGGCGCTCAACGCGGGTGCCCAGAATGTCGGACTGGAACTGCATCAGGAAGTTATTCGCTACCGCACCGCCGTCCACGCGCAGGGCGTGCAGACGAATGCCGGAGTCAGCCTGCATCGCTTCCAGCACGTCGCGCGTCTGGTAGGCGATGGATTCCAGGGTGGCGCGAATAATGTGGTTAGAGTTCACACCGCGCGTCAGACCGAAAATCGCCCCGCGTGCATACGGGTCCCAGTACGGTGCGCCCAGACCGGTGAACGCAGGCACCACGTACACGCCGTTGGTGTCTTTCACTTTGGTCGCGAAGTACTCGGAATCGAACGCATCGCTAATCAGCTTCATCTCGTCGCGCAGCCACTGGATAGACGCACCGGCCATGAACACCGCACCTTCCAGCGCATAGTTCACTTCGCCGCGCGGGCCGCAGGCGATGGTGGTCAGCAGACCGTTTTCTGATTTCACCGCTTTCTCGCCGGTGTTCATCAGCATAAAGCAGCCGGTGCCATAGGTGTTCTTCGCCATCCCTTCCTTGACGCACAGCTGGCCGAACAGGGCCGCCTGCTGGTCACCGGCGATACCGGCGATAGGAATACGGGTGCCGCCTTTACCGCCGATGTTGGTCTGACCGTACACTTCGGAAGACTTACGCACTTCAGGCAGCATGGCGCGCGGAATGTCCAGCGCGTCCAGCATCTTGTCATCCCACTCCAGAGTGTTGATGTTGAACAGCATGGTACGCGAGGCGTTGGTGTAATCGGTGACGTGAACGCGTCCCTGGGTCATTTTCCAGATAAGCCAGGTATCGACGGTACCGAACAGCAGCTCGCCGCGTTTAGCACGCTCGCGTGAACCTTCCACGTGGTCGAGGATCCATTTCACTTTGGTGCCGGAGAAATACGGGTCAATCACCAGGCCTGTTGCGCTACGGATGTAATCTTCCATGCCCTCGCGCTTCAGTTTTTCGCAAATTTCTGCGGTGCGGCGGCACTGCCAGACGATGGCGTTGTAAATAGGCTTACCGGTTTCGCGTTCCCAGACCACGGTAGTTTCACGCTGGTTGGTGATACCAATCGCGGCAATCTCGTCGGAACTGATATCGGCTTTCGCCAGCACTTCGACCAGCGTGGAGCTTTGTGATGCCCAAATCTCCATCGGGTCGTGTTCTACCCAGCCTGGACGAGGATAAATTTGCTCAAATTCGCGCTGTGACACGCTGACGATGTTCGCGTCATGATCCATTACGACAGCGCGGGAGCTGGTAGTGCCCTGGTCGAGCGCAACGATATATTTTTTTTCGGTCATGGTATGTGTCCCGTAGTCAGATTACAGCGAAGCTTTTTGTTGTGCGGTAGAAGTCGTTTCCTTCTCCTCTTCCACGCAGGTGTCGCACGGTAAGTGGCGACCAATTAATTTGCGGTAGCTAAACGCACCCAGCGCAGCCCCGACAACCGGCGCAAACAGCGGTACCAGGAAGTAAGGAATATCTTTGCCGCCGGTGAAGGCGACGTCGCCCCAGCCTGCGATAAAGGCGAACGCTTTTGGTCCGATATCACGTGCCGGGTTCATCGCGAATCCGGTCAGCGGGCCCATGGATGCGCCAATCACCGCAATCAGCAAACCAATCAGCAGGGGTGCCAGCGGGCCGCGCGGAATGCCGTTTCCGTCGTCGGTCAGCGCCAGGATAACGCCCATCAGAATAGCGGTAATCACCATTTCAACTGCGAACGCCTGCACAAAATTGATATGCGGGTTAGGGTAGGTTGAGAAGATGCCTGCCAGATCCAGACTTTCGACGCTGCCGCGCACCATATGATGCGTCTGTTCGAAGTCGATGAAAAGATTGTAATAAAGCCCGTAAACTAACGCCGCTGCGCAAAACGCGCCGGCAAACTGAGAAAGAATGAAAGGTACAACTTTGCGTCCGTCGAAGCACGCGAACAGCCACAGTGCGATTGTCACCGCCGGGTTAAGATGTGCACCAGAAACCCCTGCGGTCAGGTAGATGGCCATCGCCACGCCCAGACCCCAGATGATACTGATTTCCCACTGACCAAAACTGGCACCCGCCACTTTCAGTGCAGCGACACAGCCCACTCCGAAGAATATCAACAACCCGGTACCAAGGAACTCGGCAATGCACTGGCCTTTTAAGGTTGATGTCTGACTCATAATCGGAATCCTGAAGAAATTGATGTTTATTGTTAGCATGGCCGCCCGTGACAGCCACGATGCCCTGTAGACATAGTGTTAATTTATCGTTAACGAGCAAAAACGAGAAATATCGAAATCAAAATGTGTGGTCTGCGTCAATAAAATGAGCGTTTTCGCGCCATAAAGCACATTTTTGCATCAGTACAGGAATGTGAGCTGAATCATTTCATTAACGAATCAGTTAACAATTTAGGGGTATATGACGCGAACGCACCAGGACCAGACCTAAAAGTGTTGCAAACCGCGATCTGCGCGGTGTGTCGCTGGACACAGAGCGCCGCGCTCCATACAATCGACGGTATATGTCGTGCGCGTTTATGTTAAAGCGTCGCCTTGCAATTCAGGAGAGGTAGCATCATGTCTTTAGAAGTGTTTGAGAAACTGGAATCGAAAGTACAGCAGGCGATTGACACCATCACCCTGCTGCAGATGGAAATTGAAGAGCTGAAAGAGAAGAACAACAGCCTGGCGCAGGAAGTTCAGAACGCTCAGCACGGCCGCGAAGAACTGGAGCGCGAAAACAACCAGCTGCGCGAACAGCAGAACGGCTGGCAGGATCGCCTGCAGGCGCTGCTGGGACGTATGGAAGAGGTTTAATTCCCATTGGGATTAATGAGTAGGCCGGGTAAGGCGAAGCCGCCACCCGGCTTTTTTTATGCCAGTAATAAAAAAGGCCGCCAGAGGCGGCCTTAACGCTACTTGTCCTGCGCTGTCATAGTAAGAGCAATCAACACATTCGGTTCATCACTCTTTACAACGAGTACGCTGGCGACAATGAACGCGATACATAAATAGCGTTTCATTATGCGGTCCCTGCAGCTAACCGCTCCACCGTTCACCACCGGTGATAAGTCGGTGGACACAAGCCCTGGTGTTAGCCTGCTTTACGGTAGTGAATACACCTTTCCCTGGACCGATGCCCATTTGCGAGATGGCGGAAAGGGACGCTTCATCATAATGAGCATCAACCGTGGAGTTAAGGTATTCATAGACAATTAGGATTTTATAAAGGTTCTGAAGGGTTGCCCAAGGTTTGGACGAGAGTATGATGAAGCTCCTTGGTGTTAGTCTGCAAAACTTCCCAACGGACCGCGAATCCCGAGGGACAAAAAAACCGCCACATTGCTGTTGGCGGTTTTTTTATGGTTCACGCTAACGGTTTTACTACTCGATATCCAGCGCATCCTCGGACAGGATAATACCGGTGTTATCGGCGTAGAGATGGTCCCCGGAGAAGAAGGTCACGCCGCCGAAATTGACGCGCACGTCGCTTTCGCCGATGCCGTCACCCGCCGCCCCTACCGGTATGGCCGCGATGGCCTGAATCCCGATATCCAGGTCTTCCAGATCGTCCACCTGACGTACGGAACCGTACACCACAAGGCCTTCCCACTCATTCTGGACGGCAATGCCGGCCAGTTCAGCATCAATTAACGCGCGGCGCACGGAACCGCCGCCGTCGACCACAAGAACGCGGCCACGGCCATTCTGTTCGAGCAGATCGTACAGCAACCCGTTGTCCTCGAAACATTTCACCGTGACGATCTGTCCGCCAAACGACGACCGCCCACCAAAGTTGGAGAACAGCGGTTCAACGACGTTGACATCTTCCTGGTAGATGTCACAAAGCTCGGAGGTATCGTATTTCATAGGTTTAACGCTCAGTTGCTGCGAATGTGTTCAGTATATCGTGCGAAATGCGTTGTTGGCAAAATCATCAATTGTTAATTGATATTTGTCAGCTAACGCAGCGTCTGGCTTAACACAATCCCGATGACGAACAACAGGTTAGTCAGCAGCGCGCCTTTTACCGTACGCTCCAGCATTGGCGGCATGGCGGACGGGCTGAGTTCACGCATCACAAAGCGGGCCTGCTTAATCAGCAGCGGCGCGGCAAGCACAAACAGCCAGCCCCACAGGCTCTGCAAGGAAATCAGGTTAAACAGCGCCAGGCAAACCAGCGCGCCAATGAGCAGGCAGGCATGATAGCGGCGCGCATTGACCGGCCCCAGACGCACCGCCAGGGTATTTTTGCCGTTCTCGCGATCGCTGTCGATGTCGCGCAGGTTGTTGATGTTGAGCACCGCCGTCGCCAGCAGACCACAGGCGGTCGCGGGCAGGAACAGGGCAGGGATCACCGTATGCGCCTGTAAATACCAGCTTCCCATCACGCTCAGCCAGCCGAAGAACACCAGTACGGAGATATCACCGAGCCCAATATAACCGTAAGGACGCGTGCCGACGGTATAGGTGATGGCCGCGATAATGGCCAATAAACCCAGCACCAGGAAGCCAATAAAATCGCTGGTGGTCTTAGACGCCACCGTCACCAGCGCCAGGCCGGATACGCAGATCAGCACCACGGTGATAATCAGCGCGCGTTTCATCTGCGCCTGGGTAATCACCCCTTTCTGCATTCCGCGCAGTGGCCCTATGCGGTCCGGCTTGTCGCTGCCCTTTACCGCGTCGCCGTAGTCGTTAGCGAGATTGGAGAGGATTTGCAGCAGGCCAGCGGTAATCAACGCCAGCGCGGCGACCAGCGGATCAAAATAACCCTGCCACCAGGCAAGGGCGGTGCCGACGATAATCGCGGCAAAGGCCAGAGGAAGTGTTTTAGGGCGCAGACTTTCGAGCCACGCCTGAGTACGGCTGATGTCAGTCATAAGTATTTAGCCAATAAAAATGGGGGCATTAGCCCCCATTAAACGTGATGAGAATCCAGTAACCGCGATTATAGGATAAAACGACTCAGATCTTCATCTGCCACTAACGCATCCAGATGTTTACTCACATATTCTGCGTCAATGGTAACGGTTTGACCGTTAAGGTCGCTCGCGTCGTAAGAGATATCTTCTACCAGGCGTTCCAGCACGGTATGCAGGCGACGCGCACCGATGTTCTCGGTGGTTTCGTTGACCTGCCATGCGGCCTGGGCAATACGTTTGATACCGTCTTCGGTGAACTCGAGGTTCACGCCTTCGGTCGCCATCAGCGCTTTGTACTGTACGGTAGCAGAGGCGTTTGGCTCGGTCAGGATACGTTCGAAATCTTCGGTGGTCAGCGCCTGCAGCTCAACGCGGATTGGCAGACGGCCCTGCAGTTCCGGGATCAGATCCGACGGGCTGGCAACCTGGAACGCGCCTGAAGCGATAAACAGGATGTGGTCCGTTTTCACCATGCCGTGCTTGGTGGAGACGGTGCAGCCTTCAACCAGCGGCAGCAGGTCGCGCTGAACGCCTTCACGGGACACGTCCGGGCCGGAGCTGTTGCCGCCGCGCTTACAAATTTTGTCGATTTCGTCGATAAACACGATGCCGTGCTGCTCAACCGCGTCGATAGCATCCTGCTTCAGCTCTTCCGGGTTTACCAGCTTCGCCGCTTCTTCTTCAATCAGCAGCTTCATCGCGTCTTTAATTTTCAGCTTACGCGCTTTCTGCTTCTGGCCGCCCAGGTTCTGGAACATGGACTGCAGCTGGCTGGTCATCTCTTCCATGCCCGGAGGCGCCATGATTTCCACACCCATTGGCGCGGCAGCGAGATCGATCTCAATCTCTTTGTCGTCCAGCTGGCCTTCACGCAGCTTCTTGCGGAATGCCTGGCGCGCAGCGGACGGTTCCGCCTGCTGTTCTGCCTGGCCCCAGTTGTTTTTTGCCGGTGGGATCAGCACGTCGAGAATGCGCTCTTCGGCCATCTCTTCTGCACGGTAGCGGTTTTTCTCGATTGCCTGGACGCGCACCATCTTGATCGCCGAGTCGGTCAGATCGCGGATGATGGAGTCCACTTCTTTACCTACATAGCCCACTTCGGTGAACTTGGTGGCTTCAACTTTGATGAACGGTGCGTTAGCCAGCTTCGCCAGACGACGAGCGATTTCGGTTTTACCAACGCCGGTCGGGCCGATCATCAGAATGTTTTTCGGCGTCACTTCGTGGCGCAGCTCTTCGTCAAGCTGCATACGACGCCAGCGGTTACGCAGAGCGATAGCCACGGAACGCTTCGCGTTATCCTGGCCGATAATGTGTTTGTTCAGTTCGCTGACAATTTCGCGTGGGGTCATTTCAGACATGGGAGATCCTTACGCTTTGGAGGTCAATTCTTCGATGGTGTGGTTGTGGTTGGTATAAATGCAGATATCGCCTGCAATATCCAACGCCTTCACCGCGATATCACGCGCGTTCATGTCGGTATTTTCCAACAGCGCGCGGGCTGCAGCCTGGGCATAAGGGCCGCCAGAGCCGATGGCAATCAGGTCATTTTCTGGCTGAATCACGTCACCGTTACCGGTGATGATCAGCGAGGCGGTCTCATCGGCTACCGCCAGCAGCGCTTCAAGCTTGCGCAGCATGCGGTCGGTACGCCAGTCTTTCGCCAGCTCAACGGCAGCTTTCACCAGATGACCCTGGTGCATTTCCAGTTTACGTTCAAACAGTTCAAACAGCGTAAAGGCGTCCGCCGTGCCGCCTGCAAAACCGGCAATCACTTTGTCGTTGTAGAGGCGGCGCACTTTCTTCACGTTGCCTTTCATGACGGTATTACCCAGCGTGGCCTGGCCATCACCGGCGATTACCACATGGCCGTTACGGCGTACACTTACTATTGTTGTCACGAGCAGACCCCCTGGTTACAGAATCGGGAAACAGAAGCCCTGAGCCTGTGCTCAGGGCTGAATTAAATGATAGATGGGGGGGATTTTGGGGGTTTCAACCCCCGGAGGCGAGTCGAATGCAGTTTGTGTGGCCGGCCACTTTCAAACGCGAAATGGTGCCATCGGCGTTTTCTTTGCCTTTAACCGGACCAATCACCACGCGATTCCAGCCGTTGTTGGTGGTAATACGCGAATCAAACCCTTCAAAGGCCAGCTGAGCACGTACCGTTTCCGCCTGCTCGGCACCTTTGAACGAACCGCACTGTACCATCCAGCGGCGCTCATCTTTTTTCTCCGCCGTCTGCTTCGGCGCTTCGGTCTCTTTGGTGACCGGCGCGGCCTGCTGCGTTTTCGGCTGCTGCGCGGTAGTATGCGCTGGCGTCTGGAGCAGATCCTGATACGGCTGAGCCGCCTGTTTCTGCGGCTGCGTTTTCGGCGGCTGTTGGGCTGGCTGAGACTGCACCGTACGCGTCTGCTGCTGGTATGGCTGTTCCGTTACCCGCGGCTGGGCTTTCGGCTGCTGCACCGGCTGGGTTTGCGCCCATTGCTGCTGCTGTTGTTGCTGTTGCTGAATCTGCTGTTGCGCCTGACGTCGCTGCAGCGTTTGCTGGCGCTGCGCCGGGGTCTGCTCATTCCACGGCACTTCGTTCAGCTGCGTAGGCTGCTGGCGCATATCGGCCTGCATTTGTGCGAGCAGCTGACGCTGTTCATCCGTCAGCTGATTCGCATTCTGCACTTCACCCCCCGCAGAAGGTTCGGTTGGCGCACGCACCCCAGGCTGACGGCTTTCCAGCTCTTTGATATAGCGCCAGCGCTCTTCAGGCTTCGGAGGAAGGCCATTTCCGGCAACTTTACTGGCCTGAAGCGCCTCAGACTCTTCTTTTTTATGGTGCGTGATAAAGTACAGGCCACCAATAAAGGCGACGACTACAGCCGCAGCAATAGCGACCATTGCTGGCGATACAGCAGGCAGGTTACGTTGCTTTTTCCTTGAGCTACTCTTTTTGCGTCGCGAAGGTGCCGGCTGGCCGCGACGTACATAATCTCGTTGTGCCACTATCGTTTCGCTGTATTTATTCGTTCGTCAGTCCGCCATGTTACTTAAGCGGCGGGGCTTTGACCAGATAAGGGTATCCGAAAGACGTTTACTTTAAGTCAATGCCTGGGTAGTGCCGCGAACAATCAGTTCGCAGTCCAGCAACCGCGAGCCGCTGCTAACTGTTTGACCGTGAAGCTGATCCAGCAGAAGCAGCATCGCTTCGCGGCCGATTTGATAGCGCGGCTGAGCGACCGTTGAGAGCGGCGGATCGCAAAATTCTGAAAGCGAAATATTATCGAATCCGACGATCGATAAATCTTTCGGTATCCGCAGACCGCGGCGTTTAGCGTACGATAATGCGCCCAGCGCCATCACGTCGCTGTGACAAAATACGGCGGTTGGCGGTTCAGGCAGATCCAGAAGTTTCTCCAGCGCTTGTCCACCCGCGGCGAAGGTAAAGTCACCGCGCGCAATGTAGTGCGGATCGACGGTGACGCCGGTACGGCGCAGCGCCTGAACGTAGCCCTGCAAGCGATAGTGACAAAGCGGCATCTCTTCCGGCCCGGCAATACAGCCAATGCGCTTATGCCCCAGCTCCTGGAGATAGTTTACGGCGTTGAACGCGGCGGTGAGGTTATCAATGTGGACCGTCGGCAGCTCCAGCTCTGGCGCAAACTCGTTGGCCATCACCATCGGCGGTAAATTACGCTGTTCTTCAATGCTGGCATCAAACGGCAGGCGCGAGCCAAGCAGCAGCATGCCGTCGATCTGCTTGGTGATAATGAGATCGATGAAGGTTTTTTCCTGCTGGTTCTGGTGAGCACAGTCGCCAATCAGCACCAGGTAACCCTGTTCCGCTGCGGTGACTTCAATACCGCGGATAATCTCGCTGAAGAAGGGGTCACAGATGTCCGGCACAATCACCAGAATGGTGCGCGACTCATTGCGTTTAACGTTACGCCCCATCGCCTGTGGGAAATAGCCCACTTCAAGCGCAGCCTGCTCTACCCGGTTACGGGTCGCCTGGGAGACTTTATCCGGGTTCATTAATGCGCGGGATACCGTTGCCGTAGAGACTTGTGCTTTCTGGGCAACGTCTTTCATGGTCGCCGGTGCAACCTCTTTCCTGGACTTCAACGTCTTCTCCTCGCCTGAACACCGAACTTCTGACATCACCATTTTTACAGATAGTTAATGGAATCGGTTACAGAATTTTCATAAAAAGTGTGAGGAGCGTTAAATTTTTCGATCCGTCTTCAACCTTCGATGGGATCGACGTCCAGTACCCACTTCACTTTTCGCGCTTCCGGCAGGGTATTAATCAGCACCAGCGCGCCGCTGACGATGTGCTGAAGACGAACCCGCGAGGGGTGCTGGAGCAAAATTTGCCAGCGAAAACGTCCGCCGCGTTTTGGGGCGAGTGCCGGCACCGGGCCCAAAATCCACAGCTGATTATCCACCAGCGGGCTGGCCTGCAGGAGGTTTCTCAGCTGCTGCAGGAAAAGCGGCGCCTGCTGGTTGTTATGGTCTTCCGCGCGGATGATGACGTGGCTGGTCCACGGCGGCAGCTGCATGGTCTGGCGTTCGGCCAGCGCCTTCTCGGCAAAGGCGTCATAGCCTTTATGCAGGAGGGTTTGCAGCAGCGGGTGTTCAGGATGGTGTGTTTGCAGCACCACTTCGCCCTGTTTACCGGCGCGACCGGCACGCCCTGCCACCTGGGTATAAAGCTGGGCGAAGCGCTCGGCTGAGCGGAAATCTGCCGAGAACAGCGCGCCGTCCACGTCCAGCAGGGCGACCAGCGTCACGTCCGGGAAGTGGTGGCCTTTCGCCAGCATCTGGGTGCCAATCAGGATGCGCGCGCCGCCGCGATGCATTTCCGCCAGCTGCTGTTCCAGCGCCCCTTTACGGCTGGTGGTGTCCCTGTCGATACGCGAAATAGGCACGTCCGGGAAAAAAGGGCCAAGCGCCTGTTCCAGCTGTTCCGTTCCCAGCCCCACCGGCACGATATGCGTGGAACCACATGACGGGCACTGGCGAGGAACCGGACGCTGGCTGTCGCAGTGGTGGCAGCGCAAATGCCGCTGGGCCTGGTGGAAGGTGTAGTAATGGTCGCAGCGCGGGCACTCGGCAATCCAGCCGCAGTCGTGGCACAGCAGCGCGGGCGCGAATCCGCGTCGGTTAAGGAACAGGATCACCTGATTCCCCGCCTGCAGGTGCTGGCGCATTCGGGTAATTAAGGCAGGCGCAAGCCCGGCCTGAACCTGCTGACCTTTCAGATCCAGCACGTGCTGAATGGCCGGACGGGCATTCCCCGCGCGGCGCGTCAGGCGCAGCATGTGGTATTTGCGCTGGCGCACGTTGTGCAGCGTTTCGAGCGCAGGCGTGGCGGAGCCGAGAATAATAGGGATCTGCTCACTGTGCGCGCGATAAACAGCCAGATCGCGGGCGTGATAGCGCCAGCCTTCCTGCTGTTTATAGGAGCTGTCGTGTTCTTCGTCGATCACGATAACGCCAAGATTTTTAAACGGTGTAAACAGCGACGAGCGGGTGCCGATCACAATCGCCGCTTCGCCGTTTTTCGCTTTCAGCCAGGCGCTGAGGCGTTCGCTGTCGTTCAGGCCGGAGTGCAGCACCTCAACCGGCGCGTTAAAGCGTTCGCGGAATCGGGCGATGGTTTGCGGCGTCAGGCCAATTTCCGGCACCATCACCAGCGCCTGTTTGCCCTGCGCGAGCACGTTTTCCAGCACGCTCAGGTAGACCTCCGTTTTACCGGAACCCGTCACCCCTGCCAGCAGCCAGGCAGAGAAATGATCGGAAGCGCTATGAATCGCGCCCACGGCGGTGGCCTGCTCGGTATTCAGACGCAGGCGATCCCCTGAAACGGAGAAACTCTCGCGCCAGTCGTAAAGGGCAGGTGCTTCGCTTGCCAGTTCGCTAAGCCCTTTCTTTCTTAATGCCTGTAGCGCCGTTTCGCTGACCTCAAGCTCGTCGACCTGATGCCGCCAGATTTTCCCCTGACGCAGCGCCGCCAGGGCCTGCTGCTGTTTCTGCGAGCGCTTGAGGCTGTTAATATCGACCGCCTGACCCTGCTCGGTAGCAAACCAGTACCACATCGGCGCATGGCTGGCACTTTTGCCCTGGCGCAGCATGATGGGCAGAGCGTGGAACAGGACGTCACCAATGGGGTGATGATAATAATCCGCCGCCCACTGCAGCAGTCGCCAGGTACTGGTGGAGTAAACGGGCTCGCCGTCCAGCACCTCAATGACCGACTTCAGTTCATTGAGCGGCAGTTCGCTTTGATCGCTGACGGAGACAACAATCCCCACGCGCTGCTGTTTGCCAAACGGCACGGTCACGCGACAGCCCGCTTTGGCGCTCATGCTGTCGGGCAGCAGGTAGTCAAAGGTGCGGGGAAGCGGAACGGGCAGGGCAACGTGAGCGACGGGCATCGAATCTTCCTGACTTGAAAAGTGGCGCGTTAGTATACACATTAGTGAAAGCGGCGTGCGGATCAGTTTGCATACGTTGGTCAAATTCTGTATGATTCGCCGCCTTTGGTGTATATTACGCCAGAGAAATTACATTCAACATCGCGTGGTGTCTGGCGTTAGGGCTGGAAGAGCGACGCGGCCTTAACTGAGGTTCTCCCATGAAAAAAGATATTCACCCGAAATACGAAATGATTACTGCAAACTGTTCTTGCGGTAACTCTATCCAGATCCGCTCCACCGTGGGCCACGATCTGAACCTGGACGTGTGCGGCAAATGCCACCCGTTCTACACTGGTAAGCAGCGTGATGTTGCAACCGGTGGCCGTGTTGACCGCTTCAACAAGCGTTTCAGCATCCCGGGCGCTAAATAAGCATCCAGGAAAAACCGCCTTCGGGCGGTTTTTTTGTGCCTGTTATATCCCTTCTGAATAAATCACATCTTAATATTTATATCTAAAATAATTAATTACGTATCATTGTATTAAATATATTTGTCTGATTTATTCTTTAACGGATAGTGAACTGTACCTCTCATTTCTTTAATTCTTTGCCATCCTTTTGACGGGGGTGTCAAAAATTAAAAGGTTTCTCTCGTTTCGTAAACTTACACTGCGCCCGTCATACATTCTTATTTGCCATGACGACACAGTGGCTTTCAGGGTGCGTTTACTTCGAGGGAAATGTTATGAAATTGAAGCAACTCTTATTTGTGCTTCCGTTAATATCGTGCGCGGCGCAGGCGGGATATGTGGATTACCGACACGAGTATTACGACGATGGGCGTAACTACGACCGTGTGTACATGTCACACCGCTTTGGCACCGGCTTTGGCGTAGCGGTTGAGGCGGTATCGCGCTCCGATAACAAGCAGTCTAACGACGCGCTTAATAATATGGAAAGTAACAGCAACGAATATACCGCAAGCTATCAATTTACCTGGCAAGGTTTTATCTGGCAGCCGGGCGTCGCCGTTGAAATGGGTGATGACATGGCCATCTATAAGCCTTATCTGCGCGTGCAGTATAATATTAATGACAGCTGGTGGACGGCGTTTCGTTATCGTACGGAATACACTCGCCGCAATGCGGACGGAAAAGATGACCGTATGGTTTATCGTCCGGAAATGTGGCTGGGTTATAATATTGATGGCTGGATGTTCGAGCTAAACGGCATATATAAATTCGCCGACAATGAAGACCTGTATAACAATAAAAAAGAAGATTACGAATATAACTTCCGCGTGGCGTATAACATCGACTCGTGGATCCCATTTGTGGAAGTGGGCAACGTCTCTTCCGGCTATAACACCGCCACCAGCGACGACCGCCAGACGCGTCTGCGCGTGGGTTTAGGCTACAACTTCTAAGAAACCATCCCGCTGAGTAACCTCAGCGGGATCGCACCGCAGTTAGTATTCCCACGTCTCCGGGTCAATGCCCAGTTCACGCATGATGACTTTCGCCTCTTCCGGGATTTCATCACTACGCTCTTTGCGCAGATCTTCATCGTTCGGCAACGGTTGACCGGTAAACGCGTGCAGGAACGCTTCGCACAGCAGTTCGCTGTTGGTCGCGTGGCGCAGGTTGTTCACCTGACGACGCGTACGTTCATCGGTGAGGATCTTCAACACCTTCAGAGGAATAGAAACCGTAATTTTCTTTACTTGTTCACTCTTCTTACCGTGCTCAGCGTATGGGCTGATATATTCGCCGCTCCATTCAGCCATGAGATACCTTTAATCCTCTCAGTCATTTATCTAAAGGTGCAAAACCTGTAACCACCCGTTTTGAACCGCAATCTTGCCTAGTTTACCGTAGAGACGATACCGTGGCACGGATATTGCCGCTGCAGCGTGCACTAAAGCATATAATTTTAACGGCTATTTGCGCATTGCTCAATCTATACGCAAAGAAGTTTAGATGTCCAGATGTATTGACGTCCATACTTTCAATGTTTACTCTGGTGCCTGACTTTTCACCTCATTCGCCAGGAAGCCCTCACCATGACGCGTAAACAGGCCACTATTGCAGTGCGTAGCGGATTAAATGATGACGAGCAGTACGGCTGCGTTGTCCCGCCGATTCATCTTTCCAGTACCTACAATTTCACCGGATTTAATGAACCCCGCGCGCATGATTATTCGCGTCGTGGCAACCCTACGCGTGATGTGACCCAGCGTACGCTGGCCGAGCTGGAAGGTGGCGCAGGTGCAGTATTAACCAATACGGGGATGTCCGCCATTCACCTGGTGACCACGGTGTTCCTGAAACCAGGTGACCTGCTGGTCGCGCCGCACGATTGCTACGGCGGCAGCTATCGCCTGTTTGATAGCCTGGCGAAACGCGGCTGCTATCGCGTGCTGTTTGTCGATCAAAACGACGAACAGGCGCTGAAACAGGCGCTGGCAGAGAAACCAAAGCTGGTCCTGGTGGAAAGTCCAAGCAATCCATTGTTGCGCGTTGTCGATATTGCGAAAATTTGTCAGCTCGCAAGGGATGCGGGAGCGATAAGTGTAGTGGATAATACGTTCCTCAGTCCGGCCCTTCAGAACCCACTCGCACTGGGTGCCGATCTGGTATTGCATTCATGCACTAAATATCTGAACGGCCATTCTGATGTGGTAGCGGGCGTGGTGATTGCCAAAGATCCCGACGTTGTCACCGAACTGGCATGGTGGGCCAATAATATTGGCGTCACCGCGGGTGCCTTCGACAGCTATCTGCTGTTGCGCGGCATCCGCACGCTGTCGCCGCGCATGGAAGTGGCGCAGCGCAATGCCCAGGCGATTGTCGATTTCCTGAAAACCCAGCCGCTGGTGAAGAAGCTCTATCACCCGTCGCTGCCGGAAAACCAGGGGCACGAGATTGCCACGCGCCAGCAGAAGGGATTTGGCGCGATGTTAAGTTTTGAACTGGACGGTGACGAGCAAACGCTGCGTCGCTTCCTGAGCGGGCTGTCATTGTTTACGCTGGCGGAATCATTAGGTGGGGTTGAAAGCTTGATCTCCCACGCCGCGACCATGACGCACGCAGGTATGGCACCCGAAGCACGTGCCGCCGCCGGGATTTCTGAGACGCTGCTGCGGATCTCAACCGGTATTGAAGATTCTGAAGATTTAATTGCCGATCTGGAAAATGCCTTCCGGATCGCAGCCAAGGGGTAATCATGAGTGTGATAGCGCAGGCAGGGGCGAAGGGTCGTCAACTGCATAAGTTTGGTGGTAGTAGTCTTGCTGATGTGAAATGTTACCTGCGTGTCGCAGGGATCATGACGGAATATTCACAGCCGGGTGACATGATGGTTGTCTCGGCGGCGGGCAGCACCACCAACCAGTTGATTAGCTGGCTGAAACTGAGCCAGACCGATCGCCTTTCTGCGCATCAGGTGCAACAGTCCTTACGCCGTTACCAGAGCGAGCTGATTGCCGGCCTGCTGCCTGCGGACGTGGCGGACGGGCTGATCGGCGCCTTCACGCATGACCTTGAGCGACTGGCCGCCCTGCTGGACAGCGGGATTACCGACGCGGTGTATGCCGAAGTGGTGGGCCACGGTGAAGTGTGGTCCGCGCGCCTGATGGCCGCCGTGCTGCAGCACCTGGGGGTGGAAGCGGCCTGGCTCGACGCGCGTGATTTCCTGCGCGCCGAACGCGCCGCGCAGCCGCAGGTGGATGAAGGGTTGTCCTACCCGCTGCTGCAACAGCTGCTGGTGCAGCATCCGGGCAAACGTATTGTCGTCACCGGCTTTATCAGCCGCAGCAACGCGGGCGAAACCGTGCTGCTGGGTCGTAACGGTTCGGACTACTCGGCAACGCAGATTGGTGCGCTGGCGGGCGTGTCCCGCGTCACCATCTGGAGCGACGTGGCCGGTGTTTACAGCGCGGACCCGCGTAAAGTAAAAGATGCCTGTCTGCTGCCGCTGCTGCGTCTCGACGAAGCCAGCGAGCTGGCGCGTCTGGCCGCACCGGTACTGCACGCGCGCACGCTGCAGCCGGTTTCCGGCAGCGATATCGACCTCCAGCTGCGCTGCAGCTATACCCCGGATCAAGGCTCTACCCGTATTGAACGCGTACTGGCCTCCGGTACGGGCGCGCGTATTGTCACCAGCCACGACGACATCTGCCTGATTGAGTTCCAGGTGCCTGCGGGCCAGGACTTCAAACTGGCGCATAAAGATATCGACCTGGTGTTAAAGCGCGCGCAGGTACGCCCGCTGGCCGTTGGCGTTCACAATGATCGCCAGCTACTGCAGTTCTGCTATACCGCTGAAGTGGCTGACAGCGCGCTGAAAATTCTGGATGAAGCGGGCCTGCCGGGCGAGCTTCGCCTGCGACAGGGGCTGGCGCTGGTGGCGATGGTGGGCGCAGGCGTCACCCGTAACCCGCTGCACTGCCACCGCTTCTGGCAGCAGCTGAAAGGCCAGCCGGTGGAGTTCACCTGGCAGTCGGAAGAGGGCATCAGCCTGGTCGCCGTCCTGCGTAAAGGGCCAACCGAGAGCCTGATTCAGGGCCTGCACACCTCCCTGTTCCGCGCGGAAAAGCGCATCGGTCTGGTGCTGTTTGGTAAAGGCAACATCGGTTCCCGCTGGCTGGAGCTGTTCGCCCGCGAGCAGGTCACGCTCTCGGCGCGTACCGGATTTGAATTCATTCTCGCGGGCGTGGTGGACAGCCGCCGTAGCCTGCTGAACTACGAAGGGCTGGACGCCAGCCGCGCGCTTGCCTTCTTTAATGATGAAGCCGTAGAGCAGGATGAAGAGTCGCTGTTCCTGTGGATGCGCGCGCACCCGTATGACGATCTGGTGGTGCTGGACGTTACCGCCAGCGAACAGCTTGCCGATCAGTACCTTGATTTCGCCAGCCACGGCTTCCACGTCATCAGTGCGAACAAGCTGGCGGGGGCGAGCAGCACCGATAAATACCGTCAGATCCACGACGCGTTTGAAAAAACCGGTCGTCACTGGCTCTACAACGCCACCGTTGGCGCGGGGCTGCCGGTTAACCACACCGTGCGTGACCTGATTGAAAGCGGTGACAGCATTCTGGCGCTGAGCGGTATCTTCTCCGGCACGCTCTCCTGGCTGTTCCTTCAGTTCGACGGTACCGTACCGTTCACCGACCTGGTGGATCAGGCGTGGCAGCAGGGTTTAACGGAACCCGATCCGCGCGTTGACCTTTCCGGCAAAGACGTGATGCGTAAGCTGGTGATCCTGGCGCGTGAAGCCGGTTACGATATCGAACCGGATGCCGTACGCGTCGAATCGCTGGTGCCTGCCGGCTGTGAAGAAGGCTCTGTGGACCATTTCTTTGAAAATGGTGAAGAGCTTAACGAGCAGATGGTGCAGCGTCTGGAAGCCGCGAACGAGATGGGGCTGGTACTGCGCTACGTGGCGCGTTTCGAGGCCAACGGAAAAGCGCGAGTCGGCGTCGAGGCGGTGCGTCCTGAACATCCGCTGGCGGCGCTGCTGCCGTGCGATAACGTCTTCGCCATCGAAAGCCGCTGGTACCGCGATAACCCGCTGGTGATCCGCGGTCCTGGCGCGGGGCGCGATGTCACCGCCGGGGCGATCCAGTCCGACATCAATCGTCTGGCTAAGCTGCTGTAATTTCACTTTTTCCCCTCTCCCTGTGGGAGAGGGTTAGGGTGAGGGCACCAGACCGCACTCACCCTCATCCTGAATTTCTCTCATATTCCCTGAGCAAACCTCACCGTTATTGTTGATTATTTATGTTGACGTCCCTCCGCTTTTCCGTCATTTTTACATCTGGACGTCTAAACGTATAGAAGTTCACAACACAACAGACAACGACATGCGATTGATAGAGGTAAGGTATGAGCTTTTTTCACGCCAACCAGCGGGAAGCACTGAATCAGAGCCTGGCTGAAGTAAACGGCCAGATTAACGTCTCTTTTGAATTTTTCCCGCCGCGCACCAGTGAAATGGAGCAAACCCTGTGGAGCTCTATCGATCGTCTCAGCAGCCTGAAACCGAAGTTTGTCTCCGTGACTTACGGTGCGAACTCCGGCGAGCGTGACCGTACGCACAGCATCATTAAAGGCATTAAAGATCGTACCGGTCTGGAAGCGGCGCCGCACCTCACCTGCATCGACGCCACCCGCGACGAGCTGCGGGCCATCGCCCAGGATTACTGGAATAACGGCATTCGTCATATTGTCGCGCTGCGCGGTGACCTGCCGCCGGGTAGTGGTAAGCCGGACATGTATGCCGCCGATCTGGTCGCGCTGCTGAAAGACGTGGCTGACTTTGATATCTCCGTTGCCGCTTATCCTGAAGTGCATCCGGAAGCGAAAAGCGCCCAGGCCGATCTGCTTAACCTCAAGCGTAAAGTGGACGCCGGTGCGAACCGCGCTATTACACAGTTCTTCTTTGATGTGGAAAGCTACCTGCGCTTTCGCGACCGCTGCGTCTCCGCGGGCATCGACGTTGAAATTATCCCGGGTATTCTGCCGGTCTCTAACTTCAAACAGGCGAAGAAATTTGCTGATATGACCAATGTGCGCATTCCGCTGTGGATGTCTAAAATGTACGAGGGGCTGGACGATGACCCGGAAACACGCAAGCTGGTGGGCGCAAATATCGCGATGGACATGGTGAAGATCTTAAGTCGTGAAGGGGTGAAGGATTTCCACTTCTACACGCTGAACCGTGCAGAGATGAGTTACGCCATATGCCATACGCTCGGCGTTAGACCAGGCGTGTAACAAAAAAAGAGCCCTCTTCGGAGGGTTTTTTGATTTATAAGGGTTTTATTTTCCTGCCATATCAGCAATGCTGCCTTTGACGTACAAAACTCATGTATTTTCCATGGGAAATTAAACGGATTTAACTATCGAATCTGTGGGTTATCTCAACTATACCTTATCAACAAGGGCGTATATCGTAACGGTAACACTGTAAAAGGGAGCATAGCGATGAGCACGTCAGACGAGACCAATAAAGCGGCATCAGTCGGCAAATGCCCGTTCCATCAGGGCGGCGTCGATCACAGCGCGGGCGCAGGTACAGGCAGCCGCGACTGGTGGCCAAAACAACTCCGCATCGATCTTCTTAACCAACATTCCAATCGTTCGAACCCACTGGGTGAAGACTTTGACTACCGCAAAGAATTTAGCAAGCTGGATTACTCCGCCCTTAAAGGCGACCTCAAAGCACTTTTAACCGACTCCCAACCGTGGTGGCCTGCCGACTGGGGCAGCTATGCGGGCCTGTTTATCCGTATGGCCTGGCACGGCGCGGGTACCTATCGCTCCGTTGACGGGCGCGGTGGCGCAGGACGCGGTCAACAGCGCTTTGCGCCGCTGAACTCCTGGCCGGATAACGTGAGCCTGGATAAGGCGCGCCGTCTGCTGTGGCCCATCAAGCAAAAATACGGACAAAAAATTTCCTGGGCTGACCTGTTTATCCTCGCGGGTAACGTGGCGCTGGAGAACTCCGGCTTCCGCACCTTTGGTTTTGGTGCCGGGCGTGAAGACGTCTGGGAACCGGATCTGGACGTGAACTGGGGTGATGAAAAAGCCTGGCTGACCCACCGCGACCCGGAAGCGCTGGCGAAGCGCCCTCTGGCCGCCACCGAAATGGGCCTGATCTACGTTAACCCGGAAGGGCCAAACGCCAGCGGTGAACCCCTGTCTGCTGCGGCGGCCATTCGCGCGACCTTCGGCAACATGGGGATGAACGACGAAGAGACCGTTGCGCTGATCGCGGGCGGCCACACTCTCGGCAAAACCCACGGCGCGGGTGAAGCCACGCACGTGGGCACCGACCCGGAAGCCTCGCCGATTGAAGCGCAGGGCCTGGGCTGGGCCAGCACGCACGGCACGGGCGTTGGCGCAGATGCCATTACCTCCGGTCTGGAAGTTATCTGGTCGCAAACCCCGACCCAGTGGAGCAACTACTTCTTCGAGAACCTGTTCAAATACGAATGGGTGCAGACCCGCAGCCCGGCGGGTGCGATTCAGTTTGAAGCCGTGGATGCACCGGAAATCATGCCCGATCCGTTCGACCCGTCGAAAAAACGCAAACCTACCATGCTGGTCACCGACCTGACGCTGCGTTTTGACCCGGAATTCGAGAAAATTTCCCGCCGCTTCCTGAACGATCCGCAGGCTTTCAACGAAGCCTTCGCCCGTGCCTGGTTCAAGCTGACCCACCGTGATATGGGGCCAAAAGCGCGTTACATCGGCCCTGAAGTGCCGAAAGAAGATCTGATTTGGCAGGACCCGCTGCCGCAGGCGGTGTTCAATCCGTCGAAAGAAGACATTGAAAGCCTGAAGGCGGAGATTGTGGCATCCGGTCTGTCCGTGAGCGAACTGGTTTCGGTTGCCTGGGCGTCAGCTTCAACCTTCCGCGGTGGCGATAAGCGCGGCGGCGCCAACGGCGCGCGTCTGGCGCTGGCTCCTCAGCGCGACTGGGATGTTAACGCCGCGGCGGTTCGTGCGTTGCCGGCTCTGGAAGCTATCCAGCGCACCACCAACAAAGCCTCACTGGCCGATATCATCGTGCTGGCGGGCGTCGTGGGCGTTGAGCAGGCTGCAAAAGCCGCAGGCGTTTACGTCAACGTGCCGTTCACCCCAGGACGCGTGGATGCGCGTCAGGATCAGACGGATATCGAGATGTTTAACCTGCTCGAACCGATTGCCGACGGCTTCCGCAACTACCGTGCGCAGGTGGATGTGTCCACCACTGAGTCACTGCTGATCGACAAAGCCCAGCAGCTGACGCTGACCGCGCCTGAGCTGACGGTGCTGATCGGTGGCCTGCGCGTGCTGGGTGCAAACTTTGATGGCGGTAAGAACGGCGTGTTCACCGACCGCGAGGGCGTGCTGAGCAACGATTTCTTCGTGAACCTGCTGGACATGAACACCCAGTGGAAGGCGACCGACGAATCTAACGAACTGTTTGCCGGAAGCGATCGCGCCAGCGGTGAAGTGAAATACACCGCCACCCGCGCCGATCTGGTCTTTGGTTCGAACGCCGTCCTGCGCGCGCTGGCAGAGGTTTATGCCAGTGATGATGCGCATGAGAAGTTTGTCCGTGACTTCGTTGCCGCATGGGCGAAGGTGATGGATCTGGACCGGTTTGACCTGCAGTAACCCTTGTGCCGGGTGGCGCTAACGCTTACCCGGCCTACGGGCAAAAAAATCCCCGCTGATGCGGGGATTTTTATTTACGCTATTTACTCACACTCCTGCAGGAACCGCTGCCCATACTGGTCGGCCACCAGCAGTGCCGCATATACCTGATCCGGCGTTACGCCGCCGGGCATGTTGTGGATCGTTTCCCCTTCGGCACAGGAGGCTTCCGCGATCAGACGCATTTTGGCCGGAATATCCTCTTTGATGTTCAGCTGTGCCAGGGTGATCGGCAGCCCAACGCTGTGACAAAGCGCGGCGACGGTCTCTATTTCTTCTACCGGCGCGTTTTCCAGTACCAGCTGCGTCAGCGTACCAAACGCTACTTTTTCGCCGTGATAGAAGTGATGCGCGTCCGGTACCGCTGTCATACCGTTATGAATAGCGTGTGCCGCCGCCAGACCACCGCTTTCAAAACCTACGCCACTGAGATAGGTGTTGGCTTCGATAATGCGTTCCAGCGCCGGTGTAACCACATGCTGTTCCGCGGCCAGCATGGCTTTTTCACCCTCTTCAACCAGCGTGTTGTAGCACAGCTCGGCCAGCGCGAGTGCTGCCTGCGTACATTTGCCGCCCGCCATGGTGGTCGCGCCGCTGCGCGAGCAGGCGCGCGCTTCAAACCACGTCGCCAGCGCATCGCCAATCCCGGCGGCAAGCAGACGTGCTGGCGCACCCGCCACCACTTTGGTGTCGACAATGACCATGTTCGGGTTGTGCGGCAGCATCAGGTAGCGATCGAACTCACCGCTGTCGGTATAAATCACGGAAAGGGCGCTGCACGGCGCATCGGTGGAAGCAATGGTTGGGGCTATAGCCACGGGTACGTCCATAAAATGGGCCAGCGCTTTGGCGGTATCCAGCGTTTTACCACCGCCAATGCCCAGCACCGCCATGCAGTCGGCGCTGTCGGCCAGCTTTTTCAGTCTGTCGATTTCATTTTGTGAACATTCGCCACCAAACGGCGCGATTTCGGCATGCAGTTCGGCTTTTTTAAAACTCTGACGTAGGGTCTCTTCTGCAAAACCCAGCACAAATTTATCGCCGACAACCAGCCACCGATTGGCCAGGGGTTTCAGATAGTCGCCGAGACGGGTAAGCACATCAGCGCCCTGGATATATTTCCCCGGCGATTGAATGATACGGTCCATAACAGTTCTCCCTTAGAGGTTGAGGTTACCAAACGCGTTTTTCCAGTCCTGCTCGAACTTCTCTATGGCTGACTCTACCGCTGGCGTACCGAGCATTTGTTGCGCTACGTCTAAAGGAAGCGTGATTGCTTCACATCCGGCGAGCAGGCAGTCCAGCGCCTGACGCGGCGTTTTGAAACTGGCGGCCAGCACTTTGCTTTCCGGCGCGTGCAGTTCCAGCAGGGATTGCAGTTCCTGGACCGTGCGAATGCCATCACCGCCCTGAGCGTCAACGCGGTTTACATAGGGGGCGACATATTTCGCCCCGGCCAGCGCGGCAAGCAAACCCTGTGCCGCGCTATAAACGGCGGTCCCCAGCGTGGTTATCCCCTCTTTTTTCAGCGCCTTGATCGCGGTAAGCCCCTCAGCCGTAACAGGGATTTTCACCACGATGTCCGGGATGGCGTTACTCAGGCGTTTTGCCTCCGCCACCATGCCTTCTGCGTCGCGGCTCATGGTTTGAGCAAACAGCGTGCCTTCTGGTCCAATGGCTTTTTGCAGGCGCGGGAGCACGTCCCAGATGGATTCGCGGCTAGCAGCGACAATGCTTGGGTTGGTGGTAACACCCGCAATAGGGAAGATGCGGGCCAGACGTTCAACTTCCGCCACGTTGGCGGTATCCAGATACAGTTCCATTACTCTTCCTCGTTTCAGAGTTCTAATTCGTGTTGCAGCAGGGAGGCGATGGCCTCTTCTGAGCTGGCGTTGACCAGCGCGCTGCGGAAATCGTCATGCATGATGCGGCGGGCCAGACGGGAGAAAATACGCATATGCTGATCGCCCGCGGCGTGTTTGTTCAGCGTCAGCATGATGATGAATTGTGCTTCTTCATCTCCCCACATGACGGGAGCTTTCAGGCGCGCAACGCTGATGGTGGATTGCTCAATATGCTCAGACTTGCTGTGCGGAATGGCGAAGCTGAAGCCCAGACCGGTAGAGAAGACGGCTTCGCGCGCCCACAGATCGGCCTCCAGCTTGCGGGGGTAGCGGCAACGTCCGGTGAGCAGCAGGTTATCGGTCATCCCTTTCATGACCTCTTCTTTGCTGTTCCAGTCATTGTCCAGCGAAATACAGCGTGGCGTCACCAGCGGCGTGTCCTGCTGGTTCATGCGGAACTGTGCCAGCAGATGTTCCACTTCAAGCGAGGTGCGACACGCCATGGCCTGGTTCAGCAGCTGGCGGCAGGCGCGGCTATCAAGCTGTGCCAGGCGCGCTTTGGTTGCCGGAATGGCGGGCGACCCCATGCTTAGCTCGTCCAGTCCCAGACCCACCAGCAGCGGCAGCACTGAACCTTTTGCGCCCAGCTCTCCGCACAGGCCAATCCATTTTCCCTGACGATGGACGGCCTGTACCGCATAATCCAGCGCCCTCAGGAAGGCCGGGTTCAGGCTGTTGTAGTGGCGTGTGACTTTGGCGTTGTCGCGGTCGACGGCCAGCAGATACTGCGTCAGGTCATTGCTGCCGATGCTAAAGAAATCAATCTCTTCACAGCACTGATCGATGATGAACATCACCGATGGCACTTCCAGCATGATGCCGAGCGGGATTTTTTCATCGAACGGAATATGTTCAGCGCGAAGCTGCTGTTTCGCTTCGGCAAGTTTCTCTTTCACCCACAGGATCTCTTCCATAGAGGAGATCATCGGGATCATGATCTTCAGGCTGCCGTGAGCAGAGGCGCGCAGGATAGCCCGAAGCTGGGTGGTGAAAAGCGCTGCATACTCTTCATAAATACGTACGGCGCGGTAGCCGAGGAACGGGTTGTTTTCCGCCGGGATATTCAGGTACGCCACCGGTTTATCGCCGCCGATATCCATGGTGCGCACGATGATGCTGCGCCCGTTTGCACTTTCCAGCACCTGACAGAAAATGTTGTACAGCTCGTTTTCACCGGGCGCGCTGGTACGGTCCATATACAGCATTTCGGTGCGAAACAGGCCAACGCCCTCGGCGCCGTTCCCGAATGCTGCCTGCGCTTCCACCGCGTGGGCGATGTTCGCAGCAATCTCAATGCGCAGGCCATCGGCGGTTCTGGCTTCCCGAGCGAGCCAGATGCGCTGCTGCTCGCGTAGTGCCTGTTGTACTCGTGCTTCCTGGCGGTAGTAGCGTGCCACCGCATCGCTGGCGTTGACCACGACCGCACCGGCATTGCCATCAATAAATACGGGTTTATTGCGCCACGGCAGCAGGCTTTCACTGTCGACGCCCACCAGCGTCGGAATATTAAAGGAACGTGCAAGAATGACGGTGTGCGAGGTTGTTCCGCCGCTTTTTAACAGCAGCCCCTTAAGCAAGGTTTTATCGAGTTCCAGGAACTGGCCGGGCGTAAGATCATCTGCAAGACAAACGGTCGGCTGCGTCAGTTGGCCCGGCGCGGGGAAGCGTTGTTCACCATAAATCTGTTGTAAAAGTTGATAGCAAACATCGCGCACATCCAGCACGCGTTCCTGCAGATAGCTGCTGCTGGAACGAGAGAACGTATCGCAGAAATGGTTGGCTGTGGCGATTGTCGCTTGCGCGCAGCTTAGCCCCTGGCTCACGCCCGCAAGCAGATGCTGGCGTAAAGAGGTATCCGTCGCCAGCGATCGATGTGCCTCAAGAATGGCGCCGGCGGTGCTGTCGCTGTCCAGCGCGCGAAGCTCAATGTTTTTCACCAGCAGGATGAGGCCGTTATCCAGCGCGGACTGCTCCTCTTCTGGGCTTTTTGCATCGGGCAAATCCGTCAGTGCATTGAGATCCAGCGAGGTCAGCAAGGTTAACACGCCCCGGGCGCTACCGCTGCAAACGGGCAGGGCCCGGAAAAGCGTTGGATTAAGGCGCGCGAGGGATTCTGGCAGCGGATCGCGTTCAATATGGATGGCTTCTGCGAGCGGCGCATCACAGTGTGGAAATTCTTCCCGGAGCCATTGTTCTAGCTGTTGATGGGCGTTCTGCTCATCTTCACCGTGGATCACCAGACGACAGGCGTCGCCTGCCAGCGTGTCGGTGCCAATAAGTGCCAGCGCGCTCTTGGCATTCCCTTTGCGGTCAGTGCGCAGGTTATGCCACTCGATCTGCGAGATAAAGGTATTGCACAGCGTCTCCACATGACTTGCCGGACGCGCGTGAACCCCGTTGGGCAATTCACAGGTAAATTCCACTACCAGAGCCATACACACTCCTGAAACCAATCATCATTCATTGGGGAACAGCATACGAGTGTGTTGATGGCGCACGCCATGTGACAAATCTGCCAAAAGCTGGACAAATGTAATATCACGTGAAAAGTGAGATTTGACTCACAGGTTGTGGTTGTTTGTCTTATGCGTACCGTCTATCCGAAATGTCGAGGCGGATCGCATTTTTATTTCGACATTACAAAAATCCAGTAAATGGCCTTTTTGTCTCCTGTCCGCCGTCTTCCTGATTGCCTATTGTTTGCCACAACATCTTTATGGTTTTAGGCCAGGAGCGACATATGAAAGAGTTGGTGCATATTCTCAAGAACACGCGGCAGCATCTGATGACCGGGGTGTCGCACATGATCCCGTTCGTGGTCGCGGGCGGTATTTTGCTGGCGGTTTCGGTCATGCTGTACGGCAAGGGCGCGGTACCGGATGCCGCAACCGATCCCAACCTCAAAAAGCTATTCGATATCGGCGTGGCGGGGTTAACGCTGATGGTGCCTTTCCTGGCCGCTTATATTGGCTACTCCATTGCCGAGCGCGCCGCGCTTGCTCCCTGCGCTATTGCCGCGTGGGTCGGTAACAGCTTCGGTGCGGGTTTCTTCGGCGCCATTATTGCCGGGATCCTCGGCGGGATTGTGGTCTGGTATCTGAAAAAACTGCCGGTCCCGAAAGTCCTGCGCTCCGTCATGCCTATCTTCATCATCCCTATCATCGGCACCTTTGTTACCGCGGGCATCATGATGTGGGGTCTGGGTGAACCTGTTGGTGCGTTGACGACGGGCTTAACCCAGTGGCTGCAAGGGATGCAGCAGGGCAGCATCGTCGTGTTGGCCATCATCATGGGTTTGATGCTGGCCTTCGACATGGGCGGCCCGATTAATAAAGTCGCCTATGCCTTCATGCTGATCTGCGTTGCTCAGGGCGTCTACACCGTGGTGGCGATTGCGGCGGTAGGCATCTGCGTTCCACCGCTGGGATTAGGCCTGGCGACGCTGATTAATCGCAAGAATTTTACCGGTGAAGAGCGTGAAGCGGGAAAGGCTGCATTAGTGATGGGCTGCGTAGGGGTCACCGAAGGGGCCATTCCGTTCGCCGCTGCTGACCCTCTGCGCGTAATTCCCTCCATCATGCTGGGATCCGCGTGTGGCGCAGTGACGGCTGCCGTGATGGGCGCGCAATGTTATGCCGGATGGGGCGGGCTTATCGTTCTCCCTGTGGTGGAAGGCAAACTGGGCTACATCGCGGCGGTCGCCGTAGGGGCTGTGGTGACGGCCCTTAGCGTCAACGTGCTGAAGAGTATTGCCCGCAAAAATGCAAAACAGGTCGATGAAAAAGAGGACGACCTGGATCTGGATTTCGAAATTAACTGAGTGAGGAAGAGAACATGGCCCGAATTATCGCAGTAACAGCATGCCCGTCAGGCGTTGCCCATACCTACATGGCGGCCGAAGCGCTGGAAAGCGCCGCTAAAGCCAAAGGCTGGGAAGTGAAGGTTGAAACGCAGGGGTCGATTGGTCTTGAGAACGAGCTGAATGCTGAGGATATCGCCGCAGCGGATATGGTGATCCTGACCAAAGATATCGGCATTAAGTTCGAAGAGCGTTTTGCCGGGAAAACCATCGTGCGCGTCAACATCAGCGACGCGGTTAAACGCGCCGACGCCATCATGAACAAAATTGATGCCCACCTGGCGCAAACCGCCTGACGTTCTCCCGCCCTTCGGGGCGGGCTTGTTTTCCGTTACAGGAGTTCCCTCATGACGAATCGTACCCAGCGTTTGAAAGACGCACTTTTTGCCAGCCCACGTGAAATCTCGCTTGAGCGTGCTTTGCTCTATACCGCCAGCCATCAGCAGACGGAAGGTGAGCCGGTTATCCTCAGGCGTGCAAAAGCCACGGCGTACATTCTTGACCATGTGAACTTCGCGATTCGTGATGAGGAACTGATTGCCGGAAACCGGACCGTTAAACCGCGTGCGGGCATTATGTCGCCTGAGATGGATCCGTACTGGCTGCTTAAGGAGCTGGACCAGTTTTCCACACGTCCGCAGGACCGCTTCGAGATCGGCGAAGAGGATAAGCAGATCTACCGTGACGTGCTGTACCCCTACTGGGAAAAACGGTCAATGAAGGATTTCATCAACAGCCAGATGACGGATGAGGTGAAAGCCGCTGTGGGGACGCAAATTTTCAGCGTCAACCAAACGGACAAAGGGCAGGGGCATATCATTATTGATTATCCGCGCCTGCTCAATAACGGCCTGGGTGTGCTGGTGGAGGAATTGCGCGAACGCTGCGCCCGCGATGCGCAGAACACGTTCTATGCCGCCGCGCTGATTCTGCTTGAAGCGTCCCAGCGTCATATCCTGCGCTATGCATCACTGGCTGAAGAGTTGGCTGCAAGCAGCGACGCAGCACGGCGTGAAGAATTACGGAAGATGGCAGAAATCTCGCGCCACAACGCGCAGCATAAGCCGCAAACGTTCTGGCAGGCGTGTCAGCTCTTCTGGTACATGAACGTCATTTTGCAGTATGAATCTAACGCCAGTTCGCTCTCCATTGGGCGCTTTGACCAGTACATGCTGCCCTTTTATCAGGCCTCGCTCTCACAGGGCGAAGACCCCGCGTTCCTGAAAGAGATTCTGGAATCGCTGTGGGTGAAGTGCAATGACGTGGTGCTTTTACGCTCGACCAGCAGCGCCCGCTATTTTGCCGGGTTCCCGACCGGGTATACCGCACTATTGGGCGGCCTGACGGAGAGCGGGCGTAGCGCGGTGAACGTGCTTTCCTTCCTGTGTCTGGATGCTTACCAGAGCGTTCAGCTTCCTCAACCGAACCTCGGCGTGCGGGTTAACGAACTTATCGACCGGCCTTTCCTGCTGAAAACAGCGGAGACGATCCGTCTGGGCACCGGCATCCCGCAGATCTTTAACGATGAAGTGGTGGTACCTGCCTTCCTCAATCGGGGTGTGTCGCTGGAAGATGCGCGCGACTACGCGGTGGTTGGCTGTGTAGAACTGTCGATTCCGGGTAAAACCTACGGTCTGCACGATATCGCGATGTTTAACCTGCTGAAGGTGATGGAAATCGCGATGCAGGAGAACGAAGGCAACGCAGGGCTGAGTTATGAAGGGTTGCTGGAGCATATTCGCGCCAAAATTAATCACTACATTGCGCTGATGGTCGAGGGGAGCAATATCTGCGATATCGGTCATCGTGACTGGGCTCCGGTGCCGTTGCTCTCTTCTTTTATCAGCGATTGTCTGGCTGCGGGAAAAGACATTACCGACGGTGGCGCACGCTATAACTTTTCCGGCGTGCAGGGGATCGGGATAGCGAATTTGAGCGACTCGCTGCACGCACTGAAAGGGCTGGTCTTTGAACAGCAGCGCTTAAGTTTTGACGAGCTGTTAGCCGTGTTAAACGCTAACTTTGCCACGCCTGAGGGCAAAAAAATCCGCGCCCGGTTGATCAATCGCTTCGAAAAATACGGCAATGATATTGATGATGTCGACAACATCAGCGCTGAACTGCTGCGCCACTACTGTAAAGAGGTCGAAAAATACCGGAACCCGCGCGGCGGGCAGTTCACGCCGGGTTCTTATACCGTATCGGCACACGTACCGCTGGGGGCGGTGGTGGGGGCAACGCCCGATGGCCGTTTTGCCGGGGAGCAACTGGCAGACGGTGGGCTCTCGCCGATGCTGGGGCAAGATATGCAGGGCCCGACGGCGGTACTGAAATCGGTAAGTAAGCTGGATAACTATCTGTTATCTAACGGTACGCTGCTAAACGTCAAATTCACACCAGCGACGCTGGAAGGCGATGCCGGGCTGCAAAAGCTGGCGGATTTCCTTCGTGCGTTCACCCAGCTTAAATTGCAGCATATCCAGTTCAACGTGGTGAATGCGGACACATTGCGTGAAGCGCAACAGCGTCCGCAGGATTTTGCCGGGCTGGTGGTACGCGTTGCCGGATACAGCGCCTTCTTTGTTGAGTTATCGAAGGAGATCCAGGATGACATTATCCGCCGCACAGCGCATCAGCTGTGACCTGGTTGAAACGCGGGCCGACGTGGCGCGTATTTTCAACATCCAGCGCTACTCATTGAACGACGGACGCGGCATCCGTACGGTGGTTTTTTTTAAAGGCTGCCCTCACCGCTGTCCGTGGTGCGCGAATCCGGAGTCGATCTCCCCGAAAATCGAGACGGTGCGCCGGGAGAGCAAATGCCTGCACTGTGCTCCCTGCCTGCGGGACGCTGAGGAGTGTCCCTCCGGCGCGTTCGAGCACATCGGGCGCGATGTAACCCTGGATGAGCTGGAAAACGAGGTAATGAAAGACGATGTCTTCTTTCGTTCCTCGGGAGGCGGGGTGACGCTTTCGGGCGGGGAAGTGTTGCTACAGGCGCCTTTCGCGACACAGCTTCTACAGAGGCTGCGTCGTTTCGGCGTGCATACGGCCATCGAAACGGCAGGGGATTCGCCTTTGTCTCGCTTACTGCCTTTGGCGCGTCAGTGTGATGAAGTGCTGTTTGATTTGAAGATCATGGACGCGGATCTGGCTCAATCAATTGTGGCGATGAATCTTCCCAGAGTGCTGGATAATTTCCGCCAGCTGGTGGCTGACGGGATAAACGTGATTCCCCGCGTCCCGCTTATTCCTGGCTATACGCTTAACGAAACGAACATGGCGCGCGTGCTGGCTTTCCTGCTACCTTCAGGAATGCGGCAGCTGCATTTATTGCCCTTCCATCAGTATGGGGAGCCAAAATACCGTCTGCTGGGACAGGAGTGGGGAATGCGGCAAGCGAGCCCGCCGACAGAAGATGAGGTGTCAGCGATGCGTCTACTGGCCGAGCGCGAAGGTTTCAATGTTACCCTGGGAGGCTGAACATGACAGTGATAACGGGACGTCATCTGGTGGCGGTGACCGCGTGCGTCAGTGGCGTTGCACATACCTATATGGCTGCCGAACGGCTGGAAAAGCTCTGCCAGCAGGAGAAGTGGAGCGTTAACATCGAGACGCAGGGAGCGCTGGGCGTTGAGAGCGAGCTTACGGAAGAGGACATTCAGCGTGCCGATGTCGTATTGCTCATTACTGATATCGAACTGGCGGGCAGTGAACGTTTCGAGCATACGCGCTACGTGAAGTGCGGTATTAACGCCTTTTTACGTGACCCACAAAAGGTGATGGGCGCGGTGCGAAAAATGCTATCCGCTCCGCAGCATACTCAGGTCATTCTGGACTAGCGGCCTTCCCGGTGAGCTGGCTGTGATACTGGCGACGGTATTCTGACGGCGAACGCTCCGTGTTCTTGCGAAATAACCGGCAGAAATAGTTGCTGTCGACAAATCCGCAGGCATGCGCCACCTCTTTCACTTTTAAATCATACCCCTTCAATAGCTGGCGCGCGTGTTCCAGCCGGGTATGCGTCAGGTATTCATTGAAACCCACTGCGCCCGTTTTCTGGAACAGATGTGACAGGTAGTTTGGGGAGATATAAAACGCCTGCGCGACGGATTCCCGGGTAAGCGGAGTGGCGTAGTGTTCGTCAATATAGACCCGAATCGCTTCAAACAAAGCCTGACTGCGGGAGGCGGTTTGGATCTGACTCCCCAGCAGGTCAACGCAGTGGCTAAGCAGGCTGGCGATAATCAGCCGCGCGGTTTGCTGCTCGTGCGGTTGCATCTGCATTTCATGGAGCGTCTGTAAGAGTAGCGATCCAATGCGCGGACCGCGGCGGGCGACGTGCTGCTTCGCCAGGTTACGAACGTCTACACCATCCCAGTGCAAAAGGCTAAACCCAAGCTGCTGTTTGCCAAACAGGATGCTCAGCGTGGTTGCGGGGGCTTGCCATTGTGGATTATTCCAGCCGCCAGCCGGGACGTATAAAACATCACCCCGCTGTAAAACGCAGTCAGTCAGGTCTTTCATCGAACCTTCGATCACCATCTCCAGACGCGGAAAATCGACCTGCAAGGCAAGTTCGGGGGCGGAGGTCGCAGGGTTTGCAAAATGCACCTGACGCAGCGGCGTTGTGCCGTTGATCAGGTCAGTCAGGATGTGGGCAATGTCGTGGTGCATGGTGGATACCAGGGTATTGCCGGGTGGCGCTAACGCTTACCCGGCCTACTTAACGTAGGCCCGTGCAAGCGCAGCGCCGCCGGGCGTAAAGCATTAGCCGGTGTTACGCATACCCGCCGCAACGCCCGCAATCGTCACCATCAGCGCCTGTTCAACGCGCGGATCCGGCTCTTTACCTTCCTCTTCCGCCAGACGCGAACGGTGCAGCAGCTCTGCCTGCAGGACGTTCAGCGGGTCGGTGTAAATGTTACGCAGCTGGATAGACTCGGCGATCCACGGCAGGTCCGCCATCAGATGTGAGTCGTTGGCGATGTCCAGCACCACCTTGATGTCGCCTTCCAGCAGTTCGCGCAGCTCTTTACCCAGCGCCCACAGCTCAGGTTTCACCAGACGCTGGTCGTAGTATTCCGCCAGCCACAGGTCAGCTTTCGAGAAGACCATCTCCAGCATCCCCAGGCGGGTAGAGAAGAACGGCCAGTCGCGGCACATGGATTCCAGTTCGTTCTGTTTGCCGTCTTCTACCACCTTTTGCAGCGCGGCGCCGGCACCCAGCCAGGCGGGCAGCATCAGGCGGTTCTGCGTCCAGGCAAAGATCCACGGGATCGCGCGCAGAGACTCTACGCCACCGGTTGGGCGACGCTTCGCAGGACGTGAGCCCAGCGGCAGTTTACCCAGCTCCTGCTCAGGGGTGGCCGAACGGAAGTAAGGGACGAAATCTTTGTTTTCACGCACGTAGCCGCGGTAAAGATCGCAGGAGATATCGGACAGTTCGTCCATGATATGGCACCAGGATGCTTTTGGCTCCGGCGGCGGCAGCAGGTTTGCTTCCAGGATCGCGCTGGTATAGAGCGACAGGCTGCTGATGGTCACTTCCGGCAGGCCGTATTTGAAGCGGATCATCTCGCCCTGCTCGGTGACGCGCAGGCCGCCTTTCAGGCTTCCCGGCGGCTGCGACAGCAGCGCTGCGTGCGCCGGTGCGCCGCCACGGCCAATTGAACCGCCGCGTCCGTGGAACAGGGTCAGTTCAATACCGGCTTTCTCGCAGGTTTTGATCAGTGCGTCCTGCGCCTGATACTGCGCCCAGGATGCCGCCATCACGCCCGCGTCTTTAGCGGAGTCGGAATAGCCAATCATCACCATCTGTTTGCCCTGAATAAAGCCGCGGTACCAGTCGATATTCAACAGCTGGCTCATGACGTCGTTGGCATTGTTCAGGTCGTCGAGGGTCTCAAACAGCGGGGCGACCGGCAGAGCGTAGTCGATTCCCGCCTCTTTCAGCAGCAGGTGAACGCCCAGCACGTCGGACGGGGTCTTCGCCATGGAGATCACATAGGCGGCCACCGATCCTTTCGGCGCATCAACGATCGCTTTACAGGTGTTGAGCACTTCGCGGGTTTCGTTGCTTGGCTCCCAGTTGCGCGGCAGCAGAGGGCGCTTCGAGTTAAGCTCGCGGATCAGGAAGGCCTGTTTGTCGGCTTCAGACCAGCTTTCATAATCGCCGATGCCGAGATAGCGGGTCAGCTCGCCCAGCGCTTCGGTATGACGGGTACTTTCCTGACGGACGTCGATACGCACCAGCGGCACGCCGAAACACTTCACGCGGCGCAGGGTGTCGAGCAGTTCGCCGTTAGCGATGATGCCCATCCCGCAGGCCTGCAGTGATTTATAGCAGGCGTAGAGCGGTTCCCAGAGCTGTTCGTTCTGGCTGAGCAGCCCTTCAGGCTTCGGCAGGCGCTGACCTTTCAGACGCGCTTCCAGCCAGGCCTGAGTGGCCATCAGCTGACCACGCAGTTTTTTCATCAGGAAACGGTACGGCTCGCTGGCACCTTCTTCCCCGGCCAGCGCGCGCAGTTCAGGCGTTGCCTCAACCATCGACAGCTCGGAGATCAGCACCTGAATGTCTTTCAGGAACAGGTCGGTCGCTTTCCAGCGGCTCAGCAGCAGGACGTGACGGGTGATTTCCGCGGTCACGTTCGGGTTACCGTCGCGGTCGCCGCCCATCCAGGAGGTGAAGCGCACCGGAACAAAGTCGACCGGCAGGCGGTAGCCAAGGTTCTCTTCCAGCTGTTCGTTCAGCTCGCGCAGGTAGTTAGGTACCCCTTCCCACAGGCTGTTTTCCACCACCGCAAAGCCCCATTTGGCTTCGTCGACCGGGCTTGGGCGATGCTTACGAATTTCATCGGTGTGCCAGGACTGGGCAATCAGCTGGCGCAGACGGCGCATCAGCTGGTTGCGTTCGTAGTCGGCAATGTCTTTGTTATCCAACTGCTTCAGACAGTTGTTCACTTCCACCATTTTGTGGATCAGGGTGCGACGGGTAATTTCGGTTGGGTGTGCGGTCAGCACCAGCTCCAGCGAAAGCGACTCCACCGCTTTTTTGATGGTGGCTTCGTTGAGGTCTGGCTGGTCTTTCAGTTTACGAAGGGTGCGGGCAATGACTTCCGGGTTGCTGGCCGCTTCGCCGTTTGGCGAAATGCTGTGGTATTGCTCAGCGGTATTTGCCAGGTTCAGGAACTGGCTGAATGCGCGTGCAACGGGCAGCAGCTCATCGTTAGAGAGGTTCTGCAAGGTGGTGAGCAGCTCCTGACGACTGGCCTCGTTACCGGCACGGGAAGATTTAGACAGCTTGCGGATGGTTTCAACGCGGTCGAGGATGTTCTCCCCCAACGCATCTTTGATGGTATCTCCAAGCACTTTGCCGAGCATACTGACATTACTACGCAACGCGGAATATTGTTCGTTCATAAAAACCCAGTCACCCCATCATTTTTGTTTATGCCCAGGCGAAAATCTTCTGGACATTATTTTGTCATCTCCCTTTATAAAGCCACGTAAAACCCCCGTCGTCAATTGCTGCGAAAACGGTTCAGCAAACGAATAAATGCGGGCAATTTACGAAATTTAATTCGCATTGCGTCAGATAAGAGATGCTTATGGGAATGTGACGGAGATCATGCGATTTGTTGCCCTCACCCTAACCCTCTCCCAGTGGGAGAGGGGACTCTTCGGTGCGGTTTTAATGCCAACAGAAGTGATGCACAACCTGGGTAATCAGCTCGCGGGTGGGCTTGATGAAGCGGGTTTCCAGATATTCATCCGGCTGGTGCGCCTGGTTGATGGAGCCAGGGCCAAGGACCAGCGTTGGGCAAAGCGTCTGAATAAACGGCGCTTCGGTGCAGTAGTTCACCACGTCGGTTTTCTCACCGAGCAGTTTTTCCACCACCTGGACCAGCTGGTGATCCGGCGGGCATTCATAACCCGGGATCGGCGGATGCAGTTCGGAGACCGTCAGGCGGCCCGGCCAGCGCTCGCTCACCGGGGCCAGCGCCTCATTCAGCAGGCCGTCGAGATCGCTCAGGGTCATGCCCGGCAGCGGGCGGATGTCCATATGCAGTTCGCAGCAGGCGCAGATGCGGTTCGAGGCATCGCCGCCGTGCAGGCTGCCGAGGTTCAGCGTCGGATACGGCACGGTGAACGCCTCGTAGTGATAGCGTTCTTTCAGATCGTCGCGCAGGGTCATGATGCGGCCGATGGCGTCATGCATCAGCTCGATGGCGTTCACGCCGCGCGCCGGATCGCTGGAGTGGCCGGACTGGCCCAGCACGCGCACGGCGGTAGAAATATGGCCTTTGTGCGCGCGGATAGGCTGCAGAGAAGTCGGCTCACCGATGATCGCGCAGTCCGGGCGAATGGACGTGTTTTCAGAGAAGTAGCGCGCCCCCGCCATGCTGGTCTCTTCATCGGCGGTTGCCAGAATGTAGAGCGGTTTTTTCAGCTTCGTCACGTCCACGTCACGCAGCGCGTCGAGGATAAAGGCAAAGAAACCTTTCATGTCGGCGGTGCCTAGCCCGTAGAGCTTGTTGTCGTGCTCGGTCAGGGTGAATGGATCGCGCGTCCAGCGGCCATCGTCAAACGGTACGGTGTCGGTATGACCGGCCAGCAGCAGGCCGCCCGCACCGGTTCCGGTGCTGGCGAGCAGGTTAAATTTGTGGCGTGTTCCGGGGACGGGCTGAACCTCAACGTTAAACCCAAGATCGCTAAACCAACCAGCCAGCAGATTGATTAAAGACTCATTGCTCTGATCCAGCGCTTCTTCCGTTGCGCTGATGGACGGTGTGGCAATCAGGGCGCGGTAGATCTCGATAAATGGCGGTAAGTTCATTTTCATTGTTGACACACCTTAGGTCGTGATAGTATCAATATTCATGCAATAAATGTGAATAAAAATACATTAACGTTGAGCATAAAGGAACCCGATGTTGAATACGCTGATTGTAGGCGCTAGCGGTTATGCGGGCGCAGAGCTTGTAAGCTACGTGAATCGCCATCCACATATGACCATAACCGCTTTGACCGTGTCAGCGCAAAGCAATGATGCAGGAAAGTTAATTTCCGATTTGCATCCGTGGCTTAAGGGCATTGTCGATCTGCCGCTGCAGCCAATGTCTGATATCAGCGAGTTTACCGACGGCGTCGACGTGGTGTTTTTAGCCACCGCGCACGAGGTCAGCCACGACCTGGCGCCGCAGTTCCTGGCTGCCGGCTGCGTGGTCTTCGACCTCTCCGGCGCGTTCCGCGTTAACGACGGCGCGTTTTACGAAAAATATTATGGCTTCACTCATCAGCACCCGGATCTGCTTGAAAAAGCGGTGTACGGCCTGGCGGAGTGGAGCGCGGACAAGCTGAAAGAAGCGGACCTGATTGCCGTGCCGGGCTGCTACCCGACGGCAGCGCAGCTTTCCCTGAAGCCGCTGATCGACGCGGGTCTGCTGGATCTGAGCCAGTGGCCGGTGATCAACGCCACCAGCGGCGTGAGCGGAGCAGGTCGGAAGGCCGCTATCTCTAACAGCTTCTGCGAAGTGAGCCTTCAGCCGTATGGCGTGTTTAACCACCGTCATCACCCTGAAATCACGACGCATCTGGGCGCCGAGGTGATTTTCACCCCGCATCTGGGCAGCTTCCCGCGTGGGATCCTCGAAACTATTACCTGTCGCCTGAAGCCTGGCGTGACCAAACAGCAGGTGAACGAGGTCTTCACCCAGGCGTATGCGGATAAACCGCTGGTGCGCCTGTATGACAAAGGCGTGCCGGCGCTGAAAAACGTAGTCGGCCTGCCGTTCTGCGACATCGGCTTTGCCGTACAGGGCGAGCATCTCATCGTTGTCGCCGCGGAAGATAACTTACTCAAAGGCGCTGCCGCACAGGCAATGCAGTGTGCAAATATTCGTTTCGGTTTCCCGGAAACGCAGGCTCTTATTTAAGGTGTGATGATGAACCCATTAATTATCAAACTCGGTGGTGTACTGCTGGACAGCGAAGAAGCGCTGGAGCGTCTGTTTACCGCGCTGGTGAACTATCGCGAATCACACCAGCGTCCGCTGGTGATCGTGCACGGCGGCGGCTGCGTGGTGGATGAGCTGATGAAAGGGCTCAACCTGCCGGTGAAAAAGAAGAACGGCCTGCGCGTGACGCCTGCTGACCAGATTGACATCATTACCGGCGCGCTGGCGGGTACGGCGAACAAAACGCTGCTGGCGTGGGCGAAGAAACACCATATCGCGTCCGTTGGCCTCTATCTGGGCGATGGCGACAGCGTAAAAGTGACCCAGCTCGACGAAGAGCTCGGCCACGTTGGACTGGCGCAGCCAGGTTCGCCTAAGCTGATTAACACGCTGCTGGAAGGGGGTTTCCTGCCGGTAGTGAGCTCTATCGGCGTGACCGAAGAGGGCGAGCTGATGAACGTCAACGCTGACCAGGCGGCGACGGCACTGGCGGCAACGCTGGGTGCGGATCTGATCCTGCTCTCCGACGTGAGCGGCATTCTGGACGGTAAAGGCCAGCGCATTGCGGAAATGACGGCTGAGAAAGCCGAGCAGCTGATTGCTCAGGGCATTATTACCGACGGCATGATCGTCAAAGTGAACGCCGCGCTGGATGCCGCACGCACGCTGGGCCGTCCGGTGGATATCGCCTCCTGGCGTCACGCGGAGCAGCTCCCGGCGCTGTTTAACGGCACGCCGATTGGCACGCGTATTTTAGCGTAATCGATTTAATGTTTTGTAGGCCCGGTAAGCGCAGCGCCACCGGGCAATGAAATTCAAAGATATTAAGGAAGCATGTTATGGCACTTTGGGGTGGGCGTTTTACACAGGCAGCGGATCAGCGGTTCAAACAGTTCAACGACTCTTTGCGCTTCGACTACCGCCTGGCCGAACAGGATATTGTCGGCTCTGTGGCCTGGTCCAAAGCGCTGGTGACGGTGGGCGTACTAACCGCAGACGAACAATTACAGCTGGAAGAAGCGCTGAACAATCTGCTGGAAGAGGTGCGTCTTAACCCGCAGCAGATCCTCGAAAGCGATGCTGAAGATATTCACAGCTGGGTGGAAGGCAAACTTATCGACAAGGTCGGTCAGCTGGGTAAAAAGCTGCATACCGGCCGTAGCCGTAACGACCAGGTCGCCACCGACCTGAAGCTGTGGTGTAAAGATACCGTCGGCGAACTGCTGGCAGCCAACCGTCAGCTGCAGAGCGCGCTGGTGGAAACCGCGCAGAACAACCAGGACGCGGTGATGCCGGGTTATACCCACCTGCAGCGCGCGCAGCCGGTGACCTTTGCGCACTGGTGTCTGGCCTACGTTGAGATGCTGGCGCGTGATGAAAGCCGTCTGCAGGATACCCTTAAACGTCTGGACGTCAGCCCGCTGGGCAGCGGCGCGCTGGCCGGTACGGCGTATGAAATCGACCGCGAACAGCTGGCAGGCTGGCTGGGCTTTGCCTCCGCCACCCGTAACAGCCTGGACAGCGTCTCTGACCGCGACCACGTGCTGGAGCTGCTCTCGAATGCCTCTATCGGGATGGTGCACCTGTCGCGCTTTGCTGAAGACCTGATCTTCTTTAACTCTGGCGAAGCGGGCTTCGTCGAGCTGTCCGACCGCGTGACCTCAGGCTCATCCCTGATGCCGCAGAAGAAAAACCCGGACGCGCTCGAGCTGATCCGCGGCAAATGTGGCCGCGTGCAGGGTGCGCTGACCGGCATGATGATGACCCTGAAAGGGCTGCCGCTGGCGTACAACAAAGACATGCAGGAAGACAAAGAAGGGCTGTTCGACGCGCTCGACACCTGGCTGGACTGTCTGCATATGGGCGCGCTGGTGCTGGACGGCATTCAGGTGAAACGTCCGCGCTGTCAGGAAGCGGCGCAGCAGGGCTATGCGAACTCTACCGAACTGGCGGATTATCTGGTGGCGAAAGGCGTACCGTTCCGTGAAGCGCACCATATTGTGGGTGAAGCGGTAGTGGAAGCCATTCGTCAGGGTAAACCGCTGGAAGATCTGGCGCTGGCCGACCTGCAGAAGTTCAGCGCGGTTATCGGGGATGATGTGTATCCGATTCTGGCGCTGCAGTCCTGTCTGGATAAGCGTGCTGCAAAAGGCGGCGTGTCGCCGAAGCAGGTGGCGCAGGCGATTGCGGATGCGAAAAACCGGTTGGTTTGAACCGTGCGGGCTGGTGCCCTCACCCCGGCCCTCTCCCACGGGGAGAGGGAGCAAAACGGAGCCTGGCTTAGCGCTGGGCTTTTTTACGCAAAAAAAATGCGGACCACGGGGTCCGCAAAAGTTCACGTTGGCTTTAGTTGTTCGAGTTTTGAGAGAAACTCGCTGACGGTGCGGGGTCGTCTTGGGTCAAACACGTGCCGCCTCGTCTATGTGGTGTATTATTCAACAGAATGCTTGATAGGGATAATCGTTCGTTGCTATGCTATCTATCGCCATGAACTATCGTGGCGACGGAGGATGAATAATGAATATTCGTGATCTTGAATACCTGGTAGCGTTAGCCGAGCATCGTCACTTTCGCCGCGCGGCAGATTCCTGCCACGTTAGCCAGCCCACGCTGAGCGGTCAGATCCGCAAGCTGGAAGACGAGCTGGGCGTGATGCTGCTGGAGCGCACCAGTCGTAAGGTTCTGTTCACACAGGCAGGTCTTCTGCTGGTGGATCAGGCGCGTACCGTGCTGCGCGAGGTCAAAGTGCTCAAGGAAATGGCAAGCCAGCAGGGGGAAGCGATGTCCGGCCCGCTGCATATTGGCCTGATCCCAACCGTTGGCCCGTACCTGTTGCCGCACATCATTCCGATGCTGCACCAGACGTTCCCGAAACTCGAAATGTACCTGCATGAAGCGCAAACCCATCAGCTGCTGGCACAGCTGGACAGCGGCAAGCTCGACTGCGCCATTCTGGCGCTGGTGAAAGAGAGTGAAGCCTTTATTGAAGTGCCGCTGTTCGACGAGCCGATGATGCTGGCGATCTATGAAGATCACCCGTGGGCGAACCGCGATCGCGTGCCGATGGCCGATCTGGCCGGCGAAAAGCTGCTGATGCTGGAAGACGGACACTGCCTGCGCGATCAGGCGATGGGCTTCTGCTTTGAAGCGGGTGCGGATGAGGATACCCATTTCCGCGCAACCAGCCTGGAAACGCTGCGTAATATGGTCGCGGCGGGAAGCGGCATCACGCTGCTGCCTGCGCTGGCCGTGCCGCGCGAGCGTAAACGTGATGGCGTGGTCTATCTGCCGTGCATTAAGCCGGAGCCGCGTCGTACGATTGGCCTGGTGTATCGCCCGGGTTCACCGCTGCGCAGCCGCTATGAGCAGCTGGCAGAGGCCATCCGTAGTTCCATGGATGGCCATTTCGACAGCGCGTTAAAACAGGCGGTTCAGGCCGTTTAGTGCCGCTACCCGGTAGGCTTCCGCCATGGTCGGGTAGTTAAAGGTGGTGTTAACGAAGTACTCAATGGTGTTACCACCACCTTTCTGCTCCATTATCGCCTGGCCGATATGAATGATTTCCGCGGCGCGTTCACCAAAGCAGTGAATCCCGAGGATCTCTTTCGTCTCGCGATGGAACAGGATCTTCAGCGTACCCACGCTCATCCCCACGATTTGCGCCCGCGCCAGATGTTTAAACTGCGCGCGACCCACCTCGTAAGGCACCTTCATTGACGTCAGCTGCTGCTCGGTTTTGCCGACTGAACTGATTTCCGGGATGGTATAGATACCCGTCGGAATATCTTCGATCAGGTGCGCCGTCGCTTCGCCTTTTACCAGCGCCTGTGCGGCAATGCGTCCCTGATCGTAGGCGGCTGATGCCAGGCTCGGGTAACCAATCACGTCGCCAACCGCGTAAACGTGCGGCAGGGCGGTCTGATACATGCTGTTGACCTTCAGCTGGCCGCGGCTGTCGGTTTCAAGCCCGATATTTTCCAACTGCAGTGAGTCGGTGTTGCCGGTACGGCCGTTGGCGTACAGCAGGCAGTCTGCTTTCAGCTTCTTACCGGACTTCAGGTGCATGATCACCCCGTCGTCACAGCCTTCGATTTTCTCGTACTCTTCGTTGTGGCGAATCACCACGCCGCTGTTCCAGAAGTGGTAGGAGAGAGAGTCCGACATCTCCTGATCGAGGAACGCCAGCAGGCGGTCGCGGGTGTTGATCAGGTCAACTTTGACCTCCATTCCCCGGAAGATCGACGCATATTCGCAGCCAATGACCCCTGCACCATAGATAATGACGTGGCGGGGTTCATGATGCAGGCTCAGAATCGAGTCGCTGTCGTAGACGCGCGGGTGCGAGAAGTCCACGTCGGCCGGATGGTAAGGGCGTGAACCGCAGGCAATCACAAATTTTTCAGCCGTGATGGTTTCAACCGAACCGTCGTGGCATTCGAGTGCCAGGGTGTGTTCATCCACAAAATGCGCGTTGCCCTGCAAAATTTCACAGTGGTTACGCTCATAAAATCCCTGACGCATACGTGTCTGCTGGTTAATGACGGTATCCGCGTGATTCAGGATGTCAGCAAAAGAGGAACGAAGAAGTCGGGAGTGGTCGCTGTAAAGAGGGTTCTGGTTAAATTCGATAATGCGGCTAACGGCGTGGCGGAGGGCTTTCGAAGGGATGGTGCCCCAGTGGGTGCAGCCGCCGCCGACATTATGGTAGCGCTCGATGACCGCTACTCTGGCTCCCTGTTTCACCAGACCCATAGCAGCACCTTCGCCGCCGGGGCCGGAACCAATAACTATTGCGTCGTAATCGTAGGAATGTGGCATGGTAAGGCTTACCTGTTCTTATACATAAAAGCAACAGAATCATAACATCATTGCCAGAGTAACCCAATTATCGTTGTGCTTTTTTCCGGCAGTGGAGCACAAACCGCACGTAAACAATCATTCACAAAGCCAGGCAAACAGATTAATTTTATTCTCTGGTATAGTGCCATCAGGCCTTTGGAAGGATTCAACTATCGTGATGGGCGTAAGAGCACAACAAAAAGAGAAAACCCGGCGTTCGCTGGTGGAAGCCGCATTTAGTCAACTGAGTGCTGAGCGGAGTTTTGCCAGTTTGAGCCTGCGCGAAGTCGCACGCGAGGCCGGGATTGCGCCAACGTCCTTCTATCGTCATTTCCGTGATGTGGATGAACTGGGCCTGACCATGGTCGACGAGAGCGGCCTGATGCTGCGCCAGCTGATGCGCCAGGCGCGTCAGCGTATCGCTAAAGGGGGCAGCGTGATCCGCACCTCCGTATCGACCTTTATGGAATTTATCGGCAATAACCCCAACGCGTTTCGTCTTCTTCTGCGCGAGCGTTCGGGCACGTCGGCGGCGTTTCGTGCCGCCGTCGCGCGTGAAATTCAGCACTTCATCGCGGAACTTGCCGACTATCTTGAACTCGAAAACCATATGCCGCGTGCGTTTACTGAAGCACAGGCTGAGGCGATGGTGACGATTGTTTTCAGCGCGGGTGCCGAAGCGCTGGATGTCAGCATTGAACAACGCAAGCAGCTCGAAGAGCGACTGGTATTGCAGCTCAGGATGATCTCCAAAGGCGCGTATTACTGGTATCGCCGTGAACAAGAGAAACTGGCACATCAAACCGAAGAGTGAAGGTGAGTAATGAAACAGTCAGGTCAGGATAAAGGGACGCTGTTGCTGGCATTGATCGCTGGCTTATCCATTAATGGTACGTTTGCCGCTATTTTTAGCTCAATCGTGCCGTTTTCGATTTTCCCGCTTATTGCGCTGGTGCTGACGGTTTACTGCCTGCATCAACGTTACCTGAACCGCACCATGCCGGTGGGGTTACCGGGGCTGGCCGCTGCCTGCTTTATTCTGGGCGTATTGCTGTACAGCACCGTGGTTCGCGCGGAATATCCGGATATCGGCTCTAACTTCTTCCCTGCGGTACTGTCTGTGGCGCTGGTGTTCTGGATTGGCTCGCGCATGCGTAGCCGTAAGAGCCAGTTACCAGAGTAAAGGGTTTCGTCATTGTAGGCCGGATAAGCGAAGCGCCATCCGGCTTTTTTGGCAGGTGGCGCTTCGCTTACCTGCCCTACAAGGCCCACATTACTTCGCCGTGAGCAGTACGCCGCACTCCATATGGTGCGTATACGGGAACTGATCGAACAGCGCCAGACGTTCTACCTTGTGCGTCTGGCCTAATGTTTCGAGGTTCTTGCACAGCGTCTCCGGGTTACAGGAGATGTACAAAATGCGCGGGTACGCCTGCACCATCTTCTCTGTTTCGCTGTCCAGGCCGCTGCGCGGCGGGTCGACAAAAATCGTCTCACACTGGTAGCTCTTCAGATCGATCCCTTCCAGGCGGTTAAACTGGCGTACGCCGTTCATGGCCTGCGTGAACTCTTCTGCGGCCATACGAACGATCTGCACGTTGTCGATATGGTTGGCGGCAATGTTGTACTGCGCGGCGGCCACCGACGGCTTGGCGATTTCCGTTGCCAGCACGCGATCGAAGTTACGCGCCAGCGCCAGCGAGAAGTTGCCGTTACCGCAGTAGAGCTCAAGCAGATCGCCCGTTGAACCTTCCGTCGCCTTCAGCGCCCACTCCAGCATCTGCACGTTCATCGCGGCGTTCGGCTGGGTGAAGCTGTTTTCCACCTGACGATACACCATCTCTTTACCCGCTACCGGCAGGCGCTCGTCGATGTAGTCCTGATCCAGCATGATTTTGGTTTTGGTCGCCCGGCCAATCAGGTGAACGTTGATGTTCTGCGCACGCAGCGCATCGCGCAGCGCTTCCGCCTGCTCGCGCCACTCGTCGTTAAGCGCTTTGTGATACAGCAGAGAGACAATCGCCTGATTGCTTTGCGTGGTCAGGTAGTCAATCTGGAACAGCTTGTTACGCAGTACCGGATTGTTACGCACGCCGTCCATTATCAGCGTCATTAATTGGTTAATGAGCTCGCTCGCTGCCGGAAAGCTGTCCACGCGGATACGGGACTTCGTCTGCTGATCGAAAATGATGTGGTACAGGTCGTCACCGTCGTGCCAGATGCGGAACTCGGCGCGCATGCGGTAGTGGCTGGCAGGAGAGCGGAACACCTCGGGAACGGGCGCGTTGAAAGGCGTCATCATACTTTGCAGGCGGACGACTTTCTCTGCCAGCTGCGCGTCGTACTGTTCTGTCGGGAGGTGTTCTGGGGTCATGATGCGTCCTGAGTGATAAAGAATTACGCGGGGATTGTAGGCATTGTTCAGGGGATGTCCAGATTTAATGGCCAATAGCTGTCTGGACATCTATACGTGTCTAATTGTAGCATTCTGTTTCCGGTCTCCTGAGAGTGAAAAGGGAATCCAGTGTAAATCTGGAGCTGACGCGCAGCGGTAAAGTCTGGCGGGATGAGCGTTGTAGACACTGTGAAAATGGGAAGTCTTCATCCTTATATAGCCACCTAGCCCGAAGACCTGCCGGGATCACGTCGCATTTGGTTTCATCATCGCGTGCTATCGATGAGGCCTGCGGCATCCTTCTTATATTGTGGATGCTTTAACAATGATTAAAAAAGTATCGCTGTTGACGGCGTTGTCCGTTACGGCATTTTCGGGCTGGGCGCAGGATAGCGCCGACTCGTTGGTGGTGACGGCAAATCGTTTTGAACAACCGGCAAAAACTGTTCTGGCGCCGACGTCCGTCGTAACGCGTGAAGATATTGAACGCTGGCAGGCAAAGAGCGTGGTGGAAATCATGTCGCGTCTGCCTGGCGTGGATATCGCGCAAAGCGGTGGAATGGGCTCGAACTCTTCAACGTTTATTCGCGGAACGGAATCTCGCCATGTGCTGGTGCTGATTGACGGTATTCCTTTGAATAACGCCGGGATCAGCAACGTTCCCGATCTGAGCCAAATCCCGACCTCGCTGATTCAGCGTATTGAGTATATCCGTGGTCCGCGTTCGGCCCTGTATGGCTCCGACGCGATTGGTGGCGTGATTAACATCATCACCGGACGTGATAAGCCGGGTGCAGAGATCTCAGCGGGCGTTGGCTCTAAAGGTTATCAGACCTATGACGGCGCTTTCCAGCAGGTGCTGGATAAAACCAAAATCACCATGGCGGGCAACTACACCTATACCCGTGGTTTTGACATCGCCGCAAAAGATGCGCCGCGCCAGCCTGACCGCGATGGCTTTATGAGTAAATCGCTGTACGGCTCCGTGGAACAGCAGATTACCGACAGCGTGAGCGGCTTCTTCCGTGGCTTTGGTTATGACAACCGCACCGCGTATGACGGTTACGATCACTACGACGCCAACTTTATGGTGGATGGGCGACCTGATACTCGCCAGCTCTACAGCCAGAACTGGGATACCGGTCTGCGTTACAACCAGGGAATTTTCCAGTCACAGCTGGTGGCGGGTTACGGGCGCAGTAAAGATCAGAACTATGATCCGAAGAAAGGGCGTTACGCTGATTCCGCCACCATGGATGATGTGAAGCAGTACACCACCCAATGGCTCAACACTGTGGAAGTCGGTCACGGCAACATCGGTGCAGGCCTGGACTGGCAAAAGCAGAAGACGCAGGCCGGAACGGGCTACCTGGATAAAGGCTACGAGCAACGCAATACCGGCGTGTTTGTTTCGGCGATGCAGCAGTTCAGCAGCGTGACGCTGGAGGCGGCGGCGCGAAATGACGATAACTCCAACTTTGGTAACCATGGAACATGGCAAACTAGCGCCGCGTGGGAGTTTGTGGATGGCTATCGCGTGATTGCCTCCTACGGTACCGCTTTTAAAGCACCGACCATGAGCCAGATCCACAGCGTTTCTTACGGCAATCCGGATCTTAAACCGGAAGAGAGTAAGCAGTGGGAAGGGGGCTTTGAAGGCCTGACGGGACCGGTCAACTGGCGTATCACCGGTTATCGCAATGACATCGATAACCTTATTAGCAGCGATCCGCATACGTATCGTTACTACAACGTTGACGAAGCACGTATTAAAGGCGTGGAAGCGACGGCACAGTTCGATACTGGCCCGGTCGGACATCAGATTTCCTATGATTATGTCGACCCGCGTAATGCAAAAACTAATGAAGTACTGGCCCGCCGCTCTAAGCAGCAGGTTAAGTACCAGCTTGACTGGCAGGTATGGGATCTCGACTGGAACCTTGCCTACCGTTATCTGGGCACACGCTATGATGTCGCGATTGATCCCGACACCTATTCGTCAGAACGCGTGAAAATGGGCGGTGTCAGCCTGTGGGATGTCGCAGTTTCGTATCCTGTCACCTCACATCTCACAGTTCGTGGTAAAATAGCCAACCTGTTCGATAAAGATTACGAGACAGTTTATGGCTACCAAACTGCAGGACGGGAATACACCTTGTCTGGCAGCTACACCTTCTAACCCGCGTCCCACCGTGCTGGTGTTTGATTCCGGCGTCGGTGGGCTTTCGGTCTATGATGAGATTCGGCATCTTCTGCCGGATCTCCATTACATCTACGCCTTCGATAACGTCGCTTTCCCGTATGGGGAAAAGAGCGAAGATTTTATTGTTGAGCGTGTGGTTGAAATCGTCACCGCGGTACAAAAGCGCTATCCCCTTGCGCTGGCCGTTATCGCCTGTAATACGGCGAGCACCGTTTCTCTTCCCGCCCTGCGTGAAAAATTCCCGTTCCCGGTTGTGGGCGTCGTTCCTGCAATAAAGCCTGCCGCGCGTCTGACGGCGAACGGCATTGTGGGTTTGCTGGCAACGCGAGGTACGGTAAAGCGTCCTTATACCCGCGAGCTGATCGACCGTTTTGCCAACGAATGCCAGATTGCGATGCTGGGTTCGGCTGAGCTGGTGGAGATGGCTGAAGCGAAGCTGCATGGAAAGGCGGTATCACTCGACGAGCTGCGTCGTATTCTTCGCCCGTGGCTGCGGATGCCCGAACCCCCGGATACCGTTGTGCTGGGCTGCACCCATTTCCCTCTATTACAGGAAGAGCTATTAGAGGTGCTGCCGGAGGGGACGCGCCTGGTGGATTCCGGTGCGGCTATCGCCCGTCGTACGGCCTGGCTGCTGGAGCATGAAGCACCCGATGCGAAATCTACCGATGCGAATATCGCGTTTTGTATGGCCATCACGAAAGAGACTGAGCAACTTTTACCCGTTTTACGCCGTTATGGCTTTGAAACGCTCGAAAAACTGGCGCTGTAGCACGGTTTTGAGCAAAAAAGAGACGGTTGAAAGTTTTTTTTAAAAGAGGGGTTGTCAACGTCTGAGAACTCCCTATAATGCGCCTCCACTGACACGGAACAACGGCTTACAGGCCGCCGGGTTAGCGGGGTTCAGAGATGAACGCCAGCAGAGAAAAGCGA